>CATLOT010000008.1 GCA_950054155.1 uncultured Bacteriovoracaceae bacterium
GTTTTAGCGTAGTTAATCGGAATATCAAGGGTGAGGTTAGGGTCCACTTCATCCACGTTGATGTCCATGACATAGGGGATATCCACCTGATGGCAGATGACTTTGATGATGTCATGTGGATGAATATAATTGCGCTTAAGAAGGATTTCTCCAATCAGCTGACCAGACTCTTCTTGGGTTGAGAGGGCTTCACCGAGCTGCTCTTCCGTAAGAGAGGTATGCTTGAGAAGAAGCTCACCAATTTTAGCTTTTTGCCCTTCTACTTGGGCCAGCATTTGATCAGATATTTTCATCGATCCTTCCTATTTCTTTAAGGCGCTCTTTGTTTCTTTAACTTCTTGAACAATCTCTTGATAGTTGGGAACATCCGCTAGTTCATCAAGGGGACTCATCCCACCAATACCATCTTGATTCTCATTGGTTTCTTTATAATTACGGTCACTATCATCGTAAAGAGGACCCTGCTCTTGCTGTTGAACTTTCTCGTAGAGACCTTTAACAGTTGTTCCAAAGGGGTCTTCTTCACCAACTGCTTTTTTAAGGTGATTGGAGCGGCGGTTAAGAATATCTTTCACGTTAGCCGCATTATCTTTTTGATAATTCGCAAGAATTCGCGGAGTCAAAAAGAAGAGGAGGTTAAGCTTTGTGACTTCCTTACTCGTACTCTTAAAGAGCCAGCCAAGCACGGGAATATCGCCAAGAAGGGGAACCTTACTTTCGTTGAAAGTTTGGGAGTCTCTCATGAGACCACCCATCGCGATGGTATCTTTGTCTCGAACAACCACGGTTGTGTTGATCGCCCGCTCGGTTGTGGCCACCCCAGAGCTGGCCTGAACCGGGCGGTTAGAAAAGTCTGAAATGGTTTGATCGATTTTAAGCTTGATAAAGCGCGTGACCTTATTAATTTGCGGTTTAATTTTAAGAGTAAGGGCTACCTTTTGAGGACGCACTGTGGTCTGAACCCCTGTGGCATTGGTCAGGGACTCTTGGACAGGAACCTGCTCACCATTTTCAAAAGTTGCTTCGGTGTTATCAAGGGCGAGAACCTGAGGAGTGGCAAGGACATTGGTGCTCGAACTTGAGGCAATCGCTTTAATGAGACCATTAATAGAGTTAACTTCGATATCATTTCCATTGGGACCTGGAATGGTCAGGCGTCGTCCAGCACCAATACCAGCAAAGAGTCCGCCAAGAGAAGTAATAGAGCCAGAGAGGAGGGCGGTAAGATCAGAAGTATTACCCGTGGCAATCCTTTGAGCATTACCACCACCTGTTGCACTAATAAGAGAGACCCCAAATTCACGGGAGTTGTTCACATTGGTTTCCATTAAAAGGCCTTCAACATAGACTTGATCTCTTGGAACATCGAGTTTGTTGATCACTTCTTTTAAGGTCAGGTAGTCCGTGGGAGAGGCCGTGACCACGAGGGCATTATTATCTTTATCGGCTGTAATCTTTACGTCGTCACTAAAGAGTTGACTGCCGCTATCATCATTTTGAGTGAGGCGGCTTCTTAGACGAGAGGTTCTGCCTGTGCGAGATGTGCTTTGTTGAGCCCCACTAACCAGGGTTGAAAGGGTCTTAGCAAGGGCTTCAGCGTCACCGTGATTAATATAGTAAACGTGAATACGTCCACCACCACGGCTCACATTCTTAACATCGAGTTTCTTAATGAGGTCACGAAGTTGTTTCGCTCCATCACCATTGGCCATAGCGATAATGGTATTAGTTCTCGGCTCAGCGATAATCTTAGAGATATTTTCTCCCTTTGTCGCTCGTGAGCTTTTAAATTTAGTATTGGTGCTTTTGCCTTTTAAGATTTGATCGAGAAGTTTGGCAATTTCTTGAGCAGAACTATTTTTTACAGGAATAATCTGAAGAGTCTCTTCGTAGCCAGGAACATCGATAAACTTAATAAGACGAGTAAGACGATTAATATTGGTCCCCGTATCTTGAACAATAATGGTATTGGTTTGCTTGATATCGATAATTCGACCATAGCGTGACATAAAGGGGCGAAAAGAGCGCGTCACTTCTGTAGAGTCAATATTCTTTAGGGGAAGAATTCTCATCACATAATTATCGGTATTAGGGGTGTAGTTTCCCGTGTAGATCTTTGTTGGGGTGTAGCGAATATCGCGAGTCGCAACGATTTTATAGAAGTTTCCACTGTTAACGAGAGAGAAGCCATTCATCTCAAGAGCGGTGAGGTAAGACTTCCAGGCGTCCCCGACAGTAATCGGAGAAGGGGAGATAATGCTCACCTTACCTTTAAGGCCCTTACCATCCATAATCAACTTTATTCCCGTGAGCTTTTGCATGTGCTTAGTAAGGTCTTCTAGAGATGTGTCGGGGAAATTAAAGTTTGTGATAACCTCAGGACCAAAGGCAGTCTCAGGGTTAAGATTGACATAGGTCTTATCTTTTTTGGCATCCTTAACAGTGTTGATCCCTGTGCCTCGGCCAAAGGCGTCGGTTGTACCCGAGTTGCCAAGATTGATTGTTTTAGAGCCATTCTTTTTTATGAGGTTTGTTGAAGACTTCGTGTTATTTTGAGAAAACTTAGTGCGCCCCTTATAGCTATCAAATCCCTGGGCCATGAGTGACTGACTCAGAGTAAGAGCTGTACCAATCATAAGAGGAGTACAGAGTTTTTCTAAATAGAGTGACTTCATAAATCGTCCTTAAAACTTACTCAAAATTATATTCAAGATTCTGCTCACTGCCGTCGCGCTTAAGGCCTAATTCAAAGTGATCAATCTTATCGATTTGGCCAAAGAGAGACATAAGCTCGTTCATACTTGTAATTTTCTTGCCATTAATACTGTCAATAATGTCATTTTCTTGGATATTCAGTTTGCTGTAGATGGAGCCAGGAACAATCTCTTGCATTTTAAAAGCAAGGGTTCCATCAGGGTTTTTAATCTGAACCGCACGGGCCTGAGTGAGGACATCAGAAATATTGGCGAGCATATTCTCACGCACGGCCTTCTTAATCTTAAAGACATTTCCAACATTAGTGATTCCGGAGTCCTTATCATCTTGAATGAGGCTTCGGGCCTTCTTAGGTTCTCTTACGATATTGAGAGGCTTGATACGGTTTCTTCTCTTATCTGACTTGGTTTCAATGTATTCACACTCGCGGCTCTTAAGGTTCTTAAAGATCAGGCGCTCAGAGTCGATTTTTCCCACCTCAATCATATTGGGAACCTTGTCGCCGATACGAAGAAAATTATCTTTGCCACGAATTTGAACGCTTGCAAGACTCTTGACTTCATCTTGCAGGACAATGGTGTTGACGAGTTGCAGGCTGAGGCTTGATTTCTTAGAGGCCTCTTTACAAATTTTAACTTCGTTAATGGGCTTGTCATTCTTAGGAGTAAAATTCTTTTGCGCTTCCGGTGCTTGAAAGAGGTCATTCTTTCTTAAGTCAGCAATGTAATTGCGAGTGGGGTCAATTTGAAAGTTGTTAGTGGCCACTGGTCGTGTCTTAGAGGCAGGAGCAGGGGAGAGAAAGCCTGTGAGAATACGACCTGTAAGGTAAGAGGAAAGAGAAACGAGCGCAATTAAAAAGACCCTGTGAACGGTAGGTCTATTTTGAGGACTATAAAGAGCTTCAAAGAAGCCATCTGTATTAAGGCGCGAGAAGGCACGCTTAACTGCAGAAAAATCGATATTAAGTTTCTTCTTCACTGTAGTAGGACCAAACTCTTTAAAAGAGGGATTGGTCTTATCGAGGTGATCTTCATCAACGCTATACTCTTCTTCATCATCGTCTAGGTCTGCCAGAGGCACACTTGGGGGCTCGCCTTGAGTGCGTTTGATGTCGGTGACGGTGAGGGTTTGGAAGGAGGGGTCGGTTTGATCGTCTTCGTACTCTTCCTCGTACTCTTCGTCATATTCTTCATACTCGTATTCATATTCGTCTTCATAGACATCCTTCTTCTTTCTTTTGAAGAGAGATGAAGTCTTGTCTTTAAGACGAGCGAAGAATTGTGCAAACTTTGATGACGGTTTACTCATGAGCTAAATTACGGCCTCCTGCCTAATTCAAAGAATATACAATTTAATTTTAAAGCACTTAGCCCTGTTGCATCAAGCAATGATTTGGTCAATTTTTATGAAAAGCGCAAAGACCGAGTGCGCTGGTCGGGTTATTTCCTTGTTGGATTTCCGAACGCCTGTTTGGTAAACTTTTTATCTAAAACTAATTAACGGAGTAAAGAGGTAGTATCAATGAGTGATAAAGAAGAATTGCAATCAGTGGTTGGTGGCTTTTTCTATGGAGAAGTAGATGAGAGCGTGGTCTTTCCCTATCCGCACTTCTCACAGGAGCAAGTGGAGATCGCGAAAGAATTTACCGATGCTATTCGCAAATTCGGCGAAGACAATATTGACGGTGAAAAAATGGATCAAGAAGCCGTTATTCCTGAAAATGTGGTTCAGGGGCTAGCAGAGCTTGGTTTGATGGGTCTAGGTGTTCCTGAAGAATTGGGGGGCATGGGTCTAGATTACAGTCTTTATAGTAGAGTTTTTGCTGAAGTCGCTGCTCATGATGGCTCTGTTGCAACCTTTATTGGAGCACACCAGTCAATTGGTTACCGCGCGCTTCTTAATGAAGGAACTGATGAGCAAAAGCAAAAATATCTTCCGGCCCTCGCTTCAGGGGAAAAAATTGCAGCCTTCTGCCTCACCGAGCCGGGTTCAGGTTCGGACGCTTACTCGATTAAGACCAAGGCCGTGGATAACGGAGATGGAACTTATACATTGAATGGACAAAAGCTTTGGATTACCAATGGTGGTTCAGCGGCTTTTTATTCAGTCTTTGCTAAGACGGACCATGAGATTGACGGCAAGACGGTAGAGAAGATCTCTTGTTTTATCGTTGAAAAGGATATGGAAGGGCTTAGCTTCGGTGAAAAAGAAAATAAAATGGGGATTCGCGCCAGTGAAACACGCGCGGTCTACTTTGATAAGGTAATTGTTCCCAAAGAGAATATTATTGGCGAACTGGGCAAGGGCTTTAAGATCGCAATGAATGTTCTTAACTCTGGTCGTCTTTCTCTAGGTGCCGGTTGTGTTGGTGGCATGAAGACTATTATGGAGATGGCCACGGAGCATGCTAATGGGCGTAAGCAATTTGGTAAGACCATTACTGAGTTTGGTCTGATCCAAGAGAAGCTCGCTTCAATGGCCGCCCTTACTTATGCCACTGAAAGTGTTGTCTATATGACCACTGGTAATATGTGCAAGGGCATGCGTGATTACTATCTTGAAACTGCGGTTTGTAAAATCTTTGGCTCTGAGTGCCTGTGGGAAGTTGTCGATACGGCCCTTCAGATTGCTGCCGGTAATGGTTACATGAAAGAATATCCCTATGAGAGAATCATGAGGGACTCTCGTATTAACCTTATTTTTGAAGGAACGAACGAAATTCTGCGCTGTTTTCTGGCCCTGTCAGGAATTAGAGGACCGTCTGAAAAACTTAAAGAACTGGGAAAAATCTCCAATGTTTCAAAAGCTCTTGAAGATCCCATCAAGTCACTAGGTGTTCTGACAGACTTTGCTAAGAATAGAATCACAAAGATGATCCCAACACGCTCGCTTTCTCAGGCCCATCCAAGACTTGAAGAGTGGGCCAATGAGTTTAGCTCCATGCTTGGTGGTTTTTCTATTCAGGTTGAAAATACCCTGATGAAGTACGGTAAGAATATTATCGAAAATGAATTTCCTCAAAAGCGTTTAGCGAATATGACCATTCAGCTCTATGTCATGCTAGCAGTTATCTCAAGAACAACAGCTATCCTTAATAGTGAAAAGGTTGATGAGAAGAAAAAAGAATACTGCTTTGATCTTGCTCAGCACTCTCTTCGTCGCGCGAAGCACGAGTTCGTGGCCAATCTCAAAGAGATGACCAAGAATATTGATAAGGTTGAAAAGCGCCTCTCTGACGCAGTTTCGGAGAATGGGGGATATGGTCTGGATATCATCGATTTCTAAGTCGATCTCTAAGACTTCAAAATTAATCTCACTGACTGCAGGGCTCCTTCTCCTCATGGGAGGAGGAGTTTCTTGCTCTTCAAAAAGCCCCGTTAAAAAGGGCAAGATCATTCGTAAGAAAGTAAAAAAAATCGTAGGTGATCCTAGTCTTAAGACCCCCCTTATTAAGGGCTTTAAAAATGTCACCGCATCATTAGGCCTTCAAGACGTAAAGGGAACTCTTCTCTACAGTGTCGATTGGAATGGAGATGGTGTTACCGATTTAGTCAGCCTCCCAGAGGCCTATGGTTTTCCAGAGTTCTTTGAAGGGGTGAGAGAGAAGAATTCCTTTCACTTTGTGAATCGCAAGAGTGCACCACTGGCAAAGGGAGTGAGGGCGAGTTTCTTGGCCTTTGCCGACTTTAATAAAGATGGACGCCTTGACATGATTGTGGCCACCTTTAATCAAAAGACCGAATTAAATCGCTTTCCCTTGCGCCTCTTTCTCGGTCAAAAGGAAAAAAACGGTATTTACTTCAAAGAAGAAAGAGGGGCCTTTCTCAATCAAATCCTACCAGTTGTCAGTCTTAGTCTTATTGATGTGGATATGGATGGCTGGCTTGATGTCTTCGTGGGCAATTGGTTTGATAACACGAAGAAGGAATCAACTGTCACTCCAGACCGGCTCTACCTGGCAAGACCCGGGGGAAGAAAGTGGATTGATGGCAGTATTATGCTTGAAGATGAGTATAAATTTGATGAAGACTATAAAATCTATCCCAATGCGCGCCCGACAACGGGAAGCACCACTTGTGATATTGACCGCAATGGTTATCCCGACCTTTTAACGGCCTCGTCTTCAGGCCAAAAGAATAAGGTTTGGCTTAATAGTAAAGGTAATGCTAATGCCGATCGCCTCCTCATTGATCATGCTAAAGAGATGGGGGTTGATGCTGATAAAGAGGGAAGTTACCTCGCTAGTGGGGGAGGCTTTACCCATTATCTTCTTTGTCATGACTACAATGGTGATGGGCTCTTTGACCTTGCTTTGGGCGAGCTCTTTCACAGTTATGACCCTGAAACTCGTGACCGCTCAAGTATCCTAACGGGAAAGAGCTTTGATAATCCTCCTCAATTTCTAAGAACGGAGTACCATAAAGATGACGGGAGTGGCTCTTGGAGTCAGGGGGATCGCAGGGCCATATGGGCAGACTTTAATTTTGACGGGCATCCCGATCTTTTGGTGGGAAATAGTGGCTTTCCCCCCAAGAGTCGTCTTATCTATTTTGAACAGGCCCCTGATCATAGCATGAAAGATATTGCTCACGACTTGGGAATAGATATTGTGAATCCCTCTGGCATGGTCGCGGTTGACTTCAATAAGGATGGACGCCTCGATATTATCAGCGGCCAAGTGAGCTTTAGAAACGCCGCCATGAACCCACGTCTCTATGCTTTTGAAAATCAATTTCCCTATGAAAAAAGGCGCATTCTTAAAGTGCGCCTAAAAGGGGTGAAGGCCAATACTATGGGCATTGGGGCTACGGTTCGCCTCAAAACAAATAAGGGAAGTTTTTTGCGCACGGTAGACTACTCCTATGGACCCATGAATTCTCAAAATGAAGAAGGACTATGGTTCGGTTTAGGGGCTAAGGAAAGAGTAGAGAGTATTGAAGTGCGCTGGCCTTACCTTGTAAAAACCAAACGCCGTAAGCCTTATCCCTTAAGAAAGATTTACTCCCTTAAAAAATACCAATCTGCCCAGGATATTGTCCTCCACGAGGACGGTTCAGTCTTAACGTTGAACTAAATCACTGAGAACTTTTAGGCTTTGGGGCATGCTCTTATAATTGAGAGTTGTCATATAGATGCTGGCCTGATTAAGACCTTGAACATTTTGAATAAGAAGCGGATCTGTTTTTTTGAGAACATGATCAGGCACTACTGCAATGCCCACATTCGCTTTAACAAGATCGACAATCGAGTGAATATCCTCAAGATAGATCAGGTCTGGTGAAGGCTTCTTGCTGATTTTAAAAATATTGTCTTCGTCAGAGTATACAATCCAGCGGTACTCATGAAGCTTCTTCTTATTGACCTCTTCTTTACTGATCAGCACTAGGTTTTCATCAAAGAGCTTTAAAGAGCTAATCAATTCCGATTGAATATTTTCTGAAGAAAAAATGACATCAAACTTTCCCTCTTCAATTCCTTCTTTAAGATCTTTTTGCGTTCCCACCGTTAGGGTGAAAGCACGGTTATTCTTCTTATAAAATTTAGCGAGCCTGGGAATGAACCAATTCTTTAAAAGACCATGAAGAATTCCCACACGCAGGGGACGGTCGTCTTCTCTATCAAAAATCTCATGGGTGAGTTGGTCAAATTGTTGGGCGGCCACAAAGAGGGAGTTGCCCTTTTCAGTGAGGATGACTTTCTTTGAGGAGCGAATAATGAGCTCCTCATCAAGGCTTTCTTCTAGGAGTTTGATCTGGCGGCTAACGGCCGATTGTGCGATTTTGAGGGACTCTGCCGCCTTTGAAAAAGACTGGTGCTGGGCCGTGAGAAGAAATGCTTTAAGATAACGATAGTCCATGGGGAGCCTTTAACGGAGGAACTTTCTCTTCGTCAGCTCTCCAAAATTTACCTGCAAACTTTTTCTGGTTGAGGTTTTGCACAACAAAACCCTCTTTATTATGATCAAAGTCCTGCTGGTAATCAACCAAACACTCCTGCAGATAGAAGGCGGTGAAGGGATCCATTAAAAGCTCAAGTGAGGTCTTCTCTCCTTGTTCATTAAGAAGAGGCACGTTGAGATCATCTTGATTAAGATCGGTAAAACCCACCGAGTAGGTAAAGCCATCACATCCTTTTCCACTGATCAGTAGTCTGAGGTATTTCCCCTTGAGGGTGAAATCATTTTCAATGATAAGCTCAAGTTGTGACACTGCCATTTCTGTGGCACTGACATGGGGGGTTTTAATTTGGCCTGGGTCGACAATCGTCTCCATCTGATTCTGATCCTTGGTGCTTGAAGTCTTGTGGCCCAAGGCATATCGTGAAGCTTAAACTCTTACAAGGGCCTGGCCCTAGGAAAAAGGACTTGAAGCGTGGCAGCGATTAATGTTGATCTCAAAATAACAGAACCATGGACACATCACGTCAAGGTCGCGATGACCTTTGAAGTCCCTGAAAATCAAAACGAATTTGAAGTTTTCATGCCCGTGTGGTCACCTGGCTCCTATATGGTGCGTGAGTATTCTCGTCATGTGCGCCGCCTAAGAGTTGTCCAAAAAAATGGCGAGTTCCTCTTCTTTGAAAAGAAAAATAAAAATACTTGGCTGATTGACCGCTCTAAAAGTGAGCTTAAAAATCTTACGACCGAAGTGAGTGTGGAGTATGAAGTCTACTGTAATGAGATTACAGTGCGCACGAGTCACGTTAATCAGACCCACGCCTTTATTCATGGGCCCAGTGTTTTCATGGGAATTAAAGGTTACGAAGACAAGCTTCACCATCTTAAAGTTGAGTTTCCACCCATTTGGACTAAGCTTACAACTTCATTAAAAGACATTAGCCCCAAGCGCGAGGTCTTTCTCTATGAGGCCGATAATTATGATCGCCTCCTTGATTGCCCACTAGAGATAGGCTGTCATGAGACTAATGGTTTTAGGGTTGAGGGAAAAGATCATCACTTGGCCTTCTTAAATTTACCGCAAAAAATTCATGGTGACTTAAGAAATGATATTAAAGTAATCACTCAAAAGGTCGCTGATTTTTGGGGGGAGATTCCCTACGAGCAGTATGTTTACATGGGTCACTTCTTTCCTAAGGTTTATGGTGGTTTAGAGCACTGCGATTCGACAGCTCTGCAATTTGATCCTTTCGAACTTGGTCAGGAAGAGGGCTACTTTGATTTTCTCGGTCTCGTAAGCCATGAGTATTTTCACACATGGAATGTGAAGAGAGTTAGGCCCGTTGAGCTTGGACCTTTTGATTATTCAGGTGAAAATTATACCAAGATGCATTGGCTCACCGAAGGTTTCACAAGCTTCATGGATGACCTTCTTGTCTTTAATTGCAAACTTTCAAATGAAGACTTCTTTTTAAAGAGGCTTGTTAAAAAGATAAATGCCTACAACAAAACACCGGGGCGCCTCTTTGATTCAGTTGAAGACGCTTCCTTTGACGCTTGGATTAAGCTTTATAGACCCCATGAAAACTCAAAGAATTCGACGATTAATTACTATTTAAAAGGGGCTTTGATTTTCTTTTGCCTCAACTCCATGCTCAGTGCTGAGGGAGCGAACCTTCAAGACTTTGCACGCCTTCTTTGGAAGCGCTACAAAGAAAATCCAGCAGAAGGCATGAGCAAAGAAGAGGTCCTTGAGATTTTAGAGAAAGTTAGTGGAGAAGATATTCGAAATGACTTTGAACGCCTACTCGTGAATACGGGTGAACTTCCTCTTGTTGAAAGCTGTGAAAAGGCGGGGCTAAAGGTTCACTTTAAGCAGTCAGAGGATCACTATTGGGGTTGTGACTTTAAAAATCAAAATGGCGCTCAAGTTGTCCAAAATATCGTACTTGATGGACCCGCTCATAAATGCGGACTCAATCATGGCGATGAAATTATTGGAGCAGAAGGTTGGCGTTTAACAGGGGAGAGTTTTAATTCCTTTTGTAAAACACTTAAGAAGTCGGCACCAGTTGAATTCTTGATTGCTCGCCAGGGACGCCTCTTAACCATTGAAGTCGCCCCTGAAAAAGCTCCGCAAGAAATTGAAAAGCTTGAAATAAAAGACCGTGCTCTCTTTGAGAAAACACTCCTTCAATACTGATCAGGGATTAATTCAGGGAGAGGACAAAGGCTTTGGTGATAAGGTAGCCCTCTTCATAGTGGTGAATGACTTCTCCAGAGAGAAGATCATCAACCCAAAAAGAATGATCAATGACTTTTATATCTTTGAGGATAAAGGTTTTTTCACGGTTCCAAAAAAAGGAGGAGGCCTTAAAGGCGGCTTCCTTCGCACACCACAGATGAAGGGGATCGAGTCCACTATCTTGAGGATGGGCATACTTCTCAATCACGCCTTCTTTAATAGTGCGTGTTTGCTCTTCAATATCAATTCCCACACCTAACATGGCCTTGGTTTGGCGGGTGAGCATCGCTGCCGCTGCTCCTCTCGTGTGACTGAGGGAGACGATAAAATCGGGAAAGGCCTTGAGCTTGTGGTGATGGTCGATAACAAGGTCAGAGTGAAGGACGTCCTCTTTACAGAGGTTTGCTTCTTTAAGGCATGCCGCTAGTGCCATGCGGCTATTTTTCCAATGGGTAAGTCTAATGGGAGTGACTTCTTCAGAAGGGCTGAGGGGAAAATCATTGCCCTGTGAGTTAGTTATAAGTTTTTCATATACTTGGAGCATTGCGCGCCTAGGTTGATTTGCCAAATTTTCTTTCTTCTGTCATAACAATTGTACACATGTTGTTGCAAGAGGAGTCAGTTGTGTTTCCCCATGAAGCTCAGGCCTTAATGGCAAAAATTGTCTTTTTTATTTTTGCTTTCCTAATTCTATGCCTCAATAATGGCATTAACTCGATGTATTAGTTCGGACTAATCGAACTCATTAGTTGAATTTATAGACAATCTCTCTTTAGAATCGTTAGAATTATAGCCAATAAACCTAACGCTCGAATACCCCAAGGAGAGAGAGAATGACTCAAACTACCGACCGTCATACAGCAAGACGTACAGCTGTTGGTCGATCTTACCGTCGTATTGAAAGACCCAAAGACAATCAAGGCATTCCTTTAAGAATTAGCCAGTACTATGGTGAAAATACTTTTGATTATCGTAAAGCGAAGAATATTCCTGAAGCGGTAAAGAAAGAACTCGATATCATTGCAACTTCTAATAAGCCTCTGCCCAAAGAGCTTGCTGACGTTGTGGCCAAGACGGCGATGGAGTGGGCCATCACAAAGGGTGCGACTCACTTTTGTCACTGGTTCCAACCTCTCACGGGTTCAACGGCTGAGAAGCATGACTCTTTTCTTGATATTAAAAATGGAGAGGCCATTGAAAACCTTTCGGCCGGCCAGCTGATGCAAGGGGAGCCTGACGCTTCTTCTTTTCCCAATGGGGGCTCACGCTCAACTTTTGAAGCTCGCGGCTACACCTCATGGGACCTCACTTCACCCATGTTCCTTCTTGAAGGGGTGAATGGGAAAACTCTCTGTATTCCTACGGCCTTTATCTCTTACACGGGGCAGGCCCTTGATATTAAAACACCTCTTCTACGATCAGAAGTGGCCCTCTCTAAATCAGCGATTCGCTTTCTTAAGGCCATTGGCCAAGAAACGGCGCGCGTTCAATCCAATTGTGGAACTGAGCAAGAGTACTTTCTTGTTGATGAGGCCTTCTTTTATGCGCGCCCTGATTTAGTGATGACCGGAAGAACTCTCTTTGGCTCTCTCTCTTCAAAGAACCAACAGCTTGATGATCACTACTTTGGTGATATCTCTGAGCGTGTGATGGGATTTATGCAAGAGCTTGATTATGAACTTCACCGCCTTGGTATTCCTGCAAAGACTCGTCACAACGAAGTGGCACCCGGTCAATATGAAATCGCACCGATCTTTGATAACACTAACGTCTCAGCGGATAATAACCAGGCCTTAATGGCGACCCTAAAAAGAGTCGCGATTAAGCATCACTTTGTTGCTCTTCTTCATGAGAAGCCCTTTGCTGGTATTAATGGCTCTGGAAAGCATTTAAACTGGTCCATTTCAACTGTTGAAGGCGATAACCTTCTCAACCCTGGTGCAAACCCAGAGAAGAATTACCGCTTCCTCACCATGTGTTCTGTGATGACTGAAGCTCTCTTTCGCCATGGAGGAATGATCCGCGCGGCGATTGCTTCGGCGGGAAATGATCATCGCCTAGGAGCGAATGAAGCGCCTCCTTCTATTATCTCGGCTTATCTTGGGGATACTCTAGAGAGAATCTTTACGGCCATTAAAGAAGGAAAGGCTGTTACTTCAAATAATGACACCAGCATGGATGTGATGACTCATCAACTTGCTGACCTTGATAAAGACAATACTGACCGCAACAGAACATCACCTTTTGCTTTTACGGGCAATAAGTTTGAACTGCGTGCTTGTGGCTCCGAGATGTCGATTGGTCTGCCTCTTTCAATTCTTAATGGTGCTGTGGCCGATGTCCTTGAAGATACGGCCGAGTTTATTGAGAAGGCCGTGGCCTCTGGAAAGAGTGCTGATGAGGCCATGCAAGAGGTGACAAAGAAGTGGATCACCAGTTCCTTTGATGTCATCTTTAATGGTGACGGCTATTCTGATGAGTGGGTGGTTGAAGCTGAAAAGCGTGGTCTTTTAAACCTACGCACTACTGCCGATGCCCTTCCTCTCTTTGTCGATCAAAAGAGAACGCAATTTCTTAAAGATCAAAAGATTTTCACAAAAGATGAACTCGATACTCGTTGTAATGTATTGATTGAAAGATACAACACATTAAGAGAAATTGAGTTTGAAACTCTTATTCAAATGGTGAATCAGCACGTGATTCCTTCCATTTTGACTTATAAGAAGACTCTTGGTGATGTCATTAAGGTGCAAAAAGATATCGGCTTTGAATCAAGTGTGGAGCCCGGTATTTTTAAGAAGCTCAACTATACGACAGAGACTCTCTTTAATAGAGTTGAGAATCTGACCAATGGCCTCAGAGAGCTTCCTGAGGACGGAACAAAGCGCTCTAAAGTTATTGCTGATACGCTGATGCCTCTGACAGAAGAGGTGGCGAATCTTTGTAATGAAGTTGAAGAACTTGTGCCTGACTCTTTATGGGAATTGCCTAAGTACTACGACATGCTCTTTCTAAGATAATTTATTCTAAGGGTGAAGCGGGGTTCACGATAATACCGATATTTCGGGGACTCTGCTTCGCTTCAAATATTTCAAAGCAATAGGCATCAAGACCCTTTTCAATGAGCGAGAGGGTTCTATCCAGTAATAAAAGTTTTTCAAGCAAACGGCCAAAGCGCCATCTGATCATATTCGCCTGATAGATCCAAGTAAGCTTTTCTTGCAGCTCTTCTTGCTGATAGAAGTCATCAAGCTTCGCCTTAAGTTCTTCTTCACTTGAATGAGCGAGACCTAGTTTTTTTAGCTTGAGATGAGCGTAGTGGCTAAAGGGACCTTGGTAGTCACGTGGGTGAGCGGAGCCAACTGTCACGAATTCACTCTCATAGTTTTGATCGATGAGATAAAAGTGAAGAGCACTTCTTCTCAGCTTTACAATTTTCTTTATGCGATAGTCTTTCAAGCTAATCGTCGTGTGACCACGAGAAGCGAGGGTGAGGGCGTGCTGAGAAAATTGATAGAGGTCATTATCATTGGCGTAGCGGCTTAGGCGCGCTTCTTTTTCAGGATCAAGCTTCTGATAGCAGCAACCAAAATTTAAAAGGGCCTGATGAGAAGTTGCTCTATTGAGATGATGAAGAGCAAGGGGGCCACAGGTGTGAAGGCCAAAACTTGCCTTGGCCCTCTTAAAAACAAATTCCTCTGTCTCAGCATTTTCCTCTCCTGCAAAGGTGTGATTGATAAACTCAAGCTCACCAGCTCCCTCAGGTTTGGGGTACTTTTGATAGCGCTTAAGACCGAGCTCTTGAAACTCTTTATTCGTATCAAGAGTTGTTCCATTAAGACCATGGTAGAGGCAAAGAATGCGAGGAAGGTGACCCTTACCACCGCCGATATCCACCACATGATCGCCGGCCTTAAGACCAAGGGTTGGAAGAAGAGAGACAATTTTTTTGATCTCATGCTGTTTTTTTCCAGAGACTTTATTAAGGGCCCAGCTGGGATAAGCTTCTGGTTCAGTGACCTTGAGGTGGGGGAGACCTTCAAGTTCACTCATCTTTAAGAAGAGATTTCTAAGATCAGAATCTGGCCAATCAATGGGGGCATGACCATTTTCAAGAGCAAGCTCCTGCTCCTCTTTAAGGGAGCTAAGGGTCTCAAACCACTCCTCTTTAAAGTGGGGCACACAGTCAGGATAGAAGTTTAAGACTTCATAGGCCCAAATGGGGCGAAAAGGCGCCAAAAACTCGGCGAGTCTTCTCATTTCTTCTTCAATTGCTCGACGTCTCTTTTCCAAATTCACAGGCCTCATGATAATCTCTTTCTATGGATTTATCAGGGAAAAAGATTGCCGTCTACGGCCTAGGTGTAAGTGGTCTCGGGGCCATTACTTATTTACGAGGAATTGCCCTTGATTCACTCGTTATTGTGAATAAAGGAGAGGGCTGGGAGAGTGAAGTGGGGGCGTTTTCTTACCCCATCACAACCCTGAGTGAAGGCACTCCTGAGGCGATCACGGCCCTTAGTCAGGTTGATTTGATCTTATTGGCCCCTGGCATTCCCCGCAGTTCAGAAACTTTAAGAGACGCCCATGCCAATAAAATTCCTATATGGAATGAGCTTGAACTTGCTTCGCGCTTCTTTCTTGGACCGATCATTGCTCTTACAGGAACCAATGGAAAGACGACTTCGGTGAGCTTTCTAGAAGTTGTTCTTAAGGAGCTTGGCTTTCATCCTTTCGTGGGCGGGAATATTGGACGCTCCTTTTTAGAGGGGTTAAGCACCAAAGAGAATTTTGATGTCGCCCTTTTAGAAGTTTCAAGTTTTCAATGTGAGTCCCTCGATCAGCTAAGAGCTGAGGTCGCGGGCATTCTCAATCTCTTTCCTAATCATGGAGAGCGCTACGATCATGTTGAGGATTACCGCCTGGCTAAGTGGCTCTTGGCACGACCTCAGAAAAAGGGGGATCATTTCTTTGTGGGGCCTGGCTGTGGCGCAGCCCCTGAAGCTTTTGAAGCAACGATTCATCCTGTTTTAGAAGAAGAGCTTAGTGAGCACTTTGATATAAGCACCCTCAAGATCGTTGGGGAGCATAACCGCTTTAATCTGTGGTTTTGCTGGCGCATGATTAAGGCCTTTTGTGATGAGCGGGGGCTTGAGGCGCGACCTGCTTTTGAGCGTGCCATGAGTTCATTTAAGGGTGTTGAGCATCGTATTGAGTATGTGGGGACGCTAAAGAAAGACTCAAGGGTGACGACTTTTTATAACGATGCCAAGTCGACCAATTGGCAAGCGACTCTAACGGCGATGAAGGCCGTAAGCGAACTTGGTCAAAAGGTGAGTGTGCTTATTGGCGGGCAGCTTCGTGGGCACAATGATGAAGCACCTAAAGAAGTTAAAAGGTTTCTCAAAGAACATCCCTCTTATAAGATTTTTCTCTATGGTGAGAGTCGCGACCTCTTAGAAAATTCTTTCCATGATAAGAACCAAGAAGAAAGTGTTGTTAAAGCAAGTGCAGCGAGTTTAGAAGAAGTGATTGAACTTGCAAAAGAGCATCAAAGTGACGAAGAAGAAGTGATTCTTCTCTCCCCGGCCTTTCCTAGTTTTGATCAATTTAAGAATTATGCTCAAAGAGGCAAGCGCTTTAAGGAGCTTATCTCCTTACAGTGATGACACTGGCTGGATTGCGATTGGGGGCCTCCCCACGATAAGGGTCGGCAATAACAATCTTAAGAAGAAAGGCGCCGAGGCAAAAAACTACAATGTGGCGGATGCCGATTTTCATACTTTAGCCGCTGTCTAAAAGTTTTGTTGGGTACACCGGTATTTTCGACCAATTCACTCAAAAACTTTAGAAATTTCTTTATTAAGTCACCGATATTTGGTCAAAACGCAAGGACTTTGGTAGGCTAATAGAGGAATTTTAATAATAAAATCAATAACTTAAAGAGGTCAATGATGGGATATGCAAGTGGTGAATTTTCTTGGAAAGAATACCTTAAAGAGAAGAACATCGATGGATTTTATCTCCCAAGTTTTGACAACTATTTGAGCGAGTATGTTCCTAAGGAAGATTCTCTGCGTATTTACCTCACTCAATTTACGGGCTCTGTGGCCGAGGCCCTTGTCACCAGTGATGGCATGATCAATCTCTATGTTGATGGTCGCTACCATGAGCAGGCCGATCTTGAGTGTGACCTCAATCGTATTCGTGTCGTAAAGGTTCCCTTTGGCCAAAGTATTGGCAGTGCACTTGGGGCAGACCTTAAGAAATTGAAGACTGTTGGTTTCTTGCCCTTTCGAACGCCGGAAAAATTGCGTCAGGATTACAACTCACTAGAGTGGAGCTCTTTAAATGAAGAGGAGTTTCACTCCCTCATCGGCTTTAGTGCGCCTCAATTTTCTGGTGACCTGTGGGAGGTTCCTTACGAGAAAGAAGGCGAGCATCTTCTTAAAAAGTGGCAACGCGCCTTAAAGGACGGAGAAGGTGCTTTCTTAAGTGGCCTTGACGCTGTTGCCTGGGCCAGTGGTTTGCGCTCAAACTCTCTTCCTTATCAAGGAACTTTTCGCGCCCTCGCTCTTTTGACCAATAAGAAAATCCAACTCTTTGTTGATCCTTCAATGCTTGAAAAGGTTCAAGCTCATGCAACGGCTGTTCGCGAAGTCTACCCCCTAAGTGACTTTAACGAAGAGATTAAAAACTTCGTCGTGGATACACTTTGGTGGGACCCCGGTTTTAGCACGGCCGCTCAAGTGGACCTCTTAAAAAGTGCCGACCAACTTAAGGGAAAATTAAAAGAGAAGAACTTCCATAGCGAATGGATGAGTTACAAGAGTGAGCCCGAAAAGGAGGCCTTTCGCACAAGCTTTGAAAAAAGTAATCAGGCCATCTATGACACCTTTTGCGCCCTCATTGAAAGAGTGAGAGTAGGGGAGAAAATTTCTGAAGTGGCCTTTAGAGATTCTCTTGAAAAGCGCTATCAAGAATTAGGGGCGCGCACCCAAAGCTTTCGCACGATTGCTGGTTTCGGTGCCCATGGCTCCATCATTCACTACGGCACTCCCAAAGAGAGTACTTATTGTGAAGAGGGTGACCTCGTTCTTTGTGACTCGGGGGCGATCTATGAAGAAGGCTTTGCCACCGATTGCACCCGAACTGTACTCGCCCTTGGTGCCCCCAATGAAAAACAGCGCACTCAATATACATTGGTCCTCAAAGGCCTGCTGCAAGTTTTAATGGCAAGATTTAAAGAGGGGATTGAAGGAAATGAGCTTGATAAGCTTGCCCGTGCGGGTTTAAAGGAAAAGGGTATGGACTTTGCTCATGGCACAGGTCACGGGGTTGGGGTCAATGTTCACGAAGGGGGTTATTCCATTCGTCCTGAGAGTGTCACGCCGATGAAGGCCCATCGAGTGGGCTCTATAGAACCAGGTTTTTATGAGCCCGGAGTTGGTGGGATTCGCCTTGAAAATATCGCGATCGTGCAAAGAGATGAGCATAGTGAAGAGCTTTACTTTGAAGATCTTGTGACCATTGGCTTTTGGCTGCCCCTTGTTGAGCGCACCCTTTTAAGTGAGGCCGAAAATAAGTTTCTTGATGATTATGAAGCGCGCTGCCTAGAGAAGGGCCGCTCCTTCGCTCACTTGTTTTGAGGACTTCTTCTTAAAGAGGGCGCCAAGACTTAAAGAGAGGAGGATCCCTAATATAAGGGTGAGAAAACCACCCTTTGAATTCGTTGGAAACTCAATCGTGCCACAACCGCTAATGGGCTGCTCAACGGGATAGAGGTAACTCACGCCCTCGACATCATCCCATCCAAGCGCCTCTCGGGTGGGAACACTTTCAAAGAGCATAAGATTATCTTGAAGTTCCGTGTGACCCAGTCCAATGGCGTGGCCAATCTCATGGGCGATCACGGCCACTTGCTCGCGGCGACTGAGGTCACCAAAAATAGTTGAAGCAATATCATTGAGAAGAATCAAAGAGCCATTAATTGTTTGGCCGCTGACATTATTGGGAACAGTGACGCCGAGAATACGGCCATTATTATTAAAATTAGCGCCTTCAGTATTACATGAAATAAGCACGCCACTTGAAACGCGAAGAGCGGGATTAATAGTACAACTTGCCGCATTGGGATCAGTACAGGCCGTGCCTGTTTGAAAGTCACTGGCAACATTAATGACTGCACCTGCCCGCATTCTTAGGCTACTGGTGTGCACTCGATTCCAATACTCATCAACGGCCTCGCTAATAAGACCCAAGAGATCAGCATTGGAGAGACCGATTCTGGTGCAAGCATGTGAGGCCACATTAACGACGACGTCATCGACGGCTTCCATATCAAAGCTCGCCGCTACTGAGTTATTAAGAGTGAAGGCCTGTGCTTGAAAAGAAAACACAAGGGTGAGGAGGAGGACATTTATTTTGATCATAGGACTTCTCCAAAATGGTAGCGCAGGGTAAGGGCCACATTAAAAGTGCGGTTTCTTGAGTTGAGAGGATTGAAGACAAAGGCCTCGGTTCTCACACTGACGTCTTGATAGAATTCATAATTAAAGGAAGTATTTAAAGTCACATTCCTAGAGATACTGGCCTCTTCTGGAATCGGAAAGTTTGTCGTGCTATCGCCATTTTGGATGGGGACTGTTCCCCCTTCGCCACTAATACGCGTGAAGTAGAAGCCTCCACCAAGACGCCATTCAAATTCCTTTGTGAGGGAGTAGCCGAGGTTCGCAGTCATGTAAAAGACATTCCTAGTGATATAGCTGACTTCTCCACTTGGCCAAAGAAGACCAAGATCACCATGAAGACGCCACGCTTGATCGTCATCAAGAGGGAAGGACGCTCCGGCCTCAAGGGCCAGCTTATTATTGAAAAGACTCTTGTCGCCATTGACGTCAGTTTGATAGCGGCCAACGGCTTCATTCATAAGACCGACGCCAAGGTTAAAGTCATAGATGTCAGCCTTGCTGACGGTGCAAAGCCCCATGAGGAGGGTGAGGATTATCTTTTTCATGGGAGAATTGTCTCAGAGGTTTAATCAATGTGTAAATGCTTTCTCTATCCATTTTACGGCAATGGGTTTACCATGAAGGGGTCTTAAATTGAGGAGAAGAAAATGTTTGAAAACTACCAAATCCCAAGTGAATTAATTCCCAGTGACCCGCGTTTTGGAAGTGGTCCTTCTTTGGTTCCGGTTCAGTACTTAAAGGCCCTCGCTGAAACTGGCGTGAATCTTATTGGAACTTCTCACCGTAAGCCTGCGGTTAAGAATCTTGTGAAAGAAGTTCAAGAGGGATTAGCAAAATATTTCAACCTACCAAGTGACTATAGTGTGGTTCTTGGAAATGGGGGGGCAACTTTTCTCTTTGATAGTATCGGTCTTGGTCTCGTGGAGAAGAAGTCGGTTCATTACACTTGTGGAGAGTTTTCTTCAAAGTGGTACAAGGCCCATAATCGTGTTCCTTGGATTGATGCTGAAGAAGTTTCAGTCGACTTTGGTCAAGGAATCGCTATTGAAAATAGAAGTGATGCCGATATGATCTGCTGTACTCTCAATGAGACTTCAACAGGTGTGATCGTGACTGACTTTCCTGAGGTTGATGGCAATACGATCTTGGCGGTAGATGCGACAAGTGGTGGCGGTCAAGTTCCCTGTGATCTCTCTAAAATTGATCTTTATTTCTTTGGTCCGCAAAAAGTCTTTGCCTCTGAAGGAGGGCTTTGGATTGCCATTATGTCACCCAAGGCGCGTGAGCGTGCTCTTAAAATTGCCGCCGATGATTCCCGCTACGTTCCAGATATTATGAATTGGAAGACGGCGATTGATAACTCAGATAAGAATCAAACTTATAATACGCCTTCGATTAGTACCTTCTTCTTCTTAAATGAAACTCTTAAGGACATGAATAAGGTAGGGTACGAAGGGGTGCAAAAAGAATCTCAACGCAAAGCTGATCTTGTCTATGGTTGGGCAGAAGAGAAGGATTATCTTAGCCCTTATATTCAGGAGGCGAAGTACCGATCTACGGCCGTTGCAACCATTGATGTTGATGACAAGATCGATACTGCCGCTCTTATCAAGAAGCTTGATAGTGAAAAGGCCGTCTTTAATATCGATGCTTACCGTAAGCTTGGCCGCAATCAGTTTCGTATTGCTCTCTTTCATAATATTAGCTTTGCTGATCTTGAGAAGCTTACGAAACTCATTAGCCACGCCATTGAAAACCAATAGGTGCCAGGTTGAGTTTGGTAGGGTCTGAATGATTAACGTCAATAATGAATGGGGTGAATTAAGAGAAGTTGTCGTTGGCAATATTGGCCAGTGGACGGAGATTCACCCCGACTTTAGTTTTCGCCTCTACTATCAGGATAATCTCAAGAATGTCTTTCTTGAGAAGTCCATTAAGCTCCAGCAAAAGGTCATTCTTCAGCGCCAAGAAGACCTCGACAATATGGCAAAGACCTTAGAGAGCGAGGGGATAAAAGTTTTTAGACCCTTGCCACTTGAAAGGCTCATGCCCTTTGAAACTCCAGATTTTAAAGACTGGCCGAGTCCTTGTCATAATCCTCGTGATCAGTTTCTTATCCTTGGCGATCAAATCATTGAGACCAGTTGCCAGTGGAGAAAGCGCTACTTTGAAAATGATCTTCTTAAACCTGTCTTGATGGAACAGTGGCGCCAAGGTGCTCACTGGGTCTCAAGCCCCAGACCTCTTATGACGGAGGGGTCCTTTGACCTGACTCATTTGAAAACCCATGGTGGCGTTGATCTTGAGGGTTGGGTTGAAGATGAAGAGAAACTTGAGATCATGTTTGATGGGGCCCAGTGCTTAAAGTTTGATCAAGATATTGTGATGAATGTGCGCACCAAGAATCATTGGCTCGCCTATGAGTGGCTCAAGCGCCATCTCAAGTTTACCGGTGATAAGTATAGACTCCATCCTGTTGAACTTACGGATAATCATATTGATGGCATGATGATGCCCCTTGCTCCAGGGAAGCTTCTTATCAATTCTGGCTCGATGCCTGGAAAACTTGATCAGCTTCCTGACTTTCTCAAGAGCTGGGAAATTATTAAAGCCCCTGATGTGAGTAAGGAAGTGAGTGGTGAGAGTGAGGTTAAGCTAGCGAGCCAGCACATTAATATTAATGTTCTCCCGCTATCCCCTCAAAAGACCTTAATCTTTGATGATATCGACGGGCGCCACAATCAGCTAGGCGATCTTCTCGCTAAGCACTCTATTGAAGCGCTCCCCATTCGAATGCGCCACTGCCGCCTCTTTGATGGCGGCGTTCATTGCGCGAGTCTTTGTCTCAATAGAGACGACTAGTAATCGTCTTCAGAGTCAGAGGGCTCGGTGTCCTCATCGTCGTCTTGGTTTAAGAAGGCTTCCTTCTTTTTTCCTACTTCTTTAAACTTGGCATCGCGCTCGTGATGTTCGGTATCTTCTCCGTGAGCGTGATCTTCTTCGCTACCACCGCTTCCACAGGAGCCACAGTGAGCGTAGAGATTTAAAGAGATAAGTGCAGTCATTACAATAAAGAGTAGCTTTTTCATTCTTTCCTCCAGAAAGAATAAGTATCTTAATCTTTACTGTAATTCGTCAAGAAATCTTCTTTAAACTCACGGTACCGGTCTTCAAGAATAGCTTCACGTGCTTTTTCCGCCATTGTCTTATAAAAGGCGATATTATGTTCTGTTGCTAAGACCTGACCTAGAATTTCATTACTATCAAAGAGGTGCTTTATATAAGCGCGCGTAAAGTTTTGGTTGGCATAGCAATCCACATTAGGATCAATGGGGTAGAAGTCACGACGATAGTTACGGTGACGGATTCTGATTTTACCTCTAAAGGTAAAGAGCGTTCCCCCACGAGCAAACTTGGTGGGAATAATACAGTCACTCATATCAACGCCATTTTCCCAGATCATGAGAAGATCCTCAGGATTACCAACACCCATGACGTAGCGTGGTTTGTCCTTTGGCATTTTTGGAGCTGTGTACTTAACGATTTTCTCCATCAGCTCTGGGCCTTCCCCAACACTGACGCCACCAATGGCGTAACCAGGAAGGTCTCTCTTTACAACTTCTTCCAAACATTCATCACGGTAGTCATCATAGGTAGAGCCTTGAATGATGCCAAAGAGGGCCTGCTTTGGATTGTGCCAAGATTCGATACAGCGGTCTAGCCAGCGGTGAGTACGGTCAATTGAAGTCTTGGTGTATTTGCGGTCCGCTGGATAGGGAATACACTCATCAAAGGCCATCATGATATCACTGCCAAGATTTTGTTGAATTTCAAGACTCGTCTCAGGGCTTAAGAGAATCTTCTTACCTTTGTGGTCTTTAAACTCTGCACCCTCTTCCTTAATACTCTTTCTCTGGAGCGAGAAAACCTGAAAGCCGCCTGAGTCTGTAAGGATAGGGCGATCCCAGGCCATGAATTTATGAAGTCCACCTGCTTTTTTCACAAGCTCAGAGCCAGGACTGAGGTGCAGGTGATAGGTGTTAGAAAGAAGAATGGGGGCATTCATTTTCTCAAGAAAAGTGGGCTGAAGAGCTTTGATCGCACCATGGGTTCCAACAGGCATAAAAACCGGTGTGGGAATAACGCCATGAGGAGTGATGATTTCACCCGCGCGTGCGCCAGTGTGCTTATCAACATGAACGACTTTAAACTTAAAGTGCTCTTTAACTTTTTCAGTAATCGGGGTGGCCATCTGAGGTATTCCTTATTTATTGACCTCAAAGAAGCGTTGATCCCGTGTGAAGAGGGCCTTTTGGATTCTATTGAGGCTCAGCCTTAAATCTGTGAGAACTCCATCCGAGTTCTTAGGGTTGATCCTTTGGAGCGCCTTGTCAATCTTCTTGTAAATATCCAAGAGTTGAAGTTGAAAAGGCTCATCCTCTTCCTTTATAGAATTTTTACTCAATTGTAGGAAGAGCTTTGTAATAATTTGTGACTCACTCTTTGAAACTTTCTTCTTTTGAGTAATCTGATAGAGGACATCTTGGGCAATGAGGGCAAGGGTTCTCACATCCTTTTGGTTGATTGCTGAACTTACGACACTGCTGTAGGTGCCTTTAAAGGGTTTGGCCAAATAAAATGTCTTCTCTAGGATTTCGTTATTAAATTTCTCACTCTCAAGATCGGAAGTGGACATCAGCACATCTAAGACCTTCTTATCTGCATCTTCTTGTCTTAATTGAATAATTCCCAGGTTGAGATCATTTCTTAGGGAGCGGGTTTGAAGGACAATATTTTTCTTTCCTTCAAAGAGAGTCACTTGAGTGATGGGATCGTCACTTAGTTCTAGTTTGAGGGACTTTGCACTTGAATAGTAGGGGCCAAGAAAGGGGCCAAGGTCTTTTACATGAAGGTGAGCATTCTTTGGAGTCAGGGCAAAGCTGCTGTGAATGAGTCTCAGAATTTCTTTTTGATCCTCAAGATCGTGATGAATATAGGTGAGCAGTGGATCTTCAGCCCATGTCTTCTTGAGCTTATCCAGAGTGGTTACTTCGACTTTCCTCGTAACGGAAATAATATTACTTTTGGCAGGATGGATAACCGTTAAGATAGGGAAAAACTTCTTACCTCGATTGACGATTCCTGGGACGAAGCGGATGCGAGGGTCAAGGTAAGCTGTTCCTTCCACACCAAAAGCTAAACTCTTATAGCTGAATTCAGTTTCATTAAATTTACTTTTGTGGATGGGCATAGGTTTGGTTTCCACGGCAATCTTCGCACTTGACTGGGAGTAGTCCAAAAGAAGGGGAAGATTTAAGAGGGCAGTGGCAAAGAGGGGAAGAATGAAAGTTGCGAGAAAGAAGGTTAATCTCTTTCCCCTGATGGTGTAGCGAGACCCAGTGATAACCTCTTTAAATGATCTCTTGCGCAGAATGATAGGCAGATCAAAGATAAGTAATGGCATTAGAATCCAGCCGAGAAGAACACGAAGGGGACTTAGAATTCGACTGAGAATTCCGTTTCCATTATTTTTCAGGCCAATGAGGAAATGGCCAAAGGGAATGGCCAGTAAGAACTGAAAGATGATCTCAAAAGCAAGAAAGAGCGTAATAAAATGAAAGGTGCTCTCTTTGAAGAGAAAGGTCTTCGCCGTTTGGAAGAAGTCATTAGCATAGGGAAGTTCGGCAAGTTCAGCAGGAAGTGTTTCTGGAACCTTTGTTAAAAGAGGCTCGATTTCTTTCCAAAGGTCACTTGTAATGCTTGTTACTTTGATCTGTGAGGCTTCTTCAATAAGGGGAAGTCCATTATTAACAAAGAGGGAAAAGAAGAGGAGGGTGTAAAGTAAACCAAAGAAACGGGACAGGGGTCCAGCTGTTGCGCCTCCAATAGGACCATGCTTCTTCTTTCCTTTAAGTTTTAGGGCGAAGCGATCTTTCCCTGGCTTTTTTTCTTCTTTTTTCTTTTCTTCTTTGGGGGCTTTATTTCTTTTGAAGAGGCGCGCGAAGAGGCCGGGCTTCTTTTCCTTTACAGGTGCATCAACCTCATTGCCATCTTCGTCGACATAGACTTCTTCTTCAATGTATTCAAACTCGTCGTCGTTTTCCTCGGACTCTTCAGCTTCGTCGTCTTCAAGGATTGTTTCGGGTTGAGTGGAATCTTCGGTGCTAGGGATCGGTTCTTGCTCTATTGCTTGTTCTTCTTCATATTCTTCTTCGGGGATTTCTCGCTTTTCCTCGCGGACGATAATCTTGACCTTTTCGTTCGTACACTTGTCGCCCTTACTTAAAATATACATGCGGCCATGGCCACACTTTTGCGAGCCGACCTTAAAGGAGGCATCCGCTCCGAGGTGAGTAAAGGTAAGGACGCCATTTTGGACACGAAAACGGCCCTGAAGGGGAGAGAGGCCATGGTCAAGGATTCTAAGGTCACATTGCTCATCTGAACCAAGTTGGATTTCATTGAGGACTTCAATGCGCTTATTGTCTTGCTTGGGTACTCGGACATCGAGTACGTAAACCTTTTCCATTCGCTTCCTTGCAGATGATTAAAATAGAGGACTTCTCTGTTATTTTCTCTAAAAAGTTGAAGGAAAGCAACGGTTTAGCTCTATTTGAGATGCAACGGGTCAAATTCTTCTGGATATTGGACAAAAATTAGAATGGCCTTATGCTATCTGTATTCAAATTTAATTTATCAATTCTATGGGATGTTCAAGGAAGGACACTATGATGGAACGTTTTAAACTCTTCTTGCGGTTTACTTTTTTATTAATTGGGGTGGTTTATCTGGCTGAAGCACAAGCCGCCTATAATGTACTCGATCGTTTTCAGCTTTTGGAAGACAAGTTTAGAACGCAAGAGATGCTAAGAGAGTTCAATAGTAAGAACTTCATTATTGATATTCACGCTCTCGCGAACACCGATGTGACAGATTTTATCGGTGACGCTAATGATGTTGCCGACTTTCAAGGAACTGATCAAGAGAAACTTGACCGTGCCCAGGCCTTCTTAAGACAGTATGAAAATACAGAGCAAAACCTTAGAGCTGGCTTTGGTTTAAATATTCCGGTCTTTGGCTTTGAAGTAGCAGGAATTAAGTTTAAGCCCAATATTCGCGCTCAGGTGAATCTTGGCTTTCTTATGGGGATTCAATCATCAAACCTCACGCCATCAGATGCTATCCAGTATCTTGGTTCCGATATCCCTGATCAAATCCGCGCGAAGCTTAATAATTGTGTGGGCTCTTTCTCACCTGGCTCAACAAGAGAGAGTAGGGATATTGTAAAATTCATGATCGATACCCCTGCGTGTGGTCTTACGGCGCAAGAACAAACAGCGATGCAAAGTTATGTCGGAGAATATATCTTCCCAGAAGATACAAGTGTTCCTGATATTAGAAACTATATCAAAGGTGAAGCCCGCGTCGGTCTAAGCTTTGATTACACTTATGATAAGAACTGGTTTGGTAACCTCTCAATCTACGGACTTGCTCGTGCCGATTACACGGTAAGAGTATCAGCTGATAACCTCACAGGTGACGGGGATGTTGCTGAACTTCCCGATGAACTCAATACAACCATCAATGCTTCCGTTGATTATCGTCTTGGTTATAAACAAGACAATTGGATGGTCTTTGGTTCTATTGAAGACCTTAAGCTTGCCCGTGTCAGTGATAATGAAGAAGAGGGGGGGACGCTTATCTACGGTGAGGATCCACTCTTGAGACTTCATGGAGAGTATATGATGAAGCTTTCAGGTCTCTCTCTTAAGCCCTTTGGTGGTGTTCACAAGAGAAGTAGCTATGGTTTTGGCGATGGCCTTTACGTGGGGGCTGACCTTGGTGCTCACGTTTGGGAAGATAGTCTTGGTCTTAGACTGAGAGGAATGGTTGATAGTGAGCACCTTACGATCTCACCCATGGCCAATCTTTGGCTGATGCATATTGAATACATGCTTAAGCAGCCTCTCACTTCCGATGTTGACGGAATCAAGCCAGCCACTATACATTCGCTGAATATTCGTATCGATATCTAAGTATCGCCCTTCAAGGAAATATTTGTGGCCTTTGAGCAATTAAATTTATTACCAGAAATAGGGGAGTTCTTAAAAGAGAACTCCCTCAAGCAACCGACAGAAGTTCAGTCAAAGAGTATCCCTCCTCTGTTAAAAGGAGAGGATGTAAGCGTGCTGGCGCAAACAGGATCTGGTAAAACTCTTGCTTACACCATACCTCTTTTTCATCGTCTAAAAATGAATGACGATGATATTCCGATGGAGAGTCAATTTGGCGCTCCTCGAGGAATTATTTTGACGCCAACGCGTGAACTTAATCATCAGGTTTTTAAGGTGAGTAAGTCTGTCGCCCACCATGCCAAACTTCGTGTGCGTACACTGGTGGGAGGAGATAAGGGAAAGAGAAGTCGACGTCTTAATGAAGAGGCCTTTGATATTCTTATTTCTAGTCCGGGTCGTTTACTCAGTTCACTGGAGCGTAAAGAAATTAGCGCTGTACTTTTAGAGATGATAATTTTTGATGAAGCTGATCAGCTTCTTGATATGGGCTTTTCTCGTGAGCTTAAAAAAATTAATGAACTCATCGCCAAACAGAAGATTGATTTTCAAGTGGCGCTCTTTAGTGCAACTTGGCCTGCCCAATACCAAAATTTTCTTGCAGATATTTTTCCAAGCCGTCAATTTAAAGAAGTTGTCTGCCAAGGGGGAGTTCAGCTTAAAAGAAATATCGAAACCTACAATATTCACTGTGGTGTTCGGGAAAAAAAGAACCTTCTCAATGCCTTTTTAAAAGAGCAGGGAAAAGGGACTGGTGTTGTCTTTGTTAACCGCAAAGAAGATGTTCTTAAAATTTTAGAAGAAGTTAGAAAAGAATTTCCTCGTCGTAAGGTCAATGCTCTTCATGGTGGTCTTAGCCAAGGGGAGAGAAAGAAGGCCTTTGAAGAGTTTAGAAATAAAGGGGGAATTCTTCTCGCCTCTGATATCGCAGCTCGTGGCCTGGATATTGATAGTTTAGGTTGGGTCCTTAACTACGACCTTCCTTTTGAGGCCGTTTACTATATTCACCGCTGCGGGCGAACAGGCCGTGCCGGAAAGCTAGGGCGTGTTTACAACTTTGTCACTGCAGGGGATTCAAAACTGATGGGAAGAATCAATGAAGCGATTCTCTCGCAAAGCTCTCTTGCTCTTAAACCACTTGATGGACCTAAAGGGCAAAGCCAAAAAGCTCCGCAAAAGAAGACCAATAAGAAGAAGGTCACAAAGAAAGTCGCTAAGAAAGCGGCCCGTTCTAAGAAAGCTCAAAGTGCTCGCCGAAGTGCCACAGCAAGAGTGACCAAGAAAACTCCACGCTATAAAAAGAAGAAGAAAAAATAGGAAAGCCTTCATGAGAGTCATAATGACAACACTACTTCTCTTTATCCTTGCTAGCTGTAGCTGCAAGAAAGAGGAGGTCTTGTGGAGTCAGCTTGATATGTGGAAGATGGCCTATGAGTTTGATAAAACCATCGAAGTTGTGCCTATTCCAGATACACCCGAAGGTGCTCTAAAACGAGTTCTTTGTAGCAACTACCGTTCAGAGGGTTGCACGATAGGGACGGGAAAGAGAATTAAAATTCGTCTCGTGGAAATACTCGTTCTTCGCTACGATAGTGCTCGCAACGCTTGCCTTGCAGCCCTTGAAATTGGTCAATGGCACGCTAAGAATTGGCTCTTTGATGATGTGACCAATGAGCCGGTGTTGATCGACTTTGTTCAAAAAGTATTCGATGCCAAGAAACCTAAAGAGATTGCTGATTGCGAACTTTAGGGAAAGAGTATCTTATTTCTTAAAAAGATTTCTTGAAAGTGTTTCACCTTCTCTCGCCAAACCTCAGTGAGAGCATGCTCTGGTTGTTCATTTAACGTTTCATTGAAGAGGAGTACCCAACGATTCACTTCGCCTTTTCTCACCCTTAATTTCTTATGAATGGAAATAAGAGAGAATGGGTCACTCTTATCGGGGAGGGGGGTACCTAGGAGTTGGTTCTTCCAAAAGTCATTAATTCGTGGAAGATGATGAGCAAATGCATCTAGCGGAGGCTGTAAAGGATGGACGTCACCCTCCGCTAGAGCAATTTTTCTAAATTGATAACCAATCAAGAAGTCTTTGGTCGCCTTATCATAGAAGGCCCTGACGACATCCTCGATATAGTCATTAGCCCTTTGATTAGATTCGGCCATACTCCTGAGCCGTTTTCCCGAGAGACTTTGAAACTTTCTTGTAGAGCTTTGATTTCTCATTCATTTCAGAGTCTTCTTTACATGTAATACACATATCCGCTACGGGACGGGCCATAAGTCTTTCAAATGGGATTTCAGCATCACATTCTTTGCAAAGACCGTATTCACCGTTGGTAACGTCTTGAAGGGTTTTAGTGATTTTTTTAACGAGAAAGCCTTGGCGAGAAAGAAGTCTGGCCTCTTGCTCTTTTTCTCTGTTGTTGTTGGCCGCATCGACTTGTTCCTTTTGTTCATTAGGGTCGAGGGCGTATTGAGTTTGATCGGAAATCTTGTTGAGGATATCTTCCTTTTGAGCGAGAAGAAGGTCCTCGAGTTGTTTAAGTTGAGCATCTGTAAGATGACTGTTGCGTCTCTGTACTTTTCCCATGGATGTCACTCCTGTAGTGTGTTCATTTTTAGTTCTCTCTCTAACTTCCGCCGCTCTTCCTGAGCACCTTGTTTGTTAAAAATTGAACTCGCCTATTGTTGTAGTGTAAGAAAATCCTATATCTGAAACCATTCGTAAATAATGTACTTCTAACAAAAGGTGACAGCTAAATGACAATGCGCCAAAGAATCTCTTTAAAATCAATATGTTAGAGTGCTTCGGTGTCAGCGGGGAATGGTGCCTCGCAATAGGGGCAGAACGTCCAAAATTGAAGGTCGAGATTTTGACGGCACTTTTGACAGGTGTAAGGCTTCTCAAGGTCAAGAAACTCATCGCTCCCAGCAACAAAGAGATCTTTTCTCATGGCCCTAATGGTAACGGAGTGAGCTTTGTAGTGACCCGGATTAAGGGGATCAGGTTTAAACATACCTGGACTGATCTTATCATCCGGTCGGATATTTACTTTAACTTCTTCCTCTGCTTGAGGGGTGAAGTGATTGGCACCAATGGCATTGGTGGCGCTCATCAGTTTTTGATAAAAGGCATCTGTATCTGGATTTCTTTTCTTACTCATATTCTTCCTTGAGGGCTCCAGCGCTTAATGAGAAAGTCCACAAGGTCTTGGCTATTTTTCTTATGCTTATTAAAAAGGGCAGTGATCCCAGGCCTTGCTTTTAAGACATCCTCTTTAAGCATTATACTTTGATGGCCGAGGGATTCAATCGTTCGTAATGTCCACTCCACAACCTCGGGATCTTGGTGTTTAAGAAGGGGAGGAATCGCCTTCATAAAAGCAAAGGGAATTCTCTCTCCTTGTCTTTCACACTCTTCAATGATGACCTTTAAAGCAGCGTTAAGGGTGTAAATGAGAAGTTGGGATTCATTGCGCTCAGAAAGTACCTTACAGATGGGCTCAACAAAATCAAGAGAACCACGCTTTGAATGATCAAGGACACAGAGGATAGGCATAAATGATTCTTCTGGTGCCTGTTTACTATTTAATTCATTGAGGTGCCCAATAGAAAAGGTAATCTCTTCACTTGTAAGAGTATAGAGAGGGCGTTCGCCTCGTTCTAATTTTCCTAGAGTTTCTTTAAATAGCGTATTGAGTTCGTCAGGATTGATCATGGGTAAACTATAGCATGAGGGCTCATCGAATTGAAATCGTGTTACACTTATTGTGATTATATTTTGAGGATGAATGAAATGGTCAAGATTCGAGAGTTATCTGATAAGCAGTTGGTCGCGCAGCTTGAAAAGTATGAAAAGATCTACCTTCAATTAGTTGGTGAACGAGAGAAGCGTGTTAAGCGTGGCACCGTTGAAGAAGTTCTTCTTACTCAAAGAGAAAAGCAAGAATTAAAAGCCTCTCAAATTGAAGAAGAGGTTTTTAAAGAAGAGCCGCAAGAAGACCAAAGCAGTGATGATAAAACTCAAGCCTTCCATTTAAAGTTTGATGATGCAGAAATCCTTAATATGGAAAAAGAAAAAGAAGCTGAGGCGATAGCTAAAGAGCCTGTGGAAGATGATGAAGTGCGTGTCACGCAGCTTTTAAAGCTGACCAAGGAGCAAATGGCGGAGCTTAAAAAGCCCGCTGTTAAAAAGGTCACAAAGAAGAAGAAAGTCCGAAAGAAGTCCTAAAGTGTCGAAAATATCGACATATAATCTTTACCTCAAAAAGCCTCTATAAGCTCCCATACTCCTTAATTCTGGTAATCTCCTTAGCATTAAAATTATCTACGAGGAGAATACTAATGCTTAAGATCATAGCGTTAATCGGAATACTTTCACTAAGTGCCCAAGCTGAGACACGGACTGAGTTTATAGAAAGTACAAGTCACCAAATTTCAGTTGACCAAAGAATTAGAGGCGCCATTTTAACTGTTCATAACTCAATAAAGCACTTCGGTGTTGAGGGGTTTAACTATGGATATGCCTGCCAAGATATAGGAAAAGCACAGCTCGCCATTGATATTGCCATTCAGACAAAAATGAATATGGACATCGATCTCGACAAGCTATCTGATGATATCGATTCCATTCAAGATAAAATTTGCGTGAGAAAATAGAGTTTACGCAGAAGGGTAGGGCCATTGTTTTTCGGCCCTAAGCCTTTTTCTTTTTATTAGAGCGCTCTAGCATCTCTTTTGCCTTTCCTAAATTGCCTTTACCGCCGACCACAGTGACTTCTTTGAGTCCGTGGTGATCGCCATCAAAGAGTTGTTCTTTTTCTTCTTCTTTGCCTTGAATGAGAGTGATACTTTTATTAAAAGAGTACTTCTTCCCAGGCTTACGTAAAAGTTGATTTGTCGAAAGGCTCATATGAGAGCTTGCAAAGCGAAGATAGGCCTCACCAATCTGGACGATATCATCAAGAAAAATTTGCGTTCTTTTTATCGGATGATTGTTTATAAAGGTTCCATTCTTACTGTCAAGGTCGACAACCCACCACTTACCTTGCTTATATTCAAGCATACAATGGGCTTTGGAAGCACCATCCTCATTGAGAACAATATCACTCTTGTCACCATCACGTCCCACAATGATTTGACTCGATCCCGTTTCATAAAAAGAGGACACACTATTTTCGACGACTTCAAAGACTACTTTCATGACTCCTCCAGGAGTGCATCAGCAAGAATCTCTCTTGCTTCATGTAAACTATTATAGTTCTTATTAATAAGAGTTTTGAGTATTTTTGGGGGGCTAAAACGCTCTCCCCATTGCAGCGCCATCGCTTGCAAGTCCTGAAGAAAGAGCTCATTACTCATTGAGTGGCAGGCGCTGACAACACCACCTGTTTCCGCGGGGAATCCCCACACGAGCAGGGAGGCGACATCACCTTCATAGGCGGTGTTAAGGACACCTTCTTCAAAGCACTTCATTGTTTCAACTAATTGGATATTAAAAAGGCGCTTTTTGATATCTTCAAAAGAAATTGGATTGGTGGGATCCTTTGGTTTTTCATACTCTTTTATCGCATCACAAAGCTCAGGCTCTGGCGAATAATTATAGAAACCTTTTAAGGAACGTGAACCAAGGCGCTCTAGTTTTTGAGTAAATCGTGAAACGATACCGAGGATTTTTTGATCAATGGAATCGCGTATAAGCTCTTGGCCGCTCGCCTTGATTTGTGAGTGAAGGTATCCTTCAACCATAGGAAGAGAGAGATGATCGGCGAGTGATAAGGGGCTCTGAGGAAAGCCTAGAGCTAAACCTGCGTTCTCAATAACAGAGGGACTCATCCCTTCAATCAAGCATCTTAGCCCTTCTGCGATATAACTCATCATAATTCGTGTGGTGAAAAAACCTTCGCCATCTCTTATGACGACAGGAGTTTTCTCTAGTTGATGAACAATTTTTAGAGCGTGGATAAGAGCATTTTGTGATGTTTTATCACCTTTTATAATTTCTCCAAGAGGCACCTCTTTGACAGGGGAGAAGAAGTGAAGACCAACGAAGCGATCTCTATGGTGAATATTTTCACTCAAGGATTGAAGGCTAAAACTTGATGTATTCGTGATGAGGATCGTCTCTTTGGGGATCACTTCCTCAATTTTCGCGTAGAGATCCTTTTTTAATTGGAGGTTCTCATCGATTGTTTCAATGATAACCTCACACTGAGCGAGGTCACTTATATTTGATAGTGTCTTTATATTGGCGAGTATCGTTTCTTTGGCGAACTTTGTGACATCGTTACGCTTTAGTTTTTCTTCAAGGTCTTTTTGGATTAATCCTCTGCCCATTTCTGTGCTTGTCAGGTCTTTATCGAGAAGAAGTACTTGATGGTTTGTTGCCGCTAGGAGTTCGCTTATGCCTCTCCCCATAACTCCAGCACCAATGACTCCAATACTTCGTGGTGGAGAGAGTTGATCCTTTTTCTGAGCTCCTATTTTTCGGCAATAATTGACACCATAGTAAAGTGTTTGAATCATTCTTTGGGTGCTTTCAAGTTCGAAAAGTTCAGCAAATGATTGTGATTCAACAATAGAAGCTGCTTCTGGTGGAAGAAGACTAGTTTCGTAGAGGCAATTAAGTATTCGTTTAGGAGCTTCGCCCTTTCCACGATAATCAAGTTCGATTTGAGCGGCCATGTTAGAAAAGAATTCCTGACCCTCTTTTGAGTATGCAGAAAGGGAAGGAGTTCTTTTCTTTTCATTTTCTGGAATGACTTCATACTGTTGGATAAAAGCGATAGCATTCTCAATGAGATCGTTCTTTGTTTCAACAAGGGCATCAATTAGGCCATGCTCTTTTGCTTTGAGAGGAGTATACTTTTCACCTTCAAGAAGTATTCTCAGTGAGCCCTTAACTCCAATAAGAGAGGAAAGTCTACGCGTCCCTCCCGCTGCTGGCATGAGACCCATCTTGACCTCTGGAAAGCCTATTTTGATGGTGTGATGGTTGATCGCAATACGATAGTCACAGGCTAGGGCGAGTTCAAGGCCAACCCCTAGAGCACTTCCATTGATCGCTGCAACTACGGGACGTGGCCACTGTTCAAGGTCGTTAAAAACTTTTTGAAGCCTTTGACTAAAATCAAAGATCTCCATCGCCGTTTTTCCTTTGGTAAAAGCACTAATGTCTGCTCCAAGAAGGAACTCTTTATGAGAACTTGTGAAGATAAGTCCTAAAGTGTTCTTGTCGCGGATGATTTCTTCAACAAGAGTTTCAAGGTGAGTGATGAAGGCTTCATTGATAAGATTTTTACCGGTCTCCCTATTTTCTAAGGAGAGGGTGATGATATCGTTTTCCATGCGCTGAATATTAATCATGGATCCACCCTTTCAATAATTGTCGTAACGCCCATACCTGAAAAGGTGCCAATGGATACTAAAGCAAGGCGTTGGTTCCTTGCCTCTAACTCATCTAAAGCACTTATGAGGAGCATGGCCCCCGTTGCTCCTTGAGGATGGCCAAAGGCGATAGAGCCCCCATTGACATTGACTTTTTCGGGGTCCAGTTTAAATTCATCAATAGTGTTTAGTATGACCGAACTAAAACTTTCCTGTATTTCAAAGAGATCAATATCTTCAATCTCCAGATTCGCCTGCTTTAAGGCCTTCTTGATAGATTGATTCATTCCCTTTACGAGAAGAGAAGAGTCTCCACTGGCAACGGCAAAGGATCTTATCTTCGCCCTAGGGCTTAATTCATATTTTTTGGCCATGCGCCCATTCCCTAGAAGGAGAGCAGCGGCGCCGTCTGCATTTGGACTTATATTACCAACATGATGAAGATGGGCTATCTTTTCAAGTTCGGGATAGCGGAAAATGGCGCGAAAATCAAAACCTGGGTTTTTAAAGAGAGGCTCAAAATTGGCGAGTCCCTCCATTGTCGTTCCCGATTTCACCAGCTCATCATAACTGAGAAAGCTATGACCAATTTGCGATTTAATGGGAAGCAGAGAGTTTTTAAAGGCTGCACGATCTTGAGCAAGAGAAGCTTTCTTATGGGAATGAACCGCCCATTGATCGAGGTCTCTGCGAGAGTACCTCTTAAGACTTGCAAGAAGGTCGGCTGCCACGCCTTGAGGAATAAAGTTATGCGCAATCTGAGGGTCGCTCATAAGAGATCCTCCATCACTATGAAGAGGAACGCGACTCATGCTTTCAAGTCCACCAGCAATGAGCAATTGATCTTGACCAGCACTAATTCTTAAAGAAGCTAAATTGACTGATTCAAGTGAGGAAGCGCAGGAACGATTGATCGTCACCCCCGCGAGAGTAGAAGAAAATCCAGCGTGAAGAGCACATGCTTTTGCTACGAGACCACCTTGCTCTCCCACAGGTGCACCTACTCCTAGAATAAGATCATCGAGAGACGGAGAAGGGATATTACTTCTGTTTAAGAGTTCTTTGAGAACCTGAGAGGCCAATTCAACTGGCTTTACGACTTGGAGGCTTCCTCCTTCTTCACCATTTCCTCTTGGTGATCGTAGAGCATCGAAAATGAAGGCATCCTTCATGAACCCCCTCCTCGGCGGTTGGATATGGGTTTGGCTTTGGGGGCCAAAAAGACTTACATAACAAATACTTATCGGCAGTAAACTGACCTACTTAAATGGTGCTTGATTTCTTTTCATCTCAATTTTCAAATAAAAACAGCTATTTAGAGGTTTAAATGGAGTTGGGAAGGAGAGGGAGGAGCCCCCTTTGCTCCTCCCTCAATCTCCATGACTAAGTCGCGGGTTTGATTCAAGTTTTGGGATGGCTACTTTTTTTGAACACCAATTAGCGGGGTCAGTTTAAAGTGTATAAAGGTTCCTAAGCCTCTAGAAACATGTCGCGCATCGTGATATATATCCTCGGATGAACTCAAGACTCAACATCAACTCAATTTATAGGGCCACCGAAGGGGAAGGCCACTGGCTAGGAAGCCCACAAGTCTTTGTGCGCTTTCAAGGCTGCGCAATTGGTTGTGTGAATTGTGATTCAAAAGAGACGTGGGACTTTCCCCTCCAGGGAACTCTTAGTATGGAGCAGACCCTAGAGAACGTCAGAAGAGAAGCTCTCGGAAAGATTAAAAGAGTGAGTATTACAGGCGGCGATCCTCTTCATCCTAAGAATGATGGGGCCGTTCTTGCTCTTGTTAAGGAACTTAAAGAGAGACGGTACTGGATTAATATTGAGGCCGCTGGGACGCGGATTGTTCCGGAGATCTTTGATCTTATCGATTTCATTTCTTTTGACTTTAAAACGCCTTCGACTCAAGTGCGCTGTAATGAGAAACTCTTCATGCGCTTAGTTGAGCAGTATAAGGGCAAGTTTCAGATTAAAGCTGTTATTGAAACACGCGAAGACTTTGATGCAGTTCTAGAATTTCATGAAAAGAATTTTCCTGAGGGACGTGATTTTCCATGGTACCTGACTCCTTCTTATAATCTTGGTGAAGAGTTTCCCATGAAGCGCTTTCAAGAAGTGATTGATTGGAATGAGGAGTGTGGCGGTCTCTTTCGTGTGGTGGGTCAGCAGCATAAATGGCTCTATGGCCCAGATAAGAAGCAAGTCTAATTTCCTCGCTTTAAATTTTCTTTTTCAATAAGTTCTGCCGGGTCACGAAAGTCTTTTCTTTTGTCTGTAACGTTACCTTCTTCTTGTTTTTCAACCTTCTTCTTCTTTCTCTCGGCTAAAAACCTTAAGCCAAAAAGTCCTACCCAACCCAGAGGCATAAGGGCCATGAGAAAGTGAGCGACAGGAGAGTCGGGATTAAACATGAGAAAGTAAATGCCACCTGCGATGGTGGTGATGAGGACTACAACTTGCATAGTTTTTCTTAAAAGAGGCGGTCTTTACTTATAGCCATATCAATCAGATTGCCGTTGTCTTCAGAGGCTTCCTTATTATTAAAGTTATCCCTATTTCTAATTTCGAGCATTTCTTGACCGTAGCTTCTTAATGAAGAAAGGCTTATGAGACAGTAGTCTGCATTGGCCGCTTCACTTTCTTCTTCTGGGGTCGAGCTTTCAGTGACGACAACAAGGCGGTGATCGCCTGGAAGCTTTTTAAGAGCGACCTTGATGAGAGCCTTTGACTTACTCACACTAGGAGCACAGAAGACAGCGTAGTTTTTCTTATTATTAGGGTTATAGGTGATGAAGTTCCAAAGGGTGGATTGACCATTGGTCATCGTCACATCAAAATCAAAAGCTTTAAAAGTGAGCGTACAGGCCGTGATAAATTGCTTTTGTTTTGACATGGAAGGTACCCTTGAAAATCCTAATCGCGATTAAAATATTTTAATTGTTATCGGTACTTTTTAAGCATTATTTATGAGATATTTTGGGACTAAAACCCTAGGAGCTTTAAGGTCTTTGATTTAGAGGATTCTTTAGAGTTGATCCTCTTTTTCCAGTCTAGGTTTTGTCCATCACTATGCCCAAGAGTCATGGCATCTTGGTTGAGGGCTGCACTAGAGGAGGCCTGACGAGAAAGTCGAGGGAAGGCCATATCGATTTGACGGATAAGCCTCTTTTCAAGAAGGACGAGGTCCTTTCCTGCACTTGTCGCCTTCATTTGACCTTTTTCATAATCAAGCTTGGCGCAGAATCCACGACTGACGCCTTTGATGTAACTGTTTTTGGCCCTGAGACCTTTTAAGTTGGGATTTTCTCGCCTTGTTCTTTGCCAGAGCTTTTCAAATTCTTTTTCAAGGTAATCGCACAGGTCCTTGGCCATTTCCACATTCAAGCGAGAGCCGACGACATCAAGTTTTACGCCCGAAGTATTTCGGTTAAAGACCGGCTGAACATAGAAGCGGCTAAGGATGTCGTAGAAGGCGTTAAGAGAAGAGTTGAGTTTCTTGGCCTGAGCTACTGTCATGACCACGGCCTCTTCCTCACTCTCTGTGTTTTGCAGGTCTGTATCCTTGAGGTTGTATTCCACAAGAAGTTTATTCGCCTTAATCGTAGCATTTTCGGCTTCATGAGGATTATCACTAGAACTTAGAGCAAGGAGCTTTTGTATCCTTTCTTTAACTCTTTCAAAATCAGGATCTGTTTGAGCTTTAAGGTTATCTTCTTCTAGATTTGAGTAAGCGAGACTTACATTTTCAGCCCAGTGGAACTGGCGGCACACTCCCTTAAATTCGGGGCCGTGAGGCAGGAGGCTCGAAAACTGCTTTCCATAGAGAAGAAAGGTATAAAAGTGAGCGAGCTCATGGCGAAGAATATTGTCGATGACTTCGTCTTTCGCTAGGTACATGAGCTTCTTATGAAGACCAATTTGGTAGGAGTCGGCGTTGAAGTAGCCTAGCTTTTTAGGGTCTTCAAAAATGACAAAGTGAAGAGGGTAGAGGAATCCACGCCATACAAAGCGTGTTCTTCTCACTTCGAGGCCCATTTCCTGAGTCATCAGAAAATGGGCCCGTTTTTTAATCTTTGAAAGAAAACTCTGTGTCGTCTTTGAGTAAATGAGCATTTAAGACTTGGACTTAACCGCCGACTTAAGGAACTCTTTATTCATACGCGCGATATTGGAAATATTAATTCCTTTTGGACAAGAAGCTTCACATTCGGCTTCATTGGTACAATTTCCAAAACCAAGCTCATCCATTTTCGCAACCATATTGGCGGCACGTTGTTCAGCTTCAACCTGACCTTGGGGAAGAAGAGCGAGTTGAGAAATCTTAGCCCCAACAAAGAGCATTGCTGAAGCATTCTTACAACTTGCCACACAAGCCGCGCAGCCGATACAAGCTGCTGCATCCATTGCTAGGTCCGCGCTTTCCTTTGGAATAAGGATTTCGTTCGCGTCTTGAGCGTTCCCTGTGTTTACGTTCACATAACCACCGGCCATGATGATCTCATCAAAAGCACTACGGTCAACAGTGAGGTCTTTAAGGACGGGGAATGCTCTGGCACGCCATGGCTCAATAACGATGGTGTCACCGTCATTGAAGCTTCTCATGTGAAGCTGACAAGTTGTCGTTTCTTTCTCTGGACCGTGGGCTTGACCATTAATCATCAAAGAGCACATCCCGCAAATCCCTTCACGACAGTCGTGGTCAAAGGTTACGGGCTCTTCACCTTGGCCAACCAGCTTTTCATTGAGCTGGTCAAGCATTTCAAGGAAGGAAGAGTCTGTTGATACTCCTTCAAGAGTGTAGTCGACCATTTGGCCTTTATCTTTGGCGTCCTTCTGGCGCCAGATCTTTAAATTGAGGGTCAATAGTTTTTCATCTGCGCTCATAGGGCCTCCTATTTGTACGATCTCTGAGTTAGAGGTACGTTTTCAAAAGTTAGTTCTTCAGTGTTTCTTAGAGGTGTTGTCTCATCGCCTTGGTATTCCCAAGCAGCGACGTGACAAAAGTTTTCATCGTCACGAAGAGCTTCGTTTTCTGGAGTTTGAGACTCTTCACGAAAGTGACCACCACAAGATTCACGTCTTTCAAGGGCGTCACGGGCCATAAGCTCACCGAGCTCAAGAAAGTCGGCCACACGGTTAGCCTTTTCAAGCTCAACGTTGATACCAACTTCGGTTCCCGTCACTTTAACATCTTTCCAAAATTCTTTACGAAGATCAGAAATTTCATCGATAGCCTTTTTAAGGCCGTCTTCATTACGACTCATTCCCACTCTTTCCCACATGATCTTTCCAAGTTCCTTGTGGAAGGTATCCACTGACTTAGAGCCACCAATATGAAGAAGTCTATTAAAGCGGTCTTGAGATTCTTTCATACACTTATCAAACTCTGGGTGATCAGCGCTTACTTTATCAGTCATAAGACCTTCAGAAGCGAGGTAGTTACCAAGAGTGTAAGGAATAACAAAGTAACCATCAGCGAGACCCTGCATAAGGGCTGAAGCACCAAGGCGGTTCGCGCCGTGGTCAGAGAAGTTGGCTTCACCAAGAGCAAAACAGCCTGGCACAGTTGTTTGCAGGTTGTAATCAACCCAGAGACCACCCATCGTGTAGTGAACAGCAGGGTAGATTCTCATCGGGACTTGGTAAGGGTTCTCATCCGTAATACGGTTGTACATATCAAAGAGGTTTCCGTAGCGCTCACGAATGGCCTGCTCACCATCTCTTTTAATAGCGTCAGCAAAGTCGAGATAAACGGCAATACCTGTCTTGCCAACACCACGACCATCGTCAATCGCTTCTTTTGCATTTCGAGAGGCAACGTCACGAGGAACGAGGTTACCAAATGAAGGATACTTTCTTTCTAGGTAGTAATCACGCTCTTCTTCTGGGATTTGACCTGGAGGACGATTGTCGCCTTGTTTCTTAGGAACCCAAACACGACCATCGTTACGAAGAGACTCAGACATCAGAGTAAGCTTTGACTGGGCATCACCGTGAACAGGAATACAGGTGGGGTGAATTTGAGTGTAACAAGGGTTACCAAACATCGCGCCTTTCTTATAGGCCTTCCATGCGGCAGAACCATTAGAAGTCATGGCATTTGTCGAGAGGAAGTAAACATTCCCATAACCACCCGTACAAAGAAGGACAGCATCTGCAGCCCACTTCTTAAATTCACCGGTGACAATATTTCTTGTAATTATTCCGCGCGTTCTTCCTTCAACGACAACAAGGTCAACCATTTCCTCACGAGTGTGAGATTTGATTTTTCCTTTTGCTGTTTCTTTCATCATCGCTGAGTAAGCGCCAAGTAAGAGCTGCTGTCCTGTTTGGCCACGAGCATAGAAAGTACGTGATACCTGAGCACCACCAAAAGAGCGGTTTGAAAGAGTACCACCGTATTCACGTGCAAAGGGAACACCTTGGGCTGCACACTGGTCAATAATATTGTTAGCAACCTGAGCGAGACGATAAACATTGGCTTCACGGGCACGGTAATCGCCACCTTTTACAGTGTCATAGAAGAGACGCCAGATCGAGTCACCATCATTGGGGTAGTTCTTGGCAGCGTTAACACCACCTTGGGCCGCAATAGAGTGAGCTCTTCGTGGAGAGTCTTGAATACAGAAGGCATCGACATTGTAACCAAGCTCAGCAAGAGTTGCTGACGCTGAGGCACCGGCTAGACCTGTACCAACGACGATGACATTGAATTTTCTTTTATTCGCAGGGTTAACAAGCTTCATTTTGAAGCGGTGGTTATCCCATTTTTCAGCGACTGGACCTTCGGGAATTTTAGAGTCAAGTTTCTTAGTCATTATTGAGCTCCTTGAACATAACAGTAAATAGGAAGTGAGGAGAAACCACAGAAAACAACTAAGGCAAAAAGCTTAGCAAGACACTTCAAGAGAGGAGTGTATTTGGGGTGGTTAAATCCGATTGATTGGAAAGCACTCCAAAACCCATGGCTTACGTGAACAGCTACACACGCCATTGAGAAAATGTACCAGGCAACGTTCAGTGGGTTTTGATAGAATTCAATAAGAAGACGGTAGAGGTCACGCATGACAACGCCATCATAAGTTTCTTCGTAGTAGGCCCCAAACTTAAATTGAAGAATGTGCAGGACAACGAAGACGAGAATGATTAGACCTGTGACAGGCATAGAAGAAGAAGCGAAAGTTGAACCTCTTCCCGTCGCTTGGGTCATGTAGTACTTCACGGGACGGGCCATCTTATTTTCGATCGTAAGCTTAATGGCAAGGCCAATATGCTTGAGGAAAATTAAAAGGAGAATGGCTTCGGCGAGATAGATCAAGGGATTCGATACCAGAGTATGAGCATAGGTATTGAATGCTTGAGGGCCAACAAAAATGAGAAGGTTACCGAGAAGGTGGGATACGAGGAATCCACACAACAGAAGCCCGGTGACTCCCATGCCAAACTTCTTCATAATGGAAGAAGTTATTACTTTAAAGAATTGATTCAACATGACGGACACACTCCTTCGGCTTAGGGTCATATTAAGTAGTATTTTGATTTGAGATTTCCCTCTTATAGTAACTCAAACAAAACAGTAAGATAAGTCGTTTTTTTAGACAATTGAGCATACAATGGGCTTAACGGAGGATGTCTATATGATGCCAAACGCTAATGACCTTGTTGCCTTTATTGAAGTCACCAGTACCGGCAATCTTTCTCGTGCCGCAGAGAGACTCGGAGTGACTCAGCCAGCCCTAAGTCAGGCCATGAAAAGGCTTGAACAGGCGATGGACACTCAGCTTTTGCTGCGTTCAAAATCTGGAGTGGTGCCCACCCGCGCCGGTAATAAGTTACTAGCTGAAGCGCGTCAGCTGCTTGAGCAGTGGGAGCGTCTGGTTACCGATAGTCAAAAAGAGAATGTCCATGTGAGTGGCACTTATCGTTTGGGCCTTCATACTTCTGTTGCGCTTTATACACTTTCCCATTTTGGTGGCGGGCTTATGAAGTCCTTTCCTGAACTTTCCCTGCAACTGGAACACGACCTCTCTCGTCGCATCACAGAAAGGGTTGTGAGCTTTCAATTGGATTTTGGAATTGTCGTTAACCCTGTTAGCCATCCTGATCTTGTCATCAAAGAAATTTTTAAAGACACCGTGGGCTTTTATCAGCTTAAGAAAATCCCAAAGTGTAATGAGAATATCCTCATTAGTGACCCTGATCTTATTCAAACCCAGGAGCTGATGAGAAACACAAAGGGAAAGAAGAATCCCTTTGAGCGCACTATTTTCAGCTCCTCTCTTGAGGTGATTAAAGGTCTCATTTTAAATGGGGCAGGGGTGGGGGTCATCCCTGAGCGTGTGCTCGGCGAAGATATTAAGAAGGTGAAAAGAAGAGAGGAGTTTCCCATTTTTAAAGATCGAATCTGTATGGTCTACCGACATGACTTTCAAAAGTCACAAGCTGCGAGAAGTCTAAGTGCGAGTTTGATTGATTATCTCAAGGGCCTTGAGTGATATGAAATTACAGTTTGAAATTGATTTTCATCAATCTGAAAAAAGGGAACCACTCACAGTGACGTGGACTCTCTTAAAGAGGCCAAGTGCCTTGATGTGGTTCAAACTTCTTAATGATTTACTTAGTCGGGATAACCCTCTTAGTGCTCGCTTTACGGGCATTCCTCTTGCTCACAAGGATATGAATTCCTTAAGTGAACGCCTTAACACCGCGATTATGGTGATTAACGATGAGGGGAACTACACCATTAAAGAGCGAGCAGAGGGGAACTTTAACCAAAAATTTAGTAATGTGATTCACCATCATTTTGAAGTTCTCTATGGTGATGTCTTTGACCCGAGTGAAATTTACCGCAAGAGCTCACCCCTGGTACAGGCTGCGATTTGTGAACTCAATCAATGTATTCATGATATGGAAGCGATTTCCCGAGAAAGTGAAAGTGACGCTGCTTTTAGTGGTGTGGTCGTTGAGTCACTAGACATGCGCCAATTCACTCTTCCTAATGACTTTTATCAAGACTTTGATTTAGATATCGCTTTTGGTGATATCGCCCTTCACTATGGCATCATTGGAAAAACATGGTGGGAAGTTTTCATTGATGAAGATGAAGAGATCTTTGCTGATGGGATTCGTCCCCTTAACGTGATCAGCGGAGATTTTGATATTCAGTTTGGAGAACAAAAGCTTACTGAAGAGAGGCGAGAGCAATTTTTTAAGTTTCTAGAAAGTCATGGCCAAGACCCAAAGGATCCTAAATTAGCCCTTGGTCATCTCTGTGTTGCAAAGTATGAGGGAAACTCCTTGGGGCTCAGTGTGGAGACTCTAGCAGCACAAAAAGAATTTAAAAGAGAGCTTGGTAAATTTCCTTTAATTGGGGAGATGAGGTTAATCAAAGACAGTGCTGTTATTAAATCAAAGTCCTTTCTTGACACTTACACAACTCATCATGGCTTTTTTGCCGTGAGTAGGAGCGAGATTAATGAACAGGATTGGTGTGTTGAAATCAAGGCCTGCCCCATCCAGCTTGTGATCGTCGAGTCTCAAAGCAGTGAGCTTCTCAAGTCTGCCGTAGCTCCTTTTAAGGGGGCCTGGAATCAAGAGCACACGGCAGTGATTCAACTTTCCCGTGAGAGCAAGGGACCTGTTGAGCTTGTCAGTTCTGACGCTTTAAACGGGCTAAAACTCGCGAAGAATGTTGTTCTCAGTCCTGGAGAGTACTGCCATCTCGCTTACACGGGAAAAGGACACTATATTTCTGCCCTTAAATCGGATCAAATGACTGATTTTTGACATCATAAGAATTAATGCGATTATTTGATCCCCATCATGGTTAATTTCTTAACCTATGGTCATACTGATTGTATTAAGGAGGACCTCAATGTCCAATATTGAATCTTATCCAGACTTTAATGTTAAAACCTTCTTTGATGAAGAAACTTATACTCTGACCTATGTGCTGTGGGATCCAAAGTCCCAGGATGGTGTCATTATTGATTCAGTCTTAAATTACGATCACGCTAGTGGAAGAATTTCTTATGAATCTTTAGATGAACTAAGGACCTTTATTAAAGAAGAAAATATTAAGGTCCGCTATCTTCTTGAAACCCATGCTCATGCCGATCACCTCACAGGTGCTCTCGTTTTAAAGAGAGACTATCCTGAAGCTATCTTAGGGATTGGAAAAAATATTCAAGAAGTCCAAAAGGTTTTTAAGCCAGTTTTTAATTTAGATATACCTACCGATGGCTCTCAGTTTGATGTGCTCTTTGAAGATGGTGAAGTGGTAGAAGCGGGAAGCCTCAGTTTTAAAGTCCTCTTTACTCCGGGCCACACGCCTGCTTGTACGAGCATACTCTTTGAGGGGGTGGTCTTTACGGGTGACGCCCTCTTTATGCCAGACTACGGCACTGGACGCTGTGATTTTCCAAAGGGCTGCGCTCAAGATCTCTATGATTCCATAACAAAGAAGCTCTATACGCTACCAGAGAATACGGTGGTCTATACAGGGCATGATTATATGCCAGGGGGAAGAGAGCTGCGCTATCATTGTACGGTTGAAGAGTCTAAGCGTGAAAATATCAGACTGAAGGGGAGTACTTCTCAAGAGGAATTTGTTCGATTTCGAAGAGAGAGAGATGCCACTCTTAAAGCGCCCAAGCTTATTCTTCCCAGTATTCAAGTCAACATTGATGCAGGCAAACTGCCCCAGAAAGCGGAGAACGGTGTTCGCTATTTAAGAATACCCCTTAGTGAGGAATAGAATATGAAAATGATGATGCTTTCTCTTTTACTTCTTAGTCCTTTTAATCTCTTTGCAGAAGATCCATCAGCAAAGCTTGTTCCTTTAAAGAAAGAACTGATGAAAAATCTCCAAGGGAAACTAAAAACAGAAGGTCCTGTAAAAGCCCTCGAGTTTTGTCACCTCAATGCTCAAAAAATTACTGCTGCCAATCAACAGGGGATAGAGATTGGGCGCACAAGTCATCGTTTAAGAAATGCGAAGAATGCTCCTCGTGATTGGGTTAAACCTTATCTCTCTGAGTTTGTCTCAGGTAAGAGAAAAGAGGCTATTGCCGTCACTCTTAAGAATGGCAAAAGGGGTTACCTTGAGCCCATTCGTATTTCAAAAGGAGCGTGTTTAATCTGTCATGGAAACTCCCTCAGTAAACCCCTTCAAAGTGAATTAAAGAAGCGCTACCCTCAAGACCAAGCAACGGGATTTAAGATGAATGACTTTCGTGGTCTTTTTTGGATGGAGTATTAAACGGTGCTAGGTTTCTCTCTTGCCTTTCTTATTGGATTTACTCTAGGAATTCTCGGGGGAGGCGGCTCTATTCTCACGGTCCCGATCCTGGTGTATGCCCTTGGGATGGAAGCAAAGGTTTCTATCGCGATGAGTTTGGCGATTGTGGGTCTTACAAGTTTAGTGGGAGTTGTTAATCACTTTCGTGCAAAGAATGTCGCTCTTAAGGTTGCGGCCATGTTTGCTCCCTTTGCCATGATCGGAACTTTTTTAGGAGCAAAACTAAGTCAGTTTCTTTCGGGAAATACTCAGCTCATTCTCTTTGCCCTCGTGATGATGGCGGCATCCTTCTTTATGATAAAAGGCCGCTCTGAAAGTGAAGGCGATGAAAAAGAGATTAAGCTACCCATCCTTGCTCTTCAAGGCGTCCTTGTTGGCATTGTTACGGGAATCGTGGGAGTAGGAGGAGGCTTTCTTATTGTTCCTGCTCTGGTGCTTCTCGGTGGACTCTCTATGCGTAAGGCAGTGGGAACAAGTCTTCTCATAATTAGCCTTAACAGCTTTAGTGGATTCACTGGTTATCTTGGTTTAGTCGCGATTGATTGGCCCTTTTTGTTAAAGTTTAGTTTGTTTTCCATCGGTGGAATCTTAGTGGGAAGCCAATTAGTGCCCTATATCCCTCAGCGTGTTTTGAAAAAAGGCTTTGGAGTATTCCTTATTTTCATGGGGATCTTTGTTCTTATAAAAAACCTCTAAAGCGAATTCGTTGACGCATAAAGTTGTCGTAAATTTACCCGATTTTAGGTAAAAATATGAAGAGAAAGGATTTCTTGGATTACTTTTTAGGGTAGGTTTTGAAGGCATCAAAGGTCACCATTTTATTTTCGACACCCCTTAAATTCAATATTGGATCGTGGGTGATAAAGAGTCGGCTATTAGGAATTGGCCTGCCCTTTAGTCATGTCACTCTTGAGCTTCTCTTTGATGAAAAAAAGAAAACATACCTCATCTTTGAATGCAGTGACTTTGGTGTGCGTCTTATTAATCGTCGAAAGTTTTATCGTGAGAATAAGATCATACGAAGTTTTGATTTCTCACTTGATCAGCACCGTCATGAAGAGATAAAGGATTTTATCTTTAAAAATTTAGGGCATAACTATTCAGTTAAAGGGGTCCTTAGTCACGCGACGACAAATCTCTTTAAGAAGCCGATTCCTTACCTTAAAAAAGGTGATAAATTTAATTGCTGTGAAGTTATTTTCCTCTGTCTAAAAGAAGAGCTGGCATCGTACTTTAATGACTTCTATCAAGAGTATCCTCATCAAATTCCACCGGATATTCTCTACAAGGCCCTCCTTAAAATGCAGAGGGATCACGAACGAGAGAGAAATAAAGAGAGTGCTATTGCGAAGCGCCTGAAGCGTGAACTCGATTCCATGCAAAAGATTTCGCCCCAGTGGGAAGAGAGAACTCCTCTTCTGAGATCTGAAAATAATCCTTCGCCTTTTGAAAGTCTTCAATAACTTCATCTGGCCTATCATCGGCCAAGAGAAACGTTCCAAAGTGCATGGCGATAGACTTATGACTTCCTAAATCGAGGTGGGCCTGACAGGCATCTTGGGGTGACATGTGGACAGGTTTCATAAACCAACGCGGAAGATAAGCTCCAATGGGGAGAAGAGAAAGGCTGATGGGGTCCTTTAAGAAATTCCTTATCTCACTAAAGTGCTTGGAGTAACCGGTGTCTCCCGCAAAGTATAGGAATTGATCCGCGTCTCTTATGGCCCACGAACCCCACAGGCTTTGGTTTTGATCAAAGAGGGCGCGGCCGGAGAAGTGTTCCGCTGGTAAGAAAGTGAGGGGGAGTCCACACTTCACTTCTTCTTGCCACCAATCAAATTCCGTAACTTTCTGTGTTCCCATCTTTTTCAAAAGTTCTCCATCGCCTAGGGGAACACAAAAGTGAGGATCAAAGAGTCTTTTCAGTTTACTAAGGGTTTCGTAATCCAAGTGGTCATAGTGGTTGTGGCTAATAAGAACGATGTCGACCTTAGGAAGTGAGTCCAACTTTATCCCAGGTCCTTGAATCCTCTTGGGGCCAAAGCCTTGAATAGGGGAGCAGTACTCTGACCAAATGGGGTCCGTGAGAATGATCGTCCCGTTTATATTGAGTATAAAAGTCGAGTGATTAACAAAGGTCGCGCTATTGACACGATTAATGTAGTCTTGCGCTTCTTTAAAGGGCTCTTCGTGAGATGGCTTTTCTATTGGCCTTAGGAATTTTTGATACTGCCATTTAAGGAGTCCACTAAGGCCATGAGATTGTTTATTGTGGCGATTGGAAAACTTTCGTCTCTTCACTCGCAGGATTACTTACAAGTTACCTTTTGCTCAAAAGAAATCTCAACATGGGACCATGTCTTCCCTTCGTGAAGGGCATAACAAGCTTTGTTGATTTGAGCGAGTCCATCAGAAAGAGCAAAGTCGAGAACATCGATATGTCCGTCTGCCTTAACCATGCCCTTTTCAAAAGAGTACTTCATCGGAACGGTTTGTTTCTTACCATTCATAAAAATATCAATGGTGAGAGTATCTTTTGAAACTTTCTTAATCTGACCAGTGATCATTCCCTTTGTCGATTCTTTTAAAGCACCAAAGAAATGCTTAACAATCTTTTTATCTCGGGCAGGGTTTTTAGTGTTAACAGAGCCTGTGTCGATTGAGATCTTTTGATTTGCAAGAAGGGCTTTGATGTCTTTAGCACTCTTATTACCTTCGGATGTTGCTTTATCAAAGCTTCCGCCAACACCAACTTTCTTCATGGTCTTAAAGGCAACCCAAGAAACTTTCGGTTCACCTTTAAGAGAGCAATCAGCGTGGGCTGCACCAAGGGATAGAGTCATAACAAATGTCAGGAGTGATAATTTTTTTAGTGTTTTCATAGTGAAAGAGGTTAAGGGAAATGAAAGCTCTTGCCAAGGCGTGGGGAATAGGCGAATTTCGGGAGCATGTTAGACAAAAACTCCTACCCCAGTGAGCACTTCGTTCCTTTGACGGGAAATGATTATCTTCTCGGACGCCTTACTCTTAATAAGGCCCACGATGGATTGACGATGGAAATTGATATTGTGCAAAAAGAATCGCGCAAGATTTTTCGCTCTGTGGGAAGGCTTTATCATCTAAGTGATGATGATGAAGCATTGCATCTCGGAATTCAAAAGTTAGCCGAGTTTCTTAGGGAGTCAAATTAATGAGCGCATGCGCTCTTAGTCAGTCGAATTTTTGACTCAAAAACCGCTAAAATTTGTCTTTTTTTACTTTGTGCGCCAGCTAGTATTTACAGGCCTTTAGAGATTTTTCTGTCAATGGCCTCTGCAATACCATTTTTGGCACGCTCTTTGCTTATATAATAAACGTGTGTGTGTAGGAGCTACGAAAAAAGGATTTTTTCCAACTCCATCTAAATGTCTCTCGAAAAGCCCAGTTGGAAACAGCTGGGCTTTTTGCTTTTAAGCTTCAAAAATAATTGCCCTTACAAAGAAGCAACAACCATCACTATTAACCCAAGTCCAAAAGCCGCTCCAAAGAGCGGAAGTCTCTTTTTAAGGCTAAGAGTAAGGATCATTCCTGAGAGGATAAGAAGAAAGAAGGCAATACCAAAAGCGATCTGCACTTTCTTCATGAGTTTTGGACCGTGACCAAAGTGGAGCTCCTGAAGAATCTTGATCCAATTAGGTTCTACTTTTTTAAACGTCATCCCCGTGTCAGTTTTATGAACTTCATAGTGATCACGTGTGGCCGGGCGAAGGACGCTATGGTTGCCACGACTCTTAACGTACTCAAAATCAAAGTCGACCTTCTGCGTTTTAAAGAGGGCACGTATGACATCAGCATCAGTGGTGTAGGGAGTCTCCACGCTAAAAGCATCAGTTTTAACAGCTTCACCTTTGATGCCCAGAAGGTATTGGGTTCCTGACAGGGGAATGATGAAGAGGAGAGGAAGAAAGAGGCCTACAAGAAAGAGGTGAATCTTAAGCCACAGATTGCGAGACATAGGTGATCCTTGAGTAAAATATTCGGGATTAACACCTTAATAAGTAATCTCTTAAATCACTGAGGTCAACCCGTAGGGGGCCTAGAGCTTCGGGATTTTCTCGCTCATGAATGAGTTGGGCTTGAGATAGCATTGCGTTAAGTTGATCGAGATTAAGATCATCTTGCGCTTGGGGTTCACTGGTTGAGAAATTGAGGGGGCACCAATCGCGAAGTCTCTCCCCTTGCTCAGACTTCAAACTAAGCGCCATCCCCTGTGTTCGACAGAGGCTAGGTCGCGCTTCGTAAATAGAGCAGGAGTCTCCTCGTAAGAAGGCACAAGGCCGGTCTTCATCACCATCGCTATTAATGAAGGGCTGGTTTTGGCTTGAGGGAACTTCTTGTCTTTCTTTCCAAGCGGCTTTTTGCTCAGGGCTTAGGGCATGAAACCAATCCGTAATGATGGCAGCTTCCCAGGCGAAGACACTTAACCCTCCGACACAGCAGCGGCTGCAGCCTTGGGCGCAGGCCATGTCTTCTTTATATTTTTCAAAGAAGGCGTTAAAGCTATGTTCTGCTTTTCGTTGTAGGGGTTTGAGGTCACTCATAGAAGTCAAAAAGACTGGAGGCCACAAAGCGTGCAGCTCGTGTACTCAAGTCATCAAAGAGAGGATTAAACTCATAAACACCATAAAGAGCAGGATGCTCACTTTGATGCCAAAATTCCTGGCAGCTCTTAAAGACACTCCAAAATTGATCTTGGGAGAGTCCGCGATGATTGGGTGCAGAGACAGCACTCATATAGCTGCCATCAAGGCCATCACAGTCTAAACTCAAGCATAGAGTTTTATCACTATGCTGAGAGAGGATGACCTTAAGGCTTTTTTTAAGAGTGTCACTCTCATGCCAGTGCAGAACTTCCATCTCTCCCATGTCTTCAAAATTGGTGGGGTGATTGGCAAAGGAGTGAATACCAATTTGAACGAGGTGAAGGCGTTTTCCAAACTTTTTAAAGAGTTGACGAAAGGGAGTTCCTGAATGGGTTTGTTCATCAGCCCTGGTGTCGAGGTGAGCATCAATATTGAGAATCAGAATTTCTTCTTTAGGGTAGCGCTCAAGAAAGGCGTTAATTAAAGGGTAAATATGATCATGGCCTCCGCCGATATGGGCGATCTTTTTGAGGTGATCCGGGAGTGATTCTTTGATGAGATCTGTTTCTCGTTGCTGGACACTTGGAAAGTGTTCAATTTCTTCTTCAAGGCTCACACCGGTACTCAAGGCGGTGATGGCGGTGCTATCCGTGCTTAGGGGGACCATTTTTTTTAAGACAGAGGTGATTGCCTTTGGCCCATGTTTAGCACCACGCTTGCCCCCATTTCTCATGACCCCAAGGTCACAGGGGGCTTCAATGAGAAGATGGGGATGGATGTGAGATTCATCAAAAGGCTTAAGACGATCAGACCATTTGAGAGTATTTCGTTCTTTGAGATTTGTTTGCCAGTTCATGAAAACATTCTACTCTTTTAGTCGGTATCTTTCTAGCTTGTTCTCAACCCCAGTGCGGCTATAATAGGATAGGTGACAGAAAAGTATTGGTTTATATTCCACGGAGATCATCATCTTGGCCCCTTCTCTTTTGAGCAAATGCTTGAGAAGGTCAACAACGATGAAATGGATCCGGAACAGCTTGTATGGCAAGAAGGGGATCCCGATTGGATGCCTTTCTTTCATCATCCTCGCGTTCAGCAAATGATTGCTGAACAAGAGGAAATTGATGAAGAGGCCAAGCGCCGCGAGCTTGAGCGCCTTGAGCGCGAGAAGAGGCGCAAAGAGCGCGAATTAGAGTTGCAGCTTAAGTTTAAAAAATTACGCCAGAAAGAGGCCCTTAAAAATAAGCCTAAGAAGATTGTCAAAGTGAAGGAACCAGGTCCTGAGGACCTGCCCCCACCGCTCCCTCCGATTCCAGAAGAGGAACCCACACCCCCTCAGCAAGAAATTGTCCTCGAACTCCCCAGTGAACCTGAGCCAGTCATCGAACCAGAAGTTGAACTGGAGCGAGAAGTTGAACCGGAGCCGGAAATTGAACTGGAACCAAAAATTGAACTGGAACCAAAAATTGAACTGGAACCAGAATTAGAACCGGAGCCAGAAATTGAACTGGAGCCAGAAATTGAATCTGAGGCGGAAGAGGTCGAGTCTCTTGAAGAAGAGGAATTTTACCTTGAGGATGACGAAGAAGAAGATGAAGGTGAGTACGAAGAGGAGTTCTTTGAAAAAGAGGACCAGCGCTTTGAACTTAAGGGAACCAAACTCTATCTCTCCTTAGGCCTTGTCACCTTAGGGGTCGCCTTCATTCTCTATTTTTCAAACGAGAGCTTCCAGTCCACGCGCACTCCCTATCAAGTGACCAAGGCAACAAGAGAGTCGCTGATGAGAGTGGCGACACGACCTTTTAATGGGCGTGTAAGTCATCGCCTAAGAGCGACTAAAGATTATAATCGCCTTTGGCTCGCGACAAACTTTCCCTATGATGGGGTGGTCTTTATTAAGCTACAGTCCGTTCCTGGGCAAGTGTTGACCTCTGAAGTGAAGAAGAAAGTCTTTAATAATGAGAGGATCGTTCTTCAGTCTCAGGCCCTTTTAAAAGGTAAGATGGCCTACTTTGATGAAATTGAAATTCTCAAGGGGGATAATCTTCTTCCTGGTTTTTATGAGTACGAAATCACGAGTCGCCGAGAAGGTTTTATGGCGAAGCTAAGTGATTTTCTTAAAGATAAGCTGGTCTTTAAAGACATGAGTTTCACACAACAAAAGAATCAGCATTTTAAAGTGACAGGCAGTATTCTTCTTTCTTCGCTTGATAAAGAATCCTTTAAAAAACGCTTAGAGGTGCAAAAGAAGTTTCTCGAGCGTGAGCTGGTTCGGCCATTAAAAGAATATCGAGAACGCTATCAAACCTTCATTGGTCTCTTGGATCGCATTGAGAATCTTTATATTGAGATCATGAGAAGGATTACAAAGGGGCGCTCGATTTTTATGTTTGAAGAGCGCTACAATAAAGAAGTGGGGCCAATGCTCACAGACCTTATCGGAGATAGTTATAGACGCCACCTTTCTTTATTAAATCATAGCCCTGAGCAGTCGCAGGCCTATGAAGATCTTAATAATTATGGCAAGGATATTGGTCTCATCGCTTCAGAGATGGTAACTCGAACTAAGAAAGTTGGACGCCTCCGTCGTCAGAACACCAAGGCCCATGTCGATTACTTTAAAAGAAAAGTGGAGGCGCTTAAGGAAGTTGGGCGCTCTCGAATTAATGCCATTCGCGCCAAACTCAAAGAAGTCGAACCTTAGTCCTTTCTTGTGATGGGGTAGGAGAGTTTTCCGGCCTCGCTTTCATGGCGCTCGATATTTCCAATTCGACCTTTCTTCGTCTCTCCAAGCTTTGAGCCCCAGTAAATGGGGTCATGTTCAAAAATCACATCAAGATTTTTATGAATGATAAAGTCAAAGAGCTTCTCTTTATGAAGAGTCGTCTCGCCGGGGCTAATATCGTAGCCCATGACCCAAGGAAGATGGACATGGTTTGATGTGGGGACGAGGTCTGTCAGGTAGAGAAAATCTTTGGTGTAGGGATGCATAAGCCAAGGGGTGTGGCCAAAGCTAACTTTAAAGCGCAGCTCCTCCTTGTTATTGAGCATAAAGAGAAGTCCCTCTTCACCTTCATAGAAGGTGAGCATGCCCTTAGCCTCATAATAGTCTTTTATAAGGGGATCAAAAGAGTGGGTGTGAAAAGAGCCTGCATCTCTTGGGGTCGCATGATGAGCATAGTGCCAGTGGTCTTTATGAATATGGCAGTGAGCATTGGGAAAGGTGGGCACAAGTTCTCCAGATTCATTTAATTTACCAATGCCACCCACGTGATCAAAGTGAAGGTGGGAGATCACCAGGTCGGTCACCTGATCACAGCTTAGGCCAAGCTGGTTAAGGGCTTGCTCTAGTGGGTCTTTTGAACTTCTCACATCAAAAGTCTTTTCAAATTTTTCATCGTGGTAATCGCCAATACCTGTGTCGACAACAACAAGGCGATCTTTGGAGCGAATGACCCATAAGCGCAGCGCTAAATTTACCCGATTCATTTCGTCGGCGGGATGAACGCGATTCCACATAGGTTTTGGAATGATGCCATACATTGCTCCGCCATCGAGCTTAAAGAAGGCGGGTTCAAGGATTGCATAGGCCAGAGAATCATCAGTTGGGGTCGAAATCATTTATTTACCTCAGGTTTTTTTTAAAGAAATCAAGGCAATGTAGTGCATTGCTCCTAGAGTAAGTCACCTCATACCACTATTATGGGGACAAATTTTGATTGTAAATACAGTGGAGTGTCATTAATGACATTTCATGAAACTCATTTTGGGAGTCTCGATTATGAATGTGCACGAATACCAGGCAAAAGGATTGATGCGTGAATTCAACATCAATACCTTAAGAGGTAAAGTGGCCAAGACTGTTGACGAAGCAGTTAAAGCAGCCGAAGAACTAGGCGGGAATATTTGGGTTGTTAAAGCTCAGATCCATGCTGGAGGTCGCGGTAAGGCAGGCGGTGTGAAGCTTGCTAAATCATTAGATGAAGTTCGCGCTCACGCGGATGATATCCTTGGAAAAACTCTGGTAACTCACCAGACAGGTCCTGAAGGAAAGAAAGTTCACACACTTCTTATTGAAGAAGGTTGTGACATTGATCACGAGTACTATGCAGGTCTCGTTCTTGACCGTGGCACTGGCCGCATCACTTTCATGGCTTCAAGTGAAGGTGGCGTTGAGATTGAAAAGGTTGCGGAGGAAACTCCTGAGAAAATTATCAAAGTAGCTATTGATCCTGCAGCGGGATTCACTCCCTTTGTTGGTCGTAAGCTTGCTTATGGAATTGGCCTTAAGGACAAAGAGCTGGTTAAGAAAGCTTCTAAGTTCTTCCATGGTCTTTATAACCTCTATACTCAAAAAGATTGTACTGTGGCAGAGATTAACCCTCTTGTTGTGACAAAGGGTGGAGATGTTCTCGCACTTGATGCGAAACTTAACTTCGATGCCAATGCTCTTTTCCGTCATCCGGAAATTGAAGAGCTTCGCGATCCTACTGAAGAGTCTGCAAAAGAACTCGAAGCAGGAGAGCACGGTCTTGCTTACATTGAGCTTGACGGTAATATTGGATGTCTTGTTAATGGTGCCGGTCTTGCGATGGGGACTCTTGATATCATCTCACTCTTTGGTGGAAAGCCTGCTAACTTCCTCGATGTAGGGGGCGGCGCTACTAAGGAAACTGTACAAAAAGCTTTCTCTATCATTCTTTCTGACGACAATGTCTCTGCGATTCTCGTTAATATTTTCGGTGGAATTATGAAGTGTGACATCATCGCTGAAGGTGTTGTTGGAGCTGCCAAAGAGCTTGGAGTTAAAGTACCTCTCGTTGTTCGTCTAGAAGGAACAAACGTTGCTCTTGGAAAGAAAATCCTAAATGAATCAGATCTCGACATTATTGCTGCCGAAGATCTTGCAGATGCAGCTCAAAAAGTTGTTGAAGCTGCTAAAAAAGGAGGCGAGTAATGGCCATCTTAGTAGGAAGAGACACAAAACTCATCACTGTTGGATACACTGGAAAACAGGGAACATTTCACTCTCTGCAATCACGTGACTACGGAACAAACTTTGTTGGTGGTGTTACACCAGGTAAAGGTGGAACTGTTCACGAAGGTTTTCCTGTCTTCAACACCATTTTAGAAGCAAAGGAAAAGACAGAGTGTAATGCGGCGATGATTTTCGTTCCACCTCCTTTTGCAGCTGACTCAATCCTTGAGTGTATTGATGCTGAAATCCCACTCGTGATTGCAATCACAGAAGGAATTCCAATTACTGATATGGTTAAAGTTAAGGCAGCCCTTCGTGGTTCTAAGACACGCCTTATCGGTCCAAACTGCCCAGGAATTATCACTCCGGGTGAGTGTAAGATCGGAATTATGCCAGGTCATATTCACATGCCAGGTAAGGTAGGGGTTATCTCTCGTTCAGGAACTCTTACTTACGAAGCAGTTTACCAACTTACTCAAAGAGAAATTGGTCAATCAACTTGTGTTGGTATCGGTGGGGATCCTGTTAATGGAACGAACTTCATTGATATGCTTGAGCTCTTTGAAAAAGATCCAGATACTGAAGCCGTTATTATGATCGGTGAAATTGGTGGTTCAGCAGAAACTGATGCTGGTCGCTGGATTAAGAAGAATATGACTAAGCCTGTTGTCAGCTTCATTGCTGGTGCTTCAGCGCCTCCCGGAAAAAGAATGGGTCACGCTGGTGCGATCATCTCTGGTGGAGATGACACGGCCGAAGCTAAGTTTCGTATCCTTGAAGAGTGTGGTGTAACGATTGCTCGTTCTCCAGCTGAGCTTGGTGCGAAAGTAGAAGAAGTACTTAAGAAATAATCCTGTAGAAGTTAATATTGAGGAGTTAAAAAATGGAAAAAACATTTTCAATCGTAAAGCCAAACGCCGTTCTTGATAACAACATCGGTAACATCATCGCTCGCTTTGAAAAAGAAGGTCTTAGAATTGCTGCTGCAAAACTAACGACTCTTTCTAAAGAAAAAGCAGAGGGATTCTATATTGAGCACAAAGAAAGACCATTCTTTGGAGAGCTCGTTTCTTTCATGACATCAGCTCCAGTAATGCTCTTGGTTCTTGAAGGTGAGAACGCGGTCGACAAAAACCGTGAGATCATGGGTGCCACTAATCCTGCTGATGCTGCTGAGAACACTCTTCGTAAGCTTTACGCTAAGAGCGTTGGGGAAAATGCTGTTCACGGATCTGACTCTCAAGCAAGTGCTGAGAGAGAGATCAACTACTTCTTTGATGCCTCTGAAGTAATGGATCGTTTCTAATCATTTATTAGAGATTCTTCAAAAAAAGATAATGAAGCTCCCCATATTGGGGAGCTTTTTTTTTGTGCTAAACTAAGAGAGTGTTAAAAAGTCTTAAGTTACTATTTGTGAAAGCCCTTAAAGATGAAGGGGAAGAGTCTTTAAAGAGAGCTCTAGGAGAAGCTTATCTTCAGTTTGAGGTTAGGGATGCAAGTGGTGAGTGGCTTCTCCTTGCTCTTAAGGAACACGAACATTATCTTCTTCCGACTTCTCTATCTCACGATCTGTTAAAATTTCTCGATGAGATTTAAGAGGGCTGTCTTGAAAATCAATCTTTAACGCCCTTTCTCGATCAATTAGAGGAGAATGATCTCCCAACTGATATAAGAAAAGTTGTCGATCCCATTCATCTCCTCTCCTTTGCTTTTGCGGTGGAGCGTCTTAATCTTCTGGGGATTATCAAGCTGCATTCCATTCAAAAGCCCGTGGTGCTTTTTCTAAAGGCTTGGAAAAAGGAGAGAATGAGTAAGAACTTTGCAAAGTTCTTCCTCACTCTCAATATTTTTGAGGCCTTTCTCGTCGACCTTTGCACAGGTTTTTGGGCCAATGCCACCTTACCTTTGATGTTCTTTAATCCCAATTATCAGGGCTTCTTTGGCCTCTTTAAAAAATATCATTTTGGAGCGCCATCGCGCTTTAGTGAAGACGGCAATGGTCTTCTTCTCTTTAGTCCCGCCCAAAAGGAATGGAGTGATCTTTATCAAGTGTGGAATATGGCCTTGGTTGTTCAGTTTCCTCAATCCGTTTATCTTTTAACAAAGCTTCTGATTCCCTCTGTTAGTCGTTACAGTGACCGGCCTGGCAATTATATGCACCAAAGAATTAGCGCTCTTCTCTTGGCCATGAACTTCATTGACATGGCCCATCATCACCCTCGAACTAAAGTCGACATTTCACAAATTCCCCCTTTTCCAAAGGAAATTATTGAGCGCTGGGGATATATAAATGAGCTAAGTGCAAGAGATTACATGCGGCTAGTACGCCGCACTTAAGTTTTCCATAGGCTTTAAAAATGTCATTTATTTATGATAGGTTTTCCAAAACTTTTTTAAACTGACCGACTTAAATGGTGTTTAAATTCTCTTGAGCTTAGGACTTTAAATAAAAACGTTAGCTTAGGACATTAATTGGTGTTGCCAAAAGAGAGGTAAGCTCTTAAGCATGTCACCTAAGATATCCACCTTAAGTTGTTAGTTTAATTAACGATGAACTGGCCGTTTTTTTATCAGCACCAACTAGAGGGGTCAGTTTAAAACTTTTTTTGGAGAGAAATGATGAAGAAAATGACCTTTGCTTTTATGTTATCTTTTTCAGCTTTTGCTGGTCTCAATGATGCTGAATCCTTAGAACAAATTGCTTCCAACCACTGGCGCGTGACCTGTCTTGATGGAACTCGTGAAACAGTGACCACTGAGCAGATTTTAAATAATGACGTTTGTGATCAATCCCCTCAATATGACAGTTGTGTAAGCGCGGCAACGAGTGCACTTCCAGCCCACCAACATGATAGTCAATCGGAGATGGCCCGTATTATCAAGGCCTGTTCAAAAGGCTCAGAGGGTGCTGGTCAGTGTGTGAAGTTTAGTACAGATAATCTTCCTGATTATAATCATGACTCTCTCAGTGAAATGATCTCCCTTATTGAAACATGTCGTGCGGTTGAAAGCATAAGTTCAGCCCTTTGTCTTAGGGTGACAGCAGAGGCGCTTCCTGATTACAACCACGACTCTCTCTCAGAAATGAAAAGACTTATCAGCTCCTGTGGCTCTGATTCAATGGGAATTGGTCAATGCGTACAGGGCTCACTAAATGGACTGCCTGAGTATAACTATGATTCTCTAAGCGAGATGGACACGATCGTTTCTAGTTGTCGTGACGCGAGAACAGTGGGCTCAGGGGAGTGTGTTGAGGTCGCTGTTGATGGCCTTCCTGACTACAACCACGATTCTCTTTCAGAGATGACAAAAATTACCAAGGCGTGTTCTCAAGGCGGAAGAGGAGTTGGAAAGTGTTTAAAAGGAGCTGTGGCAAGTCTTCCTGATTATCAACATGATTCACTCTCTGAAATGCTCTCTCTCATTGAAAACTGTAGCCGTTAATCACCATCGGTAATAACCGTAAAGTTCCTCTCTTTGGTTTCATTCGAAGAGAGGATTTCAAATTCAAGGCGGCCAATTTCAAGACCACTGGTCGTCTCAACTAAAACCCTCCACAGACCTGGCGTATAATTTTGCTTATAGGCATAGCCGCGAAAGCCTTTTTCTCTTCCCCCTAAAATACTTAAGGGGATCTTATCGCTCGTCAACCAGTCGCCACTCTTATAAGTCTGCCAATGAACAAAGACCTGATCTTCAAAACCGCCTGGAGCAAAGATACGAGCGAAGAAAAAAACCTTATCGCCGGGGCGTGCGCTAAAGAGTTCATCCGAAGTGTGCCAAAAGCGCCACCAGGGTCTTTCGTGGTGAAGTTCATAGCGGGGATAGTCTTTGACAACCTTGTGATAGACACCGGCCGTTTCAAGAGAGAGTGGAACTGGCGGCATTAAATTGAGAAGCCTCATCACGAAGATAAAGAAAGCGAGACCGACGCCAGGAATAAGCCATGAACGTTTAAGGCTTGGCAGAGGGCATTTGATTTTAAGAAAGGCCCACAGAAAAAGAGCGAGTAAGAGCGCATAAATGGAAAGGCTCAAGATAAACATCAACGTCCCCACTTTGCCGCCAATTTGTGGAATATAAACTAAGCAAAAGGAAAGGAGAGAGAGGTTGATAAGGATACCCTTAATAAGGTGACCTAGTTTTTGAAAGGCGGGCAATTCATTGAGCAGAAGAAGGCTCACCATGAAGAGGAGAAAAATGAGACTTGTTGAGAGGCTCGCACTCTTAAAATAAAAGAGCGTAAAAGCTGAAAGGAGTGCCCCCTGGCCGAAATGAAAAATCTCATCACGATAGGTGAGGATTAGAGTTTTGAGTTTTGAGGATGTCTCCGTAAGCTTAACTTCTTTTATTTCTAGGACAAAGGTGTAAAGAGAGATCACCAAATAGAAGGTGAGGGTGACAATATTGAGACCATCATCAACTCGACCTAAAGTGAAGACATCAAGGAGAAACCCTCCAAAGAAAAAGAGGGCAGGAGCAATATGCTCATATTGCTCGTAGAACTCTTTAATTTTTATAGTCTTATCAGAGTCGTTGAGAATCAAATTTAGAAACTGGTTCCAAGGGCCATTACGATTGCAACTGTCCAGGTCATGACCAACCAAAATACTATTTTAAACATGGTTTCCATCCTTGTAGGTCTTAGTGCTCCCTCATAGAGCGGTCTTAGTATACCCAGAAAAATGGTCTAAGCGCTATAGTCTTTTGTCAGATTGATGTTAAACTATTTCTAGTTTCGTAATAATAAATAGTAATTAAGAAGGATTTTATGAAAGCCATTAGTGTTCTCCTACTCAGTCTACTTTTTAGTGTCTCACTCTATGCCAAAGGTTCTTTAAAAGTACTTGTGAACCTCTCGCCGGCAGGGTCATTTGAAATCAAATCATCAAAGGTAAAAGGGAGTGTGAAGAAACAGGGAGACGCTTATGTCACAAGTGGCCTTAGTGTCCGAGTAAAGAGCTTTGATACTGGATTGGAGCTAAGAGATAATCACCTCAAGGATAAGCTGGAAGCCAAGAAGCACAAGAAGATTGAGATTCTTAAAGGAACGGCAAAAGGTGGCAAAGGTGTGGCCATTATCCAAGTTAAAGATATTCAAAAAAAGATAAGCTTTAGTTATTCTGTTAAAGGGAATCGAATGATGGTTAAGTTTCCTTTGAATCTAAAAGACTTTAAGTTCAGTGGGATTAAATACGCAGGTATTGGCGTAAAGGATACAGTTCAAGTAAGTGCCGATGTTCCAATTAAGTAGAAATTTAATTTTGGTCCTGTCCCTGGTGGGCTGTGGCCAATCATTTAACTCTAATACTAATGACTATAATCTTATAGCCTCAAGTTACTGTGCCGATCAGTCCAACACAGCCCTGTGCGATGCTAATGCTATCATTCAGCAAAACTGTGCCAATTGCCATTTTCATTCTGGCTGGGCAGCTTACGATACTGATGAGGAGTGGATTAATTCTGGAAATGGCCGTGTGGTTGCGGGCGATGCTGATGGTTCAACCCTCATAACTAAACTTCGAAACTATGGGGGCAATATGCCTGAAGGTGCTCCCCAAATTAGTAACGAAGATGCCGAAACCTTACGAGACTGGATTAACGGCCTTTAAATTCTATCCAAAATTAGAAAGTGTAGAGGGCGCCTAGAGACCAGATGCTTGAGCTAAAGCGCTGAACCTTACCAAACTTTGTCGTGATACCCCATTTTTCAAAACGCCAATCCGCTTGAAGAAGAAGTCCGTAGGTAAAGATATCAGCGTCTTCAATAATATCCCCCTCAGCCGCTTCATATTCAGCTTGGCGAATAACGAAGGGGATATGAAGACCTATTGAAGCTTGCTTAGAGGCCGGCTTCCAAAGAAAGCTAGGGCCAAAGAAGAGAGCTGAAGAGCTGACGTCCTTTTGAAAATAAGTAAAGGGGTCATTAGGATCATCATTTCCAATGGTCTGATTGGTAAGGGCATAGCAGCCACTGATATTCGTTTCCCAATAATCATTCTCATAGCGCCAGCCACCTCCAAGACAAGTGCCTTCACCAGTTGACTTGAGGGTGTACTCACCACCACTACTTCGGATCAGCTTCACTTCATCACGCCAAGAAACATAGGAGCTTTGAACGAACCAACTCGTGCGATACTTGACGGCCTTGAGGTGTTGTTCTCTTTTTTCGATTCTCTCTGTAATCGTTTCATAACTATCGTCTTCATAGTCACTCTCTTCGAGAATAGCGACGTACATGAAGGAATTTTTTTTGAGAAGCTCATAGAGGTTAGGGCGTAGTGGGCGGTCATCTGCTAAGATGATTTGGGCCAGCGCTTCAGCTCTTCTGTGGTAGGCCTCAAGAAGTTTCTCTGGAATATCTTCATCGCCTTCATAGTCGCCACTTTTATAGGCTGCAATGATGGCGTGGTTCTTCGCTTTGTAGTGATTGAGAATGAGGCTTGTGTACATTTTCTCAGCTTCTTTCCAGCGGCCTAATTTTTCAAAGCTGTAGCCAGCAAGAAAGAGGGCACCAGAGGGGGTACGACCATCATTTAGGTTAAAAGCGCGTGTTAAGACTTCGAGAGCGTCTTCATAATTTCCTCTTTTATAGGCGGCCTTAGCGGTTTCAAAGAGGCGCTTCTCACTCTTTGAAATTCGTAAAGGGGCTGCATAACTTAGTCCACTAAAGAAGAGGCACAGAATGAGGGAGAGTCTTAAAACCATAAGTGCACCTGTGTCGAGAGGTCCCAAGAATCATCGGCAACAGATGAATCACTATGGACGCGAGTATTGGTGAGGTCTGTTCTGAGCTCAATACTTTGATAGGGAAACCATTGAATACCTGGGCCCCAGCGCAAGCGCTTGGCCTCTTCATCAAGATTGGGTTTGAGGTATTCAATAGTGTTTAAAAGAAAGAGTCCCTTCTTAGCAAGGACATGGGTTTGCACGAGCCAATAGCGATTGGTACTGATCACACCACGTAAGGGCAAGTCTTCAGCCACTTGGCCAATTTCTCCAAGGACACTATTGCCTTTTCCAAAGCCAAGGCGACCGTGAAGGGCATAGGCCGTGGTTTTCTTAAAGTCAGACTCTGACATTTGTAGGGAAGCTCCCGGGCGGAATTGGGGAGTCCACGTGTATTCGGCAGTGGCCGCGAAACCCTTTTGGCGAACCTCAGCTTCTTCGGCCATATTTCCCACAAAGGCTTGAAGGCCAATATCCCAATCAGGGGTGGTGTAGTGAACGAGAAGCCCATGACTTTGATCATTCATGGTATTTGATGTTGTCACCCTACTAAAGGCCACATGATCGGGAATGCGAATGCCATAGATCTTATCCATAAGGCCTGCGTAAATTCCCCATGAAGTATTAATTCGATAACCAATATAGTGCTCACGAGAGCGGTAAGAGTCAGTATATTCTGGCGTGCCACTTCTGGGCTCGGGGGCATAACCAAAGGTCGCTGAGACGATAAACTTGTCTCTATTGTCACTTGGGCCTAGGCGCAGGACGACGCTCGCATTGGCATCCATATGGATGAATTCACTTTCAGAAGAATCCTCTCCAATATTCTTTTTAAGGTTGAGGCCGCGATAGTCCATGGAGGGGCGAATCCAATCATTAAAAGCTTCGGTGTACATGAAGCCACTCTTCTTTCCTCTCTTATCTAGAGTGTTTTCTTTAGAGTAGAAAGTATCACTGACAATGGAGGTAGCGGCGACAGCACGGCCATAGTCTGTGAGAGGACCATTGCCAAAAGGATTGTAGTGGCAGGTTAAACAACTCGTGTATCCGTAACCAATGAAGTTGGGATAGGCCTCGAGACGAGGACTAAGGAGGATGATTATAAAAAGGATGAGTCTCATCATCTTTCTTTTTCTCCCTTAAGGGCCAGTCGAACTTGATCGGCTACTTTGGTGAGGTGTTGATAGTGATCACCTTCTCTTAAAACGAGGGGACTCGTTCTTCCTTTGAGAAGCTCCTCTACGTACTGTTCAAAAGCGTAGAAAGGTCCTGCCGTGCGATGGGAGAGGATGATGCCTCCCATAAATACAGCAATGCTAAAGAGAAGCGTTAAGGAGAGGTAGGAGAGGATAAAGAAACTCAGCGTACTATTGGCATGGTGAGGAAGCTTATCAAGAAGCATCTCGCGCCAAAAGGTCAAAGAGAAGAGGCCAAGAAAGAAAGCACTCAAAAGAACCGTGCTTGCCATCTTCGCAGCGAAGCGGATTTGCTCGCGCGGAAGAATAAGATAGCGCCCCCTTTGATTTTCAGGATACCAAATAATCTTTTCATGAACGATGACATTATAGAGAATGAGAGCGGCGCCGATCCATTGAAAGGCGTCAGCAAGATTGAAGGTCACGCTCCATTCTCCAAGGGGGAGGGGGATGAAGTCTATGGAGCTGCCTCGCCAAACACGATCGGCAACATTGCCAAAGACCCCACCCATAAGAAGACTAAGGCCAATTTTTAATTTACTTAATTGCTTGGGAAGGAAGGTTAAAAGCATGACATAGAAGAAAAAGAGGAAGCCGAAAATACAGACCAGCCCCATGACCCTTAAGAGGGAGGGGAAGTCCTGTGCGAGGCCAAAAATAAAGCCTCGATTAAGGACCGATATTCCTTGGGCCATTCCCCACGCCTTTGTGCCCTGATCAAGGAGCAGACAAAGGGTGAAGAGAGTCAATCCATAGACTATTTGGCGATTCACCAATTCTCCTCATGTAAAAAACGTATTTCGATTGTAAGGAATTTTATAAGAGAGCGTCAAAACTTTAGAGATGCCATTGTTCAATGAATTGAGTAGGATGGCCCTATGAAAGGCCAAAATGGAACGCGAAATCTCATTTACTTTAATGCAGCGCTAGCTCTTTTTATTATCCTCTGGGGGGCATGGGTGCGCCTCTCTGGAAGCGGGGCGGGATGTGGTGATCATTGGCCCCTGTGTCAAGGAGAAGTGATTCCAACGAGTGCCTCCTTAAAAACCATAATCGAATTCACCCATCGCCTTACAAGTGGTCTCTTTGGGATCACTGTTCTCATGCAGGTGTGGTGGGCAAGAAAAGAGTTTGGTCCCAAGCACCTCATGACCAAGGGAAGTCTTGTCTTTCTCTTTATCACAGTGGTTGAGGCCCTTCTTGGAGCGGTCCTTGTCAAAAAGGGCTTAGTTGAACAAGACGATAGTGTCCTGCGCGCGTGGGTCATTGGTGCCCACCTCGTCAATACACTCCTCCTGCTTGGGAGCCTGACTTGGTGTTGGTGCCTTCTTAAAATTGCACCAGTAGGAAAGAGGCTTAGGCTCAATGATCCTCTTTCAAAGAAAGAAAAACTTCTCAGCACCCTCGCCGTTTTTCTCTTTTTGATTGTGGGGGCCTTCGGTGCCATTGCCGCTCTTGGCAACACTCTCTTTCCAAGTGACAGCTTAGTTGCAGGACTTCAAAGTGACTTTGATGAGAAGGCGCCCTTTCTCATTCGCCTGAGAATTTATCATCCCATCCTCGCTGTTCTTATGGTGAGTCTGTGGTTTGGCCTGTTGAGTGTTTGGAAGGAAAAAATCAAACCTACAGGATTAGCTCAGGGAACCATTGCTCTTTTGTATGGAGCTGTCGGCTTTGGCTTTTTAAATTGGATCCTGATGGCACCTACTTGGGGTGCTCTCCTTCACCTTTTTATTGCTGATCTCTTGTGGATGCTTTTGCTAATCAATTTTTGGTTTCGCTGCTATCGACCTTATCTCTGACCAATTTTCTTTAAAGAGTTTTTCTCCAAGTAGGTCGAGGTCTGGGCTCAGAGGTGCTCGCACCTCGATAAGCTCATTGCGAGAGGGGTGGGGCAGTTTAAGGTAGTGAGCGTGAAGAAAGAGTCTCTCAAGAGCATAGAACTCACGAAAGAAGTCATTGATCTTTCCCTTACCGTAGCGGGTGTCACCCACTAAGTTTTTCATGTGGCGACTAAAGTGGCGTCTGATCTGATGCTTACGCCCTGTCTTAATCGTGACATCACAAAGAGTCGCGGGAAATTGGGGATGATCAAAATAGCCAAGAGGCACGAAGGAAGTGTAGCAGGGCTGTTTGATGCCTTTCTTATTGCGAAGGGAATTATCATAGTAGCCCGCCACAGGGAGGGCGCCGCTCGCGAGGCACAGATATTTCTTTTGCACTTCATCGCTATGCCAGCGGTCTTTAAAAAAAGTGACCACCTTACTTTCAAGGGCAAAGAGGACAACACCCGACGTTTGGCGGTCTAAGCGGTGTACGGGATAGAGGTAGTGACCGGTTTGCTCTTTAAGAGCATTCATCAGGTCGATTTCCCCACGGGGACCACCCTTCCAGGGATGAACCATCATAAAAGGCGGTTTGTTGACGATTAAGAGTTCACTATCCTCAAAGAGAATTTCAATAGGGGTGCTCAATTGAGAAGAACCTCCATCTCGGGACAAACATCAGTGAGGCCTTCAAAAATATCGCGAACGGCCTGGCGTTCTGGTCCAAAGATTTCAAGGAGGTGATTATAGTCATGGACCATCAAGCGGATATTAGGATTCACATAGCTTGTGAGGCATGACCACAGATCATCTAGAGTGCGGCCGTAGTAGTGAGGAAGGCCAAAGAGATCCCTCATCTGATCGTGGAATTCATCAATACTGCTGATGACGCTTGCGTCAAGGTAGAGTTCTTTTTTCATCACTTTTGTTCTACTATTCTCACCAGACTTTTACCACTTGAACTCTTTAATAGAGGTGGACTTATCTATGAATGACTTGATTAATATCGACTTAAAGACCCTGAAAAATTCTCTAGGCGACTCCCTTGAAAAATTTGAGTGGTGGGCGCTGCGCTCCTATTATGAGAAAACCCAGTTTCGCATGGCCCGAAATGGTCTCAACGCGCAAAATGGCAGTGAAACTTCTCAAGGCGTAATGGTTGAGGTTTTTCACAAAGGCCAAATTGGTTACGGGGCCACAAATGACCTCAGCCAGCTCGGTCTTTCAAGGGCCGTGGAAATGGCTAAGAGTATGGCCGAAACTCAAGAGCTCCTTCCTTTAACGAACTTTGATCTGAGTGTGAGACCAAAGGGAGAGGGGAGTTATCAATCCCACTTTCAAGTTCCACTGAGTGAACTAACACCAGCACTGGTTATGGATCGCCTTATAAAGGTTACGAAGAACCTTAAAAAAGATGACGCTGTTATTGAAGCAAGTGCTTGGGCGATGATCACCGATACGGCCATCCAGTATCTGTCGGCCAATGGCTCTGATTGGGCCCAGCGCTTTTCTATGGTCACAAGAGATATGGCAGTGACAGCGAAGAAAGGTGATGTCATTCAAAAGAGATCACTCGGAATGCAAGGGCGTCAATGGGGGGCAGAGTCCCTCGATGAGGCAACTCTTCTTGAACATTCAGAACGTCTTCTTAAAGAAGTCCATGAACTTCTCGGGGCCAAGGAGTGTCCCAGTGAAGAGATGGATCTTATCCTCACTCCGGATCAGCTCTATCTTCAGGTCCATGAATCCATTGGTCATCCTCTCGAGCTTGATCGGATTCTAGGCGATGAGAGAAATTATGCAGGCTGGAGTTTTGTCGGTGCTGAAGATTTTGGCAAACTTCGCTATGGCCCTGAAATTCTCAACGTGACTTTTGATCCCGGGGTTGACGGCGAATTAGCGAGCTATAATTTTGATGATAATGGTGTGCCTGCTCAAAAGGAGTACCTCATTGAAAAGGGGATTCTCAAGCGCGGCATTGGTGGCATTGAATCACAGAAACGCTCGTCTTTAGAGGGTGTAAGCTGTGCACGTTCAACCTCATGGAATAGAGCCCCCATTGATCGCATGGGCAATATCAATATTGAGGCAGGTGACTCAAGCTTTGATGAGATGATTAAATCAACAGAAAACGGCATCCTCATGCAAACGAATCGCTCTTGGTCGATTGATGATTATCGTAATAAGTTTCAATTTGGTTGTGAGTATGCTCACCTTATAAAGGACGGTGAAATTAAAGAGGTGGTTAAGAATCCCAATTACCGCTCATCAACTGTCCAATTTTGGAATAGCCTCTCTCACGTTGGCAATCAAGAAACTTTTGAAGTGTGGGGCTCACCCTATTGTGGAAAAGGAGAGCCCAATCAGATTATCAGGGTTGGTCATGCCATCCCTACTTGTAAATTTCAAAATATTGAAGTCTTTGGAGGTGCCTAATGGCAACTGTCTCAAGTGTTAATAAGTCATGGAAGGATCTCTTCTTTGATATAAAAGAATTCCTCTTCTCAAATCTCGCTGAAGGAGAAAGCCTCAACCTTAATCTTAGTAGTGAAGAGACTCACTTCCTGCGCTTTAATCAAAGTAAAGTTCGCCAAGCGACTGCGGTTGAGCAAGGTCGCCTCAGTTTTGAATTAAAATGGAATAAGAGAGTTGTCCATGGGGAAGTGGAGCTGTCTTTAAACCGTGAACAAAATCGTGACCATTTAAAGAGAACGCTTGAAAGTTTACAAGAGGAAATTCGTGAGCTTCCAGAGGATCCTTTTTATAGCGAAATGACCAATGAAGGGGAGAGCTTTGCAGAGATGGAAGGAGTGCTTCCAAGCTGTGATGAGTTTGTTGGCCAAATTAAGAAATATTGCCAGGGGCTTGATCTTGCGGGCTATTTTACAAGTGGCCTCACTTGTCGCGGTAATGCTAATAGCCTCGGGCAGAATCACTGGTTTCAATCTTCAAGCTTCTTCTTTGATTACTCCCTTTATAGTGCCAAAGAGAAGGCCGTTAAAGGCTCCTATGCTGGCAGCCATTTTAACTCTTCTGACCTAGAAGCAAGCTTGCAAGAGTCGGCGCAATCCCTAAAGGTTATGGATCAAGAACAGGTGGAACTTAAGCCTGGGAAGTATCGCTGTTACCTCGCCCCGGCCGCTGTGGGTGAGATCGCAGGGATCTTGGGATGGCATGCTCTTAGTGGTGGCGCTTACAAGAGAGGCGAGTGTCCCCTTGGCGATCTCTATGAAAAGAAAGCAACCTTTTCTCCGCTTGTGACTTGGAGAGAGAACTTTACTCTTGGCTTAAATCCTCGCTTTAATTCATGGGGAGAGAGTTCAGCTGAAATTCTTCCTCTCGTTGAAGAGGGGCAAATGAAAGATCTTCTCATATGTCGTGATACGGCCAATGAATATGGGCTTACCTCTAATCAAGCTAATCGAGGAGAGTCACCACGCTCTTTAGAAATGCTAACGGGTGACCTTGAGCTTGATGATATTCTCAAGGAAATCGGCACCGGCCTTTTTATCTCTAATCTTCACTACCTTAATTGGTCCGATAAGAATAAAGGGCGCCTCACCGGTATGACCCGTTTCGGATGCTTGTGGGTTGAAGAGGGGAAGATCGTTGGTCCAATCAAGGACCTCCGCTTTGACGAGACCCTCTATCATATATTTGGAGCTGGCCTTGAGCGCGTGACAAGCTTTTCTCACACGATTATGGAGACTGACACGTATCATCAAAGAGGGCTTGGTGGCTTTAAGCTACCGGGATTATTAGTAAACGACTTCACTTTCACCCTTTAGTACGGACGGTTCCTCTTTTTTAAACTTTGTATTGAAAAACTTATACAGAGGTAATAAAAAGAGGACCGGACAAATCAACTAAGGGATGTTTAATGAAGAAGACCGTTTTGGGCCTTTGTGCTCTTTTGCTTTCATCTGTGAGTTTTGCCTTCACTCCGGGAGACCCTAATCTTAAAGTGACATTTGGTGGAGACGCCTATGTTCGGGGTTACTCTAAAAAAACCAATACTAATTCTAAAGACCAAGGTTTCGCTCAACTCTTGCGACTCAAAATGGATCTTCAAACAAGTGATCAAATCAAAGTCGCCACTCGCATGGTTCTCAGTGGTGATCAGTGGGCAGGTGATACGGCCAGCGGTGCTGTGACAGGAAATAGTGATAACGGCGGCGGCGGAAATGATGTTCGTCTCGATTATGGTTACCTCGAATTTCCTATTGCTAAGGGTTGGTATGCGAGAGCTGGTCGCCAAGAAGCCAACTTCTCAGACTGCTTTAATACTTGTGATGATCGTCGTGATCGTCTTATGGTTTATAAGTTCTACGGAAAATTCTTACCTGCGATTCTCTTTGATAAGAGGAAAGAGGGAAGCTTCACTGATGAAGGTGATGACGGGGATATGTACGCACTTGCTCTCTTTCATCTGGATCGCGTGCATGAGTGGGCCCTTCTCTATGCTTACTGGCAAAATGATGACAATACCTATGTGCTCAATAAGGTTCATAACTTCTCTCCTTATTACAAATACAACGGAGACAAGTTTAAGGCGATGGCCGTTTGGAACTGGCTTGGTCAGGGCGATCGTTCAAGTTGGTACCATGGGCATCACAACTCTTTCGCCCTAAAAGGGGAGTACCGCTTTCACACCAACTGGGAAATTGGAGCACAGGCGATTATGTCTGAAGATGGTGGACTCATTGCAGGTGGTTATGACACTTATTCTTTTGTGGTCAATAACGACCCTGAACACAATAGCTCAAATACTCGTCTTGTTTCTCTTGGCGGCTTTGGTACTTTTACTGGAGGAAGTAATGATGACGAGCACTTCTTTGTGACAAGACTTCGTAATTTCACGGGCCCGGTAACGACCTCTCTTGCTGTTGGTCGAGCGCGCCAATTTCTTAATCCAACAGAATACGATCTTATGATCTACGACTTTCAAGTTCATTACCAACACAGCCAAAGACTTCTTCTCAAGGCCGGTGTTGCTCTTGTCCGTGAAGACCGCTCAGAAGAGGCGACACTCTTTCAAGTGGAAACTCAATTCTAAAAGCGTTTGGCCAATAAGAGGGCTTAGGATTATAATTAAAAAAACCTAACCCTCTTAAGGCCCTATGTTAGAAAGCTCTCCTTGGTATAAACTCTACTCCTTCGCTCCTCCTCATTTTCCCTTTTGCGGGGAGATCTCTCAAGGATGGGTCGCGGATCCTGTTGATACTTACAGTAGTCTTCTCTACATTTTTGCAAGCCTTCTTATTTTCAAAGAGGCTAAGCGCGGGGCGCCTCCTATACTGCGCAATATTGGCTATATTCCCATTGTTGTGGCCCTTGGCTCTATCCTCTTTCATATGAGCTTTACTTTTACTTTCCTGGTTGCGGACTTCTTAGGAATCTTCTTTCTCAATTTCTATGGAATTTTTCTCAATTTTCGAAGACTCAATATTGTTGGGAGAGAGAAGATTGGTCTCTATAGCTTTATCGGGACAGTCATTTACGCTATTCTCATGGGACTCACTTATCAGCTTAATATTCATAGCGGACTTTTGATGCTTCCTCTTCTCTTTGTCTATCTCTCAAGTGAGGTGATTTGTTACCGTCAAGAGGAAGGAGTGAGCTATAAGTCTTATTGGACTGCTTTTCTTTTAATTAGTCTTGGCTATGGAGCGATGCTTATTGAGGGGCCACCCTTTAGATTAGGTTGTCTTATTGGCCCCTACTATGGAAAAGTCCAACTCCATACAATATGGCACTTTCTCAGCGCCCTTTCGATGATCTTTATCTTTCGCTTCTATAATCAAGAGGGAATTAAACGCGCCTTTCTTAATTCCTCGTTAGAACCTCAAAAGAAAAACTAAGGCGATCAATCATGAGACCTTGATCCTTCAAAGCAAGGAGTGCTCTTGGACTTAATACGGTAGAACCAATATTAGTCGTGGTATCAACAAGAGTATAAGTCGCATGTTGAGGATTATAACTTCCATTGATGAGAGGTTTAATATTTTGCACGCGTATGCGAGCATTACTTGTGATCGTTGGATTTGAGAGTTTGTAAGAGTAGGAATCATACTCTTGAACATCAATACTAAAAGTTGCACTCGTTCCAACAAGAGCACTGATGTCATAAGTAATCGTCACTGTGAGGTTACCACTCGCTTCATTGAGATTAATATCAGGGTCATCGGTGATAATCACTCTTTGCAGTTGCGTGCCATCCTCACGTTGCTTAACCTCTAAGCGGTGACTATTGCCAACAGGTATGAAGTTAGTAAACTCACTCATATTAGTCGTGTGAGTCACTTCTCGCCATTCAAAACCACTCGTTACAGGCACGTGCCATTGAGCATAGTTTCCATTGTTTACTCTTACAAAGAAGCTATTGTCATTATTGCTTGGAGCATTCACTAGAGCATAGATTTTATAAGCAGCACTGTAGGGAGTATCAAAATAAAAATTAGCCCGACCTGCTGTATTGCTCCCCGAATTATTATTAAGGGCGCCGTTGTCTGGAACATGCATGTAGTCCCCATTGAGAACCATGGGGCTTGTGAGCATGGCCGAAGCCGCCTCCAGCATAATAGTTCCATTATTCATCGCTCGATCGGGATCAAGTTCTTGGTCAAGGGAGAGGGACTCATTGGTTATAAGGGCCGTTGTTGGTGTGGTGTCTGTTCCTGTTGAAGCGCCATTTTGATCGAGAATCGCTTTCCAGTCCTCAATGGCACGTTCCATTTCATCAGCATCATCCGCACAATTACTCCAACAGTTATGAGATTCATCGCGAAGTTTTGCGACCATGCGAGAAGAGGGGATATTATCAAAATTGACTTTGAAAGCATCAATGACGGCGTCATGGGCCTGAGTTGCATCGGCAACCGCATGAAGGGGTTGTTGAAAACTGCCGTGACAGTTAACACAGCGGGCTTGGGTAATAGGGTGCATAGTTTGGGAAAAGGCCTGAATACTAACGGCCTTATCATTCCCCCCAGTGGTGGGGGTTGTGGGACTATTGGTTGTAGGGGCTTGTGATGTTGAATTGCTTTGTCCGGTATACTTAAGACTTGTCTTACTTGAATCCACTGGACCAATACAGTGGTTAAAAGAGACGAGGATAGTCCCTAAGAAAAGTATGGTCATAACAATTCTATTCGTTGTCTGTCCCACGGATATTCCTTTAATCGATTTTATTAAAAACGAGGTAATTATTGAGGTTAGCCCCAAAAGGATTATCGCCCACCACTTGGGTTAGCATTCCTTCTTCCCCGTGAAGGGCAAGATAATTAGCCGTTATCAATTTCGCTAAATTAGTCGAGCTATTGGAAGCTGGTGTCGCTGTATTTTCAACACCACCACTTGCTTTATAGTGTCCAATTTGGCGGATACCATTTCTTAATGTGGCGCGACCAGCGTGACGATAGAGGAGCATAAAAGCAGAGCTTCTTTGACCTGAGTCACCACTCCAAACATACTTCCCACGTCCATCAGCAGTATTATCAATTTCTTCTCGTGCTACAACACCACCGTCGGTGATGACGTAGATCATCACATTCTTTTGCTTAAGAGCTGCTAATTGCATGACGCGACCGATGAGTTCACCGGCCTGAAAGTCACGTACTTCACCAGTTCTTCTCGTCTTATTGTGGTAGTCGTAACCACCTTTTTCAACAACGCCCACTCCAATGTGACCATCAAGAACAAGCTTGGCGATTGTCGCCGTCTTTCTTTGATCTCCATTAGAGAGATTATCAAAGGCCTGAGTGACTTGGGGATCAAGGGAAGCGTCAATAGCATCGGCGCTGTAGCGGCCAATGAGGTCTTGTGAACCAATATAGCCACACTTGACTAGATCTTTAATTTGATCAGGAAGTGTTTGCTGATTAAAGGACATGATCTTCTCTTCACTCATGCGCTCAATGGCCTTAAGAATTCTTTGGGCCTTATTATCATTGAAGAGCTCTCCGAGTTTTCCAATATTCACGAGTCCTAGAGCATCTTGAGGGCGATTGAGTTGAACAGGTCTTAAAGAAGGATTGATGCTCGACATCGGAGCAATAGAGCGGCCACCAGATTCGGAATCTCTGGTTCCTGCAATCTGAGAAAGTCCACCTTGGGCCCCAGCTCTATTGATCCAGTAACTAGGATTAAGAGCATTATTGGCGGTATCATCACTTGAAGAGGCCGCAAAGAGGGCGCCGTCAATCTTATTTTGAACAGTATTATTGGTAACACTTTGAATCCCACGAAGGATTGGGGAGTCAGAGTGAAATGCTAAACCTAGACTTGTATCAACCATTCCTGTGCGACTCGGGTGCATATCAGCGGGAAGGCCTAGAGACTTGTAATCTGTTAAAAAATCCATCTGGCCACCAGCTCCGCCGGCCATCACATTTGAGCCTGGGATATTAGCGCCTCCAGCGAGATCAAAAATGATCACCGGTGTCTTGGTATTGACCGCAGGGACTGGGCAGTCAGCCGCTTGGGCCATCGCGGAGTTTGAGGAAATGAGACTGAGAACTCCCGGCATCCAAGTAAAGGCCGACATGGAAATGAAGCCATGACTGAGAAAGTCACGCCTTGTTTTTAAGCGGTGACCTTCGAGACAAACAGGTTCTAATTCTGGTTTTTTCTTTAGATTACTCATATCAAATTCCTATAACAAGATGACCTGCGCACTTGAAAGTGTCGCCGTACAGATTCCTTTCATTGTTGTTCTTGTCGTGTTGTTGCTGTTGAGGTTCTCTCCACTTAATAAATCACTCATGAGTGAAAAGAGTTCCAATTGAGAAGCATTGCGGCTGCCTCCCATTTGCTCACCCCAAAAGCGATTCATTGTTTGATCAATGATATTAAATCTTTGGGTGTTGTTACTTAGTTCTTGAGCAGGGCTACGGCCAAAATCAAGTCCAGGCCATACCTGGGCCCTCAAGGTTCCAGAGTTCACCAGCTGATCGCAATACTCCGCGGCAAGCTTTGTAATGGCCACTTGGTTTGCTGCGAGAAATGATTTAATTGAATTATCCGTTGGCAGTTGAACCTCAAGGTCACGATAGGTGTTGCGAATGGCATTGGTCATAGGATCAACACCTGTTAACACGGCCATCGTTTCATTAATTTGTTCAAAGTTTTTTACGCCGATATCAATCGTTTGAGATTGAATGATTACGGGATCTGGTGGCATTTCCATGGGAGTAGGTTCTGGCTCAGGGGTAATATCCACAATAGGATCAGGAAGATTCGCAGTGGGCTCAGAGCTACTAGAAGTGGAATTACTTGTTCCTGTTTTAGACTTTGATGCTGTTTCTTGTTTGATCACACAGTGATTGAATGAAAACAGCATAAATGTCAGACTAATGACGACGCCAATAATGCGGTGTTGAGTTTTCATTCGCTTATTCTCCAAGACAAAGAGTTGATGTCTTCGCAATCAGCTCTTTCATATTATATTCGTTATTATCTTCAAATTGATCAGCGTAGGCTGCCACAGCGGCGACTTCAGTCGCACTTTCTGGTTTCTTAACGCAAACAAGATTAAAGACTCTTTCTGCCATACATTGGCTAAAGGCTTTAGTAGAGGCGAGGTAACGGCCTAGACTTCTTGCTCCTGTGCCCGAAGCGACGCCACGCCATCCTAGGACACTATTTTGTCCAGTGGCCCAAAGGTTTCTCCAAGAATCATCAGTCACAACATTTCCATCACTAAAGAGATTGTTGGCATTAACTTTATTTTGCACTTGTGTCGGATCGTAAACGACCTTTGATCCATCCCAGTCAAAGTAAGCGAAAGCTCCACCAAGAGCATCCTGACCAGCATGGCAACCGACACACTTATTCTTATACTGGCGAGAGTCACCACCTGGAGCACGATCAACATCACGACGAACATAGATATCGGGAATGGTGATATCGTGAAGAGCTTCAAAGTCACGACATAGAAAGTTGATAAAAACAAAGCGGGTCATGGCACGGTTTGTTCCGGCGTCAAAGAAGGCCTGACCTGATGCCCTCGTTGTAATAACGCCCGCAGTATCAGCGATACCAGTAACACTTGATTGAGTCACCGGTTGAAGAGTTTGAGATAAACTCACATGGTTATTTTCAAGGTATTCATAGTGGTCGTTATTTTCGGGATCGTAATCAGGAGCCGCGTTATTGCCACTGACGTAGAGAATATCCCCGGAGAGAACATTATTAAAGGGAAGGTCATCTCTAATAATTCCTACAACTGTTGCGACATAGTCGTTAAGAGGAACTCGCACGGACTGATCTTCATTGGTCCAAGACTTGAGCCAGTTCTTTAGAGTGAGGTCATAGAAGCGCGGATTTTGCATAGCGATTTCGGCTGCCGCTTGAGCATTGCCCGATTGGATTTGCGCTTGCATTTGGCTTAGCACACTAGGTGAGGGTGGAACACCCGTTAAGCGATTGTGCAGCCGATAGGCCTGTTCTCTAGGTCCTGCCCAAATATTAAGTGAGCAAAGAGTAAGAAAAAAGAGTATGCCTTTCATAAAACCTCGTCGAGTTAAAAAGAGAATTTCTCTCAACTAATCGGAGGTTCGCTAAAATATCTTTAGGAGGTTTTAAAAGAAAAGCCCCTTTTAAGGGGCTTTAAGTTATTGATAATAGGCTTGGAGTGTCTCGACATCTTTTTGACTAAGAATGAGCTTATCCTCGCGGTCAATTCGATTTCGCTGTGTTTGTAAGTAGCAATAATTCATAATTGAAAAGGAGTCGTACTCTGTGTGAAAAAGAGTGGTAACAAAGGGTTGCTCTAAGTTTTCAAAGTCGACTGTGACTCCAAACTTGTGACAATTTTTGTCGTTAATGGAGTCCTCATGGATATGCTCGTGACGAAGACCCGCAACATGTCCAAATTCGTGAATCACTGTAGCCTTGTTTTGAGTATAAAGAGCGAGGTGAGAAACGAGACCCGTCTTTTGAAAGAAACCAAAATTTCCTTGCTCATCCTGTTCAGCAAGACCATCCTCGCCAATAACCGCACGTCCATTAAACGTAGGGCGAGTGAGGAAGGGAACCTTCCCCTTTGCTTCCATGACGATAAGGTCAGGATTATCTGTCTTACTACAGTCCTTCCAACCAACGAAATGAATCCCTGTCCTTTCGGGAGTAAAATCTTTGAGGACGGTTTCCATCACTTTCTTCTTTTCACGACGAGACAGCTCTCGCGGCTTAAAGTTGTAATCTTTTAAGGTATCCTTACGACTTTTAAGACGAGTAAGGGCTAATTGAGATTCCTTATCATAGAAGCAAGTTGTGATTTGGTTTTTATCCCAAAGAACTTTGGGCTCAACGATCCCCGCTTGTGAGGATAGAGAGAAACCTGCAAGAAGTGTGAAGAGTGTTGTTGTTTTCATAGGGCGAACTTAGCAGTGATGGGCATATTCACAAAGGATTGTCTTTAGGGGCTGAAATATTTTCAGTCCTAGCGTAAAATATACTCATGGAAAAGAACCTTGATATCATTGAGCGCTCAGAACTCGATATCCCCCTCTCTGATGTAAAGAGAGGTGATATACCCACTGTGAGTCATGAGAGCACGACTGAAGAGGCCATTCGTTTAATGCAGGAGTCGCGCCAAGGAGCGATGGCCGTTCTCAAGGGTAAGGTGGCCGTGGGGCTCATCAGTGAGAGGGATTTAATTTTAAAACCTGATTTTAGTGATCCAGAATGGGCCAAAAGGCCAATAAGTGACTTTATGACGGCAGGCCCTTTTTCTCTACCGGAAACAAGCCTCTTAAGTGATGCCATTAAACTGGTCACCAAGAGAAGCTTTCGCCAAATTCCTCTGACCAATGAAGCAGGGGAATATGTATCGATGGTATCGATAAAAGATATGCTTGGTCACCTCGTTGAGTACTTTCCCCGACAGGTTGGAAATTTTGGGGTTATTAAGTCTTGGGAGAATCAAACCGTTGACGATTACTCTGAGATGTACAGCACTGAATTAAATGGTGACGGACATCTCAATGGGAATATTTTTATGGCCCACCTCAAAAGAGTGAGCCACAGAAGACCAGCGATTGTTGATGAATCTGTAAGTATTGGAGAGGTGATTGATCTGATACGCTTTCAAAAAGGGGGAGCGGTTTTACTTACTCGTTATGAAACTCAACTTCTTGGGATCATTACAGAAAGAGATATTCTTTTAAAGGCTTTTAAAGAGGGGAAGGTTGATCCCAATCTTAAGGCTACAGACTTTATGAGTGCGAATCCAGATACCCTTCTTAGGAAACACTATATCGCTCACGCCATCAATAATATGTTTCACTTCAACTATCGAAATACAATTGTGGTAGACGAAGATAATTATCCTCTCAGTGTCATTGGAATGCTTGAGCTTTTTAAGTTTGTCGCCTATCACTTCTATGGTGATGAAGTTTCACTGTTGTAGACAGGTCAGAGCAATCTCATAAGCTTTTTTACGGCGGCAATAACTCTCTTTCCTAAAGTCTCCACCGGTACGTTCACAATTTATCTGTTGGTAGTTTTGATAAGTCGAGTGGCGCCCATGAATACATTCGGTCATGCGCGCAACGGCCTGGTCACTATTTTGATTTCTAAAGTCTCTTGTATAGGAGCTATTTTGACATTTCTTCCAATACCAAAAAGAGGAGTCCACAATAAAATCAGTACTTGAAAGCTCTGGTGTTCCTCTGTCAGAACAGGGGAGGGCTAATTCATCACTGGTTTCTTCAAAGGAGTTGAGGAGGCTTTGCGGGTTTATGGCCAATCCTTTCTTTGAAAATTCTCCATCCATTCTTTCAAGGGCATCGTCACTGCAGTACATCCCAACTTGAATAGTGTCACCTCTCCCATCTTGATAAGTGAAGTAGGTGCGGTGAAGATCAGAGTCAGGATGATTATTTTCTTTGGCAGAAAGATGATAATAAAACCCAAGATAATTAAAACATCCAGTGAGCTGAATAAGGCCTCGTCCTCTAAACTTAGATTTATAACTATTTCGGGAGTACACATAGCGCTCATTAAAATAGTTGTCATCTTCATTGACGGCATCAAGGTATTGGGGACAATTCCAAGTTTCACTTTCCCCTCTAAAGAGCTCGCGCCAGGTGGGACCGAGTACTCTTTCAACAGTGGCGCTAAAGCCATCGGACTCATGAGTTAACTGAGAGATGTAGTGAGCCTTTTCAACATTAGTGCTGAGATCAAACTTTTCAAAGCCCGCACTCATTTTATCAGCGATCAACTTTAGAGTTCTTACCCTTTTCTTTGAGAGAGGGGTTTCTCCATAGATGGTGGAGAGAGTACAGGAAAGGCTATTATAGAGTTCAGTCGCAGTGACTTCGCTGACATCATCATTATTATTTTCGTCCGTTTCTTCTGGCACGCAAGAGAGAAACCATAGGCAAAGTATGGGGATAAGAAACTTATTCAAGGGGCGACTCCTTAAGGTGTGGTGATTAACTCTTCAGATTGGACAGAGATACTCTTGCCTTGAAAACGATAGGTCGTTCGCAAAAGGCGAGGACCATCCTTTTCATGGCTAACCCACTGTCCGCTTTCTTTTTCATAGAGGAGCTCTGGAAATTCACCAAGAAGTTCGAGTCCATCATTTGTCTTTGCATAGTACTTAAAGCGGACACCACTAGTTCCCACGGAAACTTGTTGAGCGTAGAGTTCATATCCAAGCTCTGGTGCATCTTCAAAACTCACTTTCACCAAAGGCCCCGCTTGGTCATTTTTGACCGTCGCAAGAATCATGCGAGGAGTGTGCTTTGATTGCTTTTGAACGATGTAGCGAGGAGCTGCCTGAAGGCTAAACCCCGCAATGATCATGATGAAGAGAATTCCTTTCATATTCATCCTTTTGAGCCTCAAGAAAAGTGCGGCAATACTCGAGGAAGACTTATTGTCTCATAGCCGCTCTGGATGGGGGAATGGAGAATTTTCTTCTACTTTTCCAGCACGTCCCACGTGCAGTCCGCGAGAAGGCGAACTTTGGCAAAGAATTGAAATTGCGTGTCTTTTAGCTTTTTTTCACCAAAATCTTCTGGGGAGAGGATGCTCAAAACTTTGCCCTTGGGCGTGTCATAGAGGTAATAAGTATCACCGACAAGGGGTTCAAAGCTCATCTTAGCAGCATAGATCATTTCACTAATGGTGCGGCGGTCTTTTAGTGCTTCCGCCTGACGTGCCAATACCTGGATCTGCTCCATGATATTTTCCATCTGCATATTGATCTGCTCATCCATGACCTTAAAAGCACGACTCTTGATAGCTCCCTCTTTTGTGGGAGCAAAAGCAACACCACCCTTTTCAACAGCATACTCACTGGAGCCAGGTGCATCGCTCACCAGAGTCTTCATTCTCTCTAAATCAATGCTGTCGACATCAATCTCACGTGCGTGAGATTTGTTGTCCTTGGCGCCTGAGACGCTTTCACTAGGCTGTGCTTTAGTCGCTTTTTTCATAACTTCAGTTTAACCCAGTGTGCAATCATTGGCCAAAGGGCGATGCACTAAAGTAGAATTTATGTCTAAGTTCCCCTTAAACTCTTTGTTATACGGATGGCCATGGACGCGGCTTTAAGCACCTTAAAAAAAGTCTTCGGATACGACAGTTTTCGTGGTCCCCAAGAGGGAATCATTAGAAATGCCTGTGGTGGTGGCGATGCCTTGGTGCTTATGCCTACGGGCGGAGGAAAATCTCTCTGCTATCAAATCCCAGGTCTTGTGAGAGAGGGGACATGTGTTGTGATCTCTCCTTTGATTTCTTTGATGCAGGATCAAGTGCAAACCTTAGAGGAGTTAGGTTTAAAGGCCTACGCCTATAATTCTACTTTAAGCCTTAAAGAGAAACGAGTGGTGGAGAAAGAACTTCGCGCAGGAGAAGTGGATTTTCTCTACCTTGCCCCCGAAGCTCTTGCTAATAAGTGGACCCTCGATCTTCTCGAAGAGGTTTATGACGGTGGCCTTCTCTCTCTCTTTGCTATCGATGAAGCCCACTGCGTTTCGAAGTGGGGTCACGACTTTAGACCTGAATATCGAAAATTAAGTCTACTTGCTAAAAAATTTAAGGGTGTGCCTCGGATGGCCCTTACCGCCACCGCCGATAAATTTACGAGAGCTGATATAATTCGTGAACTCAAACTCGAAAAAGCTCGTGTTTTTATGGGAAGCTTTGACCGCGCTAATATTGCTTACGGTCTCACCAAGAGAGTGCGCCAGGGAAGTGAGCAGCTCCTTCAATTTCTTGAAGAGCATAAAGGTGAAAATGGCATTATCTACTGCTTAAGTAGACGAAAAGTAGAGGAAACGGCGCTCTTTCTTCAAAGCAAAGGAATCCATGCGCTTCCTTATCACGCAGGCCTTCCTGTTAAGATGAGAAGAGAGCATCAAGAGGAATTTCTTCAAGGTGAGGAAATTATTATTTGCGCAACCATTGCCTTCGGTATGGGAATTGATAAACCAGACGTGCGCTTTGTGGTGCATATGGACCTTCCCAAGAATATTGAAAACTACTATCAAGAAACGGGAAGAGCGGGCAGGGATGGTGCCGAGGCCACTGCTCAACTCTTCTATGGCGAGCGCGACGTTATTGTCATGAAGCAGATGATGAGGCGAGGGGTACGAGATGCCAATCGCTTCTACTTTGAAAGCGAAAACCTTGAAGGCATGATGAGCTTTGCTAAGAGCACGGCCTGTCGCAGGCAAACGATTCTTCAAAGCTTTGATGAAGACTTTAGAGGGCCTTGTGGCAATTGTGATAATTGCTTCACTGAGGAGCTTGCCACTCTCAAAGAAGAAGAACTTCCTTATTTTGATGCTTCGACTTGGGCCCAGAGGGCGCTACATCTCTATCATCGTGTCCAAAGCCCCCTGACCATTGATAATCTGGTCGACCTTTTAAGGGGGATTGTCACTATTCGCGCTCGAGAGTCGCGTTGGTACGAGCTTGAAGACTTTGGCTTTCTCATGGAGACAAGTGAAAAGGGCGTTCTCTATGGAGTAAGAGAGTTGATGTCTCATGGCCTTCTTAAACAAGACTGGTCAAAGGGAGGGATTTTAATCCTCACTCCTCTTGCTCTTGATTTTTTAAAGAAAAGAAAGGGCCTCTATTTTAGAGACAACCCTAAGCAACTAAAAAAAAGCACTTCAAAGAAAAGCTCTTCAAAGAAGGCCACAAAGACCACTAAGAAAAAGAAAACCGCGAAGAAGGCCTCAAGTAAAAAATCTACCCCAAAAAGAACTCCTCGCTACGATGGAGGCGGCAGCGATCTCTTTTCCCATCTTAAGGAGTTGAGAAGGAAAGAGTCAAAGAAGAGAAGGCTAGCAGCTTATAAGATTTTCCACGATCAAACCCTGCATGAGATGGCCCAAGTCAAACCTCAAAGCGAAGAAGAACTCTTAGCCCTTTATGGCGTGGGAGAAGCGAAACTAAAGAAATATGGTAAGACCTTCCTTAAGGCCATTACGGAGTTTTCTGGTTAGCTTGTCTGAGTTCAAGAATTTTGGAGCGAAGCCAATCTCCTGTCTTTACCGTCTCCCCACTTTTTAAACGGATCTGATAATCCTTATTAGAGGTAGAAGATTGGGAGGCAATCTTCTCAATGAACTCTTGTAGGGAAATGTCTTTCTTTGGGCCAAAGAACCAAAACATACTGCGCGCCATTTTCATTTTATGAGCTAAGTGTTCCTTAGCCTCCTTGGCACTATGCTCACTGCCATTTCTTAAAAAGACTCCTTGAGACTTTTCCACTTCATCTAAGAGATAAGCGATGGCGGCTTCATCATCTTTAAGGGGATGCTGGTAATCAAAGGCAAGGGTGAGCTGAACTCCAAGGAGGAGGGATAAGAAAAAGGTAAGGGCTTTCATGGGATATCCTTTAAAATTCTTTGGACAAGTTTAGGGAGAACAACGCCAGCAGCGCCAGTAATGTGTTCATTAAAATTATGAGAAACGGGTGTGCCCTCAAGATTAACTTCAATGCGATGACAATCATCCGGAGTCATGGAAACAAATTGAGCCGCGGGATACACATGGCCAGAAGTTCCAATTGAAATAAAGAGGTCACACAGAGCGAGTAAAGAGAAGGCCTTATCAAGATAAAAAGGATGCTCTCCAAACCACACTATATGAGGCCTCAGATTCCCCTGTTGCTGGCAGCAGGGGCAGGGGGTGGTAGCATCAAAACTCTCAAGGCTCTCAAAGACTTCCCCTGTTTCTTGACAGCGCATCTTCATGAGTTCCCCGTGCATATGCCAAACATCCTTTGCACCAGCTCGTTCATGGAGGTTGTCGACATTTTGGGTGATGAGCTGAATCGTCATATTCTCTTTGGAGCTTAGGGTGTTAATAAGATGAGCGATCGCCTCGTGCCCATCATTAGGTTTGAGCTCTGGGGCGAGCAACTGTCGCCGACGATCATTATAGAAGCGGTAGACGAGGTCAGGATTAGCTTTAAAGCCCTCAGGTGATGCAACTTCTTCCACACGATGGTTTTCCCAAAGCCCACCATTATCACGAAAAGTCTTAATACCACTTTCGGCTGAAATTCCAGCACCGGTTAAAATAACAATATTCAAACTTACTCCTCAGTACCCTGTTATTATAATAGAGAGATGAGCAAGAGGAAACGACAGTTTATAGAAGAACTTATTGATCAAGTTCCAAGAGAAAAGCGGGCACGCTTTAAAGAGCTTGCTGCAATCGAGCGCTACCAACATAGTGGTCATTTTCGCTTTATTTTCTTTAGTTGTATTTACTTTCTTTGTCTGGGGATAAGCCTTTTATTCTTTGCAGCCTTTTCTCCCTTTGAAGAATGGATGAATCAATTTACGAGGGGAGGAGCTCTTTACTTCCTCTCCTTTCTCTTAATGGTTTTTATTGGTTGGCCCCTTAAGGATCTACGCTTCAAATTGAATCAGCGAGGAATTCATCTCTTTCACCTTTTTTTTATAAGCTTTATTCTCCTCTTCACTTTCTTCCAAGCTCTCTTCCATTTCTTCCTCAATCCTGTCGTCTAGTGAGGAGAAGAAATCAAGTTGGGTGAGCTCTTCAAGAGAGTTAATCGTAACTTGAAAATCAGAAATTTTTCTCCCGCGAGCACCTTCATTGGGAATAAGGTAGGCGAAGGCCTTATTAAGCGTTGGCCAAAAGATAATCTTGTAGTGCTCATCAGGAAGGCTCATTCCCTTTTGAAACTTTCGTAGACCCTGATGAAGATGAGGGGCACTAATAATGATAGCGTCACCATACTTCACAACAAGCTTCCTCAGGTGCCGCTCAAGACTAAGCCATATTCCACGATTAAAAGAAGGATGCTGGGGGGTCATATTTGTCATATAGAAAGTTTCGCTCATACTCTCATGGCTATTCTTGCGGTCAGCGGCAGGCACTAAGTGCCCACGGTCGTAGCCCGATGAACGGTAATCATTTCTGGTGACCGGGTCTTTTAAGCGTGGATCGGCCCTATAGTCATTAGTGCGAGAAACAGATCCCTCAATATGCTTGAGCTTTAGAGTGTGCAAGGCCCATTTGGCAAGCTTGTGTTCTGGTGAGTAACAAAGCTTAAATTCCTTATAGCCTATCTTGAGAGAGCAAGGTCCAACGGGCTCATAGATTGAGTCCTGAGCATGGGTTCTTATTATGAGCGTAAGCAAAAAAAGGAGCACCCTCATCACTCCCTCCCTGGAGCGTGTTCTTTAAAGATATTTTCATTATCAGTGAGGCCCTTTTGCAACACTAGGCCATAAGCGTTAAAGGTTTGTCACTTTGTCAGGGGAATGTCAGGCCATGGACAAAAGAATGTTCATGAACAGTTGAACTAACGAAGAGTGTCTTAATGGAGAGTATAAAAAAAAGTTATCAGGTTAACAAAAAGAAACGATAAGCTGTTTTAAATCAATTGCTTAGCTGTTTTAAACGACTTGTTTGGTCTTTCTAATAGCACGATTGTTCTTGAGCGAAGTTAGGAAATATTCTAGTATGTTCACAGATTCGTGAACTAACAGAGTCTCAAACTGCGAGGTATTTATGTACACCATTAAAAACGTTTCAATGATGACAGGAATTGGAGTCCACACTCTAAGAGCTTGGGAAAAGAGATACGGTGTGGTTAAGCCAGAGCGATCTTCAAGCGGTCGTCGATTCTACAGTGATGAAAATGTTGAGAAATTAAAACTTATCTCGACACTTAATAAAACAGGGGAGCAAATCTCTCAAATTGCGAAACTCTCTGATACAGAATTAAGAGAAGCCGTTGAAGGACTAAGTGAAAAGGAACTCTATCCAGAAGAAGAGAATAAACTGAAAACATCTCTCTTCATCCTTAAGCAGGCGTTTGGGCTTCAAGTTCAAGATATTATCTTCCATGAGTTTGAAACCATGGGTGAAGAGCTCAATAAGGAAACTTACAGAGCTAAATCGCTTATCAACAACCTTATTGTGCCCTTTTATGAGCACGTTATTACTGAAGAAGAAAAGAATCCTCACCTTAAAAACTTTTGCCAGGCCATTTACGCCACTATGGCAACTCAACTCAAGGGACTTCTCCAGGAGATGAAAGAAGCCTTCAAAGCTGAAGAGCACGAAGGGGAGTCTCCTGTTCTCGTTGGAAGTTCAGGTACTGTTAAAGGGGAGATTGATTCTCTTATCGTATGCTTGAAAAGCTACGTCAGTGGAAAAGAGGCCCTCTTTATTGGACCCCTTGTTGATAAAGACAAGATTAATGAATTTATCGCGAGCTCAGATAGTAAGAAGGTCGTTTTGACCGATCGCTATGTCAGCTTCAGGGCCCACCCAAGACTTTTTGATCTTATGAAAGAGATGCCTCAAGAAAAACTTCAGGAAGTTGAATTTGCCGTTCTTCTTCACCGTCTCAACGAGATGCAACGTCTTGAGTTTGCCCACTCAGATAAGGTCGAAGTATTATCTAATTTTGATTCTATGGATCAGTACTTCGCTTCTTAAGCGAAGTACTGAAATCGCTCTTTGGGAGAGGGGCGATGTAAGATAATAAAGAGAGATATGGATTACAAAGAACAATTAGTGAGAGACGTCGACGCCCTCTGCGAGAGCGTTGGAGAGTTCATCAGGTACTGGGGATTTAAGAAAATTCACGGGAAAATCTGGTGCCACCTCTTTTTAAGCACTCAACCTCTCGATGCGACAGAACTTATCGAAAGAACTGAGGTATCAAAGGCGTGTATGAGTCAGAGCTTAGCTGAGCTCCTTGATTATCAAGTCATTGAGGTCCTCGATGACTCTAAAAAGAAAAAGCAATATATACCCAATCGCAATATTCTCACTGTAATTACAGGAGTCCTTCGAAAGCGAGAGCAAAATATTCTTTGCTCTATTCACAGTCAATTCAGGGCCGTTGAAAACTTCAATGAAGAGCAATTAGAGATGGTGGGGGTTGATAAGAAGAGGCTTGAGAAGCTAGGCGGAATGATTAAGTTTGCAGAGAAGCTCCTATGTAGTGTCTTGCGCTTTGAATCGATCAGCTTTAAGGCCTTCAAGAAGATTTTTGAGTAAGGCCGGTTTCCTTTTGACCACAAATCCCTGAAATTTCTTTCATTTCCTTTCAAAACGGCTGCATACCTTGGGATTTTTACTAGCCCCTTTGCAAGCCCCCAATAAAATCGCTATACCTGTGAAAAACACTCAACACTTTTAAAGGATGTTTATGAGATCTCTGTTTATTTGCCTCGCTTCTCTAATGCTATTAACTGGCTGTATTGACCTTAATGGTAACTTCACGGCCCATGAAAAATTAAGCCTCGTGCACACGACAATCTTTGGTAATGAAAAAGTAAAAAAAGTACCGGCCGGAACTTATAAAACTCTTGTTACCTTTTCTTCTTCAGAGAAAGTAAAGCTCTCTTTTAAGGGCAATGGAAAAGATATTGATGTTAAAATCAAGCTTCCCAGTCGTGACAGCTTCCCTCGTGGAAATGGAAGAATTGATCTTCCGGCTTCAGTAACGGGTCAGCGCTACGATATCCAAGGTTTTATTGATTCAGACGTTTCCTACGGTGCAACTCAACGAGGACGTGAGACATGTACTTACACAGACTACGAAACTCGTTGTACAAACCGCTGTGATGATAGAGGAAATTGTCGTCGTCATTGTGAGCGTGTAAGTGTCACTCGAAATGGCTGGCAACATGTTGAATACCGCTACGAAACAACAGAGCGCTTCTTAAAGCTAGAGATGGTTAAGCCAAGAAGCTCTGCTATTGTTGGAAACTACCGTGGAACAGATAGAGATAGCCGTAAGGTCTACCTCCACCAAGGTCGTTGTTTCTAATTCTTTGAAATCCTAATTCTTCCCAAGTAGAGGATGTCGAGATCTGTCTCTAGAAAGCACTTCACGGCATCCCTTGGGGATTCTACTATGGGCTCTCCTCGGATATTAAAACTTGTGTTGAGAAGAATGCCAATACCACTTTTTTTCTTATAAGCTTCTAAAAGCTTCCAAAAAAGCTCCTGCTCTTCTTTTATGACCCTTTGAACGCGACAAGAACCGTCAACGTGGGTAATCGCTCCAAAGAGACTTTGAGAGTGGCCTAATTGATCTTTAATAAAGTCGGGAAGATCGGTGTAGTCACAATTTTGAAGGGGTCCTTCTCTATGTCCCGCTTTGAGGGGGTGAACAAATTGCATATAAGGACTTGCAATGACTTCACCAAAGAGATTTTCAAAATCCTGGTCAAGGATTGCCGGGGCAAAGGGGCGAAAACCTTCTCTCTTTTTGATCTTAAGGTTTACTCTTCTTTGATTTTCAAGTTCTTTGGGATTGGCCAAGATTGAGCGAGAGCCCAAGGCCCTTGGGCCAAATTCAAGAGGTCCTTGGAACCAGCCAATAACTTTATTGTCATGAAGATCATTACTGGCGCTGATGAGTAGCTCTTCTTCATGGGGAAGGATTTCTATCTTACAGTTTTTCTCTTCTAGATTCGCTTGCTTAAGAAAGCGCGCCATCTCTTCATGGTGATAGGAAGGACCTAGGAGAGAACCTCTATTACTAAAGGGTTCCGGTGTACGGGTAGATTTCTTATGAAGGTAGTCACCAAGAAGAGCAGCACCGAGAGCACTTCCGGCATCACCGGCCGCGGGTTGAATCCAAATATTTTTAAAGAGACCGCTTTGAGCGAGAAGTCCATTGGCCACACAGTTGAGGGCAACACCGCCTGAGAGGCAGAGGTTACCGCATTTTGTTCGTTCTTTAAGGGTTTGAGCAAGTTTGAGGATAATCTCCTCAGTAATCTTTTGGCAGGCAAGGCTTAATGCGGCATGGTCCTCAGTAAGAACGTTACCTAGAGGAAGGCGAGACAGGTTTAAGAAACTTTCCCAGGCCTCTTGATTGATGAGGTCATAAGCGGATTCGACTTGAAAGTATTTTAAGTTGAGCGCAAAGCCACCATTATCATGAAGGGCAATCATTTCTTCTTTTATGAGCTTTTTGTAGTGCTCGACTCTTTCATTATTTACTTTTGCATACGGCGCTAAACCCATGAGCTTGTACTCACCATTGTTGACTTTAAATCCACAGAAGCTTGTGAATCCACTGTAGAAGAGACCCAAGGAGTGGGGAAAATCTTGGTGAGCGAGTAAGCTGATGTCACTTCCTTGACCAAAGGCAAGGGCGGTACTCTTCCACTCGCCAACACCGTCCAGAGTTAAGATCGCCGCTTCCGTGAAAGGAGAGGGGTAAAAGGCGCTCGCCATATGGGAATGGTGATGTTCGGGAAAGAGAAGGTTCTTTGACTCAATCCCTAATTCTTTTAATTCTTTAAAAATTTTTGATTTTAAGAAAATCTTATCTTTAATCCAAAGCGGCATGACCTTGAGAAAACTTTTAACTCCTCTAGGCCAGAGGGCATGATAAGTTTCGATAAGACGCTCAAAGGTGAGAAAGGGCTTTTCGTAGTAGACAATGGTATCAATCTGCTCAGGGGCGATTTGATGAAAGGAGAGAAGCTTTTCAATAGAGAGCTTGGGAAAGCTGTCATCATTCTTCTTTCGTGAGAGCCTCTCTTCTTGAAGGGCGCCAATAATTTTGCCGTTCTCACTGAGAGCAGCTGCACTGTCGTGATAGTAACAAGAAATGCCAAGCGTGTAGGTTCTCAAGATGTCCTCAAATTAAAAGGTCGTGTAAATAAAAGGAGCGACTGCCGTTGAACTTGTAAAGAAGAGGAGCCCCCCCATGATAAAGAGAAAGAGAAGAAGGGGAAGGAGCCAGTATTTTTTTCGGGTTTTGAGAAAGCCCCAGCAGTCTTTTATAAAATCCATAATTTTCCTAATAAGGGTTTTCGATATCACTCTTTGTATAGGGTGACCTCTGCTCAGTGTCCGTTAGAGGATTGAGCTTTAAGTCGTAGTGATTAAATTTTCTCTTCCATTGGGTCTTTTTTAGGATGGCAACGGGCGAGACAAAAATAAGGTAGGTGAAAAAGAGAATAATTCTGCTGCTGATCTCGCCAAGAACTTTTCCGAGACCGTACCAAAACGAGCTTAGTGGATTAAAAAGTTTTGGTGAGGTCATGCCGAGAACAAGAATGATTAATCCCGCATAGAGAAAACCTATCTTATTTTGAAAAAGATAGAGAAGGAGGCAAAGAAAAGTAAAGGCCATGGCCGTATCTCTGCTCTTAAGTTCGGGAAGGTCGTCATTCATTATTTTATTTTAACTGGAAATAAGGAGGCCTTAAAGTCCTTTTCAATAAAGTTCTAGGTGAATAATTATTTTTCACTTAAGATAGTTAATATGTCTGAAGCTGTTTCTATTCGCCAAATCGAGATTGATGGTGAGGTTTACACCCACCTTCCCATTGATGTTGCCATCAAGTACGCACCCAAAATACGTTCGGGCTTCTATGTCCCCTTAAACGAGACTAAAAGAGTCAGGATTGATTTCGGTGAAGACAATATCAAAGAGAAGCTTGAAGGTTATAAAGAAAAGGGATTAGAAAGTATTCTCTTTGCAGCTGAGGACTACAATCTCTTCTTACGTGAAATTAAGCGTGGTCTGATTGGTTTCTTCGTTAAAGACGAAGAAGTTTCTAAGAATTTATCTCTTGAGCAGATTCTCTTTCTTGTGAGAAAGGCAATTATCTATATTGGAATTGAAGAGCCTATCTGTAATGCAGGTGAGGAACAGGTTAATAAATTTATTAATTGGATTAAGGGTAGCCAAAAAGTGACGCCGCTTTTTCGCTCCTTTATTAAAGAAAATCAGGATCAATTCATAATTAATGTCTTTTCCACTTATGTTGGAATTGCTCTGGCAAACGCCTTAAATTGGCCGCCTCATATACAAGAAAAGATTACGCAAGCGACTTTGCTCGCTGATATTTTGGTGACAGAGAAAGACCTTATGCAAGTGATCGCTGCTGATGGGAATCGAGAGCTTTGGCCACCTCACTTTCTTAATCATCCCACTGAAACCGCTAAGCTTCTTAGACTTCACCATAGCAATACTCTAAGTAGAGAAGTTTTTCGCGCAGTAGAGCAACACCAAGAGCTCCCCGATGGTTCTGGTTTTCCGGCGGGGCTAAAAGGTCTTAGTATTGATCAGCTGAGTGCAATTCTTATTGTATCGCGCACCTTTACGGATGCGTTGGTTGAAAGTGACTTTGCCTATGATAGTCGCGAAGACTTTGTGAAAGGTCTGCTTGATGAGCGTTTTGACTACAATAACTTCAAAAACCCCACAAAGGCGTTACTCGCCGTTATGGGGATTGAAGAAAAATCTAATTAGAGACGACATAAACTGACCTACTTAAATGGTGCTCGATCTTCTTTGCCTCATAGTTTTAAATAAAAACGACAACTTAAGAAATTAAATGGATATTTATCTCTAGAGAGGTAACCCTTTAGCTCCTTTTAAAAGTTTTGCCTATAAGTCATTAGTTTAATTATTCAACGAATAGCTCTTTTTATTTTCAGCACCAATTAGCGGGGTCAGTTTAGAGGTGGCAAGTCGCCTTGAAGACTTGACCATTTTCAAGGCGGATACGGCTTGAAAGAGGGTTGGGATAATCAGCATTGATATTCACAAATACCTTCTTATCCTGTGAAAATAATTTGATACTGTAATAAGGCTTTTTAGTAAGGTCAGAGTCAATCCTAACCATGCTACCTTTAAGTTGTGGGAGCTCTCTTTCCACTGTCTGTGAATCGTTTCCCCGAACTCTCATCGTAACTTCAAGCTCGTCCATTGTAACCAACCATTGATTGTCATTCTCTGTCGCCGTGCCTTCAAAGTCAGCAGTGAGGCTAAAAGCGCTTATATAGGGAAGGTTAGGGTTGGTACAAGTGATATTAAGGGTGGTTTGGGCGTGAGCTGAAACGGTGAAAAGGGAAATGAGAAGAAATAGGGCCTTCATGGGTTGCTCCTTTTTTATTAATAATTCACTTATTTTTACCAAGGGAGAGGGGCATCGTTAAGAAAAACCATGGAATAATTACCTGCCTTTGTGCCTAAGTTTTTGACGGTTGTGAAATTTTACAAAGTGACTAGCTGCAAAATAAAAAAGGGATATAATCCCCGCAACCAAATCTAAAGAAATCGAACTCTCAACGAAAGAGGAATGTATGCTTACCAAAAATTCTGTACGTCTGTTGTTAGGTGCCCTGTGTTTAACTCTACCATCATTAAGTATGGCCGAGGCCCCCATTTATCTATGGGATAATGAAGAGGGATTTATCAATGGACTCAACTGTGAAATTGAGGCCAGTGATCAAAATCCTTTTATGGCCAGTCAATTCTACAGCTCTAAAGGCGAAAAAAAGGACACTGAGAATTTGAGAAACTCAAAAGGTGTGATGCAGTCTCACTTAGTGAATCATTCTCTTGTAAAGGTCATCGATGAAAACCGCGGTCGAAATACTAAGCCAGTTGAAGTGATCGGAGTGAATAAAAGAACAGAGGCGAAGAAGAACCGTTGGTTCTCTGAAAGAGGAGATAAGGGTTACCTTCACAGCAATTCTCTTCGTCCTATAGAAGACTTCGTCTTTAGTGTGACGACAAATGAAAAAGAAGTGGAGAAGGTCGCTAGTGAAAATGAAGCCTTTCGCTCTGGAGAGGAAATGTTCCTACGAGCAGCTTCAGGTGCCAGTTATTTTAGAGCGACTTGTGATAATACCAAAGAACGTGAATATATTCTCTTTCGCGCTTATCAAAAAGGTCATGGCGATAGAGCGATCTTTTATGCTGGAGTATCAGCAGAGGAGACGAGTCTCTTTAGTAATCTCAACACTTATGGAAAGGTTGAGTCGATGAGCTTTCTTTCTGAGGTCGGACAAGAAGCACCTCTTGCTGTTATTGAGCCCAATTCTCTAGTGGTGACTGCACCTCCTTCTCTCGAGGAAGAGCTTGAAGCAAGTAATGATGCTCTTGAAGCCATTGCAAGTGAAATCGTTGCTGAAAAAGAGGAGAGTGGCCTCTCAAGTAGTCTTAAACCAAAGAGAAGACCAGAAAATCTTCCTATTCCAACTCCTCGTCCAAAAGTAAGTCTGCAGCATATCGTCTGTACTTCGGGAAGTACCTTAAATGTTCGTGATGAAAATCTAGATGATGTTCTCTTTAAGGCTAAGATTGGTGAAAGAATTGCGCTCTTTCAATCCTTTGGTGAGGAGACCGATCTTGAGGAAGTTATTAATGGAAAGAAGTATGTCTTTAAGAAAGTTGAGTTTAAAGAGCGTGAGTCAAGTGATGAGCGTGTGGGTTATATTGCAGAGTCTTTTATTAAAACAGAAGGCGATTGCCCAGCCTTGAAGGATATTCCTTCACTCCGTCTCAATCCACCCACAACGATTTCAGGGCTTAATGATGAGAAGTGTTGTGATTTCCCAACAGCTGCTAAGCCAACTCACTCTTACACAAGTGGCATGAGAAGGTTTAGAGCGGGAAGAAGTGGTGGGCGTTTGCACGCGGCTTGTGACCTTTACCGCTATAAGAATGAGCCTGCTCGCTCAGTTGCTCCAGGAAAAGTGATTAGAGATATGTATAAATTCTATCAAGGAACTTATGCTGTTGAAGTTCGTCACGCTGGAGGCTTCGTTGTTCGCTACGGTGAGTTGACGGGAAAAAGATTTGTAAGAGGCGGCCAAAGTGTTAAAATGGGGCAAAGACTAGGTAATATTGGTGTTGTGAATTCCGGTTGCTGTCGTCCTATGCTTCACTTTGAACTTTATAGTGGAAGTAAACGAGGTTCGCTCAGTACTGGCTCAGGTCGCTACCGTAGAAGAAGTGACCTGATGGACCCAACACCTTACCTACTGAAATGGCAGGATAAGGTATTCTAAATGAAAAAAGTTCTCATCTTGCTCCTAGTGATACTTTCACTGGGAGCATTTTTCTTTTTAAAAAGCTCATCTGATTCCCCCTCTGAGGTCATGCATGAGGAAGATCATTCTTCTCATGATCATTCCCATCAACATGCTGAGGTTAAAGAAAAGTCAGAAACAAAGGCTAAAAAAATAAAGGCCACACCTCAGAAAGTGAATGAGCCTTCATTTGATTTCGCTGATAAAGACGAGGAGTCCTTTTACCAAGTTCAAGAAAAGATTGCCGAAGTCTATAACAAGAAAAATAGTGAAAAAGAGCTCATCAAGTTCTTTAATGACCAGGGTCTTGAGCCGCAGGTTTCTCGTCAAGATGATCCTTATACAGGTTCCATGATTATGATCAGAACGAAGAAGGCCTTACCTGGTACGCGCTATTATCACGTTCAATATTTTACAGATGAGGCCGGGAATACTTTTCTTCAGCACATGAGTATGGAGTTTAGGCCAGGTCCTGGAGCGTTAGATCGAGCACGGGCCATGATAGAAAAGACTTTTGGGGTCAGCGGTGGTGAAGTCGCGCGAAATGGTAATTTTGTAAAATATAATCCTGGTGACGGAAGAATTATTTGGCTTAAGCGCATGGAAGAGAAGGATCTCGAAAATGAAGTCTATAATGCCTATGATAAATCGAAAGACCTTGGGACAATTCAGGCTGCCGTGGAGCTTGAGATTCATGAAGGTGGTCACGACGATCATATTCATCCCGATGATTAAACTGTTCTCTCTTTAGACAGTTTTAAAGCATCCTTGCTATTTTCAGTGCTTTATTAGGTGTTAACTTTCTAACACCGAGTAGAGCTTTCACACTTGAGTTGGGAAAAGGCCTGAAAGCCCCTTAAAATGGGGTTATTAATCAGGAGAAAGAAATGAAGAGTGTGATCAGTATTTTATGTCTATTATTTTTGAGTTCTGGCTTCGCTACAGAAGCACCAGTTATCGGAAAATTTGATATTGAATCAGCCCAATGTGATGGCGAGCAATTTCTATGGAAGAAGCACGATCAAATCATTATCTCTCAAAAGGTTTTGGCCTTAGAAGGGGAGATGACGGAGAGGAGCTCTGAAGAGGAGAAATGCCGCTTTCAAGATGTCTTTCGCTTGAATGAGGATGGCGTCTTTGAAGGGAGTTCTCGAAATATCATTTGCTATGATGTTATCGATGGAGAGAAGGCTTCCAAGGCACGTGTTGAAGTGGTTGAAGTTATGAATCAGGTTCTCAAAGTTGATAAGGAAAGAATTTCTACTGGCGCTAAAGTGAGTCTTATTGGGATGGAGTTGTGTCAGGGTGAGCTAAGTTTAGAGTTAAGCTATTCAATTCAATAAAAATGAAAAAGGCCCTGATTCCAGGGCCTGAGTCCTTTAATTGAAAGGGTTAATTATATTTCTTTAGACCATTATAAGGGACGTAAGTCCAGAATGAATAAGAAATTACACAGTCATAAGCCCTTAAAATCCTTTGTATTAATTAAAATTATCCCATTAGAGGCACCAATTCAGGTTTTCTGTTACCCTAAGTGAGTAAAAAGCCAAAATAAGGACGCTCATGGGAACAAAATCAGTTGATAAGTTAGAAATTCGTAACGCTAGAATTTCGGATATTCCTAAACTCATTAAATTAACCAGTAAGGCCTATCCCAATTTCAAGCCTTATCCCGCCGATATTCTTCAGGGGCAGATTACTAATTTCCCAGAGGGATGCTTTGTAGTTGAGGATGAGGGGAAGATTCTTGGTTATAGTGCTTCGATTAGACTTAAGGGCAAGAGAGTTTTTAGGCCTCATAATTGGGAGCAAATTACAGGGGGAGGCTATGGAACCACTCATCAGACGGATGGGGAATTTCTCTATGGCTATGAAACTTGTGTCGATCCCGATGTGCGAGGCAATCGTATTGGTCAGCGCCTTTATAATGCCAGAAAGGACCTTGCTAAGTACCTAAGGTTAAAAGGCATCGCTTTTGTGGGGCGGATACCTGGTTTTAATAAGAAGAAGGATATTAGTGATCCTCTTGTTTATGTGGAAAAAGTTCTTAATAAAGAATTTCGGGATACCACTTTAACTTTTCAGGTAAGGAATGGTTTTGAGGTAAAAGGAATTCAAGAGAATTACCTTAAAGATGATAAGGCCTCTCGGGGTTATGGAATTTTACTTGTTTGGGAAAATCCTGAATTTCGAGAAGAGGAGTTAGTTAAGGGGAAACCACCCCTAAAGAATGTCGTGCGGGTTGCCACCGTTCAGTACCAACAAAGAGGGATTAAATCCTTTGAAGAATTCTCTCAAATGGTTGAGTACTTTGTTGATGTCACGAGTGATTGGAAGTGCGATTTTGTTCTCTTTCCTGAGTTTATCGGAATGCAGCTTCTCTCTATTGAAAATGAGGAGTTAAAGCCTCACGAGGCCATTGAAAAAATGACGGAGTGGTATGAGAAAATTCGTACCATGTTCAAGGAATTAGCCGTTAAATTTAATATCAATATTATTGGAGGAACTCATCCCGTGAAGCGAGGGGATAGGGTTCACAATGTGGCCGGTATCTATCTGCGAAATGGTACTGTCCATGAACAGGAGAAGATTCATCCCACTCCTGATGAGTCTTATTGGTGGAATATTGAAGGTGGGGATGAGGTAGACGTAATTGAGACAGATTGTGGTCCTATCGGCTGTTTGATTTGCTATGATAGCGAATTTCCAGAGCTTTCTCGTCACTTGGTCAACCAAGGGGCTCAGATCCTCTTTGTGCCCTTCTTTACCAGTGAGCGCCAAGGCTATTGCCGTGTCAGATATTGTTGTCAGGCCCGCGCGGTGGAAAATCAAATATACGTGGTTATGAGCGGAAGTGTCGGAAATTTACCTCGAGTTCACAATATGGATATACAATATGCTCAGAGCTGTATTCTTACGCCTTGTGATTTTTCATTTAGTCGTGATGGGGTGGCCGCGGATACAACTCCGAATGTTGAGACAGTGGCCCTTGCAGATATTCGACTGGATAGTCTCATTGAGGCGAGAAATACTGGAAGTGTACAGAACCTTAAAGATCGTCGCCATGACCTCTATAAGGTGAAGTGGCTCAAAGGATAGAGTATTGAAAAAACTGATTTCTTTTCTTCTTAGTGTATCGTTGTGGTTGACCCCTTTATCAATGGCGGGGGCAAGTGAGCTCTTAGATGAACTTAAAGACCTTACTGCCGATGAGCGCGACTCTCTTAAGAATATTGAAATCAGTGACGGCCTTAGAAATAGTCTCGAAAACCCACTCAGTAACGTTAATATTGGGATTACTGAAGATGATCGAAAGGCCTTAAGGCTCTTGGGTTATAGTGAAGCGGAAATTGACCAAGTCAGTATCGATTCTTTTGTTAATGGTGATGGGAAAGAGAAGTTTAAGTCAAAGCTTAATAATTATGCCGATGCTAAGAATAAAGAGATCAACGATGGTGTGATGAAAAGCCTCGTTCCGGGACTGGGAAGTGCCGTGATCGGTCTGGCCTTTGCAAGTCTTTTGGGAATTGTCGTTGGTGTCCGTTGCACGAATCAACCCTCAGCTCTAGCCTTTGCTGGGACGTCGGCGGCTTGGGTTGGTCTAGAAATGATGATTTGGAAAGGTTATCAGATCCGAATGGATGACATCAATACTATTATGGAAGCGACTGAGATTCCTAAGAAACTTGAAGCAAAAATTAATGATGTCAAAGCAACGGTCAAAAGACTTGAAGCTGAGTATAAGAAGAATCCAACAGGTAATTATGAGGCCTTCCTTGAAGCCAATAAAAGCGATGTTAATAAGCTCAAAAATGCGGCTAAGGAGTTTAGAGATTTTCTCAATAAGGCAAAAGACAGCCAGTTTGGAAGCCTCCGTTCCATTCAAGAATCTCTAGAGTTAGCGGCAGAGACATCAAGAAAGAAAGCACGAAATGCCACAGTCGCAGCTGTTGGCTATGCTGCTGCATCTGGCCTTGCAGCCCTTGAGGCCATGAATATTCTTGGCGGTGGAGGGACGTGTGCTAGTGGCTTTAAAAGTGGCTCTTTATGGGATTTTTTAGGGGAGAGTTTAATTCCAAGCGCTCATGCGGGATTTGCGAGCGTGGGAGATCTCGATAAAATAGGAATTCCTCTTGGTGGTGGTATGGCCGCAGCTTACTTGGGCTTTGAAAAGACTTTTGCTGATAAGATCTTTTCGACACCTATTGGAAGATCGGTGACCTTTCTTGCCATGGCAGGGATTGCGACTGTTGCGGCTTTAAAGCTTAAAGAAGCAGCTAAGTTTCTTGATAAGCAAGCGGCTGAAATGGACATCTTTGTAACCGCCATTGAAGGGAAATTGAGTAAGGTCGAGATTGCTTTTAGTGACGCCAATGCTCTGATTGATGAGCTTAAAGAAGAAATTCTTCCTCAGCTTGATCAGATCGCACAGTCTTTAAAAGACAAGCTTAAAGAAAGTGATCTTGAAGATAAGTTAAAAGATAAATTGAAAAATGATCTTGGTCCCGAGGTTGATAGTATTAAAGAAAGGGTGGCTTCTGAATTAGAAGGTATTGATAAAGATAAAATTGCAGATCAGTTAGAAGAGGAATTCCTCTCAAGTGGTGAACTTGAAAAAGAGCTTAGTAATGGAGAGCTCCCTTCTATTGAGAGTGATGACTTCAAGCTTCCAGTAAGGAGTAGTTTCATTGATTACTTTTTTGAGAGTGCCCATGCTGCCTACAGTAATATGACACCTGTCAGCTGTTTTAAAAGAACACCGACTTTCCTCTTAGAAGATACGAGTTGTCATTGTCGGGGAAATAAGAGTTGTGCAAAAACGCCCTTCTTCAAGTCTCTTCCCCTGAAAACAAAAGCCGCTAATGTCAAAGAATTTGCCTCGATGGCAGTGGCAGCAGGGCGCTTGGTCAATCAATCTTCGAATGCCATCATGACGGGATCACCGAGGGCTGGTCTTAGAGGCTTTCAAAAAGTAGCGCCTTTAAGAGATAAGCTTCTAAAAGGAAGCCAGTCCATTCTTGGAAATAACTTTGGCCAAAGTGTGAATACAAAAGTCGTGGCAAAGATGGTCAGGGGAGCATTGAAGAGCACACGTCCGGCCTTAGGGGAGTACTACGCAAAACGTGGTAGAGTCGTGCGCCAAGCCCAACAAGCTAAGGCGCGTGTGAAAAAACAGAATCCGGGTAGTGAGCTCAGTGAGGTTGGACTTCTTAAAGCGTCTATGAAGAGAAAGCTACTTGCGGTCAAGGCGCTTGGTAATCCCAGCTTAAGTCAACTTTCTTCGACCGAAAACGTCCAAGACGAAGAGGTCTACAATTACTCAAAGCAGTCGATAACGAGAGATCCTTCAAAGAATATTTTTGAGGTGATAAAGAAGCGTTATCTAATTATTCAATCACAAGGAAGATTAGGACTTTGAAGGCCACAAAATTAGAGAGCATTTTATACGGGCTAGCAACATTCCTTCTTTTTCTCCCCTTTTTTGAATACTACAATACACCGGCAATTAGTGATGAGTTTTATTATGCTCATCCTAGTTTCTTTTATCAGGGCCTTTCGCAGTGGTTTGGACTAGATTTTGGTCATCCTCCTGGATGGGCCATCATCAATTGGCTGGGCTATTCTCTCTTTGGGGTTCACCTTGAGGTTATGCGCTTTATCAGCGCTGGCTTTTCCCTTCTCCTTTGTGGTTTCCTTTTTTTCTATTTTCGCTCCTCACGGTTATTTGGCCTATCACTCTTCACTCTAGGACTTTTAAGCCTCAATACTTTCTTTCATGAGAGCCTTTTTTTGAGTTACCCTATTATCGCGACAGGGTTTTTAGCGAGCTTAGGATTAGTACTCTACAATAATGAGAAGATAGGGTGGGCGTTTCTCACCATGGCGCTGGCCATCTCCATGCGTGAGTCTGCGTTAGTCTTACTCTTTGGTATCTTGATTCTTAATCCTAGTAAAAGGGGACTTTCTTTTGCAGGAGGACAGGCTTTTCTCTTTGGGCTCTATCATTGCCTCTATTATTTTAAAACAGGACGGCTCCTTCTTAACACACAGGTTGGAATTACGTTAAAAGAGTCTGCTCCAGTGGGACTTCATTTCTTATTTTCCAATTTTAAAGAACTTTATCTGCAAAATACCTCTATAGTGATTCTTATTGTCTATATCTGTTTCTTCTTCTTTTTAAGAAAGGAGCGCCTTTCCCTTGCTTTTTCGGTTATGGGAATCATTCACTTCGTCTTCTTTACTTTCTATCAAGACAGCGCTCCTCGAAATACATTCTTGAGTAATCTCTTCTTTATTTGTGCTCTCGCGTCTTGGCTAAAGCGGGTTGAACTCCCTCGATCACGCCAAGTGGTGATTTCTCTTTTAGGAATCATTTTCTTTGTCTGGGGCCATCTTTCTCAACATAAGCACCTAGACTTTGAATGGAAGAGGGTTCAGGCAAGAGCCGATATGGCCTTTAAAGTAGAGACTTATATTCGACAAAGAAACTTAAATGAGGTCCTGACGGCCACCAATCCTGATCATAGCTTTTTTAGTGATCCTTTCTACGGTTATGTTTATAAGCATCGACCGACCCGCTGGTTTGGAGGAATTGCAGGACATAATAATTTGAAAGGGTCTGTTCTTCTTATTGTTCCTTATCCTGAGCTCGTTGATAACTTTGCAACTCAACAAATGATTGAATATGCTGCAAAGGAGGGCTTAGCGATGCGCTCCTTTAGCCATAAAGAATTTAAAGATGTAGGATACTGGCTTTTTTTCTCAAAAGAGGCAGAAACTACCCAAAAAGAAGAGAACAGGCGTACGCCCTATGAAACCTTAAATTCATTGATCCGATAAATCCTTAAAGTATCATTTTAATAAGGATTGCGGCATGAATTTATTTAAGAATGCTCTCGCTATGAGTGCAGTTATTCTATCACTTACAACTTATTCGTTTGAAACCACCGAAGTAAATAATCTCCAAGGACAATTTCAAAATGGTCAAGGAACTGGCTCAGTTGACTCATGGACTATTCCAGGAGAAGGGAGTGAGGGGCAAACTTCTTTTGTTCTCTATCAAGAGAGTGATCAGTTTCGTATTCAAACTGATGAAAGTGAATTCCTATGGGAAGGTGCTCCTGACTTTCTTTTAGAGCTTGAGAAGGCTCAGTGGAATGGTGTCAATGCTAAGGCATCAAATCAGGGATTGAATTTAGAGGTGAAGAATCTCTCGGGGATAAGCGCTGGGGACTCTCTTTTGATTGATCGTCTTAAAGCGAACTGTCGAGGAAAGTCTCAACAGAGCGATCTTCTCTTTAAACTTATTGAGACTTGCTCTTTTGCCGGGGACTTAAGTTTTAACAAGATCGTTTGGAAGGGGAGTAATCCTTTCACAGAGGGCTGGCTTAATTTGAGTAATGGCTCTTTTAGTTTTGGATTGCGGGCAAAGCTTGATTTTAATGTCAAAGTAAAGGGCAATGGTCATATTAGCGTTAAAGAGACTTCTGATGGTGGCGAGGTGTGGATTCGCTTGGATAAAGTGAAAGCTTCTTTTTTGACGGTAACAGAGAAGGTTTTTGAAGCGGTAGAGGATCTTCAGGCCACTCATATTCGGGTGCAAAGGCCTTATATTATTATAGATTGGCGTGAATAAGAGTTGTTCCTTGATGCTTTCAGTGTCAAAAATTTAGTCAATTTATCCCCTTAAGATAGTGGAAAAAGGAGAGTGCTTTCGGCACCTTCTTTGCATTTCTTAGGGGGACTATGAATAAATCTCTTTTAAGCCTAGCCCTTTGTCTCTGTTTAAATCCTATCATTGCGGATGATAATCCTCATTTCTTTGTCAATGACGTGAATGTCACGGGAAAAGACAATAAAATGCAGCTTCTCAATAGTGGATTGGCTTCCTTTCAAAAGAGGATCGACCTTGTTCGCAAAGCAAAAGAGCGAATTAGTATTGAATACTTTATATGGGAAAAGGATAAGGCAGGGCTTCTTCTTTTTCATGAGCTTATAAAGAAGGCAAAAGAAGGTGTAAAGGTTCGCATTATTCTTGATAAATCAATTACTGTGGTTGAAATGGATGAGTATATCGCCGAAGCTCTTAAGAGTTATGGAATTGAGCTTCGCCACTACAATAGGGCTATGGATCCTATGACTGCTCAGTTGAGGACTCACCGAAAAATCCTTGTGATTGATGGAAAGGAAGGTATCACGGGTGGTCGTAATATTGGAGATGACTATTTTGATTTTGATGAGGTCTATAATTTTCTCGATCGTGATGTTTACTTTTCGGGACCTGGCGCGAAGGCCATGCAGGACTCCTTTGATGACTTTTGGGACGCAAGTATTGTTAAGCTTCCAAAGCCGGTAGACTCAGACGTGACAGCCAGAAGAATTAATCGCGGAGATCGTCGTAATCGTGACCGCTATAATAATGTTCGTGGCAAGCGAAATGATGAGCTGAGAGAGCAAGCAAAAGAGTGGCTTGCCAATCGCGATGAAATGCCAGCTGTTGCCGCTGAAATGGAAAAGATTGCGCGACCAATTTTAGATAATACGCCTATTTTATCTTGTCCCAAGCTCACTTATGTATCAGATTCACCTGGTGCTAAAGCTCTTACCTTAAGAAGGGATGATTTTCTTAAAGAGTATAGAAGACTCAGAAGAGTTCTCTTTGATTTCATCGAAAATAAGACTAAGGGAGACTATATTTTAGCAAGCCCCTACTTCATGTTGAATGAGGATTGGCAGAAGCACTTGAGTGGTGCCATAAAGAACAAAGATGTTAATCCTATTATCTTTACCAATAGTTTAGGCTCTACTGATGCCTTTTATGTTGCGGCTAACTTCTATCGAATTGCTTTTAAATGGCAGGCCGCTGGGCTTGATATTTGGGTTCACGACAGTCGCTATGATGAACTCTATCCAACTCTTAATACAAAAGTCTCCTCGGCTCGTTGGGGAATGCATGAGAAGACTCAGCTCTTTAGTGATGAAGCTTTCTATATTGGCACTTATAATATCGATAATCGCTCAGACATCCTCAACGTTGAAATGGGTGTTTTTTGTGAAGGCTCAAAGGAGCTGACTGCGCTTTTAAAAGAAGATATGGAAGCTCGTTATCTCAAGGGGTATCAGTTTGTCGGTGAAAATGAAGCCGTTGATAAAGAAGGGAAGAAAGTTGATTCTTACGGCAATGCCACTTCAAAGCAGATTAAAATTATGAAGGGATTCTCTCCTCTTGCAAGACTCTTTGAACCACTGATGTAAATTAGTGATTGTGAGATACTTTATGGGAGTGAGTGAGTTTATCCCCAAGGTAATGGCGACACTCCCCATCAGCTCTTAATTCAATAAGACCCGTAACAGAGCCATCTTCATTTCTTCTGGCATCTGAGGGAAGTTCATACTGAGTGGGAATATCCTTAACGACGGCTGCTGCTGCTAGGGAGCTACTAACTCCATAAAGGCTTGATACAGTATTATCATCGTAAGTTGTTGGGCTTCTTTGAACATCAGAGCGGCCAAGGTATTTGTACATAACTGAATTTGTACTGAAGCTTTCCACATGTTTTAGGCCTAGGGCATGGCCAAGCTCGTGAAGAACCACTGAGTGAAAGTCGTAGCGAAGGTTATCGTTAGAATCCATAGTGAAGTCATAATCTCTATAGTTCATGATGACGTCAGCATGGACAATTTCAAGGTGATAACTACTTGTTCCCGCATTTCTTGGAAAGGCCTTGTAGGCGGTAATCGCAAGGGCCTGACTACTGACTCCGCTTACCCATGAATCAGAGCGGTAAACACCAAACTCAGAGTCATTGAGATATTCTTGATACGTTCCGTATTGTTTATTCACGGCTTGAGGGGCGCTTAAGTCAAAGTAACTGATTGAACTACTTGTATCATTCCAGGCTTTCATCATCTGCTCAACGGGATTGAGGCCACCAACAAGATCACCGGCGACAAAGCCATTTTCAATATCATCACTAATTTTAAAGTTGAGTCCGCTTGCTCCGAGGGCCGAGGCAGACCATTTTGTGGGGGTGGTTGCGGTGACTGTGGCCGAACCACCAGAGCTTTGTTTTTCACCCTCAACTTTGAAGCAAGAAGTGGTCGTTAGAGAAAGAAACAAACTAAAGAGTGTGTTTTTAAGAGCAATTCTGTTCACTATTATAATCCTTAAAGCCCATGCGGATTGATGTCCGCTTATATTGGACTTTTCGGATCAGGTAATAGTGAACTTGAGTAAAACTCTAAACTTTCTCTAACTCACCGAAATTATAAGCTTGCTTTCTTATGGTCAGCAAGAAACTTCTCTAAACCAATAGTAGTTAGAGGGTGATTGAAAAGGCTCTTCATGCAACTAATGGGCATGGTTGCGACATCTGCACCAACGAGTGCCGCTTCACGAACATGGTCGCTATGGCGAACACTGGCAGCCAGAATTTGTGTAGGAAATCCATAGTTATCAAAGACCACACGAATTTCTTCAATTAGGCCCATTCCTGAGTGGCCGATATCATCGAGGCGACCAATAAAGGGGCTGATATAGGTGGCACCATTCTTAGCCGCCAGAAGGGCTTGGTTAGCGCTAAAGCATAGAGTAACGTTAGTTTTGATATTTTGATCACTCAGCACCTTACAAGCGCTAATGCCATCGATTGTAAGGGGGAGTTTGATGACAACGTTGTCATGAATTTTGGCGAGTTGTTCTGCTTCTTTAAGCATGCCACTTTTGTCGGTACTGATGACCTCTGCACTGATTGGTCCATCAACAAGAGAGCAGATCTCTTTAATGACGTCCTCTTGAGTGCGTCCTGATTTGGCAATGAGGCTTGGGTTAGTGGTCACACCATCAACGAGGCCCCAGTCAACAGCTTCCTTGATTTCATCCACAATACCAGTGTCGAGAAAAAACTCCATAATATCTCCATACAAAAAGGGTTTGTTATTGGGCATAACAATACCTAAGGAAATGGGCCCGTGACAAGTTTTCCACCTCGCGGCAATCAGATAAATAGGTGATAATAAAGATATGCTAGGGATAAACCAACGTGTATTGACGATGACGCTTTTTGCTCTGCTTTTTTCTACTCAGGCGAGAAGTCCGCTTGTGGATCTCAAAGTCAGAAAAGATGCCATTAAGCGCTCTCGTGTCAAAGCCCCACCTATGGACCCCAAGCTAGAAGCCCAGATCAAAGACTCCTTCTTTGATCCCAACTATGATTACTCTGAGTTTACGGGACGGGTGACCGATCGGGACGACACTAATAGCTTAGTGAAGGTTTCAAGTGAGAATGGAAATATTAAGTTCTTTCGAAGCGGTGACCTTGTGCGTTTTCGTTTGGCGAGTCAGGAGACACGTCAGTGTCGCGGTTATGTGCGATCGGTGGAGAAGAATTTTTTCGTCCTTTATATTCAGGATATAAGTATTTGCTGGGGGAAGGGGGAGTATTTTAGAAGGGGCTCTCTTTTAGTCTTTAATTCGAGTACTCTTGCTGCTAGAGTTCGTGATGCAAGTACTTACAGGATTGTTCTTCTTAAGAGAAAGCGTGACTTTTATAAGCAACTCAACGACATCAATCACTTTGTTTGGTCTTATGAGCAAGAGAAGATGAAAGTTGCGGCAGAATATGACGAAAAAATAACAGCCCTACGCCAAGCAAAGCAAAAGGCCCTTGATATGATGATTACAAAAAAGCAGGATTCCATTAATTTGCAGCGAGAACTTGGGGTACGCCTTGATGAGCTTGATAAAGATATTGAGTTCTATCGCATCGATAAAGATGATCCAAAAATAGACCGATGGCATCTCGATCACGACCTTGGAAAGCCTGTCGCAAAAAGACCGAAGAGAAACTACTTTGCCCAATAATGAAGAATGTTAAATTAAAATTCGTCCTTCTTTGCATTCTTTCTTTTTCATCATTCGCTCAAAACCACTCCTTAATATCTCTTGATGATGTTGGAAGCTATGTCACCTCAAAAATTCAAGTCATTACTAAAGATACCCAGGGCATAGAGGCCGAAAACCTCTTTGAACAAGAGTTTATTCCCTCCAAAAAAGAAGAAATTAAAATAGGCTACACCAACGATAAAGTGATCTTTAGGTTTAAAGCTGAAAAGAGGCAGGGGGATCAGCCCAAGGCCATCCTCTCATTTGAAAATGCACTCAGTGGCCATGTTCAGGTGTACAGAAGAAAAGAGGGGCGACTTGAATACTTAGGGGATACGGGTTCGGAAATTGCTTATCCCAAGCGGATTATTCGCGGAATGAGTCTCGCTGTTCCTGTGGAATTTAAAGGTGAAGACTATATTCTTGTTCGTGACTCAGTTCACCGATTTGATACTCGTGTTCGCGTTCTCTTTGAAAAAGATTACTACAAGAAAGAGGGGGAAAAGAGAGGGGCTTATTTTTTCTATAGTGGAGCAGTTTTAAGTCTCATTATTTATAGTCTCTTTCTCTTTTTCTCAACGCGAGAAAAGAACTATCTCTTTTACTCCTTATTTTGCTTCTCTATTTTTCTTGATGTTATTTCGATTGTTGGTCTTCTTGATTATGCTGTTGCGCCACTTGGTATTGCTCTTTCCTATAACCTCATTCGCTTTAGTTGCTTTGCCTGCTCCTCAGCTTTTTTCTTTGCGATTCGCTTTACTCAATCTCAAGAATGCTCTTACTGGGTCATCAAGTATCTTAAAGGACTCATCATTTTCTGTGGGTTTATTTTCTTTGCCTCCCTTGAGCCTTGGTCTTATCTCTTTGGAAAGGCCTACCTCGGTTTTGTGATCGACTTTGTCGTGGTTTCTGGTGTCATTGCGATGATTTATCTCGCAATAAGACGATTTAGAGACGGAGTTATTAGTGCCAAATTCTACCTTCTCAGTTGGCTCTTTATGTTTGTTGGTGTCTTTGCTTATATGGGCCATTATGTTGGCATTTTCCCAAGGATCGCATTTACAAGTCATGGACTTATGTGGGGCAATTTGATGGAGATGCTTGTTGTCTCTTTAGGTCTTGCTTATAAAATCAATGTTCTCGATAAAGAAAAGAATGATGCTATCTTAATGGCTAAGAGTAAGGAAGGTTATGAGAGGATGGCCAGAGTGCTTATTCATGATCTTAATAACCCGCTTCTTCTGATTCATCACTACACCAATCTTAGGTTTAAGCAGCCAGAGCGCTTTAGTGAAATTGAAGAAAAAGCGTGGGATAAAATTCAGTTCTCTCTCGATAAACTTAATCAAATTGTTGAGCACTATAAAAAGTATGAAGTTTCCATTCATCGCTCTAACGAAGAACTTGAATTAGAAGAGGTTAATTTAAGCCATGCTTTTGAAGAGGTGGATACTATCTTTGAAGAGAGGTTTATATCCAAAAAAATCAAGTTTAAGGTCAATCTCAATCCCAATCATAATGTCATTGCTGAGCGGGTTACTTTTATTAACGAGGTTCTTTGTAACATTATCTCCAATGCCATCAAATTTAGTTATGAAGGAGGAACTATTCTGGTGTTCTCTGAAACCAATAAAGGGCGAATAGTAGTGACTATAAGAGATGAGGGGACGGGAATACCACATGAGGTTATTTCGACTCTAAAGAAAGGAGAGAAGGTCTTCTCTTCACCTGGCACTCAAGGAGAGAATGGGTTAGGTTTTGGTCTTAGCCTCGTTCAATCATATGTGCAACAATATGGAGGAGAGCTTCATATTTTCAATGAGTCACGAACCAATAGGCGAGGAACAGAAATTAAAATTATTCTTAAATCCTCATAATGAGAAACTCGATAGGATCGCAGAGATATTAAATCTTGTCGACGTAATGTCTTTCTTATTCCCAAAGAGATGAAACCACGAAAGCTTTAGGGGACTTGGTATCTCCATATGCTTGACGAGGTAGAGGAAAATACTCTTATAAAGCTTTTCTTTTCCTTCACCAAGATCAGCAACTGATACAACCAGGCCACGAAAGACTTTATAAGCTTCATCAAGTTCTTTGCGGTTTAGAATACCATTCTTATCTTTATCAAATTTGATATAGGCTGATTCGAGATTGGAGAGAATGATAATAAAGCGAGAGAGCTGGCTCTTCGTGAGAGGGCTTGTCGGATCTTCCTCTAGGCGCGAGTAGAGCTCAACGTTGATAATATAGCGGCGGACGGTCTCAACGCCACTCGTTTTAAGGTATTCAAAGAGCTTGTCATAGTAGTTTTGATACTCAAGCTTATTAAAAAAGACATGAAGAAAGTATTCTCTAAAGCATGAAATTTCAAAAGAAGCACCATCTTCACCAATGAGGGGGCAATGATTCTTGAGTTCGTCATAGACAGTATCGCTCACTTTGTAAGCATGAAGAGCATTGACGGCAAACTCAGTAAACTCTTCACTGCCACCAGAGTCATTGCCATCAGAGTGAAACATAAAAAGGTCTGAGCTTACAATAGCATCAGTGACAAAGTCATCAAGATCTTCAGGCCAAAAATCAAACTCAACTAAGATATCTTTATAATCATTGAGAAGGGTTTTAAAATCTTCTTTATCGGCTTCCTTATGAACACTGCCTTGAGGATAGTGTCCATAGACTTTGACAACTTTAGTAATCGCGTAGCGGAGCATACTTGAGAGTTGGAAGCCTGAGCGAAAGCGCTTGTAGTAGTTAAAGTAGTGAGACTTGCCGTCATCGTCTTGAAAATAACGGTAGCGACTCGTTATATAGTTAAAGTTGTCCCAATGTTTCTTTAATTCATGCTTAGGAAAGAGGTGGTAATTTTCTAGTTTTGGCTGAGAGAGATTTGAAATGGCCTTGGGCGAATTCATTTGAGGTTCGAAATAAGAGTAGGTTATCTCATTGAAATAGAGCATTCCTGAGAGCTCTACCGCCCAAGTAAGGAGAGTGTTGATATCGCGATAGAGGTATTGATCAGCGGCACCGCCAAAGAACTTCTCTTTAAAATTACTAAGACCTTTATCGAGATTGTTAACATCCACATCATCACCAAAGAATTCATCAATTATGGCGAGGATATCGTGTTTGGTGAGAATGAGGTCAGTATCATTGAAGGTTTTTATTTGGCCTTTAAGTTCTTTGACCACATCAAAGTAAAAGTAGTACTCATCTGTACTTGAGGCAAATTCTTGTCCTTCAAAGAAAATGGCATCCATTCCCAGAACAACAAGGTCACTTCCCCTGTTTAGAAGATCAATAAGTTGCTCAGTCGTGAGAATGTCATTTTCTCCACCGAGGATAAGCCTCTTTATGAAGAGGAAAGACTTAATCCTCTCAACATCAATCACATCATCTTCAAGTTCAAGAATCTCAATAATATCCTCTAGAAAATCAGTGATACTTAAATGAGCTTCTGACTTTGGATCTTTAACGTAAATGGTATTAATAATATCTCTTGCGGCAAGCTCCACATAATTGAAGATCTCTTTTCTTCGTAGCCAATAGTTCTCTTTAGTAAGACCTTCAAGTTGTGAGTAGAGAGGCGCACCGTGGATGTTCACAACTCTAGCAATGTTAAAAATCTTTCCAAGGTTGGCGACATTAATCTTATCTTGAGGGTCTCTGTTGAGGAGGGTGTTAAGATTATAAACGAGCTTAAGAATATTCTTTATAAGGACTCTTTCCTCTGGAAAGAATTTATCAACAAATTGAGAGAGATCATTGCGGGCGATGAAGCGAGGGTCATCGCGGCGGACGAATTGAACGAATTGATCAAGTGTTGTTTCTAGGCAGTTGATGTCCGCGGTAATATTTTGTTCAAGTATTTTTTCTAAATTTTCCGTATTGAGTTCACAGCCACCTTGGAGGTTGCCAATATCATAGACTCCCGAGTCAGCAGGCGGGTCGTCGTTGAGACCACACGAACTGGCCATCAATACAAAGAGCGCACATAGAGCTGTGAGAAAATGTTTTAAATCTCTAATATTGTTCCCAAATGCCATATATCTCCATTTTAGAGTAAACACCCTAGAAAAGCTAAAGGTGACACATCTTGCAAGTTTATGTTTGTCTTTCTTAACGTCCTGCCCTTAAGATAGAATGAGGGACTATGATAAAAAGATATTCTTTAGGTATTTTATGCCTAATAACACATTGTGTTCAGGGTGCTGGAACTCTAACATTTGGTCAGTTTCAACGCTTGAATACCCCTCTAGATGGGGAAGTGGACAATTCCTTTGTTCAGTTCGACCTCAATGAGCGGCGTGAGAAGGGGCGATGGGATGTCGTTCTCAATGGCTCACTTCGAAAGTACACCGGGGATCGTGGTCTTCTTTACGCGATGCCCGAAGCCTATATTTCTCGCTATATTGGAAGAAGCGAATTTACGCTTGGAAGGAAAGTCGTCAATTGGAATAGCAACGACGAGTTCTGGGCGATGGGGGAGATCAATTCACTCAAGAATTTTAATCTCCTGGAAACGCAGAGAGAGGGAATCTTTGGTCTTCATCTTCATAGGCGCTATAAGAAATGGGACTTTCTTTTCCTCGCAAGTATGGTCAATATTCCGCAGGTCAATCCCACCTTTAAAGCTGAGGGAGGGGAAATTAATGGCGTGAATGAGTGGAGTAATCTTCCTCCTCAGTTTGTCCGCTTCAGAGGGGAGGATGTCCCCGTATTCTACGACATTATTTATCCCGAAGTGGCAGATATTGCTCTTCAAGAAACAATTGCTTTTAAAGTCGATTATAAAGGTGAGAACACAGGGATTAACCTCTATGGGGGGCGAAAACCTGAGCCCGGCATCCGGATAACGGCCACGGGTTATTACGAACAGGAATTCGGAGGCAGGGCCGTCGTTCAAGCTAAGCCCTTCATTAATCACCACAATTTTTGGGGAGTAGGTGTCAACTACTTCTTTGAGGGAAGACAATCTGAAAGAGGGCTTTCTCTTCATGGAGCCGTTGATGGGATCGTGCCTGACCGGGGTAGGGATACTATTTTTGATCAATTTGAAACCCTTAAGATTCAACCCGTTTATGATCGTATTACTTATGCTACGGCATCCCTAAAATGGAAGAGAGACTTTTTTGAGGCAAGTGTTAATGGCCTCTATCTTATTGATGGGGACAAGTTTGACGATAATGTCTTTGCCAAAAAACCACGTTGGCGTCAGGCCGTTGGCGCAAATTTCTCTTGGAACTATAGTGATCGTCTAAGACTGCATGCAGATTATAAGTATGATGTAAAAATGTCAGATATTGCTTTTATTGCAGGGACAAGTTTTGATTTTACTAAACATATCCGTCTTGGCCTTAAAGCACAGATCATTAAGTCTCCCAATGAATCTAGCTTTTGGGCTTCGTACCGCGCGAATGATGCTTTTCTCGGTGAGATGAGCTACCGCTTCTAGTATTTCCTTCTTTAATCTTCTTAACGCTTCTGTGAGGCATTCTTTCCGGTTGGAATGAATAAGGATTTGCATACAATAGAAGAAGTTCAATTTCCTCATGGAGCAAAAGATATGACAGAGTTTAATAAGCGTTATCTCGACTTTTGTAAGCCCTTTATTTTAGCGGTAAAAGAAGTCTATGAAACAATGATGGGAACAGAGATTACACCCGGGAAACCTGGTCTAAAAGAGAGTAAGAAAAGTTATGGTGATTACTCTTCGATAATGGGTATCAATGGAACCTATCAGGGGGCAGGGGCTAAGAAAAAGTTTAGAGGAAGTTTAGTTCTTAGCTGGCCTGAGGAAGTCTACATTAAGGGTGCTAGTGCTATGCTGATGGAAGACTATACAGAGTTTAATGATGAGATCGCCGATGTTGGGATGGAAATCTGTAATATCACCATGGGAAATGCAAAGAAGGTCCTCAGTGAAGAGGGTTATCTTATCGAGATGTCGATCCCTACGTCTGTGAGTGGGAAAAATCATGAAATAAAAGCCCAGGATGGAATCGTGACGATTGCGACTCCCATGGAGTGTGGTTTTGGAACATTTTATATTGAACTTAGTTACGAAGATTATGATTGCTAACTTTTAAGGAGTGAAAGATGCCGATTAATCCCAATATGAAAACCATTGTTATTGATGACATGATGACGATGAGAAAAATTATTACAAAAATGCTCAAGCAAATTGGCTTTACGAATATTCAAGAAGCTGATGATGGCGCTACTGCATGGCCTATGATTCAACAGGCACAAGAAAGTGGAGAGCCCTTTGAATTTATAGTAAGTGACTGGAATATGCCGAAAATGAGTGGTTTAGATTTATTGATAAAAATCAGGGCAACGGAAGGAATAAAGGACACTCCATTTCTTATGGTTACTGCCGAGGCTGAGCAAAGTAATGTTGTTAAAGTTGTACAAGCAGGTGTTTCAAACTTCGTCGTTAAGCCCTTTAAGCCCGATACTCTCAAAGAAAAAATAGCTAAAATTTTTCCTTAGTAAACTCGTCAAAATTAAAAATAAATGAAACTTAATTTTTAAAAAGGGAAGCGATTATCTCGCTTCCCTTCTTCATTTTTTTTCCGATTAGACCGATAATCTCTTAAGCACTTTCATTAATTTAAGGGAATAAATCTATGTCTGAAGCACAGCAAGCTATTTTGCAGCAATTTCTTGTCGAGTCTTTTGATAACCTCAGCAATATTAACGACGACCTTTCTCAATATGAAAAGAACCCCTCTGATAATGAAATGCTTAATAGCATCTATAGAAAGGTTCATACACTCAAGGGAAGTGCAAGTTTTCTCGGTTTAAATGCACTTCAAGAGATTACCCATGCAGTAGAGACAATTTTAGATCATGTTCGTGATGGCGAATTTCAACTGTCGACAGAAACCTTCGACCTCTTTCTTGAGAGTTTTGATTATTGTCATCTTCTCTTAAAAAATGTGGAAGATAGTGGTGAAGAGGGGGATGTTAATTATAGTGATCTTTTATCCCGTCTCAATCAAGTGCTTACAAGTCCACCAAAAGTTGAGGCCAATATTATAAGGGATGACTCTCTTTCCCTAGTTTCAAATGAAGAACCGGTGAAGGTGGATGTGCTTAAAGAAGAAGGGAATCCAGTTAAAGAGGTTAGCGAGAAGCAGCCAGTAAAGCCAAAGTCAGAAAGTGCGGATAAGACTCGCGAGATGGTTGAAAAAGCGAAGGTCAGTAAGAGTAATCTCAGCGACAGTATTGTGAGGGTTAATGTTAATCTTCTCGATAAAATAATGAATGTTGTAGGAGAATTGGTGATCACAAGAAACCAAATCCTTCAATATTCAAAGCTTCAAGAGGATTCCTCTCTTAATCGTTACGCTCAACAACTCAATACAATCACGACAGAACTTCAAACGGATATCATGACAACAAGAATGCAGCCAGTAGGGTCTGTATTTAATAAGTTTGAAAGGATTGTGAGAGATTTAAGCCGTTCTCAGGGAAAGAAAGTAAGACTTACTCTTATTGGGCAAGAAACGGAACTTGATAAGACGCTTCTTGAGGTAATTAAAGATCCCATGACACATTTGATTCGTAACTCTCTTGATCATGGTCTGGAACATCCAGAGAAGAGAGAGGAACTCGGGAAAAATCCTGAAGGGCATCTTGAGATAAAGGCCTTTCATGAAGGTGGTGAAGTCATTATTGAAATTGTTGACGATGGTGCGGGAATAAACTCGGAGAAAGTTAAGAATAAGGCCCTTGAAAAGGGAATTATTACTGAGTCTGAAGCAGCATCTTTAAGTAGTGCTAAAATTCAAAGCTTAATTTTTGCGCCAGGTTTCTCTACAGCAGAGCAGGTCACGAATATTTCAGGTCGTGGCGTGGGTATGGATGTTGTTAAAAGCAATATCGAAAAGATTGGTGGAGAGGTTGAAGTAATCTCTAAAGAGGGTAAAGGAACTACCTTTCGTCTTAAAATCCCTTTGACTCTTGCTATCGTGCCTGCACTTGTTATTGAGAGTGGCTCAGAGACCTTTGCGATTCACCAGAAAAACCTTGTAGAGCTTGTTATGCTTGAAGAAAACGATTTTGGAAAAATCGAAAACCTTCACAATAAAGAATTCTTTCGTTTAAGAGGTGAACTCATTCCCATCGTTCGTTTAAACGAAGTCTTAAAGTTAACTAGCGCTGAGAGTGCAGCCTCTTATATCAATATCATTGTTTTAAAGGCAGAGGGAAGAACCTATGGCCTCGTTGTCGATAATATCCTTGATACGCAAGAGATTGTTGTTAAGCCACTTGATCGTAAGCTTAAAGGCATGAGCCACTATGCGGGATCAACTATTATGGGGGATGGTCGTGTCGCTTTGATTATTGATGCTTTTGGGTTTTACAATCAAATCGATAATCAGAGCACTAATAAAGAGGATGATCACCTTGAAGTTAATGATTCCTCTCGCGAAGCTGATTATGAATCAATGGAATTGGTTCTCTTTAAACTTAATGACAAAAGAACATATGGTATTCCTTTAAGTTTAATTAATCGTCTTGAAGAAATAGATGTAAGCTCCATAGAGTGGGCAGGTGAGCAGGCGATTATCCGTTATCGAGGCGGCTCGATGCCGTTATTAAATTGTGAGCATCTTCTCTCTCTAGAAGGAGGGCATTCTTTTAAAGAGCGTGGCGAAACGAAGTTAAATTGTATCGTTACGACTATGGGGGGGATGAATTTTGGTTTCATTGTCACAGAAATCCTAGATATTGCCTATAATGAGTCTGCTCTTGAGACGGACACCATTGACCGTGATGGTCTGTTAGGAACAGTTTATATCGATGAGAAGCTCATAAGTCTTCTGGATATATACACTCTCGTTTCTAAAACTAATTTAGGTCAAAGAGTATTGGGTTCATCTGAGAATATTCGTCTCAAAGGTAAGGTTTTAGTCGTGGATGACAGCCCTCTCTTTAGAAGAGTGCAGGAAGACCTTATGCGAGGGGCAGGCTTAGACGTTATCTTAGCCAACAATGGTGAAGAGGGGATAACGGTCTTAAAAGCTAATAATGATATTGATTTGATCGTCACAGATATTGAAATGCCTGTCGTCGATGGCTACGAGTTTTCTCAAGAGGTTCGCGCCTTTAATGAAAGTATTCCTATTATCGCCGTCTCTACTAAAATTGGAGATAGCGACAACA
>CATLOT010000009.1 GCA_950054155.1 uncultured Bacteriovoracaceae bacterium
ATTATAGGTTGAAGGTTCTAAACGGGTTTGGCTAGGGCTTGAGTGCGGTGTGTTCCACCATGAAGGGATAAGAGTCAGAGTCTAAGAGTCAGAGGGAGGTTTGTGAAATGGCGCGGGATGAGGGATTCGAACCCCCGACCAACTGGTTCGAAGCCAGCTACTCTATCCAGCTGAGCTAATCCCGCGCTGAGGTGTTAATTTTAAATTTCCTGGGGCTTATTGTCTATGTTCTTGTGAGAAACCTTTGCTTCCATAAAGAGAACACCGACGAATCCAAGGACACAAAGACCAATGGCTAAAAGCACAGTGGAGTCAAATGACTCGGGTAAGATATTGGCCTCGCTTAGAATCTTAACCTTGCCACGAACGATTTTCGTTTGGAGGACTTTCTTCCAAGGCCATACCTTCTTCATTGAGCCCACAAGAATTCCCGTGAGGAAGGCCATTGTCTGTGAGCGGTAATGCTTTAAAAACCAATTGAGAATCCGTGAAAAGCCCGCAACTCCGGTAAGAGATCCGGCCACAAAAGTAAGAAGAATGATAAAATTACCTTCACCAAAAGGATTCTTAACAGCTCCTGTGATGTATTCATATTTTCCTAGAATAAGCAGCAAGAAGGAGCCACTAAGACCTGGCAGGATCATCGCCGAAATCCCGATGATACCACAAAGATAAATAAACCAAGGTGCCGTTGGGGTATCCACAGGGATTAAACTCACCATCATCCACGCAAAAATGGCACCGAACATAAGAGCAGCAATATTATCAGCCCTCTTCGGGTCCTCGAGTTCACGAAAGATAACAATGATACTGGCAGCAATAAGACCAAAGAACATTGCCCATGTTGGGATCGGATGTTCTACAATCAAGTAGTGCATGAGCCTTGCTAAAATAAAGATCGCACTGAGCATGCCAAGGACAAGAGGAATTAAAAAGCGAATGTGAACAATACTTACGAAAGCCTTGAGATCAAAGCGCAACAAGGCGCCAATAGAGCGCTTATTCACACTACCGACAGCATCGAGAAGTCCTTCATAAATACCTGTGATAAATGCAATGGTTCCGCCAGAGACACCTGGGATAAGGTCAGCCACTCCCATACAAAAAGCTTTTAAAAAGAGGGTAATGGCCTCTGCCCTTGTTCTTGGGCCAGGAGAGGAAAAGAAAGCTTCATTCCAATTCTTAGGTTGCATAGCTTACTCGGCGCTCACTTCTTCTTCCTCTTTTGCAAAAGGAGTTATATCCCAATCAACTTTGTGCTTACACTTAGGACACTGAAGCTGTTTTCCTTCTCGCTTGGTCTCACGATACGTCATGATTCCATAGCCACAACTTGGGCAGTCATATTCATAGGGCATCGACCAAAGAGCGTTTTCACAGTTAGGGTAATTACTGCACCCATAGAAGAACTTCCCATAGCGAGACTTCTTCTCAGCAAACTTACCAACTTTACACTCCGGACAAGTAATTTTGAGGGTATAAGGAAGAGTGGTCTCACACTGAGGATACTCCTCACAGCGAACGAAACGTCCATACTTACCAGTCTTCACTTCAAGCTTCTTCCCACAAGTTGGGCAAGGATCGTGAAACCAATTCTTGGGAAGAATCGTTATCGTTCCATCAAGGGACTTTTTAAAGTCATAAGTCGAATTACAATCGGGGTAATTTGAACAGGCTAAGAACTGACCGTTTCTCCCCCATTTAATGGTGTATTCACCATCCTCACACTTCTTACAATTGATCCCAGTGGGGATATTTTGCTTTTTGAGGTTTTTCATCTCCTCTTTAGCTTTTTCAAGTGTGACTTCAAAGCCTTTCCAAAATTCCTTAAGAACCTTTTTCCAAGTCACCTCTCCTTCTTCAATTTTATCAAGAAGCTCTTCGACCTGGGCTGTAAAGTCGACGTTCATCACATCGGGAAAGGACTCAATAAGCATTTTACAAACGACCGCTCCTAGCTCCGTGGGAAGAAATCTATTTTCAATTTTTTCTACATAACCACGATCCTGAATATTCGAAATAATCGAGGCGTAAGTTGATGGACGACCAATCCCCTTCTCTTCTAAGTCTTTAACGAGAGAAGCTTCGTTGTAGCGAGGAGGTGGTGAGGTCCAGTGCTCTGTTTCAAGAGCATCTTTAAGGGCTTTGATATTTTCATCAACAATAATCTCAGGAAGGAGACCTGACTTTACATCATTCTCATTCTCTTCATCATCACCACCTTTCTTTGACCTCTTCTCTGCAGCGGCCTCAAGATAAACGGTTCTAAATCCAGGGAATTTAATAATTGATCCATTTGCACGAAAGAAGTGACCTTGGTTTTCAAAAGTCACAGTCGTTTGATCAATAATCGCCTGACTCATCTGAGAAGAGATAAATTTATTCCAAATGAGCTCGTAAAGTTTTTGCTGCTCGGGCTCTAAGTCTCCTCTCACCTCATCAGGAGTGAAGAGAAGGTTTGTTGGTCTGATAGCCTCGTGGGCATCTTGGACTTTATTGGAGCCTTTCTTCTTATAGACATTCGGTTCAGTAGGAAGAAAGTCATTTCCATACTTATCTTTGATGAACTCTCTTACCTGCTCAAGAGCTTCAGGAGCTGTTCTCACAGAGTCCGTTCTCATATAAGTGATGAGACCTTGCATGCCATGGTCTCTTAATTGGATACCTTCATAGAGCTTTTGCGCTACCATCATTGTACGCTTAGCCGTAAATCCAAGCTTATTCGCAGCTTCCTGTTGAAGCTTTGATGTCGTGAAAGGAGGAGTTGGGTTTTGCTTTCTCTCTCTCTTTTTTACATCCGTAACGTTATAGGGCTTTCCTTTAACATCGCTGACAATTTTCTTAACAAAGTCCTCTTCAGTCAGTTCCGTCTTCTTTTTAGGCTCTTCTCCATAGTACTTAAACTCAAACTTAGTGTTTTCCTTTTCCATGACACCAGCAATTGAGTACCACTTCTCGGGAACAAAGGCCTTAATCTCATCTTCGCGCTCAACAATAATTCTAAGAGCAACAGACTGAACGCGCCCTGCAGAGATTCCCCTTTGCACTTTATCCCAAAGGATCGGAGAAATCTTATAACCCACAAGACGATCGAGAACTCTTCTCGTCTTTTGGGAATCATACATATGCTTTTTCAAAGTCGCTGGATTGGCGATCGCGTCTTGAACGGCCGTCTTTGTTACGGCGTTAAAGACAACACGATGAATTTTTGAAGGCTTGCCAATTTCTTCCGCGAGGTGGTGAGCAATCGCCTCCCCCTCGCGGTCCATATCTGGGGCCAGGTAAATCTTATCTGCCCCTTTAGCCAATTCTTGAATTCTTTCGATCTTATCTTTCTTACCCGTTATAGGAACCAAATCAATTTCAAAGTTACTTTTGACATCGACTCCCAATTTAGATTTGGGCAGGTCCTTTATATGGCCATTGGAGGCAACAACTTGATAGCCCTTACCAAGATACTTCTTAATCGTTTTCGCCTTTGAGGGTGATTCCACGATGACGAGATCATAGGGACCTTTGGCCCTGGGGGTTGAGGCGGCTTTCTTTGCTGTTTTCTTAGCTGTTTTTTTGGCTGCTTTTTTTGCGGTTTTCTTTGCCGCTTTCTTAGCAGTTTTCTTTGCAGCTTTTTTAGTAGCTTTCTTAGCCGTCTTCTTAGCGGCTTTCTTAGCTGTTTTTTCCGTCACTTTTTACACCTTCATTAATGAAGCTTTGACTATTAGCGTCTCGCTTCTGGTTTACATACGATAAGTGGGGGGACAAACAAATGAATGTCTTATAGTTCGTCAGTATTCAACAACTCGTCAATTTCTTCAAGGTCAAATTCTGTTAAACCGTAAGGATTCTCTTTTGAGTTAAGATCTTCGTCAAGGAACTTAAGGCCAATTTCACCTTCGATTTCGTTGAGTGACTCAAAGGCATTGGGGTCAACACCCTTATTGCGCTTCTCAATATAATTGAGATTCTGACTCTCAAGGAACTTGTCTTCATCGACCTTTGCCTCATTTAGGGCGCGCTCTGCTTCGAGAATCTCATTCTCAAGCCTCTCAAGCTCTTGAAGATCTTTCTCATGATCTTGAATAATTGACTTCTCGCGTTCTTGTCTCTCAAGCTCTTCAAGCTCATCCTCTGTAAGCTGCACCTGGTCAGCTTTGTCGAGAAGATCTTGACTCACATCATCTAAACTAAGTTCGATATCAAGCTCATCAAGGGCCTTGCCTTCAAGGGCGTCAACTTGTTCAAGCATTGTTCTATTCTTATTAGCAAGAGCGAGAGCTGCCTGCTCTTCCGTCTTCGTAAGAGCGATCGTTCCCATTGGAATTGGCTCACGTGAAAAAGTCACCAGGCCTGTGCCAAAATTATCAGTTAAACTAATGATAGTGACTTCACCAATTTTATAAGTTGGATCGGGAGTGATTCTCTTTTCGGTTCCCTTATCCATGAAAGAATAGAGCTCAAAAACGGTGCCCATTTCAACACCATCAGCACGACCGCGATCAAGGTAAACAACATCACCCATTGAAGTACCACCAGCATTAGATTGATACCCACCAATGACTGCTGCTTCAATATTTCTCTTATTAAAGGTCTTAACAATTTTTCCAATCTTTGGTGTGTAGACAGTGATGCGATCACCTCTTTGCACAAGACCTGAAATTTCTGTGACCTGACACTCCCAGCGATTATTAATCTTCTTCAACGTCTTAATCTGGGCCCCAATTGTATACTTATAGCCTGCCCTATCAGAGACAGAATGAGTAACCGGGCCGCCTGGAACATAGACGGAGTACAGATCACCTGGCTTAACTTTAACCGAGCGATCAAAATCCACATAAATTTTGTCATATTGATTCACAAAAATATTTTCGTCACCCTTGGCGCCAATACTTCCCAGGTCCTGAACAATATTAGAAGTCACGAAAGTATTGAGAAAGAAACCTTCTTTCACATCGAAAACAATTTTTGAGTCTTTATCAAAGCCACTATCATCGTAGTTCTCTCCGGGCTCCTGAATAACAATATCAGGAACGGGTGGCTCATAGCCTGAGTAGTCTGACTTTAAATTGGCGTTAGCGATTTTCTTAAGATCATCAAATGTTTCTTCTGAAGCAAATTGAAAATAAACCCCTTCATCAATGAGTTTCTTTCGCTCTTCAATCCACTTTGGCTTAACGCTATCTCCAAAGTCCCTAAAATTAACATAGTCATTTGTCTGAGCAAGACTTTGCTTCTTCTGTTTACTTTCAGAGTCTCCAAAATCACCAAGACTCACTTCAGGCATTTTTTCGGTATCCCCTGTTGAGAAAACCAGAGTCATACCAGGCTCAATTTCGTGAGGGTTTGTAATTTGTGGGTTGAGAGACCAAATTTTAGAGTAATAGAAACCAGAGCCAAAGAGCTTTTGAGAAATCTTCCAAAGCCAGTCGCCCTTTTGAACAATATACTTATCTATTTGTGATGCTGCCGCAATTTCATCCCACTCTTTGAGAGGAATCTTTCCTTCTACAAATTTAGAGAGTTCTAGTAGCTCCTTCTCTTCCGGGCCAACATCGAAGATCACAGCAGCGTTAGGTTTAAGAGCATCCACTTCTCCAGACTTATTGGCACTGGTAAAACTAGGATCATTTACCGTGACCCCATTCTCATCAACTAAGACCTCTTCTTTAGATTCTTCACCACTATTAGATAAACCTTTAAGAGATTCCTTTGTCTTCTTATCTCCCTTAGGAGCATCTTGAAAAATGATTTCACCAATATCTTCTTTAAGGGACTCGAGATCATCAACCTCTTCTAAATCAGAGAGGTTAAAATCCTTCTTCCCTGTCTTGGTTTCTTCTTCAATAAGAACATTAACATCGGCGGGATCAAGAAGATCAAGATTATCCACATCTTGTCCTTGCACTTGGCTAAGAGCTAAGAAAGCGGCAAGAATGAGGATTTTTTGATCTTTAAGAAACATAACTTTCTACTTACGCCCCTTGCTCAAAGAAATCATGAAGGATGGAATAGTATTTTTCTTGTTTACCAACGAGCTTCAACTTCTCACTGCAAACGATCAGACGACCAAGTGTCTTAATAACAAGACCACTAAAAGCATGACGCTCTAGAATTTCTTCAAAGATTTGTAAGCTAAGATCGTATTCTCCCTGGCTAAAGAGAATTTCACCCATGAGGTATTTCGCTCTGACCACAACCTGCTTTACAGGTGACCTCTCAAGTTCTTTTATCAACGTAGTAGCGTTGTCATATTTTCGTTGATTAACAAGGCCTTCTGCCTTTCTTACTTTGGCAATATGATCTTCAATCAAACCTGAGTTTATAGTGCCTGTACTCATTGGTTTAAAAGATCTCTGCTGTGCTGCTGGCTGACTTTGAAAAACATCCACTGTTTCAGCAAGTTCGCTTGTGGACTTAACCTTGTTGAGCTTATCGACGAGAAGGCTTGGGTCCCCTTCCATCTGATTCATCATTTGATTGGCTTCATTTGGCGAAATTTTCTCTATCGCTTTTTCCTGAACACCGGAGCTCTGTCTTTCTTTTAAAAGGGCTTCATACTTTTGAGCTAAGGCATCGAACTGGGACTTAGGAACTGTGGCAACGGCCTGACTTGAACCCTCTTCCTGAGCCTCATCTCCAAATAAACTTCTTCTCGAAGTTACCCACGAGCATGAAGAGAGGAGAATTAGACAGAGCAATAGCGAGAGAGAGCGAGAAATCCTTTTCACAGTATGTCCTCCATGACATATTAGCGCACAATAGATGTACATTATAATTGTAAGTTATTGCTGAGTGAAGTCAATGGCTTAAGTCTATGAAAGAAGGCAAATCATTATGAGCAAACCAGAACCTGAGCTTTTTCATTGGATTTTAAGAGTCCCTAAGGACCAGGCGGCATTCCTCTATTTTCAACTGGAGGCCAATGAAGGCCTTTGTTTCTACTCAACTTTAGACCAAAGCCTGAGAGAATCGTTCAGAGATATCGAAATTTTCAGTCCTGCTTCTTTGGAGAAAGAAGTTCGTCACTTTTTTGAGTCCATGCAAGATCAGGTCTCACCCCTTGTCCTCCTAGAGGAAAAAATTCCTGACTCCGCTAAGGCCGTTGAAACCTACAGTAAGGGAGGAAAGAAGCAAAATGCGAGATAAGCAAAAAGAAGAAGAAGTTTTCACCAATAAAAGTACGATATATGGGCCGGTTAAGTCTTGGCGCCTTGGTATGAGTTTAGGTGTAGACCCTATCTTTCAAACAAGCACTTGCTCTTTTAATTGCTTTTACTGCCAACTCGGCCAAATCCAAGATATCACGGACCGCATAAAGACTTATGTGCCTACTGAAAGAGTCCTCAAAGACTATGAAAATCTTCTCAAAGAGAAGCCACAAATTGACGTGATTACATTCTCAGGCTCTGGTGAACCAACCCTTGCTGAGAATATTGATGAGATGATTGCTGGAATGAGAAAGCTCACTCCTCACATTCCTCAATATATTTTAACGAATGCTACTGAACTCTACCTTCCCCAAGTGAGAGAGAAGATTCTTGATCTGGACACTATTATCGTAAAGATTGATGCTTCCAATGAAGAAACCTTTCAAAGAATCAATCGTCCTGCTCCCGGTGTTACTCTTAAGAGAGTTCTTGAGGGAATCAAGGCCCTTAAGAAAGAATACAAGGGTAAGATTGAAATTCAGAGCATGTTTATGCCACTTAACCATAAAGATATTGATGACTACATTGGCATCATCAAAGAAATCTCTCCTCTGGTGATTCAGCTCAACACTCCTAAAAGACCGTATCCTAGTGAATGGCATCGTGAGAATAGAGGAAATCACGCCAAGATTTTTGATTATAAAGTGACGGACTTGAAGACGTTAACGCCTCCTCAAGCTCAAGAACTTGAAGATAAGATCAGAAAAGAGACAGGACTAGAGGTTCTCTCTATTTACCGCTAGTCCAATCAAACTCGACATAAACAGGAAAGTGATCAGAGTAGCCCATTTTCTTCTTCTTTAAGAAGTCAGCCTTTTTAGGAATGCCCACGACCCGAGAGCCCCAAAAGTCTCTCTTCTTATTTGTGTATTCATAAACCCCCGTTGCAAACTCAGGGGCTATCACTTGGGAACTTTGAGTGGCGAGCGGTCCTCGAAAAAAAACTCTATCCAAATGATTCCAACTCATTTTAGGCGCGTAGAAATAGGTCCCTTTTTTAAAAACGACTTCATTCATTCCTCCCTTAAGAAGAACCTCTTGATGGAAAGGGTGAGGATTCTCTCTAGGCAAGGTATTAAAATCCCCTATCGCCACCACGGCTTCTCCCTTGAGCTTCTCTAGCCGCTCGACAAGCTTGCGTGCTAACACAAGTCTCTTCTCTGTTGGAGAGCGCTGACTTGGCCAGTGGTTTACAAAAACGATGAGTTTCTTCTTTTCTTCTTTATTCCTAAGATGAACTTCCAGTAAATTTCGAGTCGCAAAATCAAAGCTCCACTCTTTCTTTTCAATGAGGTCCCAGACTTTGTCATTAAATAAAAGAGCACTTTGAATTCCTCTTTCATCACTCCCAGAAGTCATCACAACTTTTTTAAGACCAAACTCTTCTCCAAGGCGAAGGGCGAGCTCTTTGGTTTCAATCTCAACAAGACCCAAGAGACTCGGAGTTTGAGGAGAAGACTTAAGGACCTTTCTTAGAAGCTTTATTCGAGTTGCAATCTTCTCTTCATTCCAGTCAAGTTTCTTGCAATAACGACGATAGTAATTACTCTTCTCAAGCTTACAATTCTTCTTTAAGGGATCATTCTTTGCAAGATAGGTGTAATCTCGGTGACCCTTAGTTTGCTTATTATCAAATAAGTTTTGAACATTGTAACTGACAAGAGAAAACGGAGCGGCCTCTATAGAGAAGAGGCCAAACCATAAAAGAATAATTTTAGTCATTGAGATTTTCTTTGATCCAATTGAGAACATCATCGTGGTGAGTCTTTGTTTTCACTTTATCAAAGACATGCTTAAGTTTTCCATCTTTTCCAATGATGAAAGTGGTCCTCAAAATGCCGTCATATTCCTTACCCATAAATTTCTTTGGCCCCCAAGCACCATACTTATCTGCAATTTTATGATCGGGATCACTCAGAAGATCAAAGTTAAGCCCCTCTTTCTCAATAAACTTCACAAGCCTTTTGGGCTCATCCGGGCTTACTCCAAGAACAACCGTTTTATTGGCAGAAAACTTTCTCTTGGTGTCTCTAATTCCACAGGCCTGAACAGTACAGCCAGGTGTCATCGCTTTGGGATAGAAATAAAGAACAACATTCTTCTCCCCTTTAAAGTCTTTGAGGGAAACCTTCTCTCCTTCTTGATTAACGAGAGTAAAAGCAGGTGCTGCCTTACCTACACTTGGAAATGCCATTTTCTTCTCCTTTAAAAATATTTACCACTTATTCCTAAGTTGTCTTAATGTTAAAAAGACTTCTTTTCGATTAGACAATTTCCCTTCCCCGTTTTGGGCGAGGCTCTCTTTTAAATCTTCTGACTCCAACCTAAAAAAGAGATTAATTTCTTTTTCATCTTTGATCGTTGTCGTAACGGGGGAATTTTTCCAATCAATTTCTTTATATTTTTGAAGCCATTGAGTGGCCTCATCATTTTGAGGTTCATAGTTGAGAGTAAAGCCTAAGTTATTTCCAAGGTATTCATGACCTGGATAAATCTTTATATGATCTTCTAAAGGTTTAAACTTTTTCTCTATCGTTTCAAAGAGAACTTCAGGGTCTCCCCCATTATGGCAATTCCCAACGCCAGCATTAAAGAGAGTGTCCCCTGTAAATATCGCCTCAATTCTGCCTTGATGCTCCAGAAGGAGGCAAAGATGGGCCATTGTATGCCCCGGGGTATCGACAGCAATTAATTTGGATTGTGAGTCCACCTGAATAAAGTCACCATCTTCTAGAAAAACGTCAGCCTCAGCGACTTTTCCCTGAGCCCGGGGGTGAGCATAGACCGGGCATTGAGTCTTCTTTACTATTAGCTCATTACCTCGAGTATGGTCCCAGTGCTCGTGAGTATTGATGACTCCTTTAACCAGTGCCCCCTCTCTTTGAACAATGTCGAGGCACTCTTGCCCATCCCAAGGGTCAAAAATAAAAGCATTTCCCTGCTCTCCGATCACAAAATAGGAGAAGTTTCTCAAATTGGAGTCAGTAAAGTGTTGAACAACACGCATCATTGAAGCCTTGGGTTAACATATGAGTCGCTTAAGGCTATTCTTAATAAGTTAGCTTTTCAATAGGTGTATGGCCTAAAGGACTCCATAAATGACACTAGAGACAAAATCCGTAACTCTTCTCTTTGCCTTCTTTCTTCTTTTAAAAACGGTGATCGAAAACTTCCTTGAAACCAAGAATCAAAACCACATCCTTCATAACCGCGATGAGGTGCCCGAGAAATTCAAAGATCAAATCACTCTTGAAGAACACCAAAAAGCTGCTGACTATTCTGTGGCCAAAATTAAAGCCGGTAAAGCCTTTGGACTTGTTGGTCTCGTTATCCTTCTTGGTTGGACTATTGGTGGAGGACTCAGCAAACTTCAATCCCTCGTGACAACATTTGAACTTAGCCCCATTACGGAGGGGGTCGTTTTTGTTGCCCTCTTCGGTCTCATCAGTACTTTGCTTTCCCTTCCTCAGAGCCTTTACACAACCTTTGTCCTTGAAGAGAAATTTGGCTTTAACAAGATGACTCCCGCGCTCTTCCTCAAAGACACCCTCAAGGGCTTGATTCTCGGCGCAGTGATCATGCTCCCTCTCTTTGCAGGTCTCCTTTGGGTGATGCAATCTCTTGGAGACAAGTGGTGGTTCTACGGTTGGGCGCTCTTTACGGCCTTTCAATTCCTGCTCCTTTGGGGCTACCCTCGCTTTATCGCTCCTCTTTTCAATAAGTTCAATCCTATGGAAGAAGGAGAACATAAGGATCGCGTTATTGGTCTTCTTGAGAGGACTGGCTTTACCAGTAATGGACTCTTTGTCATGGATGCCAGTATTCGATCGAGCCACGGAAATGCTTACTTTACTGGCTTTGGAAAGAATAAGAGGATCGTTTTCTTTGATACACTTTTAAAAACATTGGAGCCTGGAGAGGTTGAGGCCGTTCTTGCCCATGAGCTCGGTCACTTTAAGAGAAAGCATATTATTAAGCAGCTCGTTCGTAGTGTTCTTATGAGCCTCGCGGCCTTTTATATCCTAGGCCAGCTCATGCAAATGCCTACTTTCTATACTGGCCATGGCGTAGATCAGATGAACCTGCATTTAGCTCTTGTTCTCTTCGCTCTTGTAAGTGGCGTCTATGTTTTTTGGCTCACTCCCCTTACAAGCGCCATTAGTCGCAAGTATGAGTTTGAAGCTGACGACTTTGCGGCAAAACACTCTAACGCTCAAGACCTGATCAAAGCCCTGGTCAAACTCTATAAAGATAACGCCAGCACACTTACGCCAGATCCCACCTATTCAGCTTACTACCACTCCCATCCCCCAGCGCTAACAAGGGTTGGGCACCTGGAAAAGCTTAGTAATCAGGGCTAATCTGGCCCTAGTTAAAGCTGTAAGAAAATTTTTTTTCTTACAGAAATGCATTAAGTAGTGAAAAATATTCACTTATTGCGGGTCAATAAAAAGCCTCGACTTGATGAAAATCCTTGCACAGGCTAAAAGAGTATTAAGTATTCACAAGCTTTGGAGAGAGTATGAAAACTTTAATCGTTCTATTAACACTTATGAGCTTTGGAGTTGCAGCAGCAAGTCCTGTTGTTTACACAACAACTCAAAAGACGACGACAAAGAGACCACCTTCAAGTGATGATGGTCCAGGTGGAGATGATATCCCACCAATTATTCCTCAATAAATGACATGGCCCTTCTTTTAAGAAGGGCTTTTTTTTTGGTATTGTCTCAGCACACACCACAGGAGACAATCAAATGAATTCTAAAGACTACATCTCAAACGCAATTAAAACCGAATCAACAGACTTTCAAGCAATGAATCAAAGACTCCAAAATGATGGCAGCAAGAGGCTTCTCCATGCTGGTTTTGGACTCTCTACGGAAGCTGGTGAATTTCTCGATGCCCTTAAGAAACATATTTTCTATGGAAAAGAACTGGATCGCGTGAATCTTCGTGAAGAACTCGGCGACCTCTTTTGGTACATGGCGATTGCTTGTGATGAACTTGATGTTCCCTTTGAAGCTCTTATGCAAAGAAATATTGAAAAGCTAAAAGCGCGCTACGGTGAAAAGTTTAGTGAAGAAAAAGCAGAAAAGAGAGATCTTGAAACTGAGAGAGAGATTCTCGAGAGAAAGCACTAAGCCGCTTTCTTCTTAACTGGCCTTTTAGTAGGTCGTGCACCATCTGATTTAGTGGGGGCTGCATTCTCTTCAGCTCCCTCTTCATCAAGTGAGCAGTGCTCTTTGAGAAGTTTTTTAATCATCATTAATTCATTCTTAATCGCAGGTGCTTTCTGATTCATCTGCATAAGCAGCTTATTGATCTTGTGCTCAAGGAGCTTATTCTGAGCATGAAAGTCTGCCACAGTTTTCGTCATCTCTTTTGTCACTTCAACTTTTACTCTCGCCTCTAATTCGATGGCAAAAATTTGATTAGAAGCTGCAAACTTTTTGAGCTCATCTCCTAGCTTATAATCCGGACCAATCATCACTTGAGCCTGCGGTATCTGCTGATACTGCTGAGTTGGTGCTTGAGCAGGCTCAGGCTTTTGTTGCTGTGGTGTTGACGTCTGTTCATGGGGCCTCTGTGCTTTCTCAATTGGCTTAACCTTTTGCTGTTGTTCGCTGGGTGTAGCCTTCTCGACTTTGGGCGTGGGCTTGCTCTCCCCTGAAGACGCAGGAGCAGAGTCATCAACTCCAAAGTCGATGTCTACTTCTTCGACGACTTGATTCTTTTTGCGCTCGGCTTCCTCCCGAGCTTTGATTTCCTCGTCGTCTTCAAACTCAATGTCGAGTTTATTCACACCCAAATGGGCTCCTTCCTTTTCACACCCCTAGAGAAAGACCAAGGGCTTCGATTGCTTATCGGCCATTTTTAACGAAAGTTTAAGGGCTTAGCTGACTAAAAGGGAATGTTTATGGCCATAACTCCCTAATATTGGGAAAATATCAAGGAATCTGAGAACTTTTTTGAGCTGGGAGGAGAAAAAGTGCCTAAATTAACGATTTTTGATTGTGCCATCAAGCACAGCAGCGAGGCCTGTGCCGATAGACTCGCCAGTTCATTGAACTTTGATTACCAGCTTATTAGACCCCCAAAGGAGGGTTTAAATAATTTTAAAGAAAGTACGACCACAGACCTCATTATTATATTCGGCTCGGCTTCCAATGTAGAAGATCGTCTGAAGTGGCAAGAAGAGCTCGCCGAGATTTGCTATCGCCAACTCAAAAAGGGAACACCAGTCCTTGGTCTCTGCTTTGGTCATCAACTGATGGCGGATCGTTTTGGCGGCGAAGTTTTTAAGGCTGAGAGAGAATTTAAAGGCATAAGGAAAGTCACCATAACCCATAGTGGGTTTGGCCTAAAAAAATCTGAAGAGTTTAACCTCTTTGTAGCCCATAGCTTCCAGGTCAATCCTGACCGTCTTGGTGAACTCAAACTCCTCGCCACAAGTGAGGACTCTCCTGTTGATGGGCTTTATCATCCTGAGCTTCCCTATCTCGGCTTTCAAGGTCATCCTGAGGGAAGCCGCTTATTCTATGACAGAGACATTTCACCAGACGCTCTTCTTGATGAGGAGGATATTAATTTAGGTCTAAAAGATGGTCTCTCTTTAATGGCGAGCGTTCTTAAGAGCTACTTAAAATAAGGAAAGCTCTTACAGTACTCTTTCAGTCTATCCTCAATATCAGTACTAAAGGCGTTGAGTTGATTGCAATCAATATCAAGCTCAGCAATCATCTCCCCTTGGGGGCTAAGGAGAGGAATGATTAATTCACTCTTGGTTTTTAAACTACATGCGATATGTCTGTCGTCCTGATGAACATCAGCGACATTAACCACTCTCTCCTCTCTAAGGGCAAGCCCACAAAGACCTCTCTCAAGGGGGATCACTTGATGATCGGTGTATTCTCCAAAGTAGGCACCTAAGAAAAGGTCTGTGTTCTCATGACCAAGGAAATGATTAGCCTTGTAGTAGATTCCAATCCAATCACATACCTTATCTTCTAATTTCTTAGCTCCCATCACCCAATCAAAGAGTTCCTTTGAGTAATGGCCAAGGCCCGCTTTCTTCTCAAGGTAGAGATGGGGAGCAAGTCTCCCTGCTAACTCTTTGGCTTCTTCTTGACTCAAGTGAGTTGAAAGGTAACCAAGGGTCTCTCCATCAAAATCTATCGCATCTCGCTCTCGAGAGAATTGTTGATCAGATCCAAAGAGAGCATCGCCAAACTCTAGTCGAAACCCCTCAACTTCTTTTCCAAGAAGGGCGCTTAAAAAACTTTGATCTATTGAAAACTTGCTCATAAATAATCCAAAAAACAATCCTTGAGGTGCTCAAAATAAGGTAGCCGATACTTTTCTATCTCGTTATGAATTTCATGAAAAGCTCCGTCAAAGACTTTTAGATCAAATGACTTTTCAATATAAGTAAAATAGTCAATGAGGCTCTTAGGGCAAACAATTTTATCACCAGAGCCGACCGAGACGTAGGATGAGCAATTGACGTTTAAAGGCTTGTTAAAGGTCTCACCTGAACACTTGACCATCTCTAAAATCAATTTCGTATGAAGGGTTAAATGATTACGCGTATCTTCTCGATATCGCTGGGCCACGAGGGGATCATGACTCAAGTAATTGAGGTCAACCAGCCCCCCCAGTCTAACCGAGAGAGGACTTTTTGCGAGAGCACCAAAGAGGGCGTGGGGAGCCACTTTTACAATCCCACCACCAGGACCGCCGAAACCGACAGGGGGAGCATTCAAATAGACTTTCTCGGGATAGAAGTCCTCACTCACCTTTCTCTGCATATAGCTTGAGGTGATGAGCGCCCCCATACTATGACCAAAGAGACTGTAGCGCTCAATTCGAAAGCGCTTTCTAAGATAATTTAAAAGCTGATCAAGATCTTCAATATAATCTTGGAAGTCATGGATATAGGCATCCTCACCCATGGAAAGACCATGGCCACGCAGATCATAGAAGAAGAGGTTGAACTTACTTCCCAATATTTCTTTTAGGTAGTGATGGCGACCAAGATGCTCACCAATTCCATGGGTCACAATCAACCACTGGGGATGGCCCTTTTCATAGACCTCAGCATGAATTTCAATATCATCCTGTAACTTAATAAAGAACTCTTCACCCTTCATATCATCCGACCCTTTTTCTCGTTTTTTAGAGTTGCCCTTCATCGCTTTCTCTTTCAACCTAACTAGACAAGCCTACAGACCATGGTACACTTTTGAGCATGTATTGTCCTAAATGTTTAAATGAGACCCTCTTTATTAAACCAAAAGGGGTCATCGATATCTATATCAATGGCAAAAAGCGCGATAATGGTCGCTTCCTCTATAATATTGAAGAGTCTGAAAAAGAACAGCTCATTGCTGACTTCAAACTCAAATGCGAAGAGTTTTTTAAGTGGTATTCTCAATTTAATAATCAGGACCCCATCGAATACGTCGAGCTTCTCACCGTTGATGTTAAATGTGAGAACTCGTGTAAGTTCTCCCCTCTTGAGCGCTTTAGTGCCGTCGATATTATTGTTAAGCGCTCACTTATCGAAGAGATTCTTAAGGAGCTTGGAGAAAAATATAAGATGAGAATTGCTCTTAAAGTTTAGTTAAACTCGAGATCCCACCACGTCTGAAATTCACTACAAGGTGAATTATTCTTATTCCCACAGATATTACCACCAGGATGGTTTTCTCCCATATGAGAGCCCGAGGGCATGTTGATCATCTCATTATTCATCGCTGTTCCCCCATTGGCAGGACTAGGACTAATAAGATTGGCATAGTTTTGATCGTAACTAAAAGCGTGGCAACTCGCACATTGATTATCAAGGATTGGCTTCACCGTATTCGTGTAATAGTTGTAGCCAAGGATCGTTTGAATATACGCTGTAAAGGTATAGGGCGAACCTTGAAGTTCGACTTCCTCGCTCGTTTGAGGATCTACGGCATAAGCATAGAGCAAATACTGCTGACCATCTCTATAAATTGAAGGGATATAAAAGGAGTACGCATGGGAGCCGGCAATGCCCCCATTAAAGCCAACTTCGCTGGCAGAAAAAGGTGTATTATTTAAGAGAATCCCGGCACCTGTTGGCCCATCAAGATAAAAGTTTACTCCCACAATTGTACTTGGATTTGTTGTATCTCCTGCATAGCCCGTGACCTTCCCCGTCGAGGAAACTAAAGACACCATTCCCGTCAGACCATTTACTGGATTGGGAGGTGTTGTCGTCCCTCCTCCAGTAGAGCCCATTTCTTGTGCGTACCAATCTTGAAGGTTTTGGCATATAGGGGAGCTTCCCCCACACTGATTTCCACCAGAGTGAGCAATCATACCTTGTACTTTTTGAACTAATTCATTATTGGTTGCCGTCGTTCCATTGAGAAGCTTAACCCTCATTTGATTATAATCATAAATACTCAAAGGTCCTGGAAGAGGTGGATTATTAACTGGCTCTGTATGACAAATCATACAGCGACTTTGAAAAGCTGGTTTCACAGTTGTCTCAAAGAACTCTTCCCCTGCCGATAAACTTGGTGTCGTCGGTGTTGGAATCGTTGGCGCCGGTACACTTGGAGCTGTTGGGCTCGTTGGAGTGGACGTCGTCTCCGTACTTGAAAAAGAACTTCCCGAACTCTTTGTTGGTGATTTTGGCGCTTCAATTACGCAATGATTGAAGGCCCCTAGCATTACTCCTAGGGAAATCATGGTCATGAGGACTCTTGGGAAATCTCTATTCTTTTTATTTTTTTCTTCCATAGCCCTTAACTTGTCGGCAAACAAAAATTTCCCTTTAAAAACTGACCTACCTAATTGGAGCTAGCCGCATAAAGATAACAAGAAAGGTAATGATTCTAGAGCCTTAAATACTCACTGACCCTCTTCATCAGAGAGCCCCACAGGCTTTTTAAGTGAACTCCAATTAGAATGGTAAACCACTGAAATTACCTACCTTTTATTGAAATTAAAAACTGAGCACCATTTAGAGGGGTCAGTTATTTCCCTTTAAAAACTGACCTACCTAATTGGAGCTAGCCGCATAAAGATAACAAAAAAGGTAATGATTCTAGAGCCTTAAATACTCACTGACCCTCTTCATCAGAGAGCCCAACAGGCTATTTAAGTGAACTCCAATTAGAATGGCAAACTATTGAAATTACGTACCTTTTATTGAAATTAAAAACTGAGCACCATTTAGAGGGGTCAGTTATCAGGTTTCACCAATGAATTTTTTGATTTGAACGAGGGCACGACTGCGAATATCGTCATTCTCACTCAGAACTTCGTGACGAGACTCTTTAAGGCGAATAATACGACAATTCGTCACCTCATGAGCAAACTGATCTTGAGCGCGAGAGCAAACGAGAGCATCTTTCTCCGCCTGCATTAACAAAATAGGGACACTCAGTTTTTCTCGTTGTTTTTGAATCCGCCTCGTCAGCTTTATCCCCTCACTCACCCACCCAAGAGTGGGAGCACCCATTCGAAGCTGGGGGTAACGTTTTTCAACCTCAAGATGATAGTGGAATCTTTCAAGTGAACTTGTTCTGAGATTTTCCTCAAAGCTCTCTCTAATATCTGTGAGGTTTCGATAGAGGGGACGCTTATCCCAGTTAAGGAACTTTGCTCCCTCGAGGGCGGCACGGGCAATAATTTCAGGAACACCGCGTGTTTTTATCTTTAGCATCGCCGAAGCAAGGATCATGCCTTGAAAAAGTGAGTCCTCTTCAATTTGAGCAAGGGTGCCAATAGCTGCCCCCATCGAGTGGCCAAGCAAAAGACATTTCTTATAGTGCTTAAGGTCTTTGAAGTGCTTCACGACAAATTTAAGATCACTTACATAGTCAAAAGAGTTTTCAATATGGCCGTGATCAAGACAATGGGAATAGCGCTCACTAAAGCCTTGTCCCCTGTGATCGAGAACCAGAAAGTCGAAACCACTCCCTTTACAGTCGCTAAGAAACTCCGCATATTTGAGACTAGATTCACCTCGCCCGGGAGAAATAACCAGAAGCTTTTTGTTTTTGGATTCGCTAAAGTAGCGAGCATGGAGAGAGCCATAACCTTTTCGGAAAAAGAAATGACTCCGGCCTTGGGTCCAATAATCTTGAGTCGCTTCCTCAAGCTTATTGATAAGAGCATCATCAACTATCTCTAAATGAGATTGAGTTGTTTTTTCCTCTAATTCAACGCCTCTTGAATCTTGTTGAGATAATGGCACCATGAAGACATTTTAATTCTTATCAAGTCTCTTGGTAACCGCTAAAATAAGCGGCAGAAATTTCAACCCACGGAAATCAAATGAAAATCCTCATCACTCTCCTCTCGCTTCTTCTTTTTGGCTGTTCTCAATACACTGTTCACCAAGATAACACCCATATCACAACCAACAAAAATCAAGACCACCCCTATGTTGTTATGATCAGTATTGATGGCTTTCGCCACGATTTTATAAAAATGTACGACCCACCTTTTTTAAGTTCTATTGTGAAGAAGGGCATTCAAGCACAAAGACTTACCCCAGCCTTTCCGAGTAAGACCTTCCCCAATCACTACTCTCTCGTCACAGGAATGTATCCCGGTAGTCATGGGCTTATCGCGAATCGCTTTAAAGATCCTGAGTGGAATGAGAATTATCGTTTAGGTGATAATGAGACCACAAGAAATGGCAAATGGTACGGGGGAACTCCCCTCTGGCTTGAGACTCAAAATCAGGGGCTCCTCAGTGCCAGCTTCTTTTGGGTGGGAAGTGATGCCAATATACAAGGCCGATATCCCAATTACTATATTCCCTACGATCATGGTCTCGACAATAAACTGAGAACTCAGCAAATAACAGAGTGGCTAAAAATGAGTCCACAACAAAGGCCTCACCTTCTTCATCTTTATTTTAGTGACGTTGATAGTATGGGCCATCGCTATGGACCAAAGAGTGATGAAGTTAAAGAAGCTGTCCTTAGAATTGATAAACTCATAGGTGATATGGCCTCAGACATTGATCGCTTAAACCTCCCTGTCAATTTCGTTATCGTGTCTGACCATGGCATGACGGCAATTGAAAATGCTAAGAAAGTCTATTTAAGAAACTTCATGGACACTTCTCTGGCAGAGTTTCAAGAGAGAGGCCCTCTTACCTTCATTTATGTCAAAGAGAAGAAGAATATCAAGCAGGTCAAAAAATCACTGAGAAAGGTTCCTTTTACGCAGGTCATGAGTCGCAAAGATTTACCACCGAGCTATCATCTTGCTCATAATAAGAGGGCCGGTGATCTTGTCCTCTTGGCCGAACCCGGAGCTTATATCTATCCCCATAAAACACCTCCGACAAATCCTGTGAAAGAGGGCATAAGTGGAGGAACCCATGGCTATGATCCCTATCTCTCAAAAGATATGGGAGGAATTTTTCTCGCTTACGGGCCTCAAGTCAAACGAGCAGGACTTATCAAGACGATTGATAATATCCACGTCTACCCCTTTGTTTTGGACCTTCTCGGTTTAAAACAAAAGAAAGGAATTGATGGGGATCCCTATATTCTGTCTGGTTATAAGTTAGCACCTTAAAGGAGCTACTTAAAGTACTTGGAATAGCCCATATAGGGAGCCACTGCAATCGCTGCAAAGAAGATGATGGAGTAAAGAATTGTATCACTAAGAAGTTCAGCCTTTACCTCCGACATCTTCTTTTCAAAGACCTCGATGAGCCACTTCTTTAGATAAAAGCCCCCGACAAGAAGCCCGACACAAGCGAAGAAGCCAATAACGAACTCATAAACACTTCGCCACATTTCACCTTTCTCAACACGAGGTTCTGATGCGGTGGTGACTTTCTTTTTTTCAGGAGAGAATTCTTTTTTTTTTACTACTGAGACTGATTCGATGTCTGTCGTCGTTCCCTTTTTAACTTCTTTCTTATTGAGATAGAAGCGACTAAAGGCTGCTCTTGTGTCAGTGGGATTAGCTTCTATGACAATTTCAAGTTTAACTTTGTCGCCAACAATATATCCCCCATTATCCATGGTCTTATTCCACGAGATTCCAAAATCTTTACGATTCAACTCGCCACTAGCGGTCACAAAGAGGCTCTTTTTTTTCTTATCTATTGGATCTTGATGAATTCCTTTCCAATCAAGATCAAAACTTTGCTCTTTTGTCACACCTCTCATCGTAAGTAATCCATCAATTTTGACCGGCTTACCCGATTGGTAATGAACTTTCTTGCCCACAAATTTCATTTCAGGATATTCAGAGACATGGAAGAAGTCTTTTCTGTGAAGATGGGCGTCTCTCTTTGAGTCACGCGTGTTAATGCTTTTCACCTTGATTGAGAATTCGAGATCGGAAATCTGATTACTCTCAGCATCGAATTCAAAGACACCTTTAAAGTCTTCAAAAGCCCCTTTGACCACAGAGATTTTCATGTAGTCGACTTCAAAATTAACAAAACTATGCTGGGTGTTAACTTCAAAAGTCTTAGCCAAGGAAGAGAATGTCATTATTGAGAATATTAAAAACCACACTTTCACTTGCCTGCTCCTAATTTACAAATATGCTTAAACTCCGTGCTCTTCACTGGAGTGATACTTAAGCGGTTCCCTTTTTGTAGGATCTTCATTTCACTGAGTTTCGTTTCCTCTTTCAATTGATCGAGTGAAATATAGTTTTGAAATACAGACTGAAATTTAACATCGATGAGAAACCACCTCGGTTTTTCTTTTGTCGCCTTCTCATCAAAATACTTACTGCTTTTCTTAAATTGCAGAGGGTCCGGATAGGGCTCACTGGCCACAGTCATAGTGCCAGCGATCCCCGGTGGTTTCGTATTGGAATGATAGAAAAGAATTTCATCGCCGACTTTCATTTCATCACGCATGAAGTTCCTTGCTTGATAATTCCTCACCCCCGTCCAAGCTTCTACTTTTACCTTTTTGAGGTCGTGTATAGAAAACTCATCAGGCTCAGATTTCATCAACCAATACTTCTTAGCCATTTCTAATCCTTAAGCCACTTGGAGAGCCTTTTGCGCTGAAATGTTGGGATTGCAAAAGAGCCTCTATGAATTCCTTCATTATAATACTCAAACTCTAACTCACTAGCAGCAACCCTTGCATCATCGAAATCTTTGACAGGGTGATACTTTTTAGAAGCAAAAGTAAATGACCAAAGACCTCCTGGGTATGTGAGGTTGCTAAAGTTATAAATAGAAACGATTGGAAAAGTATCGCTCACAATATTAACCAATTTATTTTGCATCTCTTCTTGATAGAAGGGACTCTCTCCCTGACTGACAACAATACCATCATCACTCAAGCACGCATAAATATCTTCATAGAACTCATGACCAAAGAGTGGCTGTGCCGGTCCAATAGGATCAGTGCTATCAACGATAATGACATCAAACTTAGTGCCTTTAGCGCGGGATTGTTTAACAAACTCAACCCCATCTCCAATGATAAGATCAATTCTCTCATCATTTAATTGAGAACTTGTTTGAGGGATGAATTCCTTACATGCATTCACGACCATTTCATCGATTTCGACCATAGTGCATTTTTCGACATTTGTATGACGAATTACTTCTCTGGCCGTACCACCATCTCCCCCACCAATGACAAGAACATTCTTAGGGTTGGGATGAACAAAGAGAGGAACGTGGGTAATCATATCATGGTAAACAAACTCATCTCTTTCGGTCACCATAATGAGTCCGTCATTAAGGAGCATCTTTCCATGTCCTTTAGTCTCAACAACATCGACAGACTGAAACTCACTCTTTCCAGAGAAGAGAGTTTTCTCAACCTTTAAGCGTAGCCCTAAGAAATCTTCGAGCTTCTCTTCAATCCATAATTCTGAGTTCATTTAGTATCCTTTTTTATATGAGTTCTTTGTAACGGTATACTTTTTCTGGTGAGTCCATTCTCTTATTGTAGTAGCGAAAGTGAACATCATAACCAACATTAATCTGGTCAGCGACATGAATGGTCTTCATGTAGGTCGATCCAAAATCAAATTCTGTTGAGCAGTTAAAAGTCATGACATCAAAAGAGAAAGGTCTCAAAATTTCTAAGATTTGATGAAGGAGCACTTGGCTCTTTTCACAAATCTTTAAATTTGTTTCAAAGCTGATGTAAGGACTTGTCTCTTGTGGAGTGACGTGAATGGTAAAGTAGTCTTCTCCCCTAATCCCATTAAGAGAGTAGCCGTAGGGTTTAAAGACAAAGTCATCGAGGTTAAAGTCTGGAAGAATTTTTTCTAACTGAAAGAAGTCTCTTATCTCTTCTTTCGTAAGATCTTCACGAGTTAAGAAGCTAATCACTTCAGGTGCCATATCGTACATCAGAAGCTCACAGGTGCGATCGCCTGCGATAGGCTTATATTCTTTCGTAGTATAAAAGAGTTGAGTGTGGTGACTATGCATTTTGCCAAGGCGAATGGCTTCTCCATCAAGAAGCTTTCCGAGTCTCTTAGCATCGGCAATAAAGTCTGAAGGCTGTAAGTGAGAGCGGTATTCATTCTTTCGTTGAAAGAAGAGACACTCCACATTGTCAGCTCCCACCTCTTCGATAAATGTTACCGCAGATTCAATGAGTTTCGTTTGTCCGCAAGTAAGCATCAATAGGCGGTCATCCCAAACAAAGAGGCTTGACTCACTTAAAAGGTAGGCTGTCTGCTTATCATTTTCGACAGTCGAGAGAATGGTTGCTTCACATTGACTGACAAGCTTCTCCCAGAATTCCTTTGGTCGCTTATTAAGCGGTTGGAGTTCTGGGCCAACAATAATCTCTAATTTCTTTTCCGCACCTTCAAAGAACACAGGCGATCCCCTTCAAAATTTAGTATGGCATCAAGATACCAACATTAAGGGGTTTTGTGGAATTAAAAAAGGGCTGTCATGCCATTGCAACTCGCCGTTTTGAAGTTAAAGAAGCTGTAAACTTTTTTAATACGAATCGAGCGCAATTGATTTCTTACGATTTTTCCGGAGACAGTGACTTTAGTCTTTCCTCTCGCAGAGAAGAACTCCTTAAAGTACTCAAAGTCACTCTTAGCTTCAGTATTATTAAAAGCACTGAAGGGAACCACCTCACTTGCTTCTTCTTCACCCTTCTTATCAAAAACAGTAAAGCGAAGCTGATTATCTCCCTCTAAGGACACTTCAACTCCACAACGTGAACCTTCTCCGAGGTAAGCCCCAGTAATATCAACGATATCCGCATTCGCGTGAGCACAAAAGAGAATGACAAGTGCAGTAACTATTGATTTCATAAAAAAACCTCCTCAAGGGTATAGGAGGAGGTTTACGCTTTTGGTCATTTGATTGGCCAGTGGCCTGTAAAATTTCTCTATTTAATCCTGAGCTTGGTAAATACAATTCATCAACTTACCGAAATTACTACCCGTTGAATTCTGAAGAGGTCCGTAGTGATTATACGCCCACCCAGCATAAAAGTGCGGCGTCACACAGCGCTGATCTGAACTCTTGAGACCCGATCCTTGCCTATTGTCAGGGTGGGTGTTTCTCGACTTTGAAGAGTTCACTTGAACCGAAAAAGTCTGAAGAAGTTTATGCACTCCACAGTAGGCATTAAAGTGCTGAAGAGATGAGCCCACGGTTCTCACCATTTGACCACGATCCCCTCTTCCTAATTTACAGCTAGGAAAATCTCGGTCCCACTGGCGAAAACACGGATTGATATTTCCGGTGTAGGTGGGGGTGAATTGAAAGAGTCCTATGTTGTAACGACTTGCCTCAGACTGAGCAGGGTCATCATAGAATTTTACCCCTGCAGGTTTTCTGTAACCAGAAGGAGCCAGTCTACCCGCCACACTATAAGATGAACTCGTATCTGCCGTCGACAAGCTTTCCGTATAGGCAAGACAACCAAAGAAGCGCCCCCATAGCTTGGCAAACTTTTCTTTTCCCTGTTCGTCGCCGTTTAAGGCCTGAGAACGATAAGCATTGTGATCATCAGCAAATCTCTGAGCGAGATTTATCGCGCTTGTGCTTGGTATATTTCTTACCGTACTTGAGAGAGTTGTCCTCGTCACCCTACACAGCGGGTGAGAAAGAAGTCCTACAGGAAAATAAGACGAATCATTTGAGGACATGCCATAGAAAGAGGCAATGCCCTGGAGTTGGACCTTCTGCGCATTACTAAGAACATCTACAAAGTAGCCTATCGCATCGGCAAAGCGATTATTATTTTCAAGGGGGCTATGACAGTCATCTCCTCTTGAAAAATTTTCGCTACTTCTGAACTTACTGAGTTCATCATTATTATTCACATCGTCCACAGCTCGGGCGATAAAGTCTGCGTTAATCCTCCAATCAAAGCTCGTGCCTTGATCTCCTCCGTCTGTCTGATCGTCTCCAGAATCGTCTCCGGTATCATCACCAGGATCAGGCTCCTGAGGGTCAGGTTCCTGGGGATCATCGTCCTGAACAGGGTCATCATCACTTGCGGGATCCCGTCCGTCAGATCCATCATCATCTTGCTGCTGACACGCGGCAAGATCAGGATTCTGGGCACAGTCTTCAGGTGTGCACGAGGTAAAACTTAGGCTGTAGCCTCCAAGGAGTAACATTAGGATTAATTTTCTCATAAAGGCTTATCGCTTCAGCCTTTAATTTCCTTAAACCCCTGTGTTAATGGGCTTCTCGAGTGACAAGAATTGCCGCCTATAGAGCACCATGCCTTATCCTTAAAGATGTTTTAAGTTAAGTTAATTGTCCGAAATTAATTAACTTTGCCTGTTATAAACAGACTAAAAGGAGTGGTTATGGACAAAGCTAGTCTTAAAGAAATTCTCCGCCAATCGGATCACTACTGTGAACTGAGAAGCCAACAAAACAAGGCCCATGTCCTTGCTTTTCTCAACGGAGACTTGGTCCAAAACCAAGAAACCTCTGATGCTGGTCTCTCCTGTCGGATCTATAATCAAGGGGGATGGGGTTTTGCGAGCTCTTCCCTTCGCTCTTTAGAAGGAGCTCAAAATGTCCTCTCAAAGGCAGAATCAAACGCTGCTTTCATGGCGAAAATTGAGGGGCAAAGTTCAATGGAACTTCCTCAGAATTCTTTTCAATACGAGAGGACTTATTCTGGAAAAGGAAATCTCACCACAAAAGAGCAAGTTGAATTCCTCGCAGAGCTCAATGCTCTTGTCCAAAAGAACTTCTCTGATCTTAAATCAGTAAAGCTGATCATCGCCTTTCACGAATTAGAAAAAACTCTTGTGAACTCTCTTGGTTCTGAAGCCCATCATATTTTACCAAGAACATCTTTTTACACAGACTTCTCCTATGAGCACGAAGGTGAAGTTTCATCCCTCATGGGCTTTCACGGTGACTATGGAAGAACGGCTGACATCCTTACCAATCCAGAAGACTTTCTTGAAAATCTTGAGACTCAATATAAGCAAGTCAAAGATAAGGCCCATGGCATCCATGCTCAAGGGGGTATCAAAGACTGTATTATTTCCCCAGAGGTGACAGGTGTTCTTGCCCACGAGGCCATAGGCCATCCTGCAGAAGCTGACCTTGTTAAGGCCGGAAGTGTTGCTGGTAACTATATTGGCGAAAAGGTCGCAAGTGACCTCGTCACAATGGTTGACTACGCCCATACCTATAACTCTAAAGAACTTCCCGTCCCAGTCTATATTGATGATGAAGGTGTTGAAGCTGTTGATGCTCCCCTTATTGAAGACGGTGTCTTTAAAGGCTTTATGAATAATAGAGAACTTGCAAAGCACTACGGTCATCTTCCAACAGGAAATGCACGCGCCTATGACTACTCCGATGAACCCTTGATCCGTATGAGAAATACCATCATTCACCCTGGAAAGAGTAAGCTCGAAGATATGATCGGAGCTATTGAAGATGGCTACTACTTTATCCAACGCTCAAATGGACAAGCTGACCTCACCAGTGAGTTTATGTTCGGAGTCACGATGGGTTACGAAATTAAAAATGGAAAACTAGGAAAGGCCATAAAAGACACAACAATTTCAGGTGTTGCCTTTGAAATGCTTAAAACGGTCGATATGGTCAGTGATGAATTTCACGTGGGCACGACTGGTTTTTGCGGCAAGAAGCAGAGAATGATCGTCTCCCATGGTGGTCCCTCTCTTAAATGTAAAGTTCACGTAGGAGGTCGTTAATGACAACTCATATTGAAACTATTTCTAAAGAAACCCTTGCTGAGCTTCTTAAGGCTGGCATCAAAGAAGGCTCCGTCAGCACAAGTGTGACTAACTTTGATGAATTGGTTTTTGAGAATGATTCCTTCACTCTTCTTCGCTCTGCCGATGAGAATGCTCTTAATCTCACAGCACTCAATGAAGGAAAGAAAGGTTCATTTTCAATGAATCAGCTCAATCCCCAGGGGTTAAAGGCTGCTGTTGAAAAGACCGCTGAAATGGCCGCTGCTGCCAAGGAAGATTCAGCCTTTGCAATGGCACCAGGACCTAAGAAAATGAATTTTGATCATGGCCCTAAAGTCGCTGATCGAGAGGCCATGAGAGACTTAATCACCGACTTTGTTCAAAAGACGAAAAAGCAGTATCCAGAGATTGGACTTCGCTCCGTTACGGTAAAGTTCCTTGAAGGAAGGACCCACTTTGAAAATAGTAATGGTGTAGAAGCGAATATAAGAAAAGGCTATTACTCCTTTAGTGCGCTCTTTAACGCTCAAAAAGGCGACAATTCATCCTCGATGAATTACGACGGACTCTCGTTCACAGACTTTAATCTGGATCTTTTAAGCGAAGAAAAGTTTGGTAAGGTCTTTGCCGACACAATCGCTCACCTTGATGCGAAGAAGTATGGAAAGAATCACACTGGAAAAGCGATCTTTATGCCAAGCTGCTGGAATACCTTTATTCAATTTGGTTTGGCCCATCTGAGCACCGGACAACTTGTCGCACAGACAAGTCGCCTTGAAGGAAAGAGAGGCGAAAAAGTCGCAAGTCCCTTATTCCATCTTGAATCTCGCCCGCAGGACTCTCTCTTTGCAAACCCTAACTTCTTAACTTCTGACGGTATTGAAACCGAAAATCAAGTCATCTTTGATCAAGGTGTCCTCAAGACTTACCTTCTCGATCTCTATGGCAAGAATAAGCTTAATGAAGAGAAGGTCTCTAACTTTTCAAGCCGCCTCTACATGCCTAAAGGACAATCTTCTCTAGACGAAATGATTAAAGGTATCGATGAAGGTATTCTTATAGGACGCTTCTCAGGAGGCTACCCCAATGCCAATGGAGACTTTAGTGGTATCGCTAAGAATAGTTTTCTTATAAAGAATGGTAAAATCGAGATGGCCCTAAGCGAGACCATGATTTCAGGTAATGTCTTTGATGTTTATGAGAAGATCTATGCGACCAGCAAAGAAGTCTATGAAAATGGTACGTGCCACCTTCCCTATGTTGCCAGTGATGGCATCACGATAAGCTAGTTGAAATGGGGATGCTTAAAAAGAGCACTCCCCTTTTTGATTTTGATAAGAGGAGTATTCGGATACTCCTCTTTTATTTTGGACTCTAATAACTTTCCGTGAGCACCATTAAACTTATAGGTAAGCCAAAATAAGTCACGATTAAACCGCTCTGGACAATTCTGTGGTCGACTAATTTTTCTTCCAATCCCAAGAGAGCGTAAGAACTGACGCCAACAAGATATCCATGGAGATGGTGTTAAGAAGATAACCAGATCCGCATGGGGCAACCTCTCATTAAGAGTGGAACCAAAATTTCCGTCCATTACCCACTGCTCTTTTTGAGCTAAATGGGCACAAATTTTTCTAAACTCTAAAAGTGGTAGAGGACTCCAGTCCTTTGACCAGTAATAATGATCAAGAACGATCAGTTCAAGGTTAAACTTCTCAGAGAGCTCTAGACTGAGAGCAGACTTACCGCTTCCCGGTGCACCTAGAACTAAAATTCTTTTAAAATGATTCAACCAGCTTTGACCTTTGTCTCAATCAGTTTTTGAAGGGCTTCCTCTTCGGTTTCTCCCTTCTTTGGAAGTTCTTTTTGCATTCTTTGAGCTTCTCTTTCAAGACTCATTAGCTCAAGAAGAAGTTTTGCTGCAAGTTGGTATGTCATTTCTTCCTCCCTTCTGGTTTGATTAATTAAACCATGGTTTGATTAGCCAAACAAGCGGTTTTTTTATGCCTTTTCTCAGCTAAATCTCTCATAATAGGCTTCATGGGCCGACTCACTCAATTAAAAGTACTTTTCGCCTCCCTCTATTTCGTTCAAGGGGGGGCCATTAGCTATATTTCACTCTTTCAAAAGCCCTATCTTCACCAAAACCAGGTGGACACCCAAACGATTGCCCTATTAAGCTCCCTTCTCATTTTGCCCTTTGTCCTAAAAATACTATTTGGCTTACTCAGTGATCGCATTCCCTTTACCAAATGGGGTAAGCGAAAACCCCTCATGGTCCTTGGATTAAGCTTAGCCTGCTTATCCTTCTTCCTCTGTAGTCTTTTTAGTCCAAAGGATGCTCTCCTCGCCTACAGTGTCTGTGTCATAAGTGCGAGCTTCTTTGTTGCTTTCTTTGATGCTGCAACAGATGGACTGGCCATTGATTGTGTTGAAGAAAGGGATCAAGGAAAAATTCAAGCAGCGATGGTCGCTGGAAAAGCTCTAGGTGTTATCGTCCTTAGTTTATCAATCGGTCAGCTAGTCCATATGCATGGCTATCCCTTTGTCTTTTCCTCTATCGCCATAATCTTTCTGCTTCCCTTGGCCATGACTTTTACTATTAAAGAGAGACCTACCGACCTCTTAACTGAAACCAAGGTCAATTACTCTAAAGCTCCACTACTTCTTCTCTCGCTTTACGGTATTCTCTATAGTGTCGTCAGTTTTGGAAGTGATGGTCTCATCACCCTTTACCTGGTTAAAACTTTTCAACTCAAAGAAAATGCAATTGGAAATTTCGGCTCTCTTCGGGGAACAGGCGCCATTGCAGGAAGCCTTCTCTGTGGCCTTTTCTACTCACAACAGAGAAAAGCAGCCTCTCTTTTTCTCAACTTCATAGGCCTTCTTATCCTTGCTCTTGGAGTCCTCTGCTTGAGCTTTCTATTGAATCAATCTAATTTTCTGCCCATAGCACTTATTTGGGGAGCGATATGGGGTTTTCAGGAGGTATGCTTCCTTACTCTAGTCATGCACTATCTTAAAGGCACAGGTTCAGCTTTTGCCTTTGCTTCACTGATGGCAATGGCCAATCTCGGAACAGCTTTAGGAGAAGGTGTCGCCACCTCTTTAACTGAATATTATAGCTTCTCTAGAGTATTTCTTTTCTTAGCTCTTTCCACTTTCCTTCCAGCAACGATTCTCCTTATTCTTCATCAAAGACAGAGTCGATATAACGACGAATCACGGGATTCGCTTTAATAAGAGTCTTAAAACTTAGGAGTTCTAGGAATGTGGCCAGAGGATAAAAAATAAAAGGCAGTGCAATTTCACTCATCCCTCTTCCTAAGGGTGGCGCCTCTCTTAAAAGAATATCTTTTAAGAGAAAGAAAAAGAAAACCAACCAAGTCATAGCACTTCTAAACTGAAAAGCTCCTCTCCTATGAGAAAGGGAAAAGGATTCCATAAAAACCCTCAGAAATATCATAAAGCTTAACCACCACGGTAAATTACCAAGAACATAAAAAGAAAGAGTGAAAGTGAACTCTGAAAAGAGATCACAAGTTCTATCTAGGAAGCTTCCCATTCTATGGGAGCCGAATTTTCTCGCCGCCCATCCATCAAGAATATCACTTACGCCACTAAGGATGAGAAAGAGGAGTGCCAGAAGAGGCTCACCTTCAGCAAAGAAGAAGACCCCCAATAAGGATAGAGGGAGCCGGATTAAGGAAAGCCCATTGGCCAGATTCATGACACTATTTTAACCGATATTAAGGTCTCCAGTGTCTTTATTTAGACCAATCCTCGTAAGCCACTGAAATTAAACTAAAGTAAGTGTACATAATTTTAACACCCTCTTCATGCACCATGTCATTCTTACTCAATTTCACAAATGTGAGCCAGGAAACGGTAAAAATAAGGATCACAGGAGAATATTGCATGAAGTTAGTTCTACTTATTTTGTTGACACTATCGTCAACTGCTTATGCCCAAAGTTCAGCTCAGCTACAAGCAGAGCTTGGAAAGAAACAACCCCGTTTGTGGGGGGCAACCCTTATTAATACAACTTCAGTATCTGCCTTAAATCCAGGTGATCCCAGAGGAACTCTTAACCACACGATGACGGCCATGTTTCGCTACAAGCTTCCTTGGTTTAACTTTCGTGTCATGGGTTCTGGAAACAAAGACCTAAACGGTTCACGACAAGACCGCTTTACGAGTGCCTTTATTGAAGCTTCAACTCCGGTAGGCTTCCTTTCTAACGACAGTGTAACAACGATCTTTCAAGGAAGACTTCATCCTGCAGTCAATGATGAAAGAAGAGAACAAGAATCACACCAAGGCGCCGTTTCTGCTGGTCTACTTTATATCGTTAGTCTTCCTAATCCCAAGTTTCAGATTATTGGGATCACAAGGGTAACGAAGAATATCCATGAATTCGAAATCAACAGAAGCTTTGGAGAGAATACGTCAGTATCAGCTATGGGTTACGCAGCCCTTTCCTACTTTCCCGCAGCGAAATGGGAAGTCAGCGGTAACGTCACCTTCCTTCAGGGCTATGACTATAGAGGTGAATCAAAAGAAAACCTCACTTACCTCGGTCAAAGTCTAAGTTACAACCATAGCCGAAACCTCATCATGACCTTTGGCCATGAGCTTGGTGGAAGAACCTATGGCTATGACCAAAACAATCTTGATGTCGCTCTCTTTGATGAGGACAAATCAAGTTTTTACGCAAGCTTTACCCTTAATTATTAATACATAAGACAAATAAAGAACTGAGAACAACCATGAAAAAAAGAGAAACTATGACAAATTCAAAAAATCTTCTCAAATCACTCACAGCTCTTTCAGCACTCCTGATCGTTGGATGTGCTAAAGAGAAGCCGTATGATATTCAGTACAAGGAAGTTAAACTCCTTGAAAAGAGTAATATCGTTACGGAAGAAACAATCACGATGAAAAATGGTGAAGTTGTAACGAAGCCTGTTGAGTACCTCTACGTTCCAATGACTCTTGGAACACCTATGAACGTCACTGATGCTGATCCTTTTTACCAAGGACAAGAAAAAGTCGTAAGACTTGCTTGGTCCGAAGAAGGACTCGAGGTTCTTGAAATCGAGAGAGACGCTCGTTTCCAAGACAACGACCTCAATGAGTACCCTGTTCTCACAATCCCTGGTGACTATAAAGCCTTCCGTTGTCAGGAGGATGCTTACGGTGATTGTACTAACAAGGAAGAGGAAAATAACGAGCTTGAGTGGTATCAAAAGACATCATTCCTTCCTAAGTTTGAGGATATCAAAGAGCGTGAAATCAATGAACTTGATATCTTTACTCTTAACGATGGTTCATGTCTCTCTGAGGAAGCCAAGAAAGTTGTTGATTATGAGATGACTCAAGGTGTGATCAACGTTGAACTTGAGACAACTTATAAAGTGAATAAAGGAAACTTCTTTTGTTTCTTTAGAAGCTTCTACGATGATCAACTTAATACGAATGGCTTTAGAGTACGTCAGTTCTACTCTCTTGTTCGTCTCGATTCAATTGCCTCAAAAGACTACGAGCCGGTAGCTTACCCAGAGCCAGATCATGACTCATTTGGATTCTTCGCTCGTGAAGAGCAAGTTCTTAATGGTGACTTTGATCGTTCACGTAAGGAAAAGAAAATCCTTATGGAAAGATGGAATCCAAAGCGTGAGAATAATGAACTTGTTTACCACCTGAGCCCAGAGTTCTCTAAGCCAGAAAATAAATTTATCTTAGATGCGACAATTGAAGCTGTTGATGTCATGAATAAAGAAATGGCCTCTGTTAACGTGCCTTTTCAAATTGTTCTTAAAGAGCAACCAGATCCAACAAAAGCTGTAAGCGTTGGTGACCTTCGCTACACTTCACTTGTTCTTATCGAAGACCCACTTGCCAATGGTCTTCTCGGATATGGCCCCGCAGTCTCTAACCCCTACACAGGTGAGATCCTTAAGGCCCATGCAAATATGTACCTCGGTGTTCTTAAGTCACAAACACGCTGGATTTACCAAGCGGCTGTTGACCTTACTGAGGAAAAATACAACGAAGCTAATCCTACAGAAGGTCTAGCACCTGGAACTATTACAGTTGATCCAAACACTATTACAAACCTACCTAAAGGTCTTGCGATCTCAAACTTCCCTAACCTTGTTCAGCAGAACTTTGCTGAGTACATGGCCTCTCTTCAACAAGATGAAGGTGATGACCAAGGTGAAGACGAAGAAACAGATGGTCCAACAACAGAGACAGACCCTGAAGAAGATCAAGGTCCTACAGTTGCGACAGAAGGTGAAGCGGGCGAAGACCAAACTGACGGAAAAAAGGTTACTGACCTCAGAAGACTCAATGAGAAAGCACGTCATATTGGTCATTCACATGGTCTGGCTGAATTTGACGAGTCGAAACTTCATGGAACGACAGCTCAAAGAATCAATACACTTCTTGAGCAAAGAATCCATAAGAAGAATAACCTTAAAGCATCAATCCTTCTTAAGAAACTTAAAGAAGACGGTGAATTAACTCAAGAGATGGAAGAACTTCTTAAAGAGGAAGCTCGTCTTGACCGCTACGCTGAAAACAATGCTCTCGCGGTAGAATTCTTCCCCATCGGTGGGACATCGAAGGTGATTTACCCTGAGCTTCTAGCCATTAGTGGTATCCAAACTGAAAAAGGAACTCTAAAGAAGTGGGATGATCTCTCAGATGCTCAAAAAGAGGCTGCTCAGAAAGTAATCGTAAAAAGTTCTTATAAGGCAACTCTTATCCACGAACTAGGCCACAACCTCGGACTCCGTCACAATTTCATGGGGTCATGGGATAAGGACAACTTTTACACCGACGAAGAAGCTCGTGAGCTTGGAATGGAAGCAGCTCCTGCTTACTCTTCAATCATGGATTACTCTTTTAGTGAGTTCAATCAACTCAAAGCCTTTGGTAAATACGATCTTGCCGCCCTTCGTTTTGGATATGCAAGAGAAGTAGAAGTTGTTGAAGGTGATCAAGTTAAAGTTGAGAAGATTACAGGTACGATGACTGAATTTGAAGAGAACCTTCCTTCTGGAGTGGAGAGAAAGGCTTACGAGTTCTGTACAGATGAGAACGCTGGTCTCTCTTCAATTTGTAACCGCTTTGACGAAGGAACTTCACTTGTAGAAGTAACCAATCACCTGATCGAGCGTTACAAGAATAACTATAAGTACAGAAACTTTCGTGATGGACGTCTTGATTTCTCTGCCTATGAGCTTCCTGGTTATATCTTCGCGAGAAAGAGAGAATTCACAAGAATCCGTGACGTTCTAGAAGAGTATGAATTCTTCGTAGGAATCTTTGGTCAGGGACTTATGAGTGAAGGTTGTTCACCACAACAAGAAGCTCAATTCCCAGTATGTCGTATGATTCGTGATCGTATTGACTCTGTGGCAGTAGCTGGAGAATTCTTCATCGAGACATTACTTGTTCCTGATCATACTTGTGCTCTTGCCCTTCCGACTAATGACAAGGTTGTGGTTGAGTATAGAAAGCTTTCTGAAATCTATGACGGTATCAAGTTTAATATCGATCATGTAACGACAAGCTGTTTTGATGAAGCTGTTACTGAAGCCCTTGCTAACCCAGATCAAGGCGAAAGAGCTCTGAAAGTAGTTGGCGAAGTTGGTAAGTTCTTAAATGGCTTTAAAGATACAGACCCTAACTACAAGTATGTAACAGACCGTTTTGTTCTTGGCGTGTGGCCTGATAAAGTAATGGCAATGGATGCCCTCTTTAAGAGAACATGGGGAAAATCAAATACAGACCGTGGGCATATGTCACTTATGGACATTCCTGCTATCCGTAGCCGAGCTCTTCCCATTGTTGAGCACTTTGTAAGAGGGAGACCACTTGAGCTGTTCTTACCTTTTAAGACGGCTGATAATAAAAGCTTTGTAGCTCCTTACGCAATTGGTACTGACTACACAATTAACCCAGTAGAAGATGCCTTCTCATGGTTAAGAGATTACCTCGGTCTTCCTAGAGAAGGTGGGCAAGCTGATTTCGCGACAGTTGCTCTAAAGCAAACTCGCACAGGAGTAGACTTTGGTGTTGAGTACGAAGAGGCAGCATTTGAAACAAGTAACCTTACTGCGATCATTAAAACGCCTGGCTTTGTAGCGGAACAAAATAGAAATCCGGATGAAGTTCACTTCTTTGATAGCAAGACACGTGTGACATACAGTGCAAATGAGTACACACCGATTGCCAGAATGATGCTTGTTGCAATTACAAAGTTTGATCTTCTTGAGGAAGCTGGTCGTGAACTCGTTGTTGCTGTCCTAGGAAGAAGAGCAGGTAAACCAGCTGCACCCGCAATGCTTTCTGAGTTTGAAAGACTATTCTGGGAAAATGTTGAGGTTGAAACGATGGATATTCTCATCAATATCTCTCGCCAAGGCGGTGGTCTTAACGAGCAGGTTGTCATGCAGAATTTTGGTCCAGTTGTAGGACAGGCCATCATGGAAGTCTTTGCCAAAGGAACACAGGCAATGGTTAACATTAAAGAAGCGATCATTGAGCTTCAGAACACTCCAAGAGATGGTGCGACTGAAGTAGAAAAAGAGCTCTTTAATATCGATCTTCAGATTCTTAGCCAGTACGCAACAGGTGTACTTGATCAAGAAGTTGTTGATTACCAGATTAAGCAAATTAGAAAGATGCCAAACTTTCTTAATGCTCCCATCAGATAAATAAAGGAAGGCCTCGAAAGAGGCCTTTTTTTTTTGCTTTAAATAGGCGTTCCAAAAAGGCAGTAACGAACAACTTTAAAAGCTTCTTCCTTCTCCCTCTTTGTCAGAAAAGGACCCACAGTCTTCCAGATATTAATCTGATCTCTTAAAGGAAGCTTACAAACCCCCACTCCACTCTTGATATAGCAGCCAGGATGAAAGTTGAGGGTAAATTCCGTTATATGAGAGCAAGTCTTCGCTGAGTTCTCACTCTTAGGACAATTTCCTTTTAAGCTACACTCTTCAAAAAGACCTTTTTGCAGACAGACCATAACAGTGTAAATCCACTCTTCACCTTTGGCACTAAAGCGACCTTTGTTAATATTCTCTTTATAGGCTTTGCATGTAGGTCGCGCCAGTTCTTGAAAGTAAGGTACATCTACATCCATACAACGATACTGCTCTTCCATGCATTTATAGTAGTCACAATCCGTGCTTGGGTAGCAGTGGCGCTGATCGAGGCCATCTGTGAAAATACGCTGCGACCCTTCGAAGTGGAGGCAATCCCCCTCAGGACAAAGGCCGAGTTGCTTCTGAGCGGCCTTAAAATAGTCCCCCTCTAAGTCCAGATTGAGGTCTCTAATAAGCCTCTCTGTTGTGGGCTGAGGCCTCTTTGTTTTTCGGACAGACACAGATTCCCCTGAGAGGTCAAAAAGCCTTAGGCGCTCTTTTAAAAGCTCCACTTGCCCTCTATCAAGCCCATCATAAAGTCCCTCACCAGCTGATGCGCCATAGAGAGAAGTGCTTAATAGACAGAGAGCCCCGAAAAGAAAGCCACTAATTCTTCTCATCCATTCCTTCTTCATCATAAACATCCTCAAACTCCTCAAGGTCACCTTCATCTTCAAAATAAGCGATATGAAACATGGCATCCCCTTGATTAACGAGGGGTAAAGAACTCATCCCCACAATCAGGCCATCCATCGTGGCATTCACTCTTCCGACAATTTGACCAAAGGGATCCGTAATAACGGCAATTTCCTCACCCTTTGAAATCGTCTCCCCTAATTTCTTCGTTGTCTGATAGGAGCCACTATGAGGGGCCCTAAGCCACTGGCTTCCCTCAGCGATGAAAACTTTCTTTTGGGCAGATTTTTTCCGGCGACGATTTTTAATCATGCCAATATGTTCAAGAACGGAGAGGCAACCCTTAACACCGGTCTTAATAGTGCTATCATCAAAGCGCAGGGCCTCGCCCCCTTCATAAAGGAGAATCTTCACTCCCTCTTTACGAGCAGCCTCACGCAGACTGCCATCTCTTAATCTGGAGTTAACGACAACAGGTGCCCCAAAGCTTTTAACAAGCTCCTCAGTCTCTTCATCTCGCATATCAGCTCGAATCTGAGGATAGTTCTGACGATTAATTGCTCCCGTGTGCAAGTCAATGCCATACTGACAGTGGCGCACAATCTCCTTCATAAAGAGATGGGCCATTCTTCCCGCTAAAGATCCATTCATCCTTCCGGGAAAACTACGATTAAGATCGCGACGATCAGGAAGGTAGCGTGACTTAGCATTATAACCAAAGACATTCACGATTGGGGCTAAGATCAAAGTTCCCTTAATATTCTTAAGGGCAGAATTATTACGTAATTTTTTAATAATTTCGATGCCATTAATTTCATCACCATGAATCGCTGCACTAATAAAAACAGTAGGTCCATCAAGCTTGCCATGAATAATCTCAAGTGGAATCGATATCTTTGTTAAATCAAAGAGAGCGGCGACATCCAATTCGACAAATTGTCTGGTGCCAATAGGAATGCTCTTTCCTCCGATTTTAAAAGGAGGACGACTCACCCCTCACCTCTGGTGCGGTTAGTTCTCTTTTCACGCACAGCCCTTTCAACAAATTCAATAACCTTCTTTGCGACATTGATTTCACTCACGCGCTCAATCCCTTCAAGTCCAGGTGAAGAGTTGACCTCCATGATTGAAGGGCCATGGTTGGAGCGTAGAATATCAACTCCAGCAACATTTAGCCCCATGGCCTTCGCGGCTTCAACAGCTGTTCTTCTCTCTTCTTTAGTAATTTTAACCCTCTCACCGTGGCCTCCCTGATGGAGATTAGAGCGAAACTCTCCTGGCTTTCCTTGCCTCTTCATCGATGCCACCACACGATCACCAACAACAAAGCAGCGGATATCAGCCCCTTTTGCTTCAGAGACAAATTCCTGCACAAGAAAGTGAGCATTGAGACCACGAAGAAGGTCGATCACACTTTCAGCGGCCTTTTCATTATCGGCGAGAACAACACCCTTTCCTTGCGTTCCTTCAAGCATTTTAATCACGCAAGGTGCGCCTCCAACGGCATCAATAAGGTTATTCGTCATCTTGGTTGAGTGGGCAAAGCCAGTCACAGGTAAACCGAGACCTTTTTTGGAAAGAATCTGAAGACTTCTTAACTTGTCGCGAGACCGACTAATGGCCACAGAAGTATTTGTCGCAAAGACCCCACTCATTTCGAACTGTCTTAAAATAGCTGTGCCATAGAAAGTAACAGATTGGCCGATACGGGGAATAACAGCATCATAATAGTCGAGGACTTCGTCTTTATAGTGAACTCTTGGCTTAGCACTAGCGATATTCACCCAACATTTGAGAGGATCAACAATTTCAACATCGTGACCCGCATTCTTGGCCTCTTCAACCAAGCGCATAGTGGAATAAAGTTTAGGTCCGCGAGAGAGAATACATAATTTCATTCAATTTCTTCCTTGAAGCGTTTTATATCTTTTGGATAACTTAAAAAACTATGGCTGACATCAACGATAAAGCGCTTTGAAAGTGCTTCTCGACCGAGGAGCAGCCGAAACCCCATCATATCCCTATTCACCAGAGTTACCTCGGTAAGAAAGTGGCGACCAGCAACCACGACATTGGTTAGGATGACAGGACGTCTTGTCTCGGTTCCAACAGAGCTCTTCACATTACGATACTCAATAAGGGGTGCCACCACACGAGTCATATTCTTCTTACTTCGCTGATGAGGAAGAATATCAAAGGCGACATATTCAACTTTTCTTTTGGTGAATGTCTCAATATTGAAGGCATGAAGAGCTGAGGTTTTCGCACCCGTATCGATTTTTGCTTTCATCGGAAATTCTGAAATGTCGGGAAAGAAGACCATCTCCCGCCAACCAATAATTGTCTTCACCTAAACTCCTTAGGGGGGTTTAATTTGTGAAGAAATTATAACGAGAGAAATCTATTATGACGAATAAGTTTGACGCTGCGTAAACTAGAAAACTTCGACTTCAGTACTTTGGGGACTAGAGAGGTATTCCACCTGAAATACACCTGAATCACACCAAATGGCCTGGGCACGACCAAACTCGCCCCCTTCAGTTTTATTAAAGAAAACCATAGGGTAACGCGTTCCATCCTGACACAGAGAGCGAAACTTCCTTCTTAGACTCATCGAATCAAAGCTATCCACAAGATTATAAACTGAGCGAGAAGTCAAAGTGACGTAATTCTTTTGAGAGAGAAAATCAAAGAGAAAGTAAGGATCAAGCTGATCACCGGCTACAATTGAGCGACCCATCTCTTGAAAGGCGTAGGTCATCGCAATGGAAGTTCCCACACAATTCTTACAGACTTTCTCTTCCGTCATACAAGCCATGTGTCCCTGACAGAAGTTTTGACAGACAGTCTCATCTTCCTCACATGAAACATGAATCATCTTTCGAGACACCATAGTCCACTCGGTAGAGAGGTTCAAAGCAAATGAATTCAAAACGATAAATGAGCAAAGAAGGAAGAAGAAGACTCTCATTTCAATACTCCTTTACAACTTGCCGGAATCTCCATGCGACTAAAGCGACAGCTTGATTGACGATCATCTCCTCCACTGCGCTCATAAGTTCTTACACGAATCGGCTTATCACATTGGCTATGGGTAAAAGTACCCCAGCCATTATTATTAAGATTAAAGCTAGTGATAAAGCCATTTGTCTTCTCACGAACTTTCTCACTAACTACCTGAGCACAAGAATTAAGGCAACTCTTGCCCTTTCTAAGACTATGAACACAACTCTTTGGAATTTCACCATAGAGAGCTTTAGTTTCATAAGCATCATAGGGATGAACTACCCATGAGCGTGGAATATTGAAGGGATCTTTAAGTGCTTTATAGAGATTATAAATTCCGCGCACGAGAAAGAAAACCGGCCCTACATTTTGAGAAGCAAATGCAACGACACCACTCATACTTTCAAAGTTAAGGCTACAGCTAAGACACTCCGAGTGACCGCTCTCACCATTTGCACCAATATCACTAGCACTATTTACATTGAGGTTATACTCACGCTCTGACTGACAGGCCCCAACAGTGATGCCTGTAAATCTAAGGTGCGCAAGAGGATTTCGAGGGTTTCTATTCACAGAAACCGCACAAGGAACACCCGTCAAAGGTCCAAAGTCAGCAGTAATAGAGGTTAAGATCTTCTCTTTTGAATAACGTGTATCGTATTCAATTTTACCGTCTTTAACGAGTTCACGAAAGCTGGTCACCATTCTCGGTTGAAGGTCAGCCTTTGTATAAATCATCCCAGGAACAAAGGCTGAAGCAGCTGTTTGCCCCATATCCCAGATAAAGCTAAAGAGTGTTGAACGTGTCTTAAACCACGGATCATAGACCTTACAGGCTGTACGCTCAGCATAGGGATTAAAAAGATCTGGAGACTTAATCTTCTGCTCGAGACTCCAAAAAGTAGATGCATATTGTGTTGCTGAATAGAGAGCAAGAGTCGCCTCAATTGTTTTTCTGGCGCAATCACTGGCATGGGCACAAATGATATCCCCAGCGTCTTGAGTTTCAGTAAACTGAGGAAAAGCAATGAGAGGACGCTTCGTCTTCACATATTCGCTAATTCTCTCATCATAATTTGATTTAACTTTGTGCTCATAAACCTTAGCCGTATACCAAGGAGAAAAACCTTCACGAGCGAGTTCAAAGTCGTCATCCCAAACATCGTGTTGCTTAAGGTTGTAACAGGCCTTATTAACGGCATCGCCAAGCTTCATAAAGTAAGCAAAGTTATCTCTGGTACTGACCGTTGAGATCTGTGAAGTGAGTCCATCAACGATCTCAGAGTTCTCAAGAATTTCAAGATTCCCACGGATAAAGGACCACTTCTCATGCTGAGAAAAACTAAACTCACTACAGAGGTAGTAGAGCTCATTCTTTTCCTCAAGACTAAGCTCAGCCTTGTTTCCAGAAAGTAGCTTTCCCTTAAACTGCTGATCAAGAAGAGTGAGAAGTTTCTCTACAGAGATACTATTCGTTAAAAAGTTAAAGTGATTAATCCCTTTAATGAGTCGCTTCTTCATCAGAGCACGAGAGCTTGAAAGGTTTCCAGAGAAAGCCTCTAGCCACTTCGATGCACTCGTATGAGCGGCAAGATCCAGTTCATCAACATTCACTGAAGGGATCATGTCTTCAATGAGGTCGTCATCTGGCCCATTAGGGGTTTGAGAAAGTATATCAAGTTCTAAGGCATTTTCTCTAAAATCTTCCTTAGCAAATTCACGAATTGAATTGAGGGCCAATCGGTCACCATCACACTTGGCAGGAGAAAGAGAGCGACAGCCGTTGGGAACAAGCATGACACTTTCTTCGAGATTCACTCCAGTAAAGAGAGGTCCAAAAGGATAGGCCATTGCCTCCATCTCAGGAGCTTTTCTAAAAGCATAACTCAGATAAATCTTTACACTATTCCAGTAGTCAAAGCCCTTCTTTTCCCATCTTTCTTTCCTAAAGAGGCTCTTCTCACGAAGATCGGGAAGTCCAAGCTCAAATGCTGCGACTTGAAGATTCTCTTGAGCTTCAAAGTCGTCACAACGAGCAAATTTTTGTTTTCTATCAGCTACGGCATCAGCGATAGATTCAAGCGCTCCTCTAGTGGGCTTCGTTCCAAAGAGATGAGCCTGAAGAGGGCTAAACTTCTTAAGATAAGCACAATTCATCTCACGAGGAGCGTCCTTATTATAATCTTTTTCGGTGATATAACTCTCTCGAGAGTGGTAGTTATCAACTTCAAAGAACTTTAAGTATTTTGATCCCGCACTTCTCTTACTTGAAGCAATGGCCCAAATATCATCTAAGTAATCATCAAGAGCAGCACAGTATTCACCCATACGACAAGAGCGCATAATGCTCTTATAGCGAGAAGGGATATGACTTTCAGTTCTAGTAAGATCACTCGGAAGAAGAGGAAGTTCACGGTTAACGAGTCTCTGATGAATAAGATTCATGAGAGAGAGAACACTAAAACGAAATCTCTCGATTCCAAGTTTTGTTGTCTCTTCAACATCTCCGCCTTGAAATTTGGCGAGACGGTAAACCGCCTTCGCCGCATCAACATTGGAGATTAAAAGAAAAGCCTTTTTTGTAGGCTTCCCACTTTCGAGCGCACATTTAGCGCGGTTCGAAAACTTCAACGGTTGGAGGTCAAAACTAGGCGCCTCATAAGTGGCATTTGCACTTATCGTACTTACTGCAATAAATAGGGCCGCCAATAGTTGTTTCAACTTAACCTCCAAAACCAAAGATAGATTTATTTACCAGTCTGCATCGTACAACCAGAAGCTTTGCTCATAATTGTAGTGTAGAACATGATCATTGCTTCATCAGCAGGAGTAAAACCACGACGAGTTCCACCCTCTTCAGTCATAAGACCGTACATGTAGCGATTAACCGCGTAGTATACAGAGCGAGGAACGTTGATTCTTTGAACACAGTTTCCACGACCGTACTTAACTTGAACTCCCCAGTAATCACGAGGACAGCTGTCACAAGTTGAATCAGAACCACCAGTATAGATATTTGTTGTTGAACCTGAGCTTGAAGCCGATCCTTCACCAACGTTAAAAGAAACTTCCCAACCACCGTAAGTGTTGCTTACGCTGTGAAGAGTACAAACACCTGCATGACAAGCAACTTCTGCATCTCTATCGATTGCAAGAAGAATTTGGCTGTCACCAAATCTTTCAAATTCAAATTCATCTTCTCCACCGCCAAACATGTCGTCGATAGAACCAGCTGTTACACTTACGCTCAAAAGAAGAGCAAGCATAAGAAGTACGTTTTTCATCTTAAAATCTCCTTAAATATATTTAGAGGATATCACCCCAATCAAAATCATCATCTTCATCGTCATCGTCACTCTGGTTGCCACATGTTGCTGTCGCAACACTTTCTTGGTTCCAGGTTTTATCGGTAACGATATTACTTTTACGACTTCCCTTAATAAGGTTAACGTCGAAATCACCATTATTCTTTTCTTCTAATTCAAAACGAGCCGTTAGATTAACAAAGCCAACACCTGAATCTTTACAGCTACTCTCACCTGTTCCACACATACGATCATAGAAAGGTGGCCAAAAAGTATTATCCAGCTTCGATTGCCAAGTAACGAGAGCTCTCGATAAAGCGTTAAGCTCAGAGTTCTCAAAGCTTAGATTTCTAATCAGCGGAACCTCAGGTACATCACCTGTTCTTCCAATCCTACTAATGAGTGGAATTAAATTGATATTTCCGCTTCGTGAGAGTGGTCCGATATAATTTCTTTCAAAACGAAGCTCTCTTTTTACTCTCCCTTGAAAGTAAGAGAAATCGAGGTCTGGCTCTCTAAAGTTAGCCTCAATTTCATAAAGACTCCCTTCACGAAGTAGTCCTTTTGGTACAGAGATCCCCATCCCATAAAGAACACCTTGATATTGACCAGAGGCCACAGACCCATCGTGCCAAAGCTTCAGAAACTCACGTTTCCCATTTACCACTTCATAGAGAGAAAACTCTCCTACAATCGGTTGTGAAAAGTCACAGGGAGATGTACAGAGATTGCCCACACAAGTTCTCTCACAACGTGTATTCGCCACGAGAGGGACGAGAATCTCATCGCTAAGGTCCCCCAATGGACGGACAGAGATCTCTCCAAAGTAGAGGTCTGCACCTTTCCATACGGTAGGCCACTTGGGGCGCTCAACACCAAAGTCCTCAGAGAGCTCAAGAGTACCTTCTGGCGGAGTTATACTGAATCTCATTTGCGTTGTAGATAGCGCAGTAAGATCAGAAGAGAAGCCTGAGGCGTCTCCTGCAATATAGGTATTAAGAAGGCCATTGTAATCAGCAAGAATTGTTTCTTTTTGACCTAATATATCTTTATCAATACAGCTCTCTTTGACGTCGAGGTGAATTGATATCGTTGATTTTTGACTTGGTTGTATATAGCAAAAGGGCCCACTGAAGTCGTAGCTCCATTTGCTTAGTTTTTTGACTGTACAGCCTGGTTGATTTACGGGAACTTTAAGACCCGTCTTTTCGTTAAGCTCAGTAACTTGCATGACAATGCATCGGTTAAAGAACTCTCTTTTTTGCTTCATTTTATTAAAGCGCTCTTCAGCAGTTTCTTTATCTTCAAATGGATTATTCTCAAGGCGACACTCTATTCCTTCCTCTTGGGGAGTGAAGTTGAAGCCGGTGACGTCATTTGTAAGAACAAGACTCTCAAGACCAAGACCAATCATAATATACTTATTACCACTAGCCGTTCCCTCACAATTTTCAAGAGAGATACTTGGTCGGTCATCAAGAAGTCTTTTTGATGTGTAGAACTTTCTAATCCCCTTTTCGAGATCGACATGGAAATTTAATTCCTTGGGTGCACTAGGCTCACATGAAAGGCTCATCCAAGATAGTGACAGCAATGTAAGGGCGATTAGTAGTTTCATTCAATCCTCAAAAAAAGAATTGGAGGGGAATAATCCCCTCCAAAGATATGCTTAAATTATTCTGCAGCTGGCTCGTCAAATGATGTGTAAGTACAAACTCTTGCAGCTTGCTTAGTCCATCTTCTGATTGAAGCAAGACCTGTAGTGTTTGCTTCTCTGAAGTAGTAACGAATTTTACACTTCTCAAGATCTTTAGTGATGTTTTTCTTAGCGTAGTTAAGAATGTCTGATGAACCAAATGCAGTCCAGTTAGACTCTTGCTCAGTTACCCAGTTACCGTTCCCTTTTGCTTTACAGCTAGTGATCGTTTTAACTTCAAGCCCAGAAAGTTGCTCGTAGTTGTAACCACCATTGTTGGGGAGAAGGTCAGTGATTGTAACTTGCTTGTCGTGTGCCCAGTTGATTGTAGTCCCTTGGTAGTTGTAAGCAATTTGAGTTGCTTTAAAACAAACGTCTAGGAAGTAAACCGCACCATATCTCTCAGAACCTAGGTTAAACTTAAGGCTTGAAAGCTCTTTTCCAAAAGCTTGGTCGTTGTTGAAAAGTTGGTTGAATGAGTTAAGACCAGCTTCTTTAGTGTCAGTGTTAGCACCGTCACCGATTTCTCCGTGATCTGCCCAGTTTCTGTAAGAAGAAGTGAAGTAATCAAGTCTGTACTCACCTTGACCAGAGTTGTTAAGAGTGTCACCAGTACAAACACAGTTACACTGTTCACCAGAAGTACAAGTACCTGGGTTACAAGATCTTTCTGGGTTGTCTCTTTCGTAACATACACGACCTTCGTAACCTTGGTGCATAAGACCAGCGTTACAAGCGTAGATGTCAGAACCAGAAGAGAAGATGTCTAGTTTGAAAGTAAGAGAAATTGCGTGTGCATTTGTCGTAAGGAATAGTCCTACAACAAGAGCGAGAAGAGTTTTCATGTTGTCTCCATAAAAAAAAGTGTGAATAAATATATGTGTTGGCGGCATATATATAAGATTATCTGACGGATTGCCACTACTAATTCATTTAATTTTAGTTAGGGTAGTTTTTTCACAAAAACGCTCTTTGATTCTTCACGAAAGCTTCACAAGTGAAGATATTTCTTATTTCTATTGACAGGAAAAGGCGAAAATAAGGCAAAAAAAAAGCCACTCCGAAGAGTGGCTTTTCATATAATCTGGTGGGCGTGGCAGGGATTGAACCTGCGACATCTGCCTTGTAAGGGCAGCGCTCTCCCACTGAGCTACACGCCCGATTCTGGAATGATTCGGTGAAGAGCAATTTATTGAATCTTAAGAATTTTGTCAACCAAAATTCAAGGGCTTTGCAAAAAAAAAGGCCCTCATTTCGAGGGCCTTTGGTATTCATTGTTTCATTGACTTTAGTTGGCCACTTGGCTGGGATCTCCCTCGCCTTTAAGGACTTTAAGACCTACAACCTGCATGAACTTCTCTGGCTGAGTAAGTTCAAGGGCGACTTTAAGAACCTCTTCCACCTGAGTACAAGGAATAACGTTAATTCCCGTTTTAATCTCTTGTGGGATATCAGCAAGGTCTTTTGCATTCTTCGCTGGGATGAGAACCGTTGTCACCCCCGCTTGTTTAGCGGCAAGAAGCTTCTCTTTAAGGCCACCAATCGGAAGAACGCGACCACGGATTGTCACCTCTCCTGTCATAGCAACATTTTGCTGAACTTTTATCCCCGTAATGGCCGAGGTCAGAGCTGTCACCATTGTAATACCAGCCGATGGACCATCCTTGGGAGTAGCTCCTTCCGGAACATGGATGTGAATATCGTGCTTATCATACCACTCTGCCTCGATTCCAAGACGGTCACTAATAGAGCGAACATAGCTTAGAGCGGCTCTTGCAGATTCCTGCATGACATCCCCGAGCTTACCTGTAATTTGGATTTGTCCCTTACCTGGCGTCGTTACCACTTCAATATGAAGGAGCTCTCCTCCCACTGAAGTCCACGCGAGACCATTGACAAGACCAACTTGTGGTTCATTCTCTGTATCAGTATCTGTAAATTTCTTAGGTCCCAGGTATTTAGGAAGAAGCTTAGAAGTTACTTTAAACTTCTTCCCTTCCTCGTGCTCCTTCTCGACTACCTCTGTAGCAATTTTTCTGCATACAGTATTGAGGAGTCGTTCATAGCCACGAACACCGGCTTCTTTAGTCCAACCGCGAATGATCTCAACGGCGACCTTATCACCCATTTGAACTTCGTAGTTCTCAAGACCATTATTCTTAGCCGCCTTTGGTAGAAGATAATTCTTTCCAATTTGCAGCTTTTCTTGAGGGGTGTAGCCGGCAACATTGATGATTTCCATACGATCACGAAGAGGACCCGGAACTCTTGAGAGATCATTCGCCGTCATGACAAACATAACTTTTGAAAGATCGTACTCAACTTCAATATAGTGATCACCAAAATTCTTATTTTGCTCAGGATCGAGGACCTCAAGCATAGCAGCTGATGGGTCCCCTCTCATATCAGATGTCATTTTATCAATTTCATCAAGAAGGATAACAGGATTTGAAGTTCCCGCTTTCTTTAAAGCATTGATGATCTTACCAGGCATCGCCCCAACATAGGTACGGCGGTGTCCACGAATTTCTGATTCATCTCTAACACCACCAAGACTGATTCTTTGAAAGCTTCTTCCAAGAGAGTCAGCCAGTGAGCGAGCAATTGACGTTTTACCAACACCTGGAGGACCTGCAAGACAGAGAATCGTTCCACGTCCCTCTTCCTTAAGAAGTGAGCGAACCGCGAGATACTCGACAATTCTATCTTTAACATCCTTCATTCCATAGTGATGCTCTTCAAGAACTTCACGAGCATGCTTCACAGAATTATTATCTTCAGTGTACTCAAACCATGGAAGGTTGAGCATCCAATCAACATAGTTTCTCACGACAGCAGCCTCTGCTGACATTGGAGACATTGATTTAAGTTTTTTGATCTCTTTATAAACGCGCTCTTTTGCTTCTTTAGGCATTTGCTTGGCTTCGAGCTTCTCTTCCATCTCTTGGATTTCAGACTTCTCATCTTTCTGACCAAGTTCTTTTTGAATCGCGTTCATCTGCTCGTTGAGATAGTACTCTTTTTGGCTCTTTTCCATTTGTGTTTTCACACGTGAGCGAATTCTTCTCTCAACATTAATAATTTCAATCTCACCTTGCATCTTCTCAAGAAGAAGACGAAGTCTTTTTTCTACATCAGTTGCCTCAAGGATTTCCTGCTTCTCAGGAATTTTCATGGAGAGGTGGGCAACAATAATATCTGCCAAACGTGAAGGATCAGTAATTGAGGAGATACTCATAAGAAGTTCTGGTGGAATCCTCTTATTAAGTTTCACATACTGCTCAAAGATACTCTTGATGCTTCTCATGGTTGCTTCAAGGTTGACAGCGCTATCTGTATTAGAAAGACACTTACTCACACTTGCCCAGTAACCTTCGGGTGAAGCTTCGAACTCATCAATCTTTGCTCTGTACTTCCCTTCGATCAGAACTTTTACCGTGTTGTCTGGAAGTCTTAACATCTGAATGATGTTTACAACGGTACCTACAGTGTAGATGTCTTCTCTGTCAGGGTTGAGAACACTCGCATCTTTTTGAGTCACGAGAAAGAGTTCATTATTATTAGCTGCAGCTTCTTCAAGTGCGGCAATCGATTTTTCCCTACCGACAAAGAGTGGCACCACCATGTGGGGGAAAATAATCACATCTCTAAGTGGGAGTAGAGGAAAGCGGCTATTGCTCGATTTCGAATTTCCAGACATTGTACCTCCTGTACGGCAGTCGATTTCACAAAACCCCGACTCCTCCATGACTCCGCGGGTTTTGAAGTCTTATAATTATTTTACCCCTATTCTTCTTTCGAATTCAAAAAAAATTTAGCGGTGTTTATTTCCCAGAAAAACTTTCTATTTACAGAGCGTCTAGGCCCTATTGATGGGCCAATTAAGCGATCTAAGGGGCTCTAGGGCCTATGTTAGACAAAAAAAAGCTGTCATTTTAAATGACAGCTTTTGTGAGTTGATAAAAATTTAAAGGCCGTTCTAAAAAGCCGAGTCTTTTAGGCTGACTCGATATTCTTCTTAGGAAAGCTTGTCCCCTCTTCCTTCTTGGGCTGAATTCTTTCTCCTTCCAGTAACTTAGGAGACTCTGTGCCAAGAATTGAGGCCTTAGTAACAAGTACCTTATTAATTTTGTCATTTGAGGGAATGTCGTACATCACATCAAGCATTGTTTGCTCAAGGATGGCACGAAGCCCACGAGCACCGGTCTTTTTCTTAATGGCAATTTTTGCCACCTCAACGAGAGCGTCCTCATCGAACTCGAGCATAATCCCGTCCATCTCAAAAAGACTTTGGTATTGCTTAGTAATCGCATTCTTTGGTTCTTTAAGAATTCTTACGAGCGCTTCCTCATCAAGTTCTTGAAGAAGAGCATTCACAGGAAGTCGACCGATGAATTCAGGAATAAGACCAAACTTAGTAAGGTCTTCCGCTTCAATTCCCCCAAGCTTCTCAACAACTGATTGCTCAGCTTCTTCAGCCTTAGCCGTAAGACCCATAGGTCTCTTCGTCATTCTCTTTTCAATAATTTTATCTAGTCCTACAAAAGCACCAGCAACGATGAAGAGAATATTCTTCGTGTTTACTTGGATAAACTCTTGCTGAGGATGCTTTCTTCCCCCTTTAGGAGGTACAGAAGCCACTGTCCCTTCAACAAGCTTAAGAAGTGCTTGCTGAACACCCTCACCAGAAACGTCTCTAGTGATTGAAGGATTTTCTGACTTTCTCGCAATCTTATCAATTTCGTCAATGTAGACAATCCCACGCTCTGCTCTTTCAACATCGTAGTCACAAGCTTGAAGAAGGTTAAGGATGATATTTTCCACATCCTCTCCCACATAGCCCGCTTCTGTTAATGATGTTGCATCAGCAATAGCAAAAGGAACATTGAGATACTTTGCAAGTGACTGAGCAATCAGAGTCTTACCAGAACCTGTTGGCCCAGCCAGAAGGATATTAGACTTGGCCAATTCAACCGCATCCTTACCTTTTGCTCCACCGTAGCTAATTCTCTTGTAATGGTTATGAACCGCAACCGAGATAATCTTCTTAGCTCTATCTTGACCAATAACATAGTTATCAAGATGAACCTTAATCTCATGAGGCTTTGGAACATTATCAAGTGAAGCTTTCGTCGTATTCTTTAACGAATCCTCAAAGATGATGTCATTACAAAGCTCAATACACTCATCACAGATATAAACACCTGGACCAGCAATAAGCTTCTTAACTTCCTTTTGCGACTTACCACAAAAGTTACAATGGAGTGTGCTGTTGTAAGCGCCTTTTTCTTTGGCCATTATTTATCCTTTTATTTCTCAATTAAATTGAGAGTTTCTTATGCTTTAACTTTACCTTTTGGATTAATCACCTGATCAATAAGACCCATCTCAACCGCTTTCATCGGGTCAAGGTAATTATCTCTATCCGTCCACTCTTCGATCTGTTCTTTAGACATGTCTTTTGGCGAGTGCTTAATATAGATGCCATTGAGCTGATCTTTTAGAGTTTGGATCTCATTGGCTTGAATTTGAATATCAGAACACTGTCCACGCGCTCCACCGAGAGGTTGGTGGATCATAATTCTTGAGTGAGGCATGGCATGTCTGTAACCAGCTTCACCAGCACTAAGAAGAAGTGAACCCATCGACGCTGCCATACCCACGCAGTAGGTGTAAACAGGACAAGAGATGTGTTGCATAATGTCGTAGATCCCAAGTCCCGCATAAACAGAACCACCGGGGCTATTAATGTAAAAGTGAATTGGCTCCTCAGGTCCACTCTGCTCTAAGAAGAGCATTTGAGCGATAAGAAGATTGGCCACAACATCATTAACTTGTGTTCCAAGAAAAACAATACGGTCAATAAGAAGACGAGAGTAGATATCGTACTGTCTCTCACCTCTAGCCGTTTGCTCAATTACAATCGGATTTGGAACATGCATCGAAGGAAAGGGCCCTCTTCCGTTTGAGTCATCATTCATCATTTTTAAGCTCCTACTATTCGTTCAGCCTCTCTTATTCAAAGGAATAAAAGAATCGACTGGTCAAAATCGTTGATTTCATTAAAGCGTTTCGTCTTATTGAGTCCACATCTTTAGCTTAATAGAATAAAAGTGGGAGAAAATTGTGACAAGGCTTGGAGCAACCTAGGTGTCTAAAATTGCACGTTTTTCTCTTATACTTGAGCTTTTCACTCTTGCGCGCAGCCAAAATTAAATCTTCTTTTGTTTTTCCCCTCTCCATAACCCCGGGCACCTTGCTAATGTCTAGGCCTTTTTCTATCGTTCTTTCTAAAAAGTTAGGGCAAAATAGCCGTATTTTAACGACACTCAATGGATCTCATTGATCCTTCAATTTTTTTAAGGAGACTTCTATGACTACTGAAAACACGACTCCATGGACTCTTGTTGGTCAAAAAGCACCAGACTTCAAAGGTATGGCAGTAATTAATGGTGACATTAAAGAAATTTCACTCGCTGACTATAAAGGTAAGTGGAAAGTTCTTTTCTTCTACCCACTCGACTTCACTTTTGTTTGTCCTACAGAGCTTGTTGCTTTTTCTGACAAAATTGAAATGTACCAAAAACTTGGTTGTGAAGTGATTGGTTGTTCAATCGATTCTGAATTCTCTCACCTTAAGTGGACTCAAACTCCAGTTAATGAAGGTGGAGTTGGCGAACTTAAGTACCCTCTTCTTGCTGACGTTACAAAGAAGATTGCTACAGATTACGGCTGTCTTATGGACGGAGCTGTTGCTTTCCGTGCAACATACATTATTGACGATCAAGATGTTGTTCAACACATGAGTATCAACAACCTTTCTGTTGGTAGAAATGTTGAAGAATTTGCTCGTCTTGTTGCTGGTTACCAGTACACAGCTAAGCACGGTGAAGTATGTCCTGCTGGTTGGTCAGAAGGTGCTGATACAATGAAGCCAGATCCAACAGGATCAAAAGAGTACTTCTCTAAGCTTAAGTAATTCACTCTTAAAAGTATTACTAATAAGGCCCCTTTACGAGGGGCTTTTTTTTATCTCAAACACTTAATGGTTCTCCATGAAGCTTAAAAGAAATGGCACTCAGTTTTCTCCCCTCTTTATCATGGCCCATGGTGCTGGCGCACCCATGGATTCTGACTGGATGAATGACTTAACAGAGATCCTCGTCTCCCATGAAATTCAAGTCATCCGTTTTGAATTTCCCTATATGGAAGAGAGAAGACACTCCGGCACCAAAAAACCCCCTAATGCCAAGAAGATACTTCTTGAAACCTGGAAAGAAGTTATAGCCAAAGTAAGGAACGAACATCCCGACTCACCTCTTTATATTGGAGGAAAGTCCATGGGAGGTAGAATGGCCAGTCTTATTGCAGATGAAGAGGGCGTAACAGGCTTAATTGCACTTGGCTTTCCCTTTCATGCACCAGGAAAAGGGCCCAAGGACCGTATTGATCATCTCCTCACTCTTGAATGTCCAACTCTTATTGTGCAGGGAACTCGTGACACGATGGGGAGCAAGGAAGAATGCGATTCCTATCCCCTTTCAAAAAAGATACAATTTCATTGGTTAGAAGATGGGGATCATAGCTGGAAACCGAGAAAAAAGTCCGGACACACCCTTGCTGAGCATATGCAAGAAGCGGGTGAAATGATCGCCCAATTTATAAGGAAGAAATAAATGGAAGCCTTCTTAGACTTTGTTCAAGCTAATGTGACCCTTGCCCCCTATGCTTTCTTGGGCCTTCTCATTCTTGCAGGTTTTAATATTCCTATAAGTGAAGACCTTATGCTCCTTAGCTCTGCTCTTATCGCTATCAAAAATCCCCACCTTAAGTATGAACTCTTTGCAGGGGTCTTCCTTGGTGCCTATATCTCTGATCTCATTTGTTACGGCTTCATGGGCCGCTTTCTCGGTCCCAAAATCTTTCAGATAAAATTCTTTGCCAATATGATTTCACAAGAAAAGTTGGATAAGATTAATTCTTTCTACGCTAAGTACGGCGTGGCCACACTAATAATTGGTCGCTTTATTCCTTTTGGTGTTCGCAATGCTCTCTTTCTCACTGCCGGTCTTGGAAAAATGAATGCAGTGAAGTTTGCTCTTTGTGATCTCATCGCTTGCACCATTAGCTGTGTTTTCTTTTTCTGGCTCTATTTTACCTATGGTGAAAGCGTTATCGATCTCGTCAAAAAAGGAAATATGATTCTCTTTGCTCTCTTTGCAGCCGCTCTAACAGGCTGGTTTATTCATAAGAAAGTTCAAGCAAAGAAAGAGCTAAGTTCGCCAACGGAAACTAAAAACTGACATTTCACATTTGTAAGTCACTGTTTTCTAGTAATAACTTAATTCTACAGGCTTATTGGTACTCCTTGTCATGGGTAAAAAGTTCACCAGTAAAAACACTACCTTGAAAAGGGGTGTTTAAGCTGACAAAACCACATTCGCAGGAAAAAATTTGGCAAGGAAAGAAATTAAGTGAACACACAAAATGGACATGAAGAAAATGTCGTAAGCCTTGAAAACGCAAAGGCCCAGAAAGCAGCTGAAGTAGAGAATGACTCCCTCTCTCGTTACTTTCAAGTTCTTAGTTTTTCAGAGCTTCTTGAAGAGACATCTCAACTTATTGAAGAGCTCAATAAGAAAGGCTCCACCAAAGAGATCATCAATAAATCAAAACTTCTTCTTAAGGAATTTGGTCTTAGGATCAAGAACTCTAAGGGCTTAAGTGAAAACTTCCTTAGGATGAGAGACGAGCTTGAAAATAAGCTCTCCATCTTCTAAGGACTTGTTGGATCAATCGATAGGCCAAGAATATTTTTTACAAGGTCAATATCCTTCTTAAAGATATTCTTTGCCTCACCACTTCTATTAAGCTCACGAATTCTCTTATTCACGAACTTCAATACTTTTTCCATCCCCTTCCCCTTACGTATTCCAATCGTCACTTCCGTGGTACTTATCGCTTGAGGATAGGCTTTAATATTTTTTAATCCCATATCTCTTGCCTTTCGCGTACAGGAGAGAATTTCTCCTAAGAAATAATCGACTCTCCCCTTTAGCAACATTTTTAAACAGGAGTTATCAGAGGATGTTTTAACAATTTGAATATCCTTGGAAAACGCTGAAGTATCGTAAAGGTAACCATCAGTGATACAGATCCTCCCTTTAGTCGGAACTTCCTTGATTTCATTTAAGGCAAAGAGATACTCATCTTTATAAAAGTAGATGTCTGAATTATAGAATCCCTCTTTCACTCTCGCCTTATTTGTCGGAATGAAGCCATCAGCCTTTCCGTCCAAAAAGAGCTTATAGGAGCGTCTTGGAGGAAGGACATCAACCTCGACATCCCATGGGGAGTCTTTAAAAATCAGGTGTAAATAATCGACAAATGTCCCTGTTCCTTTAGAGAGGATAAACTTAGGTATCTCAAAGGAGTTGAATTTGAGCACCTCTTTAGCCAGAGCACACTGAAAATTGAGAGAACAGAGAAGAATAAAGGTTTTAAATAGATTCAAGCGACTGGTAATCATGAAGGGCCTTAAGACGTAGCTTTGCAAGTTGTTCCGTAGAATCATAGCCAAGAAGTTCAGCGGTCTTTCTGACGAGATCCACTTTGTTAGACTTTTGCCCTCGCCCTTCAAATAGGCCAAGGTAATAAATGAGGTTCTTTCCATAACGAGAGACGTATTGGCTAATCAATTGCTTTTCAAGAAGGCCCGGATTAACGAATTCACAACCAATTTTAGTGGCAAAGATTTTATCAACTTCAGAAAACCCCTCAAAGGAGCGCACAATTCGCGCTTTCATACGAATAACCTTTCTCTCCATCTGCTCAATATCAAGATTAAGTAAAACCTCAGGGTGAAGCAGGGAGAACTCCGGAAAGTCGATCAATGAAAACATCAGAGGAAGAGCATTCACAGGAGGAACGCTAGGCAAATGATCGAGCAAAATCCCTCCTTCACTAATATTGAGGAGCTGGGCCTTAAGAACATAGTCCTCCATTATATAAAGGGAGCTAGTCTTAAGAGGAGCCCGTAAATATTCGCGCTTAAATCTTAAACCCATAGTTTAAAGAAGATGAGAGGCAGCCTCTGAGAGGGCCGATCTTTCTCCATGAGTAAGAATGGTATGAGCGACAATCGACTCTGACTTCATATTCTCTAGGCAATAGACCAGGCCATTATTAACTTCATCAAGATAAGGGCTATCAATCTGGTAGGGATCACCGGTCAGAACGATCTTAGTTCCCTCACCTGCACGAGTAATAATTGTCTTAACCTCATGAGGAGAAAGGTTTTGCGCCTCATCCACAATAAGGTACTGGCCAGGGATCGAGCGACCACGAATATAAGTTAAGGGTTCGATATGAAGGAGCCCATGATTAATGAGATCTTCATAGCTTGCGGAACCATCCGTTCGGTACTGGCCAAAGAGAAAGTCCATATTATCAAAAATAGGCTGCATCCATGGGCCAAGCTTTTCATTGACGTCCCCTGGAAGGTAACCAAGGTCACGCCCCATCGGCTGAATAGGTCTTGAAACAAGGAGACGACTATATTTCTCATCACCGACAGTTTTTTCAAGTCCTGCGGCAATGGCCATGAGAGTCTTCCCTGTTCCCGCTTTACCGACAAGAGAAACCAAATTAATTTCATCATTTAAAAGAGCATCAAAAGCAAATTGCTGTTCAATATTCTTAGGATAGATTCCCCACACTCCCTCACGAAGATTAACAAGAGGGACCACACCCTTTTTCTTGCCATCAAAACGCCCAAGAACTCTGCGACGATCATTTCCAGGCAGTTGAAGGATGAAGTACTCGTTAGGAGTCACTTGATCTGCTTCCAATCCAAGATCGGCAACAGGAAGAAATCTTTCACTTTCAAAAAAGGAAAGAAGGGCCTCTTCACACTCTACAGTTCTTTGTCCGGTATAGAGTTCCTCAAGCGTAACATCTTGAGCACCATAATCTTCAGCGTTGACCCCAAGAACATCCGCCTTAAGACGAAGGTTAATATCTTTAGTTATTAAGGTGGTATTTTCTCCCTTATCTTTACAAGAAAGAGCAGCCCCCAAAATGATATTGTCGTTGATACCAAGATCGATGGGACTTTTACCTTCCATCGACATCTTTGTATCTACGGCCAGAAAGAGTTTCCCGCCATTATCAAGATCAACTCCCGAAACAAGAGGTCCCTTATTTCTGAGGTCATCGATAATACGCGAAAAGTGTCGGGCATTTCGGCCATTCTCATTTTGGTCTTTCTTAAAGCGATCAACCTCTTCAACAACGATGAGGGGAATAACAACTTTATTTTTACCGAATTTTTGAATGGACTGGGGATCAAATAGTATAACGTTTGTGTCTAGTACGAATGTTTTATCCAATTAGATTTTCCTCCATGAAGGCTCATTAAAATTGTAGGCAATTAACTCTGGAATTGCCAAATAAAAGGGACTTCTTTGCTCTCTGCCCAAGAATGAGCATTCTTCGTAAAATAGTATTGAGTCAGGGAGGAATAACCAACCCCCCTACTCAGGGATTAAATGTTTAAAGTTCTTGTCGTCATATTTCTTAGCCTCCTCACGCTTAAGAGCAATGCTGCCTTCACTTTTCTCAATCGAAGTAGTGAAGGCCTCATGATGGGCGATGCTTTTTTAACTCTGGCCGATGATGAGATGACCCTCTTCTATAATCCAGCGGCACTGGGAAGAAATCGAGGAATTAGCCTCATCCCCTTAAAACCAATTGTGGCCCTGCCTGATGTTTTGGATAAGGAGTTAAGCCTTAATAATCCTTCGATAGGTATAAGTGATCGCTTCAAAGATTTTCCCGATGAGCCAGAGCTCATTGCTGATCGCCTCTTAGGCTATCCCGTTTACTTTGAGCTTGGAGCGGCTCCTGCCGTAAAGATGCTTAACTTTGGCTTTAACCTCTTTGCCGTCCAAAAAACAAGTCTCGATCTTCAAAATGCAATCCACCCCGTGCTCAACGTCGACTATCGTCTTGATCGCGGTTTTATTGCAGGCTATGCCTTGAATTTTGGAAACGGGGGAAGCGGGCGAAATCCACAAGGTCATCGCTCAACTCTAGGACTTGGGCTAAAAACGATGAACCGCCAAGGCTTCTCTAATACCCTTGACCTTTTTGGAACAGACATTCTCGATATCATCCAAGATGTCGATAATTTTCAAGATATCCGCAGAGGTCTTGGATACTCAAAAGGCTCTGGATTTGGCTTTGATTTAGGTTACGAATACAACTACTTCAAGGGACCGACACGAGTAACCTTCGGCCTCTCCTGGCTTGATATCGGAGATACATCCTTTAGCTTAGATGAAGGAACACAAAAAGTTCCCGTGCAGGCCCAGTCTTTAAATTTTGGGACCAGTTGGAATCAGGACTTTGGTCCCCTGGACTATTCACTTGCGGTTGATTACTCAAATGTCCTGGACACACAAAGCGCAGGTCTCTCTAAATTAAAAATCGGAGCGCGCGCGCGTTTTCCGCTCTTTAGTCTTTATACTGGCTGGAATGGTGGCTATACATCCTTCGGGCTTGGTCTGAATCTCTTTTTATTAGATATTAAGATTGGCTTCTATGGCGTTGAGCTTGGCAGAACATTTCGCCAAGAAGAAGGTAAGAGAACGGTCATTACCATCTCCTTGGCCGAAATTGGTCTCGATGCTTTTTAGGAATTTGAGTCTGTCTCCAAGAGGAATTTCATAATAATATCAATGGCCTCTTTAAAAGGCTCTTTCTCTGACACTAAACTTAGACGAGCTGTATTGGGAGAGCCAAAGGCAACCCCAGGGACCATAGCAATACCGTACTCTTCAAGAAGCTCCTCACAAATATCATAAGAGTAGTCCTCTTTCTCTTCTTTCGCCTTATACTTTTCAATCACTGGTGTTTGAGAAAAGTCGATTAAATAGTAGAAAGCTGAGGTTGGCTGGTACCAAACATGGCCTAGTTTATGATCACTTAAGGCCTCCCCTAGTATTTCAGCATTAGCCCTTAAGTGTTTCTTGATTGGCTCTAAAAATACCGGAATTTGATTGAAATCAAACTGAGTTAAGGCCCGTTGAACAAGGGAGTTTGCCCCCGATGTCGTCTGCCCCTGAAGAGTATTAATCGCTTTAGCAAGGGTCTTCGGTGCAATCGTATAACCTATTCTTAAGCCCGTTGAAGCCAGAGTTTTAGAGATCCCATCGACAATCACAGTTCTCTCTAAGAGCTCTGGGCGGTGCTGGTAAAAGTAAGTGGGCTTGGGATCGTAATAATAGAGCTGATAGTAAATTTCATCTGAGATAATGGTAATCTCTGGATACTTAACCATAATGTCAGCAAAGGCCTGCATCCAATCATCTCTGTAGTGAGTTCCTGTAGGATTGTTGGGGCTATTGACCACAACAATTTTAGTCTTATCCGTTATCTTTCTTTCAAACTCTTCAAGTGAGGGAATAAAAACATCAAAAGGGCTTGTCTCGACAATAACAGGATTCGCCCCACAGAACTTGACCATCTCTGGATAGCTCACCCAATAAGGGGAAAACATAATGACTTCATCACCGTGATCAAGAAGGGCCCCAAAGATATTTGTTAAACAGTGCTTACCACCATTAGAGACAACAACATCAAATTCTGTTCCCTCCCCCGCGTTTGAAAGATTCACTCCCCGCGTTTCTTGGAAATTATCAATGATCTTTTTCTTCAACTCAGGGTAGCCAGCGACAGGACTGTATTGGAATGATTTAATAAAGTCACTTTCACTGCGAATAAGATCAACAAAGCTATTCATTGGACGAAAAGGAAGTTGTCCTGCAGTCAGGTTATAAACCTTCTTTCCTTGAGCCGCCAAATCAACGGCCTTCGCATTTAATTTAAGAGTAATGCTTTCAGAGATTTTTTGTACTCTTGCGCTTAATTTCATCTCTCTTCTCCTCAAGAATTAGGGGGGTTGGGTTTATTTGTTGGTTAGTTGAGATAAAATGGCGGGTGGAACGAAGTCTTCAACGTTACGCCCATACTTATAAAGCTCTTTCACGAGGGAAGAGGAAACAAAGTAGTGTTTTCCTCCCGTTGGAAGAAAGAAGGTATCAATCTCGCTGTAGAGATTATTATTCATTGAAGCCATTTGAAATTCCATTTCAAAGTCTCCCGTGGGTCTTAAGCCTCTTACAATGGCATTAATTTGATGTTTCTTGGCATATTCAACAATGAGACCATTCCATGAATCAACCTTTGCCCTCGGCTCATCTTTAAGATGCTCTTGAATCATTTCCACTCGTTGGTCTTTAGAAAATAAGGCCTTCTTAGCCGGAGAGACCGCGACGAGAACAGTAATTTCATCAAAGACCCTTAGGGCTCTTTTTAAAATATCATCATGGCCCAAGGTAAAAGGATCAAAGGTCCCCGGGTAAATCGCAGTCTTCATAGACTCTCCTCAAATAGGTGGTGAGCCTATTCTAACGAAAGCGCAATGTCTTTGTCATTGATTCTTAAAGACAGCAAAGTAACTTGTCCCCTGACTATAGACCTTATCTGGCGCAAAGCCTTGCTCCTGCCAAAAGCTTTGGCCCAGCCCCTTTTGAGTATCTGACTCAATCCATATATCGCACTGTGAAAACTCCTTAAGAAGAAGGAGACCTACATCTTGATAGATTTTATGCATTTCATAAGGGGGGTCGAGAAAGAGTATCGTTGGGCCATCTACTTTTAAGCTCTGGCAAAACTTTTCCACTTTGGAGCGTACTAACTTAAGGGGTCTGTGAGTCACCTCTTCACTCAAGTCACTCTTTAATGCCCTAAGATTTTGCTCTATCGCCTTTTGAGCATTCTTTTCGACTTCCACGAGGGTCACCCTACTCGCACCACGTGACCATGCTTCGATTCCCATGGCCCCAGAGCCCGCACAGAGGTCAATGAAGTGAAAACCACTCAAGTCTTGATAGGCATCAAAAATTCTTCTTTTTAAGAGAACAGAGGTCGGTCGTGTTTTGTCGCCCTTAGGAACGAAAAGGGACCGGCTTTTCACCAGTCCCCCAAGTACTTTTATAGTCATTTTGTGACTTTATCTATTTTCAAACGATTTATTAAGCTGCTTTTTTACCAGCATCTTTGCTTTGAACAGGCACAGAGAATTTGACTCCACCGGCCATGCTTACTTCGCAACCCTCTTCTCTAAGGCTGAGATGAACACCGGCCATTTCCACGACGAGAGAACCATCCACAACATTGACAGTTGCTGTCTCGCTTCCAATAGAGAAATTTAGCTCCATATTCATCTGACCACCGCCAGAAAAAGACATATGACCCGCTTCGCCACTCGTTGTAGCGACAGGCTTTAAGGCCACGACATTATCTTCATTGCTTTCAGTTGCTTCTGGCTCTGTTGGTGTTGCTTCTGACTCATAGGCTTCCGCTTCAGCACTAAAGTCTTCAACTTCCTCTTCAGCGACCTCTTGAGGAGCTTCCTGAGACGCATGAACTTCTTCAGTCTCTGCCGGAGCCTCTGAAACACTTTCAGTTGCTGCATCTTGCGGCGTATCAGACTCTTCTACGAACTCTTTTTCGAGATTTTCGATCTCATTCATAATGTCCTGAAGCTCTGCATCGTTAAAACTTTGTTCCGTGTTATTGTCCTGATCTGACATCTTGGCCTCCAAATATACAACCAGAAGTTTAGCTCTCTATCGGTCTATTTCGTGGGAGGCTTTAACTTTTTAATTCTCTGACACCCCACTCCGGTATAATCATCCCTAAAGTGTCATTTTTTTGTCGAAAAAGTATCATCTTACACTTCGGATGTTATTGTTTTTCCTCCTTTCTTTCATGACAATCTGACTTCATTTACGTTAAATTTCTTACCCACAACAAATGACAGTGAACAAAAGATCAAAATGAAAGATCAGCAATATTGGGAGCTTAGACTTGTCTAAACGCGGCTTTCGCGCCAATTCTTGGCTCCAAAACATGAACGGGAATCTTCCCCTAGAAGGCGACTTACACCCTTCTGAGAATGATTCTTACAGCTTTGAAAGAAGTGCTCTTCCTCCTCTGCCACAGGAGAAGGCAGGCTTCTCTCCAAGCCGCTATCTCATACCAGGTTGGTCTGGATCTTCACTATTCACGAAATCAGCTATCGCCGTCAAAAAACTTCAAGAAAGCCTTTGGGAAGATGCCAGCAGCTGTTTTAAAACAATGGGTGGTTTTCCAAGAAGCCTCTCCCTTGCCATTCATAATGAATTTATTTCTTTTATTGAAAGACAAGGAATAGCGATAACAAGTGAGCTTAGTGAATTAAAGAAGCTTGAAAATTTTTGGGCCCACCTCATTAAGGTCAGTAACGCGAAAGATGATTCCCCTCACAAAGAAATTCTTGAAAGCTTTATCGAACTCTATAGCTTTCGTGTGGCCACAAACTTTCTCTTTCGCCTTAAGTTTCTTGTCACTTATGCCAATGCTACGGGCTTTGAATATAGCCGCAGTCATATCCTCAACCCGAGTAGCTTTGCTCAACAGCTCTTTAGACGAGGCTCCACCCATGAGATAACCTGTGAAGCCTTCAAAATAAATCAGTACTCTTGGTATCGACCTTGTGAAAGGCTTGCTCTGGAGATTGAAAAGCTCATTCCAAGCTTTCAAGAACTCTCCGTTACCCAACTGATGAAAATCAATTGCTATCGTGGTTTTAACGACTGCCAAAAATCAATTCGCTTTGAGGATGATTCTTATAGCCATGCCCTTTCTCACAAGAGCTTTGGCCGCTTCATTAGTCAGCTTCTGATCTTTTTTCCAATTTGGAATTCCCAAGAGAAGTTTCAATACCCTCGTGAGAAGTTTACTCTACGCCCAGAAGTCCTCAACACTCTTTTCACTGGGGACAATGTCGAAAGCCTCGGTCAAAGCCATTGGCTCTCTCAAGAGTCGAACCTCAACAAGTCATGGAGTGAAATTCTCTGCCCCGAGTTTGCGGCAAATGAGAAAAATGGCAACACCTTTGTTAAACTCACCCAAGAACTTCAGTTTCTTACCTTCTTAGTCGATTTTTCAAATGGCAAGAAGATGAATACGAGAGAACTTCTTTCAAGAGTGACAAGAGAGAAGTTTAAAAAGACCAAAGAGCAACTCGGTCAGTTCAGTCTTTTTTCTAATAAAGAATTAGCCTACGATCGTATTGTTCTCAATGTCTCAAAGCTACCAAAGAAAAATCCTCATCATTTCCTTACTCAAAAGATCCTCTCTCAAAAGGACTCTCTTCTTGACCAAGGCTACATGGTTGTTATGTCCAACCAAAAGCTCTTTGTCCCCAGTCAATCAAAGAAGGTTTCACTGCTTCTTAAAGACTTTAAAATTGAAGGAGTTTTTAATTTAGAGAAACTTAAAGGCAAGGGAGAGGTCACAAACTTCATCTATATTCTCAAGAAGCGTATCGGGACTCAGTTTAATAAAGATCTTCTTAAGCTTGATCCCTCCTCACTTGTTTCTAAAGATGAGAATCCCCAAGAGTCATGCTTTACTCTTCGCTTTTCAGGTGAGCTCAAACAGTTCCTTCACTTTGAGGCAGTGGTATCAGAGATCCAGCAGTTCTTTATGAAGAAGTCGAGTTTTTCGACCTCTATGTATCATCAAAATCTAGACTATGACCTCGCTTTTGAATTCCACCAAGATGCTATTATCGATGGCAAGCTTTTAAGCTCTTTGTCTGGGGATAATGATCACATTACTCACCCTCACTTTTTTAAGAATCTCACGAAAAGCTCTATCCCCTTTGAAAGTCTTTTCACTGTGGATGACCTCGATGCTCCTAACCGCAATAATCTAAAGCAAAGTCTACTCGGTAGCGCTAATCGCTCCCGCCACTCGGGTAGCCACCAGATTCTTATTGTCGATCTTAAGGACCCGCTTTATCCAAGAATTGAGTTGTGCCCTAGCTCGACTTACTCGGCTAAGAGACAAGAGTATGGCGAGGCCTTTTACAATTATTACAGCATTACTCAAAAGCACCCTCAATTTAACTATAATCTCCTACGCTCTTTCTTTGAGTCACCCATTGGTGAGCAAATTGTCCAAATCTGTCTTAGAGGAGGAGTGAGTAAAATTAAGGGGCGTCTGCGCTCTTTGCTTATCCCTAAGTTCTTAGCAGAAGGCATTAATCTTGAGCAAAGTGACTTTGCCTCTTCTTTTCTTCTCAAGCTGACAGAAAAAGAAATTCTCGAATCTGATCCAAAGCACTTTTCTATAAAAGTAACCAATGAGATTACAGAGCTTCAGGCTAAGAAAGGCAACAGCCTCTGGGCCTATATGAGCCTCCTCATTCATACACGTAAGTCGCTAGCCCTTACTCTAGAAAATAGCCAAGAAACCAAGAAAAGCGGTCTTGGCCTTAATAGCCCTATGGCCCTTGAGTCCCTCATGGAGCTTGAAACCTTTTGTGTCTACCCCAACGAAGAGGTTTTCACTGAGCTTCTTATTGATAGAAAAGAAGATCTAGATCGCCCTTTTTCTTCAACTAGTCTAACCCATGGCGACTCACCTCTTCTTGAAGTCTTTTCAGGAAATGAAGTTCTCATTAAGTTTCACGCTGAAATTGAGCTCCTTCAATTTATAGACTTTGTCCTCTCTCAAGCCTCTGGCCATAGTCTCCTAAGCCTCCTTCAAAATCTCTATATTCCGAGACTCTCTGAACTAAAGGAGCTCAGCCTTAAGGTCAAAAACTCAAGAGACTCTCTTAAAGAGCTTCTCAATAATTTAGATGGGCTCATCCACCGCGAATTCACTGACGTTCTTACTCGAGTATAATTCCCCCCCATCTCTTTAATATTCCTTTAAAATAAGACTATGTCAGAGAGCGAGAAAGTCTGGGAACTTCATCATACTATTTATAAGCAACTACGAAAAAGAGCACAAAGCCTAGAGGGTGAAGTGTCTAAAGAGCTCAAAAGTTATGAGCGCAATCAAAGAAAGTTTGCAAGCCGAGAATTTACAGGGGCAACCCATGAAGAGCTCTTCTCCTCCATTCGGGATAGTCATGTCGTCTTTCTTGGTGACTTTCATAGTTTTGATCAAAATAGTAGAAATCTAGAGCGCCTCACAAGAGAGCTGATCAAACAAAAGAAGAAGTTCTGCTTAGGCGTTGAACTTGTCCACGAAGAACATCAATCAGTCATCGAGCAATACTTAAATCGACAAATCACAGAGCTTGAATTTCTTGAAAGTATTGACTATCACGAGACCTGGCGTTTTCCTTGGACCTATTATCGCCCTTTCTTTGAGATGGCCCGCCACCATAACCTCCCTATTGTCGCCATCAACTCCTCAGGAAATCTTGATCAAAGAGACGAGCGCGCTTCAGAGATTCTAAAAAACTTTATTCTAAGAAATCCAAATGAAAGGCTTCTTGTTCTCATCGGAGAACTTCATATTGTTCCCAATAAACTCCCTCTCAAGCTCAAAAAGGCCGTTGCTAATTTAGTGCCTCATTATCGAGACACCATTATTCATCAAAACTTAGATGAGGTTTATTGGAAAATACATGAACTTGAAATTGAAAAACACAATCGTATTATAAAGTTTAGTGATCAAGAGTTTTCCCTGCAGACATCACCTCCTTGGATAAAGTACGAAAGTATCATCTATTGGCATGAGAACCTCTCTGATGACCCCGAATTTGAACTTCATGACTATTTGATGGATACGGGGATTCTCAATCTTCACTCCAATGTTCCTGAAAACTTCCTCTTTCTCTGTGAAAAGATTATGACTGCCTTAAACTTGCAAGTTTATGCAGAGGAGATGGAGGACTTTAATCTCTATGAGCACCAAAACTTAAGCCTTATCCTCGATAAGGTTGGACGCCTTCCCAAAGCGACTTTAAGTAATTTCCTCAAGAAACTCGTTGCTACCGGACGCGTTTTTCGCATCCCGTTTTCAAATAACTATTACTGCTCATCCTACTCCATCAATCGCATGAGTTTTCTCTGTGGTCTTCATTTACAAGATATTTGTATCCGCAAACAAGATATCAATTACGAGTCAGTTCTTATGAAAGAAGGGCTTGATCATAAGTTTGTTTTGATGGTGAAACAAAACACCATGGGCTATCTTGCAAGTAAAGTAATCAACCCCTTTAGAAAATGTGATCGTTATCTCGACTTCAAGGAAAAAGGCAGCTCTGATCTTCCTCCTGAGCAACTTAAAGTCTATCAGTCCCTCTTAAAAATTATTGATAGTGATGGAACTCTCCCCTTTAAAGAACAACTCGAAACCCGCTCTCTCTATTTCGCCTATGAATGTGCGAGAAGACTCGGCTTTTATCTAGGGGATATTCTGTACGAAGACTTTTTAATTAAGAACTCCCCTCTCTACAGGGAACTCTTTAAATTTCTTCTCAACAATACTGTTGAGTACTGTCAGTTCTATGATTTTTTAAGAATCCTCCTTCCCGAGGGAAGGTACGGCGATCATAAGAAGAGAATGTTTTAGTTCGCTTGGGCAAGACGTTTTAAGAGTTCTCTCTTTGTCGTCTTCTCAACACGAGCAAGCTTTCTCTTGCCAGGCTTTTTTGCCTTTTCACTTACGGCCTCAAGAATGAGCTGAACCTTACGCCCAACCTGTGCCCCATCTTCATTGGCAACATTTTCAAATGAAATCTTCGCCTCATTCTCCTCAATAAGAGATTGAGCGATGGCAAGATCAGTGAAGTCCTCATCAGCTTCAAGAAGACCTTTTGATTGCTTGAGAAAGTCACGATCGTACTCATTTCCAGAGTCAAAGAGATCTACAAGAACTGTACTTCCAAGCTTACGCGTCGAAACTCTCAAAAACTTTTGTGGATCATCAAAGTTGTAATTATCAATGGCATTGATAAAGAGATTATAGAGAGCTTGCTCCATTGATTCTTTATTACCATAAACTTTCACAGGCTCAGTTTGGGTATCGAGTTTAATTCCGAGAGTAAAGATCTTTGAGGAAATATGATCAATGACATTACTTATTGAATCTTCGAGTTCAAAGCTCTCTCTATTAGCATTTCGCTTTTCAATAAGCTCTGCTTGAGACCACGCCTTTTCCGCTTGGTCCTGGCCTGACTTCTTTGAATAGCCTGTAAGCATAATCGGCTTTCCAACTGTGTCCTTTTCCTTCTCAACTTCTGGCTGTAATGAGATATTCTTTGCGCGATTGAGCTCAAAAACTTTCGCCACATTGGGAAGACCAATGCCGTTGAGAGTATCAATCACAAGATGTTGGATCACTTGGCTATCTTCAGCCCCTTCTTTAATGAGCTTACGGGCAGTGGACTCACTTTCCTCCATGACCTCTTCTTGCTTTCGTCTTTGAAAGTAATCAAAGACAAGAAGAAGAGGAACCAATGCAGCCACTCCATAAAAGAGCAGTCCTACATTGGCCTTGATTCCGTTTATATTATTTTTTGCATTAACTAGGCCTTGATTGACCTCTTCTTTTTTAATTTCTAGTTTTTCAAATCGAGACCCAACATTGGAGAGAAGAACACTTTCAGGATTACCTTCAAAGAGCCCCTCTGTTTCCGTTGCTGTGATTTTTTGATGAAACCAAGAGAGATCTGTCGCCATCGTATTAAGGTCATCGAGAAGAACAGTGTTAGAAAGATTGAGGTCTTCATAAACTCGAATGACCTCTCCCATACACTCTTCACTTGTTCTTACAAAACTTTCGCTGAGATATTCTGAACCACTTCCAAGAAGTCTCGCCGTATAAGAATTGTGAACGCGAGTGAAGCAAGTCTGCAAACCATCTTGAAGGGCCAATACTTTCGTTGTTTGATTTGAGTAGTATTGAAGAGCGCTACTTAGTCCAATAAGTGCAAAGAGACTTAAAGTTGAAAGAGCTTTTGTTCTTCCTTGAAAAAGCGATTTTAGGTTAACCTTCATGGTTCCCACCTCAAGTTTGCTGATTTTGGGCGCAATTTGCCCCTAAATAATGTTTACAAGGAGCGCCATATTAGTCAAGAGAGGCAATGTTTGTCCCTTTTGCCCAAGTATTAACCTAGTGATTTTTCACCCCTTCTCAGGTAGGCTTTCTAAGTGAGCGAAACTAAAAGGCTGGCCACAGCATCCATTCAAAGTCTTCTCTTTCACCTCTTTTTCGTGTTCCTCTTCGCCATTGCCGGATACTTACCAAAACTGCCCAATTTTCAAGAACTTAGAAGACGCCAGCAACTTGCAGAACAAAGTTTTGAAGTTGATCGCATTAGTCAGGAGCAACTCAGAAGATACCGCACCGTTGGAGTACGCGGAGGCTCAAAGAATTTTAATCTTCAGGTTCCAAACGGAAATCAGGCTAAAAAGAATCAGGGCAAGGCCCCTCCTCCCCCACCAAAGGGTGACCCCAAGGGAAGTGCCAAGGGAAGCGAAAAAGGAACCCTCAGCTTAAGTGAGCTTAGGGCCCGCGTAAAACAAGAGGACCTTGAAAAAATAAAGTCACAAAAGGAAATTGAAAAAGAAAAGCTTGCTGAAGATCCCGCACACAAGAAACTTGATAAACAGACCCAAACGAGCCTCCTTTTAAAAAAAGAGATCCAGGCTGCTGAAGCGGGAATTCCCCTGACATCACTTCGCTCGAATCAAGCCGTTCAAAACTTCAGGCGCCAGCGCAATCTTCAAGAGGACATGCTCCGCCAATTAGGAACGGAATCAACGCGCTCAGAGGTCCTCAAGCGCACTGGTTTTAACCTCCACTTTGAGCCCCCAGAAGGAATATCTGAAGATGAACTCAATACTGTTGAGAAGATCTTCTATAGCTTTCAAAAGAGAACTTTCATTAGTTATGTGAATGCCTTTGTGGCCACTTATCAGGATAAACTCCTCAATGCTCCTCAAATTAGAAGGGCCCTTCAAAGTGAGAGGCATCTTCTCACAGGTAAGATTGACTTTGATAAAGAGGGGAATATTCTTAGGATTAAAATTTTAAGAAGCTCTCACAATGATGAGGTTCACGACCTCTTTGAAAAGACTTTGCGTGAAATACGCACCCTCCCTAACCCACCTAAGGCCCTGATAGAGAAAAAGGATCAGTTTACGATTTATTACCAGTTAAGAATTAATAACTAGAGAAAGAACTTTAGGGCGACAAAGGAAAAGAAGGCCAATACCAGGCCATTGAGGAATGTTCGGCTCTTTGGGACTGTCGTCACAAATTCCTTTAAACTCTTAAGAACAAGCCTTTTAGTTACAGCAGGCTTATTTCTTTCCTCTGATTTCACCTGTAAATAAGCAAGACTTTGTCTTAACTCCGGTCTTAAGGTTTCGACTAAGTAATCTGGAGCACTCACCACAGGGATTTTAGCCTTTAACTCTTTTTCCTTAGAGGAGTAGTCTTCAAGGATACCTTGGCAAACCTTGCACTCTTTTATGTGCTTTTGAAAGAAGGGGCCTTGCTTCAATTGAGAGGACTCAAGTTGGGCAATGAGAGTTCGTGAAAAGACACAACTCTTTTTATTAAACTCATCAAGAGTTTCTTCATAGAGATTCTTATTCTCTTGTGAGTAAAGGTAACGGCTCATACTAAGGCTTCCTTAGCTGTAGAGAGAACACGATAAACCTCATCTGTTCGTTGGTCACAAATTTTAGCAACATCACTAAGAGAAAAGCCTCTCTTCTCTTTAAGAAAGAGAACCATTCTCTCTCTTAGGGAGAGCTTATAGAAGTCTTCATTATTGTGATGGCTGAAGTGTTGATCTCTTAGTAAAGCAATTGCGGCCATATGCTTAAGAAAGAGAATATCGCTTGATGAGGAGTGAATCTCTTCCACACTTTCAATTGATCGCACCATCCTTCCTACAGCATCCACCAAGAGCTGACCTGCCATCAGTTCATCGGGAAAGAGCGCAAATGCGAAGGGATAATTTTTTAATGATAGACCTTCCAGGGTCTCTAGATCTTGTTCCACATAGATATTGTAAATGCCTGATACGGTCAGTGACAAGATTAATATCTTTGAAGTCTTCCTCATTTATGTTCTATATGAATGAAAAAACAATACCTTAGCAAATGCTCAAGAAATCTTAAAATACTCCGATAAATTGACAGTAAAGCCTGACTAAAAGGATAGGAACCATGAAAGGAAATAAACCATTAACTTCTCTCTTGCTCATGTTTGCATTTGGCAGCCTTGTTACAAGTTGCCAACAACAAACATCATCCAAATCTAATTCAGGCTCCTCTGGAAACTCTGTAACGACAACATCCACAACCGGTTGGACCACAGGAACTTCCACGACAACAGGATCGACGACAGGAACCTCCACTGGTAATTGTGCTTATGGAACCGGCAATGAAAGTGGAATTTCTGATTCTGGTCAAACCATCGAATACTATAAAATTAATAGCCCGGCCGTTGTCGCTCATGGTGCAAACTACGGCACGATTGTTTTTAACTCTGCTACCGACCTTCCGGCTTCTTACAATCAAAATATTTTCTTCACGGACTCACGCTTTAATTTAAGAGTCATTCCGAAGTATCAAAGAGGGGGCACAGACAGTAAGGGTCGCAGTTGTGACTACTACTCACCTCGCCCCTTTACAAAAATGAATATTGGCGTCGTTGTACGCTCTCGTCAAAGTAGTCCTGGTGTTGGTGACTACTATACCTTCACCGACGTTGATGTGAATTGCCCTTCAAAAGTGAGAGAGTTTCAAGTTCCCTCGACTCCAGATCCTCTTGTTGTTGAAATCATGAATGTGGAGTGGGACTACAGCTGTATTGATTACGCTGAACAAGGTTTTGATGATGTCTCGGGAGTTTGTCCCTATGATCGTGTTTGGCTCACTGAGTGTTATCAGCTAGAGGTCCAATTCGCGACGGATACCACTAAGAATATTCCTGGAACGCGCGCCTATTAGAGTTTTTTTAAATACTCTTCAAGTTCCACAACGATAGTCTCAGCCAAATTTCTTTTATGGGCCTTTGAAACTTCAACAAGAAGACCGGGGCAAGTCAGATTCGCCTCTTGAATCGAAGACCCTAGAATATCATAGGCAATCCAAGGCACACCTTTTTGGGCAAACTCTAAACTCATTTCACGACACTTCTTCGCCACTTCTTCTTCAAGGGTGACGGCCTCAAACTTTGCGCCTTGAGCAATATTCGCGAGGAACTGACCCTCTGGTGGTGTTTTAATAATGCTTCCTATTTCTTTCCCATTAAAATAGAGAGCACGTATTTCTCCGGAATAGACCGCCTTTAAGAAAGGCTGTGCGACAACAGGGCCTTCGTATGTTTGCAACTTCTTCTTAAAGAGACCAAGAACCTCTTCCTCTTCTATGGTTGAGTCAATCTTTTCAACCCCTATCCCTTGAAAGAGATCAAGCGGTTTAAGAATAAGGCCAGAGTAATCACTCTGCTCTTTAAGTTCTCGATAAAAGCTTAGGAATGACTCTTGAGAACTTCCCACATAAGTTGCAACAGAATCCTCCCCCTCATAGCAAACCATTTTTTCGTTATGAGCTGCGATGGCTGCCGGGTCGTTAATCACGCGAACACCAAACTTCTCTTTTAAGGCCCTGAGCATCCACAAATAGCGCAAGTAGCGACTGTCTAGAGGTGGGTCGATTCTCATGTGAAGAATCATTTCAGGTGTTATTTTTAGAGTGTGAGACTCTTTTTGAAGAAAGGACTTTAAATAACAGCCGTCTTCCTCAAATTGCCCCTCGAAATCATAGACCTTGAGCCTTCCCTGTCCTTTATTTTGAAAGAAGAAGTCCTCTTCAAAGAGGAGATAGACCTGACTTCCCCTCTCTTTCAGAGTCAGGGCCAGTTGTAGGGTGCTATCTTTTTTAAGAGATAATTTTTCGAGGGGATCAAGGAAGAGAATATGGATGTCAGTTGTCATGGCGAGATTATGACAAGATTTTAAATATTGTTAAAGAGCCACTCACCAAATTTTTGTGTTTTAGGATCAATATCAAGCTTTTTATACTGATCATAAGCGGCTTCGATATGGTTAAAGTACCCCTTGAGGTCGAGATCAAGCTTCTCTTGCAGCTCTTCAATCCTGCTGCCCTTATCTTCATAAGTCATAAAGGCTGCCATAGAGGCATTATTCCAAGGCCGCTTTAAAGGAAAACAGTTGGTGAGGTTTTCTCTTGCACAAAATTCTTTCACTCGGGGAAAGAGGACTTCTTCAAGATAGTTTTGGCGTAATTTTTCGAGAGTTTCTTTGTCTTTTACATCCTTTTCTTTAAGAAACTCATTGAACAATCGGACTTCGCTAGCAAAGGTCGCGCTCAGAGCCGCGTTTTTTGCCCTCTCATCAATTCTTACCTTTTTTTCACTCTCTGATAGGTTGTAATATTCAAAGGCCATTAAACGGCTAAAATGATTCGCTAACGCTTCATTGAGAGAAACTTCATCCTTAGCAAAGAAAATCGTATGAAAGAGTTCATGAAAGATCATCTCAGTGAGGGCGAAGTCTTCAAAATAAAAAAAGCTTGAAAGAATCTTATCCTCAAAATAGCCAAGCGTAGAATAGGCATAGACTGGCCTCACATGGGTTTCATAGTTTTGGCCCTCTAACTCTGTAGCATGATCATGAGCTTTCTCTTTTGAAAAGAAACCTAAATAGGGAAAGCAGCCCATGAAGGGAAAGCAATTATCAATGGCCTTAATCTCGCTGTAGGGACTCGCAATCACTAAATGAGTAACAGCTTTTGACTCGAGAAGAGTCGTCTCACTATAAATTCCCGTCGCAGGTCTCCCCCAATATTGATAAAAATAAGCCTTCAGCTCTTCAATCTTCTTAATCTTCTCTTTATTTTCCTGGGAAACGTCAGAATCTTTAAGGACTTCAGCATTTGGTCTGGCACTATTTAAAAGAGAGACCTGGCCCCAGCCTTGATCCCATAAGTAACTGACCTTGGCGCATCCACTGAGACTTAAAAGAGAAAAGACAAGAAGAGGTCTTAGAGAAACCATGAGAAGCCTATTGTATACCGAACATTATCTTGGGCTCGGTCAAATTCAAAGGCCTTAAAAATAGTTTTTACAGAACCTCGAAGTGAAATTGTCCTCGTGAGCTTCAATTCTAAATTGAAGCTGCCAAACACAGAATCATCACGAAGCTTCGAAGGAGTGTCACTGACATCAAAAATATTGCCAGTCGTATTGTTGCGAAAGGTAGCGGTTGTGCTGTCTTTAATAAATTGTCGAGCGTAACCAAGACTAATGCTGGGACGAAAGCGTGCTTTTCGAGAAGCGAAGGCCTGACGAATCCCTAAACCGTAGCTGTAGACAAGAACATTATTTTCCTGTGCGATGAGATCATAAGTAGAATCAATGGCAATTGTATTGCTCTCTGAAGTAATCGTTTCGGTTTGAGAGTAATTCAACTCTATTGCTGTCAGATTAAAGAGATAGAGAGCGATCGAGCCACCAAAAGTCGTTGCTTTGATTTCATCAGAGCGGTCAGCCCCGTATTTTTGAGTACTTAAACCATATTCTCCATTGAGCTCAATAAGAGCGTGGGCCCCATTGGACAAGAGAAGAATAAGTAAAGTGAAGAAGATCTTTATCCTTTTCATCTTCTTCATCTTACCTTGAAGCTAAAGGCCGCATAAAAAAAGGGAGGTTTTTACCTCCCTTCTCTACTCTAACTATCTGATTTTACATTAAAAACGCGGAGTATCTGCAGGAATTCTTCGTCCATGCACCTTGAGAAGTTTCCCTTGGCAACTGAATGCTGTTGCCGAAGTCACTTCAAGATCAACCCAATGCCACTGAAGATCTTGTTCAGCAACTTCAGGTTCAAAGTGAACAATGCGCATACAATTCGTTCTTCCTTTCCACTTCTTGATGCCACCTTTAAATCCATGACCATCAACGAGAACAGTAAAGCGCTTGCCAACTAGAGTTTGGCGTATCTTTTCTTGAATCTGAGTTTGATGGGCCTGAATTTCACGAAGACGGGCACCACGAATATCATCTGTCAGAGAATCTTCCATGCGTGAAGCTCTCGTCTTAGATCTTTTTGAATAAGCGTAAGAATAAATGAAGTCGTATTGAGCCGCAGTAAGAAGATCAAGAGTTCCTTGATGTTCTTCTTCAGTCTCATTAACAAAGCCCGCGATAATATCCGTACTGAGGACGATATCAGGTTTTGCTTTTCTTAATTTTTCTAAAAGCCCAAGGTAATGCTCTACCGTGTACTCCCTTCGCATTCTCTTTAAGCAACTCGTTGATCCCGATTGAACAGGAAGATGGAGATGACGAGAAAGTTTCTTCGCTTCACCATGAACCGCAATCAGTTCATCACTGACGTCATAGGGGTGACTGGTGGTGTAGCGGATAAGCTCAAGGCCATCAATTTTATCAAGCTCCGTAATCAACTGACCAAGAGATTCACCATTTTCTTTACCGTAAGAGTTAACGTTTTGACCAAGAAGAGTGACCTCTTGAATGCCCTGGTATTCAACGAGCTTACGAATATCATCAACGACTTCTTGAAGACGACGTGATTTCTCTTTTCCTCTGGTAAAAGGAACAATGCAATAGCTACAAACTTTGTTACAGCCTTTAATTATATTCACGAAGGCTTGAGGTGAGCCGTGAGTTACTTTTGTTTCAATGGAAAAGTTTTGTGAACGATCCCATGTATTGATAGCGAAGGGATCTTCTCCCGCATAACTGCGGTAAACGAGTTCATTAATCGTATCAATGACATCGGTCCCAAAAGAAAAGTCGAGATGACCATACTTCTTGATAAGTTCCTTACCTTCCGTTTGAGCGACACAGCCCCCTACTCCAACTTTCACATTCGGATTTTTCTTCTTCAAATGCTGAGTATCCCCCAGTTTTGAGTAGAACTTTTGATTTGAAAGGTCACGAATAGCACAGGTATTAAAGAGAACAAGATCAGCTTCATCTTGCTTATCCGTCTTCTTAAAGTTCAGTCCTTCAAGGTGAGAAAGAACTCGCTCTGTGTCATGGTAATTCATCTGACAGCCAAAAGTATGCATCCACACTTTTCTCTCTGGGAATTCAAGTTCCCCGACTTTTACTGTCTTCTTTCCGGTTTCTGGGTCAACAACCCATTGCTCTTGAGGTAGCTCACTATTGCGGGAGCCAAGTCCTGTCGAAGCCGTCATAAAGTATCTCCATTAAAAAGGTTTACAACGACGAATTTCTCGTAGTTTGATGCGTGCCAAACTAACAATTCCGAGCATTCTTGGCAACTTTCTCATTTGCTTTCTAAGCCTTCCTAAATTCTTTCCAAGGGGTAAGGTCGGACCCCCTCAAAAGCCAAAAGCCCACGAGAGCTCCTCTCCCAACACTTTAGCTCATGAAAGACCCCTAAGTATCTAATATTACATGGAAAAATTACTCGAAAATCTGGAGGAAACGAGGAAATAACAAGGGCCCCTTTTGGGGCCCGCAGTATTGGAAAAGTAAAAAATTATAATGGCGAAACGGTACACAAGCGAAGCTTGTGCTTCGTTCCCTCCTTCTTTTCCAATAAAAAGGCCTCCCATAAGGGAGGCCTTCATTTCATCTCACTCTAAAGTGTGTAGATTACTTTTTCTTTTTAGCAACTTTCTTCTTAGTAGCTTTTTTAGCTACTTTCTTCTTAGTTGCTTTCTTAGCTACTTTCTTCTTTGTAGCTTTCTTAGCTACTTTTTTCTTAGCAGCTTTCTTTTTTGTAGCTTTTTTAGCTACTTTTTTCTTAGTAGCTTTCTTTTTTGTAGCTTTCTTAGCTACTTTTTTCTTAGCTACTTTCTTTTTAGTAGCTTTTTTCTTAGCTACCTTTTTCTTAGTAGCTTTTTTAGCTACTTTCTTTTTAGTAGCTTTTTTCTTAGCTACTTTTTTCTTAGTAGCTTTCTTTGCAGTTTTCTTAGCTACCTTCTTCTTCGTTGCTTTCTTTGCTACTTTCTTTTTAGTAGCTTTTTTCTTAACAGCCATTTGACGTCCTCCTGGTTGTAATACCTATTTAAAGAATAAACACAAATTTGTTTTAACGCAAACAAAAATGTCACGATATTCCAAGCTTAGGTGTTTTCTCTTTTTCGCCACAATCAAAACTTTTCTTTAACTTTAATTAAAGTTTTTTCAAAAGTGTCCGGTGACTAAAACAACGAATCGTCGATAAACACTAAAGGTTCAACGTTTTTTTTCCTTTAAAAAAAACTTTCAAGAAGGGATAAAAAATCAAAAAAAAAGGCCAATTCCTTTTGAGAATTGACCTTATTTTTAGAGAAAAAAAAGCTTATTTTTCTATGTAAAAATGCCCACTTTTTAAGATTTAAAGGAAAAAAGTGTCACTTTTTGTACTCTTCAAGTGGCCTATGCAGGCTCAAGTTCCTTGTTTTCAACGTACTCAAAAGCGATAGATTTCTTGCCTTCACCTTCTTTTAAAACCACTCGTACGGTTCCGCCTTTCTCTAATTTTCCAAAGAGAATTTCCTGAGAAAGTGGTCGCTTTAATTCGTTATCCACGATTCTTGCAATAGGACGTGCCCCCATTTTTGGGTCATATCCCGTCTCTGCCATCCATTCTTTTACCTCTTGAGAGACATCAAGATGAACATTCTTTTTCACAAGCTTCGCTTCAAGCTCTGCAAGGAACTTTTCAACAATCTGGACGATAAAGTCATTTCCTAACTTATTAAAGTGAATGATTCCATCGAGTCTATTTCTAAATTCTGGTGTAAAGAAGTTCTTAAGAGCTTGATCTCTCTTATGTGTTGCTTCTCTGGCCAATGAGCCAGACAGACCAATTGATCCCCCTTCCATTTCCTTAGCACCAGCATTTGTTGTCATAATGATCACAACATTTCTAAAGTCAGTTGTTCTCCCCTGACTATCTGTCAGGCGACCATTATCCATGACCTGAAGAAGGACATTATAGATATCAGGATGCGCCTTTTCGATTTCATCAAGGAGGAGGATACAATGAGGATTCTTTTTGATCGCATCGGTAAGAAGCCCGCCTTGATCATAACCCACATATCCGGGAGGAGCTCCAAGAAGCTTACTGACAGCATGCTTCTCCATGTACTCAGACATATCAATTCTCTCTAGATGACTATCGAGATTGAAAGCGAGTTGGCGAGCAAGCTCAGTTTTACCAACACCAGTCGGGCCACTGAAGAGAAAACTCGCCATTGGCTTATCTTCTGAGCCAAGGCCACTTCGCGAGAGAAGAATAGCGTCAGATACTTTTTTAACAGCATCATCTTGCCCATAAATAGTCATCATCAGATTATTTTTGAGATCTTTTAGTTTAGTCTTCTCATCTCCGGCCACATTGAGCTTAGGAATCTTCGCAAGTTTGGCGACAATACTCTCCACATCTTTCTTTGTAATTTTAGATCGCTTATTGGCAAGCAACTGAGTGTACGCTCCGGCCTCATCAATGACATCAATCGCTTTATCAGGATTTTTACGATCCGTAATATAACGTGAGGAAAGATCAACAGCTGCCTTAAGGACACTATTTGAGTAAGTCACTCCATGGTGCTCTTCAAATTTTGGCCTGAGACCTTGAAGAATCTTAAAAGTATCTTCAAGGGAGGGCTCTTCAACATCAATTTTTTGAAAACGACGGCTAAAGGCTGAATCCTTTTCAATAAATTTCCTATATTCTTCATGGGTCGTTGAACCGAGTACACGAATACGACCAGAGGTAAGAGATGGTTTCAAGAGATTTGAAGCATCCATACTACCACCGGCAGTGGCACCAGCTCCCATGACGGTGTGGATCTCATCGATAAAGAGGATAGGCTGCTTTCCGATTTCACCAAGGGCAGTAAGATCTTTGACCACTCCTTTCAATCGTTGTTCAAAATCTCCGCGAAATTTTGCTCCAGCAAGAAGTGAGGCCATATCAAGACTATAAACAGTTGTGTCCTCTAAAACCTCTGGAACTTCACCTTGATCAATACAATAAGCCAGTCCCTCTGCAATTGCTGTCTTACCAACACCGGCCTCTCCAACAAGAAGCGGATTATTCTTTCGACGACGACAAAGCACCTGGATGATTCGGCGAATCTCTTCCTCTCTTCCAATGACGGGATCAATCTTTTGCTTTGCTGCTAATTCATTGAGATTGAGAGCAAATTGCTCAAGGAATTTATACTTAGGTGACTTCCCTTTTCCCTCTGAGGCAATCTCAGCATACTCTTCACCGGTTTCAGGATCAATTTGAGTGGTTAGCTCCTCTTCACTGGTTTCCGGCTTATCAATGCCATGGCTGACGTACTTAACGACATCAAAGCGCTCTATGCCTCGCTTTTGAAGAGTATAAAGAGCAAAACTCTCCTTCTCTTGAAACATTGCCACGAGGAGATTAATTCCTCGAATATGGCGCTTACCTGACGACTGCACATGAATCGCAGCTCTTTGAATAACTCTTTGTAGACTTAAGCTAATTTCTGGCTGGTAAACAATGCCCGACTCCTTGGCGAGACGGCGCAACTCTTCATCGACGAATTGCTTTTGGCTTAATTCTTCAACTTCGGCTTCCGTCAAAATACTAAAGTTCTCTTTCGTATCGAGAAAGTCCTCTAGTTCCTGACGAATCTCTTGCGGGTTGCCTTCACAATTCTTAATAACTTCTACGACTTGATCATCATCAAGCATAGAGAGAAGCATGGCCTCTAAGGTTAAATACTCATGTTTGAGCTCATTGGCTTTTTTAATAGCGCCATTAATAATGACTTCAAGCTTTTTGGACATCATAACTAAATCCTTTTATTCAGGTTCGATGCTGCACTTTAAAGGGTGACCATTTTCCTTTGCTTCCTGTGCGACCTTGGCGACTTTACTCTCAGCCACTTCATAGGTGAACACGCCACAAATTCCAACTCCCTCGTTGTGAACTTTCAGCATAATTCCTTGGGCGTCCTCAATAGACTTACCAAAGTGTTTTTGGAGAACATAAACGACAAACTCCATCGTAGTGTAATCATCGTTATGAAGAAGAACCTTATATAAGCGTGGTTTTTTGACTTTCGCCTTAATGATCGTCGCAACACCACTGCCTTCTTCGTGATCCTCTTCTCCACTAAAGATGGGCTCGTTAAAATCAAAGTCAAGGTTGTCAAAATTCATAGGTGTCTAACTCCAATCACTGTCTATACATTATTATTTTAGCTGATTTCTTACGATTGAGGTAGACTGTCTAATGGACTAAGCACTTTAAATACATGAAATCACAAAAAAGGAGGGCCTGTGAGTCTATGGAATAAGTTTAAAGAAAGCCTGAGTGGAATACGCTCTGAGAGCTTCTCTAGCCGCCTCCATCAGAAAATAAACGAAAGCTTTCCCCAATATGAGGAAGACTTCCACCTCAAGGCAGCCTGCTTGTCAGGCCTTATGGCGAGAGTTGCCTATGCTGATATGAATATTTGTACCAAAGAAGAGCAGATTATTACTCACTCTCTAAAAACGTGGTTGGAGATGAGTGAGGAAGACTCTCTTCGACTTGCAAAACTTTGCCTTGATGAAGTCAAAGATCTTGCTGGCGTTGAAAATCATCTTTATTGCCTTCCCCTAAGAGAGACACTTCCTGAAGAGGAGCGTTTTAAAATTTTAGAGACTCTCTTTGCTATTGCCGCTGCTGATGAAAATATCGAGAATCACGAAAATGAAGAAATTCGTAATATTCAAAAGGGTCTTCTTCTCGAGCACCATCACTTTGTCGCTGCGAGAGCTCAGGTTATAAAGTATCTCGGCTCCCTCAAGTCTTAGCTTTCTAGTCACAGTAAGAATTTTTCAGTGCCTTAACATAGTCCTGGGGCACGCGAGCTTGAGCACTGAGGTGACACATTAAATTTGTCCCCGTCTCATCAAGAGCATAATAGATAATCTTCTTTGACTCACGCTCATAAAACTCATGATAACAATCGGGAAAGCCAAAGACGTGGCCAAGTTCATGGGCAAAAGTAACGAGGAGCTTTTCATAATTTAAAAAAGAAGAAAGGTAGATAATCGTTGGTTCATCATCATTAACGTAACTCAGATGCGTCCTACTCCACTTGACCTCTAACTTAAATGGGTGCACCTCTTTTTGGTAAGGTATAAACTTAATTTTAAAATTATCTCCACTCCAACGTGAAGAAACAAACGCATTCAATTGGCCAAGGGAGCCTCCTATTCTTCTTTGAAATTCTTGATCATATTGTGTGGGGATCACCAAAAGAGAGCCCTCCCCTTCTTGATGGCATTGCCATTGACTCTTTTGTTTAAACTCAAAGAAGCTTTGCATCCTCTTTTTAAAGGGCTTTGTGTAATGAGAATAGAAATCACTCTCTCTTCCCTGACGTTGAAATAAAACTCTCTCCATCTCACAGGAGCTCGAAGAGAGAAGCTCCTCACAAAGCCTATTGCTTGGGCCTTCTTCAAGAAACTTTATATAAGGCCTAATATCGCGATTAGCTCGCTCAGCGAGAGCTTCCCGCTGACAGGACAAGGCCTGAAGTCTACGGGCCTTAACTAATAAAGAGTTTAACTGACGAGTAAGTAAGACAACCTCGTCGCTATTATCCACTTCACTCAAAGGATTTGATGAACTCCAAAAGCTCACACCAAAGATAGCTTCAAGACCTACCTTGAGCGCATCAAGCTCACTAAGAAGATCCTCCGAAGCCAACACCATAGGCTTCTTCGCTGTCGCCATTAAAAAGCTTCCCGTTCCCAAGGTCTGTGGAGACCTCAGTCCTTCACTATTTGTGTAAGTCTGATTGTAGCGGGCGATGGTGACAATGAGCCCAGAATAAAGTTGTTCTACCTCATTAAGAACCTCTGTCGCTTTTGGGGTTACACTACTTTCACAACCCCCCTCTTCTTGCAGCAAAGAAGTAATGGGCGAGATCGTCGCCACTTTAGGTGCCATCTTCGGAGCTTCTTTAAGACCACAGGCCCCTATAAAGAAGATAATCAACACTAAAATTTTATTTAGCCTCTGCAATGGTATCCACCTGTAAAATCTTTAGACAGCTCCAAGCCCAGAATAGGGCGAGAGGAGCTCTAAAGGATAAATTAAACTGTTCATGGGTTATAACTGCATTATTGAGGCCAAAAACCCTTGTTTGAATTGGCAAACTCGCCTCAGTTTGCTATGATGCGCGTCATGAACGCAACTGTCCTCCCTTCAACCGATTCAACGAAGGTTTTCCGCTTTTTCCTAGCGGTGAGCATTGCTATTCATTTAGGGGTCCTCCTTTATAAGAAGAAAACGATCCTCTTTGCTCCTCCCTCTTCTCAGCAGATTAATAGCGCCCTGACTGTTCGCCTGCAACAACGCCCTGTTATTAAGGAACAACCCAAAGAGGTTATAAAGAAAATTACCCCTAAGAAAATTAAGAAAAAGGGAAGAAGAAAGGCCCTTAAACCCCAAAAGGAAGTGGTTAAGAAAGAGGTTCAAAAAAAGCTACTTCCTAATGCTCCCAAGAAAATGGCCTTTAATAATGCCATTAGAAATTATGTAGAACCCCACTACCCTCGTCTCGCTATACGCCGAGGTATAACAGGTACGGTTAAGCTCTCCCTTATGATCCTTGGAAATGGCCAAGTAAAAAATGTCCTTATTACTCAAAGCTCAGGCCATGATCTCTTAGATAGCTCAGTGATGGATGCCGCTAAACAATGGGTTTTCAATAAGTTATCTGATAATCCTCAAGCAATCTATAAGATATCTAAGACTCTTGTTTTCAAACTCAACTAAAAGTTTGACATTACAAACCACCTCTCATAAAACCCTCACAAAAAATGATTTAACGGTGTTTCAAACACTCTAACCCTATCTTTTTAAGAGAGGAATTCTTATGAAAAAAACACTTATCCTTGCGAGTGCTTTTATCGCTCCTTTGGTGTCAGCAAATGTTTATCAAAATGCTGTTACAACACTAGAAAATGCTCCTGCTGAAGTGAAAGCTGTTATGAAAGCGGCTCCTACTTCATATGAATTTAATAGCCAATTCACACGCAGCTCATCTGTTTCTTACACTGGTCAAGTTTTTAGAAATGTTCTTATGAATGATATTAAAGGCGCTATGACCTCACAAACGCGTGGTGGTTATGCGGGAACTGTTGAAGAAGCTAAAAATATGATTCTTAGCTACTACAACTATAATGAAAACACCGACCTTACAGGCCTTGGTGTTATTGATGGCTTTTCACAGTTCAGAATTTCTCCCAAAGGACTTAACGGTTCTTCAATTCCTGCTTTTGAATTCTTCTACTCTGACATTCAGTCTCCAGGAAAGAATCTTTACTCAAAGCTAGCTGGTGTCGACAATCCACTTCGTCGTGGTAAAGTTTTTGGACTCTCGGGTTTCAACACTCCTGAAGAAGTTTTCAATGCTTGGTTTGATGCTTACGCTAAGAACGCTGTAGAAGGTACAGTATTCAGTGTTCCAAATGGAAGTCTTCCTGCTCAAAAAATCAATGCCGCTCACATTTCTGAAGAAGGTCTTGATTACGCTCAACTAACTCAAAAATTTCTTTACGGTGCTGTCTCTTACTCACAAGCAGCTCGTGACTACCTTTCAACTGATCTCGGTCCAACGAAAGGTCTTAATGCTGACAACACGAAGCCTGCTAAAGCAGGTGCCGCTTACACGGCCATGGAGCATCACTTTGATGAAGGCTTTGGCTACTTTGGGGCTGCCCGTGACTACCTTGCCTACACTGACTCTGAAGCGAGAAACAAACTCTCTCGTGACACTGACAATGATGGTATGATTTCGATCCTCACTGAATACAACGGTGGTATCGCTCCTAACGCTGCTCGTGTAGACCTTACAGCTGCTGATCAAAACTTAGACCTTAACACTGAGATTATGACTGCTTTTCTTCAAGGACGTGAGCTCATCACTAAGAAGCCTGCTGACTACAAGAAGTATGTTGTTGCTCAAGCTCAGGTTGTTCTTTCTGGCTGGGAAAAGGTTCTTGCTGCCATCACTATCCATTACATCAATGTAACTCTTAAAGAGTACACTGAGTACGGAACTCAAGAATATCTCTTTAAAGATTTCGTAAAGTTTTGGGGAGAGATGAAAGGTTTCGCTCTTGCTTTCCAATTCAGCCCACAAGCTCTTATGGCCGATGCTACTTTTGACGAAGTTCACGCTCTTATGGGTGACAAGCCAGTTCTTCCTCATGCAACTAAAGAAGAAGTTGCTTCTTACATGGCCGGTCTTGAAAAAGCTCGCGAGCTAATGAGAAAAACATACAACTTTAGTGTCAACAACACTCTAAACTGGTAAGAAAAAGGCATGAAAATCAAGTTCCTTACCCTTATTCTATGCGCAGCTGGTATTCTTACCAGCTGTGATGACTTTACAAGCAAAAACCTCGATGTTGCTCAGCCAACGAATGAAGAGATCGATAATGTCGATCTTCTCCTGAGTGAGAATAGCACCATCAACAGTGGAGCCTTTAGCCTTGAAAAACTCATCGCGAACACTGGCTCCTTTGTCACAGGCCCGCTTGTCGAAGAACTCGCAAAAGAAACTAAGGAACTTGATCAGGCCATCAACCAGCACTGTAGCACTCTCAATATCCTCTCAGACTTAGATGAGGATAAACTAGAAACATTACGTGCTCCAATTCAAGAAAATTGGAAAGAGGCCATGAGTGTTTACCACAAACTGGCTATGATGAATTATGGTCCCGCTGCCGCTATCACCTCGACAGCAATGGACAGCATTTATTCTTTTGACGGTATTGAAAAATGTCGAATGGATGTCATTCTTCTACAAATTGACCTTGCCGGAGAAAGCCGCCTCCCCCGCTTTGACGTCATCAATAATTACAACGTAAGAGGACTAGATACTCTAGAGCCTCTCTTCTTTGCACCAGCTAATAAATCGCGCTGCTCACGAGTTAATGGTCGCCTAACTCAGTGGTTTCAAAAACCACTTCTTGCCCGTGAAAAGCAAGTTTGCATTCTCGCCAAACACCTCTCTCAAGACATCACGGCGAAAGCTTCCGAGCTTCAAAAGGCGTGGTCTCCTCAACAGGGATATTACACAGCTCAGATGTTAAGAGGAGCACAAGGAACGCCCATTGAACTCACGAACAAAATAAGCCAGGCGCTCTTCTTCTTAGATACAAATACTAAAGATATAAAGCTTTCCTATCCAGCAGGTTTTGACGTACGTGTTGGAGATACTCTCACCAAGTGCCCAGACGCAAGCTGTCCAGGTTCACGTGAACATCCCTATGCGGAATTTGGCCTTGAAGCTCTTGAATCCTCTCTCTTTGGATTCAAACTCCTCTTTGAAGGTATCTCAGCTCAGGCTGGCACTAATGGTCTTGGCTTTGATGACCTTTTAAGGGACAGAGAGCACTCAGATCTTGCTAAGAATATTTCCACTAATCTTGATCTCATTTTAGAGAATGTCCGCTCACTTAAGAAAACGACAACTTTAAAAGAGGCCCTTGAAAATATTGACCCCACAAAATGTGAGCAAACGACTTCAGAAAATCGTCTCGAAGAGGTTTGTGCTCTCGTGTGGGATATTAGAAAAGTTACAGATCTTTTGAAGAACGACTACCTCAATGCCCTTCAGGAGCTCAGTGCTCCTCGTCAGGCTCAAGGGGATAATGATTAATGAAGTCGTCGCTTCTTCTTTTCTTATTCTCCCTCTCTCTTTCTGCACAGGTTGCAACAACCTCAAGCGTTGAGACCTCTACTTTTGAGCCTGAAAGAGCAGAAGATATCCAAGTTAATGAAGAAGACACCATTTATATTATTGGCTCTCAGGAGCGTACCTTCTATACACCTGGCTCAGCTCATTTCATAGATAAGAAAGAACTTCAAAAGTTTAAATATCAGGATGTAAACAGAGTCCTTGATAAAGTACCAGGTGTTTATATCCAAGAAGAGGATGGCCTAGGCCTTAGACCCAATATTGGTCTAAGAGGGGCTCACCCTCATCGCTCAAAGAAAGTGACACTGATGGAGGATGGTATTCTTGTCGGGCCTGCCCCCTATGCAGCTCCCGCCGCTTACTACTTTCCAAGCACAAGTCGACTCGACACCATGGAAGTCTTTAAAGGCCCAAGCTCTGTCCAATATGGACCCAACTCCGTGGGCGGTGCCATCAATATGGTTACAAAGCCACTCCAAGGCCCCAAGCAAATTGAAGTTGAGCTCAGCAGTGGAACTTTCACTCAAATGAGAGTGAATAATAGAGGGAGCAAAGATGGTTTCTCTTGGTTTATTGAGGCCAATAGAAAACAAGGTGACCTTCTCAGAGAACTTCCTAACGGTGAGGAAGCGGACTTTGAACAAAATGACTTTCTTTTAAAGCTAGGTCAAAGACTGCCTGGTAATGGTCACTCTATCGAGACGAAGTTAAGTTATGCTACCGAGGACTCGGATGAAACTTATCTCGGCCTCACCTTTGGCGATTTTAATCAGGATGCTTTTGTCCGTTACTCGGCAAGCCAAGACGATAACCTCCAATACCAACGATTTGCGGGACAAATCACCCATAAGATCACTCTTCCTGAAGGCTCAAAGCTTACGACAGCCCTATACCATCATCAGATGAGAAGGGACTGGGAAAAGTTCAATGATTTTGCCTTCAGACAAGATTTTCGCTCAGTCCTCAATGGCGCAGCAGATACAGATGATTTGATTTCCCTATTAAGAGGCACTAGAGATAGCGCTAACGAGCAAGAGTATCTTCTTATTGGCTCAAATGACCGCCGCTACTTTAGTCAAGGCGTCCAGGCGACTCTATCAAAGAACCTCGATTGGGGTGCAACAAATCACGATCTAAGCTTAGGTCTAAGAGTCCACAGAGACCAAGTCAGAAGGGACCACTCTGAAGTGTCGGCTGCAATGATTGGTGGAGAGCTTGTTTATCAAAATGACGAGCGCAAAACCAATACGAACCAAGACACCTCACAAGCTCTAGCTCTCTATGCTCAAGACGAGATCCTTATCGGAAACCTTGCCACTAAAGTTGGCTTTAGAGTTGAGCGCGTAGAACATGAAAGAGACCCGAGGACAACATCAGGCCTTCTCTCTAAAAATAGTGAAAGCGTCTTTGTTCCGGGTATTGGTTTTAACTACTCTCTTAACAATAATGCCGTTCTTCTCGCTGGTATCAATAAAGGCGTCACTCTCGTAGGCCCTGGTCAAAGTGATGATATTGAGCCAGAAGAAGCTATTAATTATGAAGCTGGTTTTCGTATTAAAGCGCCTCTCTATTTTGAGACCATTGCCTTTTACAGCGATTACAAAAATCTTAAAGGTGTATGCTCTTTTAGCTCAGGATGCTCTAATGATAATATAGACACAGAGTTCAATGGTGGTGCGGGTGAGATCTATGGCCTTGAGTCTCTTCTCAGCCACACCTTTCAAGCAGGTGCATTCTCTTTTCCAGTTCGACTTGGCTACACATTTACTGTTGCACGTTTTAAGAATGCTTTCATCAATACCAATCCAGAGTGGGGCCCAACGGGTGGCCAAATTAGAGTCAATGATCCCATGCCTTACGTGCCTCAGAATCAATTTAATCTCGGTACTGGTGTAAACTTCAAGGGAATTAGTTTTGATCTCAATCTCACATGGAAGGATCAAATTGCTGATCAAGCTGTTGCTGAACAAAGGGCTATTATTCCAAGCTATGGTGTTATTGATACAGCCCTTGCTTATCAGTACAACAAGACTGGAAAAGTATTTCTCCGTGTGAATAACTTACTGGATAATACTTATCTTGTGAGTTTACGCCCCTTTGGAGCAAGACCAGGTAGTCCACGCACGATCGTCGCAGGCTTCAACCAATCTTTTTAAATTGATCAAAGAGCTGACCTTCTTCGACAAAGAGCTTATCGAAAGTCTCACTTCGCAGAAAATCTAATTTCTTATTATAGGCCAGAAAGCTAGGAAAGAGAGAGGAAGTATCTTGCCCATTCATGAACTTTATCGCGGCTTGAAGGTCTCTAGCAACCTTGCCAAACGTACACTCGTTAATAAAAGCCTGATAGCGATCTTGGACAGTTTCTTTGATGCCTTTTGGTAGGCTTTGCAAAGAGAGGAATCGTGGTTCTTCAACAAGACTTATCGTTAAATCATTCGGATCATTATCATCAAAGAGTCCAAGTCTTTGAACCTCTTCAACAAACTCAAGAACGTGAAACATATTGTAAACACTGAGAGTAAAATTCATTTTCATTCTGACATGGGGAAGCTCTTTCTTAACAAGATTCCAGTTTTCAACAAATTTGTTCCAGTTCAGGCCATTGCGAATGAACTCTCCCTTACTTCCAAAACCATCAGCACTTCCTGATAGATTAACATTTTTCAATTTACGCCATTGTTCAATAGCATTGAACTTTCCTAAACCGAGCACACTTAAATTTGTATCATAAGACAATTCAACATCAGGATTGGTTTCGATGAGAAGATCTAATATTTCATAGTGCTCTTTTTCAAGAAGAGGCTCTCCACCGGCAAACCCAACATGCTGCAGATCTTTCAAGAAGGGCTCTATCTGTGTTTTAAGCGGGTTATGAGAAGGAGCACTATTAAGCTTTTCGAATCTTCCTTTGGGGTAAAGAAATTTTGCGTCTTTAATAAAGGAAGTACTTGCTGCCGGCTTACAAGTTCGGCAGGCAAAATTACAGAGATTAGAAAACCGTATACCAATACTGCGAGGAGATTTAAATCTATCTGACTTTAATTGATCCCTCTCAATATGTTGCCAATTTTTATTTTCTACCTCTCTCCAACTAGGGGCTCCCACTGATTCATAGAATAGACAATCATTACAATGAGGGGGAAGCTTTCCATCGCTAAGGAAATGCTCTTGAAAAGTATTTAATACTTTTGATTCCCATATCTCAGCAAGAGGCTTCTCATGAAGGTTCCCCACCACTTCCGGATCATTAGAATGACAACACGCAAAAACATTGCCGTCTGGCTGAATATCGAGGTGAATAAACGGTAGGATACAAAACTTGGAGCTCATCTGAGAATTCTAGCACAACTCATGACTTAATATAAAATTAATGGCTTGTCTGATCCCACAACCGACCAATAGACGCACCACATGAATGACCCTTTCTTTTCTTTTCAAATGTTCATCTTCCTTGATAACGTCCCAATCATTGTGAAAACCAGCACCTTAAGTATCCTTTTCTTAAAACCTTATTTTCAGCTTATGGAGCGAAAGATAGAGCGCTTTAAGGTCAATGCTATTAATGATCAAGAAAAGCTTTTTAAGAGGTTAATAAAGAAGGGATCAATAACCTCCTTTGCAAAAGACCATGGCCTCACTTCAAATGCCTCTTACGAGGATTTTAAAAACAAGGTTCCTTTAAACACTTATCAAGATCTTCTTCCCTATATTGAGAGGATCCAAAAGGGAGAAAAAGATATTCTCTGGCCTGGCCTGCCTCTTTATCTGGCAACAACATCAGGAACAACATCGGGAGAGAAATATATTCCCGTGACTAAAGATAGTCTTTCAAGAGGAATGAAATCCTCCGTCCTTTGTACAGCAACCTATTTGAAAGAAACGAAGAATTTTAAACCTTTATTTAAAAAAATGGTGATTTTATCAGCAAATCCAAAGCTGAAAAAAGATCGCAAAATACTCTACGGTAAAATTACAGGAATTTTCAATCGTCACATCCCTAGCTTTATGAAAAAGCAAAGGCTTCCCAGTGTACCAACTAACTCAATCGAAGACTGGGATGAAAAGATGATGAAAACGGTAGAGGAGTCGATAGGACAAGATGTTGGAATGGTCGGGGGTTTTCCTGGATGGATCATCCGATACTTTGAAAGGATTCTTGAAAAGACCGGTCATAAAACAATTGGAGAGGCTTTCCCAAACTTAGAGATTATCACTCATGGTGGGGTTGCCTATGGACCATACAAAGAAAGGATGAAGGAACTTATTGGTCGTCCCTTTCATCGTCTTGAGGTCTTTAGTGCAACAGAAGGCTTCTTTGCCTTTCAAGACCAACAAGATAAAGAAGACCTTCTCCTTGTTCCCAATGGTGAAGTTTTTTATGAGTTTATCCCCCTCGATCAGTGGGGCCAAGAAGAAGCCGAAAGGATCTCGCTCAAGGATGTAAAAGTCGGAGTACCCTATGCGATGGTTATTTCAACTCTCGCAGGCCTTTGGGCATTTGATCTGGGCGATACCGTTACCTTCACATCCCTATCCCCTTTTCGTCTGAAGGTATCTGGGCGAACAAAGCACTTTATTAGCAACTCAGGGGAACACCTCATAAGTGAACAAGTCGAGGAAGCTCTCGCAAAGGCATGTTTAGAGCACGACTGCAGAGTAAATGACTTTAGTGTCGCTCCTCACATTGAAAATAAAGCTGGCGGTAACCGACATGAGTGGATGATTGAGTTTGAAAAAACTCCTTCCGACCTCAGAGGATTTAGAGATACTCTTAATCAGGTCTTATGCCAACTAAGTGACAACTACTTCCTTCTTATCGATGGTAGTGTTCTTTCACCTCCTCTCATCAGTTCCATTAAGCAAGGCGGATTTGTTGAGTATATGAAATCAATAAATAAGATGACCCATCAAAATAAAGTGCCGCGACTCATGAATAATCGGTCATTAGCTGATGCGATTACTCCGTGGAAAGAAGTAATATATGACTCCTAAAATTATCTCAAAGTATCTCAAGTTTATTCACAACCATACAAAGAAGATAATGGCCACGTCACTCGTCCTTGTCATTGCTCTCAGTATTGGTCTGATCCACTTTAATAGTAAGAATGATGTTCGTATTTGGTTTGAGGAAGATGATCCTAAACTCAACAGCCTCAACTTTCTTGAAAAGACTTTCGGCAATGATGAAACACTCGTTATCGTTGTTGAACTTCCAGAGGACAAAAATGGAGATCTCTTCACTCCTCAAAGAATGAAAGTCATCCAAGAGGTGACTCAGGCTGCCTGGCAAATCCCTCAAGTCATTCGTGTTGAATCACTCTCCAATTACAATTATGTTACCAGCAAAGAAGATGAGATTATTGTCGAGCCCCTTATTGGTGACAATCTTCAAAATGATTTCTTAACCAAAAGAAAGACTATTGCAACTGAAGATCAAACGATTAAAGGCTATCTCGTTGATAAAGAAGCGCGACTTGCCCTCATATTTGCTCACCTCGTTTCTTCCCATGTCCAGACACTCAAGTATCGTGAAATCATAAGTCACGCACGAAAAATCATCAAAGAACATGAGGGTCAAGAACTTAAATTCTACCTCACAGGAAAAGCTGCTCTCAACTTCGCCTTTGAAGAAGTCTCAATGAGTGATGTGCAAAAAATCATGCCCCTTCTCCTTCTCCTAGTTGTTGGATATCTCTTTTGGATCTTTCGAAGCTTTAAAGCGATGATCCTCCCCTTCTTTATCGTTTTCACCACCGTTACGGCGACCTTAGGCCTAGCCTTTTGGATGGGAATGCACTTTAGTGCGATTTTAGCAATTCTCCCTATTATTTTGGTTGCTATCGCTATTGCAGATAGCGTGCACATAATGGTGAATTTCTTTCAATTTAGAGGTCGAGGTGAAAGTATTGACCAGGCTATTGAACACACTGTTCACAAGAACTTTGTTCCTACCTTTCTAACGTCATTTTCAACTAGTGTCGGTCTTTTTAGTTTAATGGCAACAAAGCTTGTTCCTATTGGCCACCTTGGTCTCCTTGCAGGAGTAGGCTGTCTACTGGCCTGGTTTCTCACTATCTTTCTTCTCATCCCTCTTCTTAAAATCATTGATTATAAAATTCCACCAATCTTCATTGAGGAGAAGAAAGTTAGTCACAAGGGATATTATAAGGCCCATGCTCTCTACCTATTTCTGAGTAAATGGCGCTCCCCCATTTGTGCAATCACTCTTATTCTTGCGGCCACCAGTATTTTCTTAGCCAAAGATATAAGAACTAATGCAGACCCTGACAGCTACTTCAGTAAAGAAGCTCCTATTTCTAAGGCCAACGAAGTGGTCAAGAAACATATCGGTGGATCAGCAGGACCTGACCTCATTATTAATGCGGGGGGAGCTGATAAAGCGAAGGACCCTCTCTTTTTAAAAAAGGTCGTTATTTTTAACGAATGGCTTCGCAATCTAGAGCCCGTTAATAACACTGTATCTGTTCTTGATATTATCAAGAGGATGAACCAAGTCCTCCACAATAATGATCCCAGCTTTTATAAAATCCCAGAGACTCAAAATGAAGTTGCACAATACCTCTTTCTCTATACCCTGAGTCTTCCCCCTGGGATGGACATCAATGATAGGATTAGTCTCGATTATAGCTCACTAAGGATTTCTCTCTTGTGGACTGTCTATGATACCCAAGCCTGGGCCATTTACAGAGATCGCATAATCGCTAAGGCCCAAGAACTTGGACTTGATCTTACAATCGCGGGTAAGGCAAATCTCTTTCAAGACATGATTGATTATGTTGTAGAGACTTTTGTTCGCTCCATTTTCATGGCCATGCTCTTTGTCGCTCTATGCTTAACTCTCTTTTTTGGATCGCTCAAAATTGGTCTCATTAGCCTTATTCCGAATCTCCTCCCCCTAACTTTTGGGGCTGCGACGATGGCGATATTTAATATGGACCTAAATTTAGGGACGAGCCTCGTCGCAAGTGTTTGTTTGGGAATTGCAGTCGATGACACGATCCACTTTCTGTCGAATTACTATAAACATCAAGAAAAGGGATTTTCTGAAGAGAAGAATATCACCACAATTTTTCAATATACGGGAAGTGCACTGATCATCACGACATTGATTCTAAGTTCAGCCTTTGGGCTCTATATATTTGGAGATTTTCTCCCAAATGTTAACTTTGGAATACTCTGCGCAGTCACTCTCTTGTCTGCTCTTGTGGTAGACCTGTTCTTTTTGCCAGCATTTCTTATGATTATTAAAAAGGAAGAGACTTCAGGAGAGGAAGAAAGAACTTCTCCCACTCCTGCTTCTCATTAAGCGATATCTTTAAAATTATCCTCATCGTAATCAAGCCAAGCTGATTCGACGTCCAGAATTTCTGGGCGAGGATCTTTGCGATGCATTTTATTTTTTCGTTTTGAATGCTTCTTTTGAATTTGTTTTTCAAGCTTATTGAGAACAAGATCAATGGACTTATACATTGAGTCAGCATGAGCACTCGCGTGAAACTCACACTTAGGACCAACCAAGTCGATCTCAGCATAGTGCTGGTGATCCTCTACATAACAATTCCATTTAGCATGGATTTTTCCTTCCATGTATTTGCCTAGTCGTAGAGTTTTCTCCTTAATACGATCATCAAGTGAAGGTGTGTGCTCTAGGTGCTGGAAGGAAATGGTTACTTTCATAAGGTATTCTCCCTGGTAATACTGAATAACACTATTCAGGCTTTATTTTTTTAAAGGGTAAGTACTTCTTCGTACGATTGGGGCCCTCTACTTAAGCTTTCTTTTTGAAGATGATAGAATTCCTAACAATTCTCTATATTTGGCGACAGTACGCCTAGCAACCTTCACATCATCACGACTCAAAAGAGTGGCGATTTTCTGATCAGATAAAGGCTTCTTAGGATTCTCATTAGCTATTAATTCTTTAATCTTAAGTTTAAGAACCTCACTGGCGACATCAATTCCGCCATTCTTACCTCCAACTCCAGTATTAAAGAAATACTTGAGCTCAAAGAGTCCTATTGGCGTATGCATATACTTATTTGTCGTCACCCTTGAAACAGTTGATTCGTGCATTCCAATCTCATTGGCAATATCTTTAAGAACCATTGGCTTTAAGTAACGGGGACCTTTTTTAAAGAAGTCCTGTTGTTGAGCGACAATTGCTTGAGAAACTTTATAAATTGTTCTCTGCCTATTTTGAATGGATTTAATTAGCCAGAGAGCACTCTTGAGCTTGTCTTGGACATACTCTTGAGCCTCCTTGTCGTCCTTTTGGGCGAGCATCTTTTGATAGAGTTGACTCACCTTTAATCGTGGCACACCTTCATCATTTACTTTAACAACAAATTCACTTCCCACCTGAACCACATAAATATCAGGAACCACATAGTGCGTATCCCCTGAGGAGATAAGACGACCTGGCTTAGGATGAAAATTCTTAAGAAGTTCAAGTGTTTCTTCAACCTGAACTCTCTCGACTCCTAAAGTCTTTGCAATCTTCCCATAGTCACGACCCTCAAGGTCTTTAAGATGATCACGTATAATTTTTTCTAAAAGAGGACTGCGCTCTTCAGCGATGCGTGCTTGAGACAATAAACAATCCGTGAGTGTTTCACATGCACACCCCACAGGGTCAAGGCTCTTTACCATCTGCCAAACATCTTCAGCATCTTCGCGATCAAGTTCTGTTTCACTTATAATCTCTTCAAAGGGAAGAGAGAGATAACCGTCATCATTGATATTGTGAATAATCGTTAAGGCAAACTCCATCTCCTCATCTGCAAGGTCTTCCATGCGCAGCTGCCATTCGAGGTGCTCTGCAAGCGTCTGCCCCTGAGACACAATATTCTCGTAATTTGGCATTTCATCCGCATCAGGAGTGGCCATATTTGGGGGAGAACTTGAAGTGTTATTATAGGTTTCAATATAAGACTGCCAATCAAACTCATCTTTATTGACAGGCCCGTCTTCTTGAAAATCTCCACTTGTCGCCTCAGCATTTTGCATCTCAAGACGCTCTTCTTTACTTGAACTCTCACTGTCTCCAGAGCCATCAAACTCTTCAAGCATAGGGTTCTCTACCATTTCCTCTGCAATAACATTCGTCATCTCAAGGTGAGTAAGAGTGAGAAGCTTGATCGCCTGCTGCAATTGCGGCGTCATCATCAAGCTTTGTGTTTGCTTTAGACTCTGTGAAATTTTAATTGCCATAAAGGGCCACCTTCAAAAAGTGTGTTACATTCTAAATTCTTCACCAAGATAGAACTTCCGTGCCCTTTCGTTATTGATGATTTCATCTGGGGTTCCATTAACAAGTAACTCTCCAGAATTCATAATATAAGCCCTATCGACAATGCCGAGAGTTTCTCTCACATTGTGATCCGTGATAAGGACACCAATATTTCTCTTCTTTAATCCTCTGATGATTCCTTGAATATCACTAACGGCCAAGGGGTCAACGCCGGCAAAGGGCTCATCGAGAAGAATAAACTTAGGTTCAAGAGCAAGAGCTCTCGCGATCTCCACTCTTCTTCTTTCTCCCCCAGAAAGATCACCACCTTTTGAGTCTCGAATGTGATCAAGACCAAAGTCACTAATCAAACTGTTAAGAAGATTTTTTTTCTTAACTGTTGGGAGGGCACGATTTTCAAGAACAGTAAAAATATTAGCTTCTACCGTAAGATCTCGAAAAACAGAGGCTTCTTGAGGAAGATAACCGACCCCTTTTAAAGCTCTGATATGAATAGGATACTCGGTTAGGTCATCGCCAGAAAGTTCGATTCGACCTTCATCGGCTTTTACTAATCCAACCATCATATAAAAAGAAGTTGTTTTACCCGCACCATTGGGACCAAGAAGACCGACGACTTCACCCTGAGCAACACTTAGAGAGACATCTTTTACAACAGTTCTCCCCCCGTATGTTTTCTTCAGGCTTTGCGCTTTCAAAAATTTTGGTTCTTCAGTCATCATTGGCTATTCAACCTTAAATTTGGTGTTGGCATCGTCTACCTCAACCACTTCAGTGTTTTCTCTTAGGACAATTTTATTTCCCTTGATGACATCATTTAACTGATACACCTTAGGATAACCTGTGAGAATAATCTTACTCTCACTAGGAAGGCCTTCTAACTTTTCAGAAAAGGCCTTTCTTTCTATAAATTTCCCATCAAGCATCACTTTTTCTACTACCTTCACATCGTCATAAAGCGCAAAATACTTGAGTTTTTTGTTATAGTTCTCCAGAAATATCTCTCCCCGCCTGCTTGTCGCCGTAAGGTACCGTTTTTTCATGACTACATTTTCATTAAGATCAGCCTTAAGATCCACCATATTAAGGAGAAGCTCGTAGGAGCTAAAGCTCAGCGAGTCCTCATAAACCCTTTTGCGGTCAATCTCACCCTCGACATTACCGACATAGCGGCTTCTCTTAGCCTGCGGCCAGAAATAGGCCTCATCTGAATTAACATAAATCCAGTCCCCCTCTCCTTCATGAAGTGTTTTGGTTTTCACTTCATTCTCCAAATGAACACGATCCTCTTTCATTTGATAGGTGAGCTTTTTGGCATCAGCACTTGTAACATTCATATTTACTTTGGTGTTTTGCTCAAGGACGAGGACCTCTGCTGACTGATTAAAAAAGCCGTGATCACCTTCATAATCAATCCTTTCATTGGCACTCGTGAAAGCAAATCCACGTGGCTTAATAAAGAAGATCTTCTCTGTTGTTGAATTTATGGTGAGTTCATCACTTGTGAGATTAAAACTTGGGACATCATCTTTGAGGAGATGGTATTTAGCGTCCTTAAAATAGGACTCTTGCATAGAATTCTTTTGCTTATCATCCGCGCCAATATCCTTAAAGACACCACCATCCCATTGCCCCATGAGTGATATCAAAACTAGGCTTACGCAAATACCTATGAAGAGAAAAAACAATACCGTCTGTTTCTTTGCCAACATTCTAGGATTCTAACATGTTGGAATCCCACCTAGCTATTTTAAAAAGAGACCTTCTTGACAAGGAGATGCAATGCGCAATCCTTGTCAATGTCCGAGTCTTTTTGTCATAATTCATCTTTGCAAAATCACACACTTTAAGGAGAATTTGTGTCTCACACCACCCTCCAAATGGTCCTCGACTCAAAAGTCAAACTCACTCCCATGATGCAACAATATAGTTCCATCAAGGAAAATTATAGCGACCATATTCTCCTCTTTAGAATGGGAGACTTTTACGAAGTCTTCTTTGAGGATGCTGTACAGACTTCAAAGCTTCTTAATATTACGCTTACCCACAGAGGAAAGGTTGGTGATTTTCCGATTCCCATGGCCGGAATTCCCCACCATGCAGCAGCAGTTTATATCGACCGCCTTAGTAACTTAGGTCTTAAGGTCGCGATCTGTGAGCAAGTTCAAGACCCCAAAGAAGCCAAGGGAATTGTTCAAAGGGCTGTCACGCAAGTCGTGAGCCCTGGGATGCCTTTTGATCTTGAAAAAACGGAGAGCAAAGACCAGAGGTTTATGGTCTCTACTTATCAAATAAGTGAGAATGAAATTTACTTCGTGGCCATTGATTTTACGACAGGAGAATTTTCCGGAAGCCTTCTAAAATCGGCAGAAGAACTCATCAATAAGCTCCTCCTCTTTGCACCACGAGAGATGATAACCTACATGGGTCAATGGGATGAGAACGACCAAGTCACATCAGTCCTTGATCATCTTGGAACACTTAAAACCTATTTAAGTGATGATTACTTCAATCCTAAATATACCGAGATCTATCTTGAAAAGCTCATTCCAGGCTTTAAAAGAGATAAAACACTCAAGGATCACAAAGCGGTTCTCAAAGCGATCGGCGCCTTAGGATACTATATTTGTTCCACTCAAAACCTTGATACTTTCTTCCACATAAGACCCTTTCGTCTTCTTAATGAACAAGAGGAGATGAAGGTCACTCTTGCGACTCTTCAAGGACTAGAGATCCTTCCGAAGTCTCGTGAAACCTATAAAGAAAGTCTTCTTGGCTACATGGATAAAACTCAGTCGGCACTGGGCTCTCGTCAGCTACGAAAATTCTTTACAGCCCCTCTTTTTAGTCTTGAAAAAATTGAGAAAAGACAAGATACCATTGCCGTCCTTCTTAATGACCACGACTTTCTCGAAAATCTTAGAGACTCTCTTTCAGAAGTGAGAGATCTTGAAAGAATTTTAGCCAAAGTTTCGACTAATAAGGCGACACCGGGTGACCTTCTCAATACTGCGACCGCGATTGATTCCTATGAGAAGATCCTCGATGATCTTAAGACCAAGCTTAAAGGTCTCGTTACCCCTTTAAAGCCTGCCTCTCTTAAAGGACTTCAATCTCTTAAAGAGGATATTCAATCGACACTCAACGATGAGGTTGGTGCTTCTCTTGAAAAGGGAAATCTCATCAAAAAGGGTGCATCTAAGAATCGCGATCGCTTAGCAAAGCTCAGTCAAAATGCAGCTGAAGAACTTTCAGCTCTTGAGCAGCGCTACCGCGATGAAACCGGTATAGCGAAGCTCAGGGTTAAGAGTAATAATGTTGCGGGTTACTTTATTGAAGTATCTAAAAGCTTCAGCTCACAAGTCCCAGCAAGTTTCAATCGTCGCCAAACTCTTGTTAATAGTGAACGCTATACAACTGAAGAGCTGACTGAGTTTGAAAAAGAAATTACGACTGCAAAAGAGAAGCTGCAAAAACTTGAAAGAGAAATCTTTAAAGAACTTATTGAAAAGGTGACCTCCTTAAGTCATGAAGTCCAAAGCCTTGCCGACTCTCTTGGAGAACTCGACTCTCTTCAGTCTCTCGCCTGGATTTCTTTTCAGGATGATTTTAAGAGACCTACTCTCCTTAAAAAGGGTGACCTTAAGCTTAATAGGGCTTGGCACCCTTTGATAAAGAGTATTCTTAAAGATCAGTTTGTTCCTCACGACCTTACTCTTGATGAGGATTGCTACTTCGGCCTCATTACAGGCCCAAACATGGCCGGTAAGACCACCGTAATGAGAGAGGTCGCAATCATTCAGATCCTGGCGCAAATAGGCTGCTATGTCCCTGCCCAGGAAGCCAATCTTCCTTTATGTGACTTTCTCTTTAGCCGCCTTGGAGCGAGTGACGACATTCTTAAAGGCCAATCAACTTTTATGGTGGAGATGGCCGAGACAGCAGAGATCATTAGGCATGCGACAAGTAAGTCCCTCGTCATCCTTGATGAAGTCGGTCGCGGTACTTCTACCTATGATGGGCTCAGCATTGCATGGGCGCTTGTTGAACACCTCATTCACAACACGAAATGCAAGACTCTCTTTGCCACTCACTACCACGAGCTCATAGACCTTATCGCCTCTCTCCCCCAAGGAAAGAACTTAACTGTTGAAACAAAGAGTAAGGATGGAGATGTGCAGTTCCTTTACAGGTTGATTGAAGAGGGAGCAAGTCAGAGTTTCGGAATTTATGTGGCCAAACTAGCTGGCCTTCCTCAAAGCCTCCTTCACCGAGCAACAGAGATTCTTCATAATCTTGAGGTTGAGGGCAATACTCCCCAGGTATCATCAGGTGCTCAATTGGACTTCTTTGGAGCTCCTGAGCCAGAACCAGAAATACCAGCCCATCTTAGGAAGTTAGAAAAAGACCTTGAAGAGCTAGATATCAATAATCTCACTCCACTAGAAATGATGAATAAGGTTCAAAGCTTAAAAAACGAGCTTAAGTCCTCAAAATTACATTAGGGAAAACTCTGCCATCCTCCCCTTCTCTCTTCGCCTTTTGCTTATTTTAAGGAGGAGAAGCTCCGAAAGGGGAAGTATGAATGAAGCTAATATAATTCAATTCCCCACAACTCAAAAAGACTCCACTCCTTCCCTTGAGGCGACTTTAGCTGAGGCCAAGAAAGGAAAGCTGAAAAAGCGCTTCTATGCCTTCTTCACCGACCTTTTTTTTATAGGAATCATTCAAAAGGCACTAGTCTTCACCTATGCAGCCTTTATCAATAATAGTTTCTACAGATCGAGCATTGATATCAAATCCCTCCTTGTTAACAACCTCTGGCAAATGAGGCTCTCAACACTGGTCTTTACCTTCTTTAGTTACTTCCTCGTCTCCCTTTACATGGGCCACGGAAAGACTCTTGGTAAGACCTTCTTCAACCTTCGTGTTGTGAGCCACGAGGGTGAACCCCAAGACCTTTCCTTTATGGAAGCCTTTATGAGAACTATGGGTTACACCACTTGCTATGTGGCCTATTCTGTTCTTTTTTGTCTTCCGCTCTTTCGAAAGGACCAAAAAGGTCTTCCTGATCTTTTTTCTCAAACCGAAGTTCTCACAGAAGAGGAATTCAGCCTTCTCTATGCAGAGACTGCATCAGAGTTAGGAAAAGAGACAGAACAGCTCGATCTCTTTTCGGCTTAAGCGAAGAGTCAAAACTATTTTTATTTTCAATTTAGAAGTTTTCCTCTAAATCGCTGAAATTACTGGGTTTCTACTACCATCCCGCCCTAAGCACTGCTATAAAATAAAGAAGTGAGCCCACTTACGAGAAATTGAGGGAGGGAAAATGATAGAAAACAAAACCATTGGCGACAGACTAAAGAGGATGAGAAAGGCTTCTGGTATGAGCCAAACAGAACTCGCTAAAGTCCTAGATTGTGATCAAGCAAGCATAAGTCGTCTAGAATCAGGAATCCAAGGCATCAGTGCCACTCAACTCGTTACAATAGCTCACACTTATAAAGTAGACCTCAATAGCATTGCCACCGGACAGATCAACTACTGGGGCATTTCTCGCGACTTCAAAAGAAAGCCCAAAGTAAAGAAGCGCTATCAGTCCTACCTTGAAACCTACGGTAGAGAAGTGATCCCCATTATCCGCTTTCTGAACAATTATAAAGGTTCTGAGTACACCCAAAAGCTCCTCTCTTCTCTCGGAATTGAAGATCTTGCCTTTATTCCACCTGATGAGAAAGTAAGCCTTCGCTGTTATCTCGATCTCATTGGCGCTCTTATTTCAGAGGGAGTTGACCTCCAATCTCATATCACCAAATGGATCGAACATTATAACCAGAAGGAAGTTCTTGGATCACTGACAGACAGCTTTAATAATACCAAAAGCCCCTTACAAGTCACAGGCCTTCTCGTTCACAATAACTGCCTCCTTGATAGTATTTTTGATCAAACAATTCTTGAGAGAAAAGACAATTCATTTCTCATCTCCATGAAGAAGAAACCCTATCTTCAGGGAGTCGATCTTGAGAGAACAAAGATTGGGCCAGTTCTCTTAAATCAAAAAGTTAAGATGCATGAAGAGTTCCCTAAGCTCTTTTCAGGACAACCCCTTAAAGGTACATTTACTAAAGAGTTTAAGAAAAATCTAACAGGTGAAGCGAGGCTTATCCTAGAGGTTAAGTAGGGGTATGAATTCGGGGCAAATTGCCGAAAATATTTGGAAGTCTATTGATAGACTTAAGAGTAAACTTTGCCTCGATGACAAACAGATTTCCAGCTTTCTTAGTCTCGATCCTCACTCTTTTCAAAAACTCCAAAATCAACGAAAAGACATTCCAGCGACAGCCCTTATAAGCCTTTGCAGTGCCTTTAATATTGATGAAAAAACACTTTGCTTAAATCAGGTCAATTATGAAAAGGTCAAACGAGACTTTTATGGTATTGGACCAGCGAAACTGTCGCAGAAATACTCTAGCGCGGCCTTCAGTAAGATGTTCGCCATTGGGCAACTTTATGAGTTTTCAAAACGCCTGGGAAAAGAAGACTTTTTCCTAAGAAAACTTGAGCTCGATGAATCGCTTCTCAAAACGGATCTCAATGTAAATTGTGAGCTTGTCTCGGATGGTCTAAAGATTCTCTCCCCTTATTCTACAAGTCTTGATATTCACCACTCCCCTCTTGCCCCCATCCTTAAGCAAGCGAAAAGCTTTAAAGAGCTTTATGAAATCTGGGTAGCTCATGGCCATATTTTTGAAAATAACTGGATCTACCAAATACATTCGTCGACAGATGAAAGGGTTCGCATTCATAGCTACGCGCGACCTGAACTTATCGAAACATTTAAAAGTCCTCGCTTCTCAAGCTTGGGTATTACTAAGATCAGGGTTGAGGTCGCCTCTTACTTACCTTTTCACATAGGTCTACCCCAGGCACAGTACCGAATCATAAAGTCTGTGCACTATGGGGATCCCTACTGTGTTTTCGAATTCACCAATACAGCTATTTCTTAAATTCCATTTTCAATTCATCAAGCTGGTCTTGACCAGGAATCGAAGGCGCTTGGGCCATAAGGTCTGTGGCAGAGTTTGTTTTAGGAAAGGCGATAACGTCGCGAATAGACTCTGTTCCAACCATGAGCATGATAAGACGATCAAGACCGAAAGCGAGACCTCCATGAGGTGGAACTCCATAGCGAAGAGCTTCAAGGAAGAAGCCAAACTGAGCTTGGGTTTCTTCCTCACTCATTCCTAGGGCTTCAAACATTTTCTTTTGGACATCGCCACGGTGGATACGAATGGAGCCTCCACCCAACTCATAACCATTACAGACAACATCATAAGCCTCAGCACGCATTCCAAGCCAATTATCGTGTCCTCCCTCAAGGAACTTATCCACGTCTTCAGCCTTAGGCATCGTGAAGGGGTGGTGCTTGGCATAGAAGCGTTTCTCTTCTTCATCATATTCAAAGAGAGGAAAGTCGTTTATCCAAAGGAAAGCGTACTTCTTATTGATGAGGTTAAGTGTCTTTCCAAGGTGTCGGCGAAGAGCATCGGCACTTGAATGAACAACGTCATGAGAAGTGTCCGCAAAGAAAAGCCAGGTGCCATTTCCACTAAAACCAGTTTTTTCTTCAAGAGACTTCATAAGGTCATCAGAAATAAACTTAGAAATTCCAGCACTTCGTGCGCCATCTTTAACTTTAAATAAAGCAACACCTTTTCCTCCATGGGGCTTCACCACATCGACAAAGCCGTCAGTATCTTTTCGAGAGAAGCTCCCTTCCTCTTCAGATACAAAGATCGTTTTAATCAGACCACCGTCATTAGCAGGCTTACTTAAAACAGCAAAGTCAGAGTCTTTAAAAAGGTCCGTCACCACTCGATGCTCAAGACCAAAGCGAACATCAGGCTTGTCAGAGCCATAGCGCTCTTCAGCTTCAGCATAGCTCATAACAGGAAGGACAAAGTCATCTTCAAGTTTGAAAAGTTTCTTTAACACTTTTTCAACGAGGGCTTTGATATAAGCAGGAGTCACATAACTGACTTCAAGGTCAATTTGTGAAAACTCGGGCTGACGTTCAGCCCTCAAATCCTCATCTCTAAAACAGCGGCAAATTTGAAAGTATTTATCCGTTCCCCCAATCATCAAAAGTTGCTTCAATGTTTGAGGCGATTGAGGAAGAGCATAAACTTGCCCAGGGTGAACTCGGGAAGGAACGATATAATCTCTGGCTCCCTCTGGCGTCGACTTATAAAGAATCGGCGTCTCAACTTCAATAAAGCCTTCACCATTGAGAATATTTCTCACGTCAACGGTAGCCTGCGAGCGTACTTTTAAAATATTTTGAAGTCTTTGAGTTCTTAAATCGAGATAGCGATACTTAAGCTTAAGATTTTCTGTCGCGTCTTTTTCACCGAAGGGTAAGAAAGGGAGATTGTCGATATCACACCCTGAAAGAAGCTCAATTTCAGTAACCATAACTTCGACAGAGCCAGTTTCCATATTCTTATTCTGGGCTTCAGCGGGGCGCGAGCGAACTTCACCGTGAACCATGAGTGTCGACTCAAGATGACATTTCTTAAGAATCGAAAGGTCCCCCGAGAATTCCTTAAAACTCAATTGAGTTAAGCCATACTTATCACGTAAATCAATAAAATGGAGACCACCCAAATCTCGTGACTTATTAACCCATCCGCAGAGTGTTACCTTCTGACCAACATGGTCATCACGAAGTTCTCCACAGGTGTGAGTTCGTAAAAGTCCTTGATTTCCAATTTCGTAAGTGGCCATTGCGCTATTCTCCTAGGTATTCTCTAGTGGCTATGAAAACGACTATAACGCATTCAACCCATCATTTCTTTAAAAATCTGGTCCTGATTTCCATGATCTTCATGGCGTCATGCAATGAAGGAAAGAGTGACAGCTCTGCTGAACTTACTTCGGGAAAGGTTTACAAAAACTTTAAATCCTATTCTAAGGTGAGCATCGCCCTTGCTACTGGGAAGGTCATTCAAGCCTATCTTGCCCAATCTGATCAGCAGCAAGTGCAAGGCCTCAGTGGTGTTAAGCCCACCCAAATAGAGGACCATGAGGGAATGCTCTTTGTTTATAAGCGAATGGGGCCTCGAAGCTTTTGGATGCCCAATACCTATACAGACCTAGAGATCATTTTCCTTGATGACAAATATCGTGTAATTCATATCGAAAGAGATGTCCCCGCTCACCCAGGGATGAAAGAGCCACCCTCTATTGCGAGAACTCCAACTGTCTACTCGCAATACGTCCTTGAGCTCAGATCATCTTCTCCCCTGGCAAAAGAAATTAAAGTCGGAGACCTCCTCAAACCTCTAACAACCTTTTAAGAGTTTACTATGGTAAAGAAACCAAATTCTAATAAGACCCTTATGACTTGGGTTTTTCTTCTTCTCGCAGCCCTCTTTATTTCTAACTTTGCAGGAAAGTTTGCTGAAAACCTTGATGTTAAAGAGGTGGCCTACTCAGAAATCCTCAAAAACCTTGAAAAGAATAATATAAAGTCAGTTACCTTCGAGGGGGATCAAGTCAAAGCGACCCTCAAAGCTTCAGGAGACGAGAAAAAAAACACTCTTCTTGTAAGCCCTCTTCCTCCTCTCGAAAACCCAGATCTTCTTAGACGGCTCGAAATCAAAGAAGTGGAGATCAAAGCCAAAAGTAATAGCTCAGGTCAGTGGACAAGTATCCTCATAGGCTTTCTTCCTTGGATTTTTATCTTAGGCTTCTTTTATTTTAGTACCCGCAATATCAATAAGAAAATGGGCGGTGGAGGCATGGGCCGCCCTCCATTCATGGGTGGCGATAAGAAATTTGAAATTACAGAAAAAGTAGAAGTCACTTTTGATAATGTTGCTGGCAGTGAAAATGCCAAAACGGACCTAAAAGAAATTGTCGATTTTCTCAAAACCCCAGAGCGCTTTAATCAGATGGGTGCCCAACTTCCTCGCGGCGTTCTCATGGTGGGTCCTCCCGGAACAGGGAAAACCCTGATGGCCAAGGCCGTCGCTGGCGAAGCCGGTGTCCCCTTCTTTAGTCTCAGTGGTTCTGAGTTTATTGAGCTCTATGTGGGAATGGGTGCAAGCCGCGTAAGAAAACTTTTTTCAGAGGCAAAAGCAAAAGCTCCTGCGATTATTTTTATCGATGAAATCGATTCCATCGGTCGCTCTAGAGGGACAGGTCTAGGTGGTGGACACGACGAAAGAGAACAAACGCTCAATCAAATTCTTGCGGAAATGGATGGCTTTGGAACAGGCGAATCTGTTGTTGTCCTCGCCGCGACCAATAGACCCGATGTCCTTGATAGTGCGCTTACTCGTCCAGGACGCTTTGATCGCCAAGTAACTATGGACCTTCCCATGGTTAAGTCTCGCGAAGCGATTCTTGAAATCCATTCTAAGAAAGTTCCTCTTCATGAAGAGGTCAATCTCAATGAAATCGCTAAATCGACACCAGGCTTTAGCGGCGCTGAACTTAAAAATCTTGTTAATGAAGCGACTCTCCTTGCCGCAAGAAAGAAACAAGATAAGGTCACGCAGCAACACTTTAGTGAAGCGAGGGACAAAGTTCTCATGGGCAATCCCCGTGATGAACATCTTAGTGATGAACAAAAGAAAGTCATCGCAGTCCATGAATCTGGCCATGCTCTTGTCGCTCTTTTAAGTCCACACTCAAACCCCGTTACCAAAATAACGATTATTCCAAGAGGCCGCGCCTTAGGTTTCACTGAACAGACTCCTCTTGAAGATCAGGTTAACCACACTAAGAGTTATCTTCTCACCCAAATTGCAATTCTTCTTGGGGGAAGAATGGCCGAAAAAATTGTCGTCGGTGACATCACGACTGGTGCCCAAGACGATCTTAAGCGTGCAACAAAGATGGCCCGAAGTATGGTGGCAAACTTTGGTATGAGCGAGACTTTTGGTCTCCTCTCCCTCGATCTTGATAGCACTCACCCCTTCCTAGGAAAAGAGATGGGAAAATCTCGTGACTTCTCAGAAGAAACAGCGAGAAAGGTTGATGAGGAAGTTCTTAGTATTTTGAAGGAGCGCGAGGAGTATGTCATGGACCTCTTAAATAAGAATATTGATAAACTCAAAGCACTTACTGATAAGGTCTTTGAAGAAGAGACCCTTGATCAAGCTCAAATTGAGAATTGCTTAAGCTAATTGACTTGTTCGGGAAAAAGAATGAGGTACTCATCTCTGGCAATATAGCCAAGGTGATCTCTCACAACCTTCTTTTGGTATTGAGGGTCTTTCTTTAATAGGGCAATCTCTTTAAGAAGAACTTTATTTTCGCCTTCAATACGCGCTAACTCATCAAATCGTCCCTGAAGAACATCCTTCTTAGCGTAATAATCCTGAACTCCCCCATCACTAAAAATGAGACGCAACAGAAGAATCGCGCAAAAAACCCAAATCCCTTTAAGAACATATTCATTGGTATTTTTAAGAAGCTTACTTTTAGAGCGAGTCGTCTTCGCCTTTGTGGCGCGTGGTTTTGACTTAGTTACAACGGCTGTCTTTGCTTTACGAGTCGTTCTGCTGACAACGGTAGGTGTTGCAGGCTCACTGTAACTTACCGGAGCGGGGGCTTTATTAGTCCCCTTTCTTAGACTAGTCGTAAACTCGACATTATCTGCAGAGGCAACACTTCGGCGTGAAGCTGCAGCAGTGGCCGCACCTCCCCTCTTCGCTTGTTTTGCTCTATTTCTTTCTATGGCCTTACGCAGTCGATCTGATCCGATTGCTGATGAGCCTGTAGGTGAGGCCTGTGGTCTTGGCCTTTCTGTTTCAAATGAAAATTCCACAAAAACGTCCTGTTTTTATTGGCGTTAACGTCCTGTAATTACAAGTTTAATGTCCCCCGCCATATGGTGCAAGACAAAAGTGTTTAAGTCAGGTTTTATTCCGACTAGAGGCAATCCGCCGTTGCTTGAATCCAAAAACGGCGCAGACCTGCAAGCTCTCTCAAGTAGAGAGAAAATGTAGGGTCAACGGAGACAAGTTGCTGATTTTTGAGAAGAGTATCCTCACCTTTGAGGATCAAATCTTTAAAGCCTGCAAAGGCATCGAGACCACTTGACGTACAGCTCACCATAAAGGCCTTATCAGTGGCCGAGAACTCATTAACCGGAAAAATATTCTTCATAAAGGAAAGACTTCTGCTTAATCGGCGTGCGGCGATCATCGGATCACCAAGAGGGCCGAGCTGAATGAGAGAATCATCTCTTTCAATCCCATGGCTTTGAAAATAGATCCTCAGTGCATTTTCACTCAGGTCAAGCCACCAAGAAAAACCGGGGTCACTAAGATTACAAAGCATTGCTTCCTGGCGTGGAAAGCGTCTATTGATGAGCTGATCGAAGATTGTTTCAGCTATGGCCAGGTCTTCACACTTAAAAAAGCCAACATGCTCAAGGTCTTCCTCTTCTTTTATCTTTAAAGAGCGCTCTAATTCAACATCTCCACGCTCAAGGCTTTCTTTGTCCCACGCGAGGTCTTCACTCACGACAGCACGAATACAGAAAGTGGAGATTCCCTTTTCTAATTTATAGAGAAGCCCGACCCCTTCAACTTCTATTTCAGCCTCTTCTTGGATACCTTCATGGGCATCTTCCTTAATGGGGTCAGAGAAGTCGAAAGTGTCTTCAAAGTCTCCATCAAAGGTAAATTCACCCTGATGAGCGTCAATTAATTGCTGCCCAAGTTGAGCACGTATATTTTCAGAAAGTTCAAGAGTCTCTTGAGCAAGGGAATTCAAATCGATTGTCATTCGTGACATTGGGTAACCGCCTTTTCTATCCGTGAAATGGGTCTTTCTAATATTTTTAAGAAAAAATTACGCTATGACAAGTTGTTCTAAAACAGAGCGACAAAAAGATTGAGTCCCATAAAGACAATGATATAGGAAAAATCATAGGGAAGATCTGGAGGAAGCGCCTGACGAACAGGTCGGCAGGTAAAGTCAGCAGCTTTCTTTACCCACAAGGCCCAAGGTTGGCTTCTGTATTGAGGTAAGAAGCTCAGGATAAAATCAACAATGAGTAAAATAAGGTAAAGGTTTATAAGTGCTCTAATCATATTATTATTATCCCAAAGGCTTGACCTTTCCTTGAAATCACGGACACTACTTTAAGCAGCAAGACAGGTTTTTATTCTATACTCCACTGGGCTCACAT
>CATLOT010000010.1 GCA_950054155.1 uncultured Bacteriovoracaceae bacterium
GTTAATACCCAAAGCGATGGGGAAGAATTCTATAGAAGAAAATCCACTTTTAAAAAAGACGGTTTTGAAATTATTCACATGGTCAACGTCAACGGCCCTCAAAAAACGGTATGCTCTCATTCCTTAAGAATTAAAGAAAAAAGTTGGGTACCAAAAGGAGCATTTAAAATAATATCTTTTTTAACAGGAGTTAAAGTTAAGGTTCCAACTGATAGGCCTAGAGAGCATAAAGGTATTATTAAAGAGTTTTCCGATGGCTATAGGGCGCTCTTTACTTTTAGAAATGATTTTAAAATCGATATCCTCGGACCAAATCATTGCCCAAAAATAAAGCTCAAGGGCTTTCCAGCATTCAACATAAGAAACTCAAACAAACAAAACCCATAGCCCCAACCAAAAAACCGCCCAAAACCCAAGGCAAAGAACCTCTAACCCCCCAAAACCCCATACCAAACAAACCTCATTGTGACATTTTCTTCACATTTCTTTCCCCCTCCTAAGTCCCCGTTAGTTAAGAAAACCTAACAACAAACCCAATTCTTAACCTCCTCCTCCCCCCAAACCACCGTAAAATAATCCAAAGGCAAACGGAGAAAAGAGACATGACAAAGGCAGTAAAAGTACAAAAAGAAGAGGTCCTCTTTGACACAGATTCAGGAGAGGCCATAGGCTTAGATAACCTCCTCTCAACCTGGGAAGACCTCATAGAAGAAGAAGTCGCTTCAAGCCTTGAAACTTTAGAAAAGAGAGTGGTGGAAAGATTCTAAGAGGTAACGATAGAAATACCAGAACTCGTCCCAATACGACTAGCACCAGCTTCAATCATGGAAAGGGCAGTTTCTCGATCCCTAATCCCACCACTGGCCTTAACGAAGAGTTCATCTCCAACGGTTTCTTTCATCAACTTAACAGCGTGAAGACTCGCTCCCCCTGTCGAAAACCCAGTACTGGTCTTCACAAATTGCGCCTTAGCTTCAAGAGCGGCCCGACAGGCACGACGAATTTCATCATCAGTTAAAAGACAGGATTCAATAATGACCTTCACAAGGCGACCACTAGCGGCCTCGACAACACTGGCGATATCTTTAGTCACAAGATCCCATTGCCCTGCCTTAGCGCTACTTAAGTCAATAACCATATCAATTTCTGTAGCTCCAGCATCAACGCACATCCGCGTCTCAAAGGCCTTAACTGAGGAGAGAGTGGTTCCAAGAGGAAAACCGACCACAGTACAGACAGCAACATCACTACCACTTAAGAGCTCAACGGCCTTCTTAACCCAATGAGGATGAACACAAACGGCCTTAAAGTGATGCTCCTTAGCTTCTTTACAAAGCTTCTTAATATCAGCTTCACAAGCCTCGGGTTTAAGTAAAGTATGATCGATATATTTGTTTAAGTTTTCCATATCGCCTATTATACAGAGGACGGTCTTGGCGTCTAGTCAGGGTCTAGCATGTAGGAGAGTCTGGTGATCAGATATCGGTGGATTACAAATCCTGTTACAGTTTTTATTTTTAGCCTCATTGCACTAGGCTCCAGCCTGTGGCTCTATATCCACTCTTACCTGCGGGTCAATGACGCCTTTCAAGAGTTTGTCAGAAAGAGAAATCTTGACCCAAGTCCTCTTTTAGAAACCGAAACATGGGTGATGATTCTCATCGTCTCGGTTCTTGTCGCTCTTATTCTTATTGGGGTGATTATTATCTTTGTTTACTATCAAAAGATGATTCAGCTCTATCGGATGCAACAAAACTTTATCAATGGATTTACTCACGAACTGAAAACCCCCATTGCAAGCCTGCGGCTCTTTCTCGATACCTTTTCTCGCCATAAACTCGATGAGGAGTCGCAAAAGAAATATCTAGGCTACATGATTCGCGATACAGAGCGCTTAAGTGATAACGTCAATCAGATTCTCAACCTCGCCCGCATTGAAGATAAGAAGTATGAGGCCCAGTGGGAAGTCGGTGATATCCGCCTCTTTATTCAAAATTGGCTGCAAAAGACAAGTTACTGGAGTGAGGATGCCGATGTCATTTTTATGGAGCAAGTAGGCCAACCCCTCTATGTGAAATATGATATTAATCTCTTGCCCCTCGTCTTTATGAACTTGGTCAATAATGCCCAAATTCACAATAAGAGCGACAGACCACGAGTTGAAATTTCTGCGCGCCTCCAAGGAAAGAATGTCACTGTGAGTTTTAAAGATAATGGCATTGGAATTTCTAAGGCCGAGGCCAAGAAGGTCTTTCGAAAATTCTATCAAGTTAAAAAGGCAGCAAAGGGCAGTGGGATTGGTCTTTATTTGGTGCAAACAGTGATGCGCTTTCATAAGGGGAGTGTCCGCCTCTTTAGCGAAGGCGAGGAAAGTGGCACTACTTTTATTCTCAGTTTTCCTTTTTGTGACGAGGTCTCCCCATGAAACCAAGAATTTTAGTCATTGAAGATGAACGCCATATTGCAGAGGGACTCAAGATTAATTTGGAACTCGCGGGTTACGATGTCACTGTCGCAGTCAATGGAAAGGTCGGAATTCAAAAGTGGGAGGAAGTGAAGCCTCAACTGATTCTCCTTGATATAATGATGCCTGAGCTTGATGGCCATGGGGTCCTTGAGAGAGTGAGGCGAAAGGATTCAAAGATTCCCATTCTCATTCTCTCGGCAAAGAACGCCAGCGTGGACAAGGTTAAGGCCTTTCACGGGGGAGTGGATGATTATCTTGGAAAGCCATTTAGTGTCGAAGAGCTTCTTCTACGGGTTGAGCGCCTCCTCCTGAGGGCGAGTTGGAATAAAGAAGAAAACGGCGTGAGTGAGCTCTATGAGTTTGGGCCTCACCGCATTGATTTCTCACTCTTTAAAGCGACCACCCCCGATGGGATGATCGACCTCACTGAACAGGAGGCCAAGATCTTGCGCTTCTTTTTCACCCATCCTCATAAGGCCCTCACAAGGGCTGAGCTTCTTGAAGAGGGTTGGGGCTATGCCGAGGATATTAACACCAGAACCCTCGATAATTTTATGGTGCGCTTTAGAAAGTACTTTGAAAGTGATCCCAAAAAGCCCAAGTATTTTTGTTCAGTACGAGGGGTTGGCTATATTTTTGATCCCGAGGGTAAGGGGCGCTAGTTTTTCCTTAAGGTTAGGCCTCTTCTGTGTCGATACTGTACCTATGGAATTAGTTTTTATTCATCCTGATGATAAGAGTAGAAGCCTTTATCGCATCTATCTTGAAAATATTTTAGAAGACTGCAAGGTCATAGAATTCTTTAATTTTAAGAAGGCCCAAGATTTTGTCTCCCAGAGAGTTGAAAAAGGGGAGAAGGCCTGTGATCTTATTCTCGCGGCCAGTGAAGGTGAGTTTGAAGATCATAGTGCAGCAACCTTCGCTCTTTACTGTGACCAGCATTTAAGCCGCGTGCCTTTTGTAACGATTGGAGAGAGGCCCCTAGAAGAAATTGCGGGCTTTGATAGTGATCACATTAATAAGGCGACAACTCATCATATTCTCTTGCCCTTATCGCCTGCTGATTTTAGAGCGCAAATTCTCGGTGTCGTCTATCCCGATCGCATGCGCTTAGAGCCGATAGCGGCCTTTCAAAAGGTACGCCTGATCAATTTCTTTCGCTATAATAAGACTCACTGTAATGTTTATATTCGCCTTGGTCGCCTCAAGTATGTGAAGGTTTTAAATGCCAACACCCTCTATAATAAGAGTGATCTTGATAAGTTGAAGGCCCGTGATATCGAGTTTCTCTATATTCGAAATGATGATTTTCAGCGCTTTCAGGTCAATTACTTTCATAATCGCTTTCTTGAATTTGACGCTTCACTGGCAACAACTGAGGAGCTCAAAGCAAAGCTTGAATTTACCCATGTTATTTTACAAGAGCTCGTCACCAGTCTTGGCTTTAGCCAAAGTGCCATTGACCTCACCGAAAAATCCCTCAAAGCGATCTATGCCCTAATCGACAAGGAACACTCTCTCGGTGTCCTCCTCCATCATTTTAGCTTAAGAGATGACTACCTCTACGATCATAGTTACCTGACAAGCCTTGTGGCCTGTGATCTTTTGAGGCGCATGAATTGGTTCACAGGTGAGCGCCTCGACGCTCTCGGTTTCGCGGCCCTCTTCCATGATATCACTGTCAAGGAAGTGAGCCTTGCTCGCATTAATCGCCGCGATGATGAGCGCTTTTGTCACTACAATGAAAGTGTCAAAGAGAAGTATCTTAAACACCCCCTTGAAGCGACACTCCTGGTGCAAAGTCATCCGCATATTCCTAAGGATGCTTGCATTGTGATTGAACAGCACCATGAAAACCCCGAAGGCAATGGTTTTCCAAAAGCACTTAAGGCCCAAGAGATTAATCCTCTTAGTGCGGTCTTTATTATCGCCCATGAATTTGTGGCCGAGCTTGAGAAAAAGGATTACGACCAAGATCAAATGAATAGCATTTTAAAATCTATGGCGGCGCGTTTTAATAAGGGTCACTTCAAAAAGCCTATGGATGCCTTTTGCGCCTCTTTCTTGTCTGAAGCCGCCTAGTTGACGCGCGGTATCTATCCAAGTCCTCACAGGCCCTCTAAACTAGGGACGATTTTTTAAGGAGGCCTTTTATGGGTATTTTAGATGGAAAGAAAGTTTTAATTCTTGGTGTGGCCAATGAGCGCTCAATTGCATGGGGTATCGCCCGCGCGATGAAGGCCCAAGGGGCAAGTCTCGCCATGAGTTATCTCAATGATAAATTAAAGGATCGTGTGATTCCTTTGGCCGAGGAAGTTGGTGCTGACTTTACCTTTGAGCTGGATGTAACAATTGATGAGCACTACGAAAATCTTAAGAAAACTGTTGAAGAGAAATGGGGAAAATTTGATGTCCTCGTTCACTCCTTAGCTTTTGCTGATAAGAATGATCTCAAAAGTAATTTCACTAACACCAGTCGCGAAGGTTTTAAACTGGCGTGTGATATTTCGGCCTTTTCTCTGATTGGCCTTTGTCAGCACTTGCGCTCCCTTATGAATGAAGGGGGCTCAGTTATTAGTATGACCTATCATGGTGCTCAGCAAGTCGTGCCTGGCTACAATGTGATGGGTGTTGCGAAGGCCGCTCTTGAGGCCTCTAGCCGCTACCTTGCAGATGATCTTGGTAATGATGGCATTCGTGTTAATGCTATTAGTGCGGGTCCCATTCGTACCCTTGCCGCAAGTGGTGTTCCGGGGCTGCGTAAAATGTTTGATACAGTAGAAGAGCGTGCTCCTCTTAAGAGAAATGTCACCACCGAAGATGTGGGTGGCAGTGCCGTTTATCTTGCCAGTGACCTTTCAAGTGGTGTCTCTGGTCAGATTATTTATGTCGACAGTGGTATCTCCACTATCGCCTGCGTTTAAGTCCTAATAAAAAGGCCTCACATAAGTGAGGCCTTCTCTTATTTTCAATTTTTTTTAAATCTTAGTGGTGACCATCATCCATTTGTTCGTCATCAAAGTCCGTCATGGCAATGATAAGAGAGATGGGAAGAAGCGCCCAGATACCGACTAAACAAACTGCTACGAAAAACTCAAAGCTCATAAAAATTCCACCAAAAATTAAATGTCTACAGTGCCCTCAGTATAGAGGAAGTTTTCTGAAATTCAAAGACTAAAAACAAGGTGTTAAGGCCTTACGGGAATAAAGAAAAAGGCCACACGATGACAGAAGTAGGCCAGGGGAAAGGCGCATAAGAGGTCTAAAATATAGTGATAACGAAGGGCTAGAGTGGCAAAGATGATGAAAAGAGTGGTGAGGGCTAAAATATAGCGAGCAGGGTGCTTGATTCGAAACATCCAAATCGACACCAAGAAAGCGATGCCCGTGTGTCCTGAGGGAAAGCAGTCTATAAATGTTGTTTGCCCATCGTTGACGGCCTGCCACAGCACCTGGCCAAAGGCACTGAGAGGAAGGGCGATGCCAAAGTCATGGGCATGAAAGTACTGGGGTCCTGATACCGGTACAATAAGATAGAAGAGAAAGTTGAGGGAGAAGAAGAGGATGACGCTAAAGAAGTAGCGGCCTACTTTGAGTTTCTCTTTAAGGCTGCGATAATAAAAGATCCCACCGATAATAGGTAAAAAGAAGTAACTCATATAAGACATCATCATAATGTCGTAGAAGACACTGCGAAGGGGCCCTAGAAAAGCGAGTCCTTCGTAAAAGGCCCGCGCCACCGGCATGCTAAAGAGCCACAGGTCAAATTGGCTAAAGAGCTCATCCTTTCGCACTAGTCCATCGACGCTCTGATCAAGCACGCCGATAAGATAATAGTTAAGAAGCACACAGATGAGCATGGGGATAATATTGAGGATGAACTTATACTTAGAATCGAGGCGAATCACCAAAGGCCTCATCGCAAAGAAGGCGATGGAGAGCAGGGCAGGATAGAGGGCGCGCACCTGATAGGTTCCAAAGGCGGTGCCCGAGAGGAAGAATAAGAAGGTGTTATAAAAGGCCAGAAAGAGCAGGATACGCCCTAGACCCATATCCTCTCGATAATTCTCCCATGCCCTTTGAATTTTATACTCGAACACCTTATACGCACCTTGACTTAGGGGGCCATCATTCTATTGTATAGGAGTATGGAAAATCAAAAAAGTATTAGTTTTGGTGCAGGTTGTTTTTGGGGTGTCGAGCACGCTTTCAAGCAACTTGAAGGTGTCCTCTCAACAAGCGTAGGCTTTCAAGGCGGTCATAAGAAAATGCCCACCTATGAAGAGGTGTGCGCCAAGGATACGGGCCATGTGGAAGTGGTTAAAGTTGATTTTGATGCCTCGGTTTTGCCGGTTAAGAGAATTCTTGAGGCATTCTTCTTCATGCATGATCCCACCCAAGAAAATCGTCAAGGCCCTGATGTCGGTCCCCAGTATCGAAGTGCTCTCTTCTGTTTTGACTCTGAGACTTTTAAGGAAGTGAAAGAACTTGTGGCCCTCTATAAAGAAGCGTTTTTAAAAGCAAATCCAAATCAGGCCGTCACGACGACGGTTGATCTTAACGAGCACTTCTTTGCGGCGACTCCAGAGCATCAGGATTACCTGGCAAAGAATCCAACAGGCTACTGCCATATTGGCTTTGATACCTTTCAAAAACTAAAACTTGGGCAATTCTAATGATCACCCTTGATCACTTCTCTTTGCTTGAAGGGCGTGTGAGAGAGGCCGCTCCTGCTCTTGTGCTCTTTGATCTTGACGGCACTCTTATCAATAGTGAGCCACTGCATATTCAGGCCATCGTCTATACTCTCACTGAGTTTGACCAAACGGTGAGTCTTTCTGATTTAATACAACTTCAGGCCAAGGGAATAAACGAGAAAATGGTGGGGGTTAATGACTCTCGCGTCTATGAGATTATTGCCGAGGAATTAGGGGTCACTTATCAGCATAGTATTGATGAATTAATCGAACAGAAAAATGATTTTCTTAAAGGGGAGGAAGTTCTCGCCCTCTTAAAGAGTGCAAAGTGCTGTGCTCCTGAATTGATGAATGAACTTAGAAAACTTAAGGATCAAGGCCACCGCTTAGGTCTTGTCAGTGCCAGTCAAAGAGAGTTTGTCGATCATGTTGTGAATTCTCTTGGATGGCAAGAGCTCTTTGAGTTGGTTATTTGCCGAGAAGACACTGAGTTTACCAAACCTAATCCTGCTCCCTATCTAAAGGCCTTTGAATTGACCCAGAGTGTGGCCCATGAAGTTCTGATCTTTGAAGATAGTGACACAGGTTTAAAGAGTGCTCTTGATAGTGGGGCTCAAGTGACAAAAGTGAGTTGGTACTAGGCCTTAAAATAGTCTTCTCCAGGAAGCTTGGTTTGAATACGATTGCAACCAGCACAAGTCTTATAGTGATGGCGCAATCCCTTCTTGAGATCCCTTCTCAATTTCTTATACTCTTCACTATTCCAAATTTCTTTAAGAGGTGTCTGAAAGAGATTACCCATTTCATGGTTTTGAAAGAAGTCTTCAAAGCAAGGGAGAATATTCCCTTCTACGGTGATGGTGACGAGAAAGTCAGGGATCATGCAGGGAAGAAGATGCTCTGCTCCTCCTCCAATATCCGGTAGGGCACCACCGCGATTGGTTTTCTTGAGGGCACTATGCTCTTGAAAGCGGATGGCCTTTTGAATGGTGGGGCTCAGATCATCTTTGAAGTCTTCAACCAGCAGCTTTTTGATGCCAATATGTTTAGTGATAATAAATTCATCAACGCCACACTCATAGAGCGTGATGAGTTTTTCTTGAGTGAGCTTGGTGCCATTGGTGTAGAGTTCGATCTTAGTGTCAGGGAGCTTCTTTTTAGTGCGCCTTAAGATTTCTTCAAAGTCAGGATGAAGGGTAGGCTCACCATAGAACTCGTGACTTAAGCGGCCAACAAAGCCCATTTCCCTAAGTTGATCAAGGATGAGGTCATAATTTTCAAGGGACATCTCGCCCTTTTCCTTGCGTTCAAATTCACGATTGGGGCAATAGGAACAGGCCAAGTTGCATTGGCTATTGATTTCAATTTCAACGATTTTAAAGAGTTCCTCTGACATAGCTCTATTATAAGGGGGGTTAGGAAAAAAGACTATTTTCCCTCTAGGCGCTGAAGGATATTTTTAAGGAAAAAGCGGCCATAGGGGCTGATTTCAAGGAAATCGGCCTTAGGAATAAACCATAATTCCTGCTCTTTGGGGCTAAAGAGGCTGATCTTGTCAGCTTTGAGGATTCCTCGTTGAACCGCATCTCTGATATATCCCCTAAAAGAAATCTCCTCTTCACTCATCTTATGGGTCTTAATAAGGGGAGAGTGGCCTTTCGTATTTAGAGTGTGAAGGTACTTATCAAGAATTTTAACATTTTGCGTGTGGTAGTCTCCAATATGAGAGAGGGCCCCTACTCCAAGACCCACCATATCCCCAAGGGAGTGAGGAAAGAGACCACACACGTAGCGGCTTAGGTGCTTTTCTTTAAAAGCTTGAAAGAGCCCACCGTCTTTCGATATAAAATGGCCAAAGGCGAAGTGTTCAAAATTGGCCTCGGTGAGGGCATCGACGCCCTCTTCAAAGAGCGCATATTTTTCAGGGAGTTCAGGCAGAGTAAAGTCACCAAAGGCATTTTGGTAGGTTTCAAGCCAGCCCACTTTGGCCAGGGGATAGAAGCTTACCCAATGAAGGGGGTAGTCTTTAAGTGGCCTTCTCCACTCTCTCATTGTTTCCCTCTTCTGATGGGGTAGGCCCCAAATGAGATCGATACCCGCTTGATCAGAGGGAGTGAGAAGAGAGAGCGCGCGCTCAATATCAGTTAGGCTTTGGTGGCGATTGACGTTTGCCGTAATGTCTTCATTAAAATCTTGCACCCCAAAGCTAAAGCGCTTGATGCCAAGCTCGTGGCAAAGGGCTTGAAACTCTTGAGTAAAGCTTTGAGGACTCGCCTCAGTCAGGCCGTCTTTGATGCCGTGGGGGAGTTCTGATTGAAGGAACTTAAGAAGCTCTTCTTGGGCCAGGGGATGAAGCACACTTGGGGTGCCACCGCCAAAAATAAGGGATTCTAGGGGGTGGGCCTTGAGTTCTTCAATAAAGGCGCCACTTTGAGGTGAGGCCTTAAGAAGTTCCCACTCTGCTTTGAGCGCCTTAATATAGTCGAGGTGATCTTCGGCCCTTTTAGAGATTCTGATATTACAGCCACAAAAGGTGCAAAGATTTTCGCAAAAGGGCAGATGAATATAAAGAGAGGCCTGCCCTTTAAAACTAAAGGGAGCGTCCGGCTTACTTTTCTTCCAGGACTTCGCACTCGGGTAATAGGCGTAGCGATTACCCGGGGAATGATAGTGAAGAAGCTCTTCTTTAATACTCAAACTTTTCCTGAATAAGAGCGACCGCGTTTCTCACATTCTCTTCAGGAGTGTGCTGAAGAACACCGTGACCGAGTCCACAAATCCAGCGTGACAGATCAGCGCCACTCGTTGAAATCTCTTGCCACCACTTAAGGAGCTTTTCTTCTAAGATTGGCCAAGGCAGGTGCAGGTGAGCGGGATCAAAGTTTCCTTGAATCATATAGTCTTTTGAAAATTCTTTAAGAACATCAGCGATATTAAAGCGCCAGTCAACGCCAAGGACATCAATACAGTCTTCTTGGAGTTCGCGCAGGTATTCTACATGAGTGAATTTTGAATAATAAATGAGCTTGGTATCAGGATTTCTTCTTTTAAACTCCTGAGCAATCCTTTTGATCTGCGGCACGATAAAGTCACGGTAGTCTTCTTTTGTACACTCGCCAGCGGCGGTATCAAAGAGGCACATGCCATCGGCCCCACCAGCGACTTGGATGTCCATTTCTGTGAGGACATTTTCAAAGAGGACTTCGTTAAAGCCTTGCCAGCGACCATCATAGAATCCCTTCTTTGGGTTAATGAGGTTGCCACTGTGACCTCCATCAACAGCGTAAGTGTAAAGAGTCCAGGGAGCACCAACAAATCCCAGGAGAGTCTTATTGGCAGGAAGTGTCTCTTTGAGAAGCTTACACGCTTCTCCTTGAAAGGCGTAGAAAGTCTTGGCGTCTTCGATGACTTTAAGATCTTTCATTTTCTCTGGTGAGTCCAGGTGAGTATCAAGCTTAGGTCCTGGTGCATACTTAAGGCCTAGTCCCATTTGTTCAAGAGGAAAGAGAAGGTCACTAAAGAGAATGGCCGCATCAAATTTAAAATCACGAATCGGTCCCATGGTGACTTCACAAGCAAGCTCTGGGCCTTTACAAAGGGCCATGAAATCATGGTCCTTCTTCATGCCCTGGTAGTGCGCGTGGTAGCGACCCGCCTGGCGCATAAACCATACTGGTACCGCCGTTTTGCCATTTTCTTTCACTGTTCTGTCGTTAAATAGACCCATTTTCTTAACCTCGAGTATTGAGTTTATATCCGATGCCGCGGATAGATTGTATTTCTATTGATTGGTCTGAGTCGGTCTCACACCACTTTCTTAATTTCACAATATAATTATCAACCGTACGGTTGCTGGGGTATTTATCCTCGCCCCAGATTTGAGCAATCAGCTCTTCACGGCTAACCACCTGGCCGCGCTTTTGGTAGAGCATCTTTAAAATGGCGCATTCCTTTTGGCCAAGTTCAACACTCTTGCCATGAGCATCTTCCACTTGAAAGCGGGCAAACCAAATTTTGAGCCTGCCATGTTCAATAAGGTCACTCTCTTGATGCACTTCCTTGGCAAATTGCAAAGACTTCTCAAGGCGCAATGTGAGCTCCTTAAGAGCAAAGGGCTTGGTGATATAGTCTTCGGCGCCAATTTCAAGACCCTCTAGTTTTGTATCGGGGTCATTAAGAGCGGAGAGAAAGAGGAGAAGAAAATCCTTTCTCTTTTCTCTAAGCTCCTTTGCGAGGTCAAGCCCAGAGCCATCGGGCAGCCCTATATCCATTAAAATGATATTGGGATGATGTTCACTAAAAAGAGCGCGCGCCTCACTCACACTTTGCGCGAGGTGGGTGCTAAAGCCCTTACTTGTTAAATATTCTGAAAGCGTAAAGCCTAGGTTGTCTTCATCTTCAACGATAAGGATTGTATTCAAAGCTCATCCCCTTTGTTAAAGAGAAAGGAGTAGTGCATATGAGGCACCGTTGTAATCGTAAGGCTTCCCTTCATTTTTTGGGTGAGCTTTAAGATAAGGTAGAGGCCGATACCTGAACCTTTCTTTGAATTATGCTTATAGAAGAGCTTTCCTAGCTTTTGGGTGTCACCTGTGAACTCCCCATCATCTTCATAATGAAGAGCAATTTGGCCACCTTGCTCCTTTGCCCTTATCTTCGCTCTTTTTTGGGTGCTATGATTAAGAGTGTTTTCAAAGAGATTTCTTAGAATAAGATTAAAGGCAAATTCATCCCCAAGAATTTCAAGATCTTCCTTAATATCAAGTGTTACTTCAAGTTCAATATCCCAGCGCTTTAGGGCGTTCTTACACAGCTCAAGGAGATTGAGTTGAGTGAGATTAAGATTACCGCCGCCTTCAAGGCGAGACAGTTGTAAAATCTTATCCATCTGAGTTTCAAGTTTATTGGTATCTTGAATGAGGCGATTAACAAGGGTTGTGGAGCGCTGATCACATTTTGAATCATCAAGTTCTTCTTTAAGAACTTCCGTTTGCAAACGAATGGAAGCCAGTGGTGTCTTAAGCTCATGAGTCATGCTTGCAAAGAAGGCCTGGAGTCCCTTTGTCTTCTTTTGATCCTTTATATAGAGAAAGAGCAGACTCGCGCTTAAGAGCACGAGAAGAGTAAAGAAGGTCGCTCCCTCCCACTTCACCATCGCTGCCACTTTTGAACCCGCAAACGGTTCAAGCTTCTCACTATATTGGATAATGAGATAGAGCCACCATGAGCCCAGAGCAAGGAGCAAGGCCGCATAGAGAAAGCTTAAAATAAGAAAGAGCTTACTCGTTCTTTTCATTAGCTAAAGAGCCTCTCCTTAAGTTCGCTTTGCACACTTTCATCGTGGGCCAAGGAGACAAATCCGACTTCATAAGCATTGGGCGCTAAATAGATCCCTTTATTAAGAAGAATCTCAAAGAGGTCCTTAAATTGTGGCCCTAAATCAGCGCTGATTTCAGAGGCCTTAGTGGGAAGAAAGTCGGGATGAATCCAAAAGAGACTTCCTTCGTGAATCATCTGAAGATTCTTAAAGCGACCATTTTCAAAAGTCTCAAACCATTCTTTAAAGATGGCGACAATACTTTCTGTGTAAGTTGAAAGCTTCTGATACGCTTCAGGCGTAAGTTTCTTAAGGGTTTCAAGTCCTCCAACCATGGCAAGAGGATTAGCGCTCAATGTTCCCGCCTGATAGACGCCACCAAGAGGCGCGAGGTTTTCCATCACTTTACTACTTGAGGCCACGGCCCCCACTGGAAGACCACCGCCAATAATTTTTCCATAGGTCACCATATCAGGTTTGATTCCCGTTTTTTGGGCCATCCCGCGAAATCCCATACGAAAGCCACTGATCACTTCATCAAAGAGAAGAAGAGCACCACTTTCATCACAGAGATCACGCAGTCCCTGCAGGAATTCTTGGGAGAGGGGGAGAAGACCATTATTGGCCGGAAGGGGTTCCACGGCGATCAGGGCAACGTCATTAGGGTAGCGCTTTATAATGTCACGACAGCCCTCTAAGCCGCCAAGTTCCAAAATAAGGGTGCCCATAGAAAAACTAGCCGGTACCCAGGTGCTTGAGGCCTCAGCAGTTCCAGCGAGACCACTACCCGCTTTAATAAGAAGACTATCAAGGTGACCATGATAGCAGCCATCAAATTTGATGATCTTCTTTCTGCCAGTCATTCCGCGCGCCAGGCGCACGGCCGTCATCACGGCCTCAGTTCCTGAGTTGACGAAGCGAATTTGCTCGATATGAGGTAGCCTCTCTGTCAGAAACTCAGCAAGTTTTAAACTATAGGGCTCACAAGCTCCATAAGACCAACCCTTTTCAAGCTGACCTTCAAGGGCCTTTTGAACATCTTCATTCTTATGGCCTAAGATAAGAGGACCAAAGCTCATGCAAAAATCGATATAGTCTTTATTGTCGACGTCCCAGATTTTGGCGCCTTTGGCCTTTTCAAAAAATCTTGGCGTCGTGTGAAGTCCTTTAAAGGAGCGCACAGGCGAGTGCACACCACCGGGGACAAGTTCTTTAGAGCGTTCAAAAAGTTGTTCTTGGTTCATTGATTCTTCCTTAGCCAGTTCTTAAGTTCTGTCATCGTTGAAAAGTTAATGCGCTGATCTTTAGAGAGATCGCTGTCCTGATCAAGGCAGGCCGCTGTTTTTCCAAGGCCGCTGCCATGAAGGGCCTTAGGATTAAGTTTCGTATTCTCTTTAAACCACTGGTATTGAGTGGGTGAGGTCCAGTAGTAAAAGTCACAAGTTTCTAGGGAGCTTAAATAATCTTGATCCTCTTTGCTAACCTCTTTCTTATAGACACCGATGGTAGGTCCAAGATCATTTCCCACTTCGTTATTGGTGATCACCTTCCAAGAAGTCTCACCCTTCATCAGTTTCACAAGCTCACTCTCTCGCAAGACCTTAAGGGTGCTCTCACCCAGACTGTCGGCAGAGCCGTTAACCCACAGACCCTTTGAAGCGAGGGCCTTCATGGTCTTATTGCCACTGGCCCAAAGTGAGTTCATCTCGAGGTGAAGAAGATCACTGCCATAGTCAACGGTGCTTGGACTTGTGAAGAAGTAGTCATGGGCGGTGTCGGTTGGAATGGCCTCTTTATAATTACAAGCTGTTTTGATAAAGACCTGATCTTTCTCAAGGGTGAGATCAAGTTCTTTAAAACTCTCTATTGTTGAAAGTCCGATAAAGGCCTTGCTTATTTTTGGATGCTGCTTTTTTTCTGTAATAAGAGAGAGCTCATTAATGATTTTGTTATCGGCTACACCTCTTAGACTTTGGCGCAGGAAACCTTCACCTTTACTCGCTGTGATGCCAACAGCGAGGTGGCAGCCACCTCCAAATTCTTGAAAGCGCTTTCTTTCAATTTTAACTTCTTCAATAGTGCGCTCATGATTGAGTTTATTGAGAATTTCCTTAAGTTCCTGGTGCCTTTTAAGACCTTGCTCACTTTGATCTACACTTTCCTCTAGGCACTCAATTCCAAGGGCACCTTGGCTCGCTGCCGCGGGAAATGTTGAGGTCGGAAGGATCATAAAATCAAAGTCATCAAGAAGACCGCCTAGGATTTCTCTGGGGTCACCATGCTTTTCAAAGGCTTCATTTTGATGGTCTGGCAGACCAAGGGCGAGTCTTTCAATGCCGGGTAGGGCAAGGACGATGGCATCAAAGGCACCATCCTTACACTTTTTAATTCTGGTATTCACATTCCCTCTTAGGGATTCTGTTTTCACCTTGAGTTCTTCACCATAGGGAAGATAGGGCGCAAGGTAGTTTTCAAGATTGGTCATGCGTCTTGGAGACGAGGTCCCCACCAGAACTTCACTGCGTTTGCGACTTTGAAGTTCTTTCACCACACTCTTTCTCATGAGAAGGACGTCGTGGGGAAACTTTCTTTGCGTGATGGCCGCAAGCTCTATGCCAATAGGTCTTTCACTTCCAAGATCTTTATAGCTGTGGACAACCAGATCGATTTCACCTTTTAAAAGGGCGGTATCAAGCTCCTTCGTGAAGAAGTCTTTGCCATCCATTTGCCATAGGGGCTTTTCCGTATTCTCATCCCCCTCAGTTTTGATAATGATGAGTTCATAAGTAGCGTCACTCATTTCTTCTAATTGTTTTTTCACTTGAAGGCATTGAGTGAGGGCGAGGAGGGAACCACGGGTTCCAATCTTAAAATGTTTCTTTTTCATAGGTCGCTTTATAGCAAGGATGCTAGGGGTTAGGCAAAGAGGAGCTCATCCCAACCAAAAGGAATATTAATCGTAAAGTGCCCATTGCGATGCTCTGTGGCCTCTTCAATGGCACTAAGGGCCTGTTCAACTTTTTCACTCTTTTGGGCCGAATGCTCTTGGCCAATTTTAAAAACTTCTTCCAAAGAGTAGTAGCTCTTTTGTCCCTTTAGCCAGGTAAAAGGAGTGGGCTCACCGAGATCAACAAAGCACTCAAAGGGAGTGGGGTTAATCATGGGCTTAATAAAGGATTGGTCGGTACCAATGGTATTAAGAATAAAGCGCTCACCATAAATCTCATCACGCCTCTCCCACGGAAGAACCTCAATACCATAGGTTTTCTGTAGTTCGGCTACGCGTTCACTATTGCGGGCACAGAGAATGATAGTAAAGCGGCGGCGAGAGATCTTAATAAAGTCCTCGCTCAATTGACCGGAGCCAAGGACCACCACGCGCGCGCCAATTTTAGTTTTCTCACTTAAGATCTTGCGAGAAATGCCCGCATAAGTTTGCAGACCAATATTCTTAAGGTGCATTGAGCGGATATCTTTAGCGTCTTTAAAGAGCTTTTCAAGTACTGTTTGAATGAGGCGATTGGGTTTTTCTGTCATCAAAAAAGCACCATAGGCTTCTTTGAATTGATGAACGATTTCATTTTCCCCAAGAATGCGGCTCTTAAGACCACAGATGGTTTGCAGTAAAAACTCATAGGCCTTAAGACCACTGTAAATTTCTGTCTTAATGGCTTCACTCTGCTTTTCTTGAGACGCGCTTTCAGAGAGACCTTCTAAAATACGCTCGGGCTGACGGTTAAAACCAAGCATAAGAGTTCGCTGACAGGTCCTAAGAATGAAGACCTGTCCCTTGGCACGGGCATGAAGAAGCTCTTCAAGCTCAGGGCAGGGAAGACAATTGATGAGTTTTAAACCATTTAGCATGGGTGTAATTTAGCAAAGGTGGATCATGGAATTGTCACAGTTTTGTAGGATCCACAAAATTTATAACTTCCTGTAATTTAAAAGGGATTATTTACCAATAAGTGGCGCGACTGGGCAAGTTTTGCTATGGTGGCGGCCATGAATACAAAGACAGAGGTTCAAATTAAGACTCCCTGGTGGAAGCGCCTCATTCCCTATATTCCAAGCTTTGTGAAAGAGCCCTTTATGCGCTTTGACCGCAAGGTTGATGGAGCGGCGAGCTTCTTTCTGAAGCACTACGGAAAGAGCCGCTTTATGATCGCGATGAGTAAAAAGGCGCAGTATTTGGGAATCGAGAGGCTGTGGGAGAAAGGCCCAAAAGCCTTTATTTACTTCTTTCTCTTCTATCTTATCAGGGACACCATCCTCTACATTCTGATCCCTATCTTCTTTGCATCCCTCACGAGTAGCTAGGCGACAATTTTGGAAATCATCACTCTTATTGCCATGGGCTGCACCCTCATTGTCTTTGGAATTCAAAGGCTCAGTGGGCATCTCTTAGAAATATTAGAAAAGCCGCTCTTTCATCTTTTTAAAGAGGGTGAAAATGGTCACAGCTTCTTTAAGGGAATCTTGGTTTCAGGCCTCACGGGTTCAACTCTGACAAGTGTGAGCACACTCTTAGGTCTTGTTAATGCGGGTCTGGTGCGCGTGGGGGCGGGGCTGCGCTTTATGGCCGGCGCCCATATTGGTCCTTTGGCCCTTCTCTTTCTTCTCAATCTCATTACCTTTAAGGGTGCCACTCTTTTCATGGCCTGCGCTTTGGTGGTCTATATTTTAAAGAGGGGAATTAAACCGGCCCTCTTTCAAAAGTTTCTAGGGGTGTTCCTAGGTTTAGGCCTGGTGGGGCTTGGTCGCCACTTTCTCTTTGAAGCCCTCTTAAGCCATCCCGCCCTTGATGCGCACTTTCTTTCAACCCTGACAGATGCGCCCTTTCTTTTAAGTCTTCTCACGGGAGTGACGCTCGGGGGAGTGCTTTGCTACGCTCTGCGCTCATCGATGGTGACGATGCTCATCCTGATTATTTTAAGTGATGCCACGAGCCTTAATCCCTCGCTTCTTCTTCAGGTTGTTATCGGGGTGCACACCCTCAATTTTCTGCCCAACTACCGCCTCGGTTTAAGAGGCAATACCTTTGCCGCTCGCGTGGCCGGAGGTCAAATGATGGTTGGTGTCTTAGGGCTCATCATCGGAAGTCTTCTGCTCTTCTTTTTTGAAGACTTCTTCTCTGGTTCAAAAGGCCTAAGCCTGATGATCTTCTTCTTTGTGGTGCGCTCTTTAAGTGTGCTTTTCTTTATGGCCTTTTTAAGACCTCTTAGGCGTTTTCTTCAAAGACGCTGGCCTCGGGGAGAGGAGAAGTCTCCCTTTGAGCTTGAAAACCTTGGGCGCACCGAAGATATGGTGCCTGTGATGAGTCTGGTGCAAAGTGCGATTCATCTCAATAAACTTAAGAATATTGTCGATCGCCTCTTTAGCCTCACAGAGGATTACCTTTGTGACTCAGAGGCCAGTGGGCGCATCATGGCGAAGATTAAGCACTATGAGCGCATCACGGATAATATGAATAAAGAGGTTCGCCTCTATCTTGGTCAGTTGATGGAAAATAGCCTCTCTCCCATGCAGGCCAATACAGTGACGGCCCACCTGAGAATTGCGGATAGTTTGGAAAATATCGCGGACTACGTCGATAAAGTGGCCAGTTATCACACCCGCTACCTGCAAGGGGGAGCGCCTGGGAATTGGCGCCAGGAATTTGTTGGTTTTTATCGTCAGGTGAGGGACTTTTACACTTTGGTGGCGCAAGACTTACCAGGCCAAGGGGATCGCGATGAAAAGATGATTCGCATCCAGGCCCAGAAACTTAAGATTGCCGCAGAAGCTCTGCGCGAAGAACATATGGGCCGCTTTGAAGAATTCTCCCAAGATCCCATGAATCTTATGACCTATTCCGATATGATTGTCTGTATGCGCAAAATGCGCGGCCACACGCTCAAGCTTCATCAACGCCTCTTGCCATAAGCTTGTCTAATAACTTTTCAGAGACGGGAGCTTTTGGTACGTTCTCATGTAGCCCAAAATTTCTCAATTCAAGGAGTATCCATGGCCCTCATGTTCAATGGTCGTGACATTTTAAAGCGCGATAAAGGTCTCACTTTTGACGATGTTCTTCTGGTTCCCCGTCACTCGCAGATCTCTAGTCGCCGCAACACTAATCTCTTAAGTAAGGTGACCAAGAAAGTCTCCCTTGAGCTTCCTTTGATCACGGCAAATATGGATACCATTACGGAGACCGCCATGGCTTGTGCGATGGCAGAGATGGGCGGGCTTGGCTCCCTTCACCGCTTTTACGACACTGAAGGGCAGGTGGCGATGGTCAAAGAAATTAAGGCCCATCATGAAAAGAATGGTTTAAAAACACCGATTGCAGCTTCCATTGGTGTTAAAGAAGAAGGGATGCGACGAGGGGATGCTCTGGTCGATGCCGGCGTTGAGATTATCACCCTTGATATCGCTCACGGTGATTCGGTAATGATGCTCGAAGTTTTAGAATATATGAAAAAGACCCATCCCCATGTGGAAGTTATCGCAGGAAATGTGGCGACCACAGACGGTGCCGCACGCTTAATCAGCGCGGGTGCTGATTCTATTAAGTGTGGTATCGGTCCCGGTTCGATGTGTACGACAAGAATTATCACAGGCCACGGGGTGCCTCAGTTGACGGCGATTGCCATGTGTGTAGAGGCGGCCGCCCCTCATGGTGTTCCAGTTATTGCTGATGGTGGTATTAAAAATAGTGGCGATATGGTGAAGGCCCTCTGTGCTGGCGCAAGTGCGATAATGGTGGGCTCTCTTGTGAGTGGAACTCTTGAAACTCCTGGTGAGATGAAAGGGGGAAAGAAGCTCTACAGGGGTATGGCCTCAAAGTCAGCGCAAGTGAGCTGGCGAGGAGAACTTCCTCAAGGCATGGCCGCAGAAGGGGAGGCGACCTTTGTTTCTTGCAAGGGGAGTGTGAAGGATGTGATGCACGAAGTGGCCGGAGGGATTCGCTCGGGTATGACTTATCTAGGGGTTGAAACAGTTGATCAAATGCTTGAAGCGGGACTTTTTATGGAAATGAGTGCTTCTGGTATGAGCGAAAGTCGTCCCCATGGTGTAAACTAAGCACGATGATACTAACAAAAATGCAAAAAATAGTCTTAAGCTATCCCAAGCTTAAGGAGCGCATAAGCAACCGGGAAAATCCTGAAAAGGAGCGCCAAAAAGCTCTTAAGAATCTTGATGAAATTCGCGCTGAGTTTTCACCCGCGACCATCAAAACTTTTCAGCGCTTTCTCGATACCACCCTTCCTAAGCTCTACGATGACATCAACTTTGATGACAGCAAGTCTAATATTAAAGAGCTTCTTAAAGATAAGTGTGTGGTTCTTGTTCCCAATCATCAGTCCCATGCGGATTACCTGGCGATTAATTATATTTTCTATAAAACCTATAAAATGCCCCTCTATGTCGCTGGTGGCGTGAACCTTGATATCTTTCCCATTGGTAAGCTCTTTAGAAAGTCGGGTTGCTTCTTTATTAGAAGAAGCTTTGCTAGTGATGTGACTTATAAGCTCACTCTTGAGGCCTATCTCTACTATCTTCTTAAAATGGGCAGACCCATTGAGTTCTTCTTTGAGGGCGGACGCTCTCGTACGGGAAAATTACTTCCCCCGCGCTACGGTCTCTATGGGATGCTTCTTGATGCACATAAGGCCTTGCAAGAAGAGCGCAATACGCCTCTTGTCTTTGTGCCGGTCTCTATTGTTCATGAGTATGTGCCTGAGCAAAAGAGCCTCGCTAAAGAGTTGGGTGGGGCCAAGAAAAAGAAAGAGAGCACCGGGCAATTGCTTGGTCTCTTTAAACTCTTTGCCTATCAATTTGGCTCTATTCACGTGCGCCTTGGAAAGCCGGTTGAAGTCACTGATCAGCTTAAAGAGAAGGGTGATGACGGTGAGTGGTTGAAAAAGTACACCCAAGACGTCGCCTTTAAGTGCTTTCGAGAAGTGGGGCGCGGCATGATGGTGACCCCGACGTCTCTTCTTGCTATGGTTCTTCTTGATGAGCCATCAGGGGCGATGCTGTGGCAGGATATTCTCACGAAGGCCCAGGCCATCTTAAATTATTGCCGCAAATTTGATATCCCCACCACCGCCAATCTCTCTGAGGAGCACAGCTCTAAGAGTCTTGAAAGGGCCATGGATATTCTCATTGGCAATGGCAAGGTCGATGTGATTGGAAGAGAGAGTCAATCAAGTCTCTATTACTCTATTCGTGAGGAGAGTCGCCAGGAGATTCTCTACTTTAAAAATACTATTTTACACCACTTTCTAATCCCCGCCATTATTGGAGACGCGTGGATTAACCTCTTTAGTGGCCAGATTACTTGTGTCAAAGACCTTAAAGAGTTCTTTCTCTTTCAAAGGCGCTCTTTAAAATATGAATTCTATCTTCCGACTGTTAAGGAGTTCTTCTTTGGAACACTTACGGTTGTCAGTGACTGCATTGGCAGGCGAGTGGGCTCTCTTGAAGATCTTATGGAACTTAATCATAAAGAGCTCTACTCGATTGCTTCAACGGTCGGTCTCTTCAATAGGGCCCTCACTTATATTATGGAAGCCTATTATGTGGCCGGTTTAACGCTTAAAGAACTTCATACTAAGAATAGTGAAGGCTTTAAGATTGATGCCTTTAATAAGAGAGTCAAAGAGATTCACGAAGATGAGCGCGCTCTTGGTCGCCTTATCCGCTATCCTGAGTCCTTCTCTCTTCCCCTTATGAAGTCGGCTCTTAAGTACTATACGAATTCTTATACCGTTGAGAACTCCATGGGGACTCTTAAAGTCACAAGGGAAGAGGACTTTGAAGAAATCGTTAAGCGCATTGAGAAAAATCTTAATGACCTGCTGACCATAAGCATTCGGGCAGTGAAAAATTGATCGGTCCCTTTGAAGGACCTGTCCTTAAAAAAACCGGGCATGCGCGACTTCTTTATCTCCCCCATGACAACCCCAAGTCTCTGTGGTCAGAGTGGCCAGAGAAATTAAATCTTCTTGATGATTATCTTAAGAATCAACCACGCTTAAGCACGGCGACGGATAAGATTTATCTCTACTTCTTTGGTCCAGATAAGAGCACGGCATGGTTTGGCAGGGAGATTATCGGCCATCCCACCCGTCTGCCCGAGGGACTCGCTAGCTTTGACTCCTTTGCCTCAGAGGTCTTTGAGTGGCGCCTACCCAGGCATGAGGGCTTTAAGCTCACGGGAGGCGAAGTGCTTGGGGTGGAGAAGCAATTGCGCTCCTTAGCCCAGGAAGCCCTGGCCCCAACGTGGAGAGTCGAGATCAGTGGGGTTGAACCGTGGATGCGAAGCGTTGATAACTATGATGTCGCTTTTCAATTTTATAAATTGGTTTAAAATAGTGACGAAAGAATTTTTGACCACTTCACCTTGTAGAAACTTTGCACTTATTTGTCAGAGTGCCCGTTTCTGAAGTAATGTGAGGCAAAGTTTTAAGGACTTAGGTCTTCTTATTAACAGTACTGTTGGAGGTATCCTATTAAAGACCGCAGAAATGGCAGAGGCAGAGGGCCACAAGGGCCAAGAGTAAATGATCAAATTCGCGTACCCGAGTGTCGCCTTATCGGTGGAGACGGTACAGCTCACGGTGTAGTGAGCCTCGATCAGGCACGCAAGATTGCCGCAGACGAAGGCATGGACCTTGTTGAAGTTTCGCCCAATGCAAAGCCACCCGTTGTTAAGATTATTGACTACGGTAAGTTTAAGTACGACCAACAAAAGAAGGCCAACGAAGCCAAGAAGAAACAGGCTCAAGCGCAACTTAAAGAAATTCAAATGCGCCCCAATATTGAGGCTCACGATCTTGAGACCAAGCTCAAGCGTGTTTACCGCTTCCTTGAAGGGGGCGATAAGGTCAAGATGGTGATGCAATTTCGTGGGCGTGAGATGGCCTATCGTGATGCTGGTCTTGAAAAGTTTAAAGAAATCCTCTCAGGAATCTGTGATTACGGTGCCGTTGAGGAGTCTCAGGCCAAACTTATGGGAAATCGTATTATTTCCATTCTTGCTCCCAATAAAAAAGAGCTAGATAAGAGGGCTAAAGAGCGTAAACGCCTAGAAAAACTAGAAAAGAAAGAAGCCGAAGCCCAGGCCAAGGAAGAGGAAGCGTCCTCTTAGGGCCTGGGGTCATTGAAATAATTCCTACTTAAATTTAAGGATTTACAAACCCTTATAAATTTTGGTAAGTATAGCGTCTTAATTACGCTAAAGTTGAAAAAGTTAGGAGAGCAAAATGCCTAAAATGAAAACACGTCGTGCTGTTGCGAAGAGATTTAAAGTAACAGGTACGGGAAAACTAAAAAGAAAAAGAGCAAACCTTCGTCACATCCTTGAGAAGAAATCTAACAAGGAAAAGAGAAGAAACGTAAAGACTGACTACGTTCACGCGGCTGATGAAGCACGTATGAAGCGTTGTCTTCCTGGTGTTAAATAAATAAGAGAAATTAGTAATAAGAACTGAACATTGGGTTCAAGAGGTTGTGTCCCCCCAATGGATCGTTGAAGGAGTAAGAAATGGCAAGAGCAAGAAGAGGTTTTAAAGCCCGCCAAAGAAGAAACAAAGTACTTAAGCTTGCAAAAGGTTTTCACTTTTCAAGAAGACAAAAATACTACCACGCTGCTGAAACGGTAAAAAGAGCTCTCCACTACCGTTACATCGGTCGTCGTCTTCTTAAGAGAGATATGAGAAGACTTTGGATCACACGTATTTCTGCAGCTGCAAAAATGCTTGATGGTTCATACTCTAAGTTCATGGGTAACCTTAAGAAGAAAGACATCGGTCTTAACCGTAAGATGCTTTCTGAGATTGCTGCTCGTGACTTCGATGGTTTCAAGGCCATCTACGAAGCTTCTAAGTAAGCCTCTTAATAGATCTAAAGAAAAATCTAAAGACAAAATTAAGCTCCCTTTCGAGGGAGCTTTTTTTTTGTCTCATTTTAAAGGGGGGTCTCTCCGTTCTAGGAGAGAAGGTTATAGGCAAAGAGACTACCTAGATAACCTAAGGCGACGGTGTAGCCTAGAGTATAGAGAGGCCATTTCCAGCCCCCTGTCTCCTTCTTAAGGATCGCAAGGGTAGAAGTACACTGCAGGCTAAAAACGAAGAAGATAAGAATAGACCATGCGGTGGCGAGGTCAAAGAGAGGTCTGCCAGTCCTAGGGTCGCGCTCAGCGAGAAGTTTCTCTCGAAGACCTTCATTCTCTTCATCCACCTCATCGCCTAGGGCGTAGAGAGTGCCAAGGGCGGAGACAAAGAGCTCACGTGCCCCAAAAGAAACAAGAAGACCCACTCCTACTTTCCAGTTCATACCAAGGGGCTCAATGATGGGCTCGATGCCTTTTCCCATTTGCCCTAGAAGAGAAGACTCTAGGCGAACGGCACTGGCCTCTTGATCACTGAGACCATTGAGCTTTTCTTGATTGACCTCGGGGAAGGTTGAGAGGGTCCAGATCACAATAGAGAGGGCCAAGATAACGGTACCCGCCTTTTTGAGAAAGTTCTTCCCTTTAAACCAAGACTGCTTAAGAGCAACCCTTATTGAGGGACGTTGGTAGGGAGGAAGGTCAATCAGAAAGTTGCCGCTCTCTCCTTTAAAGACACTTAAGCGCATAACCTTAGCGATGATCAGGGCCGAAATGGAGCCCAGAAAGTAGAGAAAGAAGAAGCTTAGTGCGCGAGCATTAAAGATCCCAAGCACCGTCGTGTCGGGGACAAAGGTTCCCACCAAGAGAATATAGACGGGCAGGCGCGCGCTACAGGTGATAAGAGGAAGAGTTAAAATCGTGGCCATGCGCTCGCGTTGATTAGAGAGGGTGCGCGCGGCCATAATCCCCGGAATGGCACAGGCAAAGCCAGAGAGGTAGGGTAGGAAGGCCTTACCATTGAGGCCAAAGACACTCATGATTTTATCGGTAACGAGGGCCGCTCGACTGATATAGCCAGATTGCTCAAGCAGACTTAATAAGAAGAAGAGCACCATGATTTGCGGCAAGAAGATGACCACCCCGCCCGTACCTGCGAAGATGCCATCGACGATCAGACTCTTAAAGAGACCTTCTGGAAGGTAGTTTCCAATAAAGTTTCCAAGATTGATAACGAGGGCCTCTGTGAAGTCCATCGCGGGTCCAGCCCAGGTGTAGATAGAATTAAAAATAAAGTAAAAGAGCGCCACAAAGATGATGCCGCCAAAAACAGGGTGAAGGACAATACGGTCAATTTTTTGGGAGGCATTGGACTCGGGAGCAAGTTTTCTTTCTGTAAAAACAGAGTTGATAATAGTGCGCGCAGTATTGAGCTCTTTCGCAATTTGGGCCTCCACTTGGGCCTCTCCCTCGCTTCCCTCGACCACGCTGTAGGGAAGCTCTTTAGTGTCGAGAAGATCCGCTGCTGGAAAGAAGCTGGCGGCCATCGGAGTTACCTTAAGGCGTTCTCTCTTAAGAGGGGTCACTTCTGGGGTAGGACCGTGTTGGCGAATAAAGTGATCAATGACATTCTTATCGGTACTGAGGGCCGACATGGTCAGTATATGAGCCTTGAGCTGACGCTGCATCTCTTTTCTAAGCTCTGGTTTTATCTCTCCTTCATCGTCTTTATTGATGAGAAAGAGCAGGTCATCATTGATATATTCTTTAATTGAGAGGGCTAAGTTAAGACTGGCCTCAAGGCGTTGATAGTCTAGGAGCACAATGATTTTATCCCACTTCATTTGGGGATAGAGTCCAAGGAGAGTCGCAACTGTCACACCCTCATCACTACTTGAGGGATTGAGGTTATAGATGCCTGGAAGATCGACGATCTCTATACTCTGATTATTTTCTTCATTGCTTAGAAACTCCCCAAAGGCGGCATCAACAGTGATGCCACTGTAGTTACTCACCTTGCGGTTGCCGCCTGTGAGACCATTAAAGAGGGTTGATTTTCCGGCGTTTGGCAGACCTACAATCAAGAGGCGCAGCTTTTGATTCTTCGTTACTTGGTCCACAGTTCAACCTCCACAAATTGAGAAGCTTCCTTTCTAATCGCAAAACTTTGCGCCTCTCCATGACCGATAACTTGGGGGCCACCAAAGGGGGCGCAACTGATAACGTCTATGGGGTCACCGGGGAGGATTCCGAGGCTAATAAGTTTAAAGCGCACTGTGGGATCATCGCCAAAATGGATAATTTTCACGCGATGACCTGCTTTGATCTCTGAAAGCTTGGCCATGATTTTCCTATAAATTCGGGGTGTAAGCTGTTTTGACGTTGTATTCATATGGGTTTGAATAGTCAAACAAAGGAGTCTTTCATTTTTACACTCTGTTTAGTTTTTAATCAGTTTCTTTCTTTTAAGGCCCTCAAGGCGTTGATTTTTCATAGAGAGCCCACCTCACACCTTGGCATAGCTTTCGCAGGTTTTAAGAGTATTGAAAACGAGAGAGGAGAACCCTATGAAAGCCCTAGTTGCGCTCTTATTGCTAAGCTCATTTTCTGCCTTTGCTGAAGGTGAAGAGGTGAATCTTGAGTTTATGAATTATGAAAAAGTGATGGCAGGACTCACGCCGGTTGAGGTGGATATTCCGACAGAAAAAGAGAGGAAGCCTCAAAGCGTGGTGGACTTTAAGAGAGTACCTGGAAAAGAAGTGAAGAGAGCACCGGCCCTTGAAGATATTGATGCGAGGCATGAGATCGGTGAAGCCAAATATCAATAAAACATCACTTGACCAATAAATTTCATCACGCCATAAAATGGCATGGAAAATTTAGATAAGGTAATTGCTTTCCTCAAAGCAAATGCAGCAAACATTTCTTTGTCTCTCCTTCTGCTGATCGGCGGTTGGATCTTTATCAACATCGTAAGTGGCGCTCTTAAGAATCGTCTTAACGCTAAAAAGGTAGCACCTGAGCTCGTCCCCTTCACGACAACCCTTCTTCAAGTCACTCTTAAGATTGCTCTTTTGATTACGATTGCAGGGAACTTCGGTGTGAAGACCACAAGTTTTGTGGCCATTCTTGGTGCCGCTGGTCTTGCTATTGGTATGGCCCTTAAAGACAGCTTGAACCACTTCGCCTCAGGTGTTGTGCTTCTGTGGTACCGTCCTTTCAAAGTTGGTGACTTTGTTGATGGTGGTGGCGTTTCAGGAACGGTTAAAGAACTGCAACTCTTTGCAACTGTTCTGACCACTGCGGATAATAAGACTATTATTGTTCCTAACGGACAGCTTCTTAATGGCACGGTGACGAACTTTTCAACGCAAGCAACTCGTCGTGTGGACATCACTTTTGGTATTGCCTATAGCGATGACTTTGAAGTGGCGAAGAAAGAACTTATGGGTCTTATTCAAGCGGATGAGCGAATTCTCAAAGATCCCGCACCTTTTGTTAGAGTTTCTAACTTAGGGGCCTCAAGTGTTGATATCACCACTCGCTCTTGGGTTAAAAAAGAAGATTACTGGGCCGTTTACTTTGATCTGATGGAAAACACCAAGAAGCGCTTTGATGAAGTGGGACTTAACTTTCCCTTTCCTCAGAGTGAAGTTTGGATGCACCAAGCGGACTCCTAAATTCGACAGAGGAAAGTTGTGGTTTAAGACCATGTTTTTTAAGGGTGTTAATCACAGCTTTTCTCATATCTGATTTTAAACTCCAGCCCGTGCTGGGGTTCTTTGCCCAGGCCGCCAGCCAAAGTTTAATCGCATCTTTTTCTACTCCCATATTCCACACTTGGGGGTCTTCAAATTTTTGAGTGTTAAAGAAAGGTGATTTCTTTGTGATCTCGATAATTTCCTTTTCAATAAGCTCAAGATCTCCATCTGGTTCGACGTAGAATTCAATACAGGCCCATATATGCTTGTCCGTTAGGGAGTAGTTGAGAAACTCTTTACTGATGAGTTTAGCATTTGGTACCAGGTAGCGGCGCCAATCCCAAACTTTAATAGTCGTATAAGTGAGGTTGATTTCTTCAACGGTGCCGTAGTGGCCATCAATCTCCACAGTGTCACCAATGCGCGCACTATTGCTGAAACTTATCACAAGGCCTGCAAAGAGGTTTTCGACAAAGGGTTTGGCCGCAATAGAGAGAAAGACAGTGATGATCGTGAAGATAATCGACGTGTAGGTTTTTGAGGCTGTATCAAGATAAGGGATGCCAAGAAAGATAATCCAAAGCCCTAAGGTCATAGGAAGAAGAACCTTTCTAAAAAAGCCAAAACGAGTTTCGATATTTTCAAGACCCCTCGTGAGGGCCTCTTCATAGTTTTCATCAATTGGTGATTCCGTCACCATTGATTCAAGAGTCTTTCTCTTTTCAAGGAGTTTTCTCTTTCTTCTTTCTACGCCCTTCATCAAGGTAATGAGAATGATATAAATTAAAAAGAGAACTGCCGTAACACTGGCTGAGTAAAAGGAAATGGGAAGTTCTTTCATTTACGGTCCTTGAAACCACTTAAAAATGAGACGACATTATCTCCAAGATCTCTGGTGAAGTAGCCGCCTTCTTGGCAAATGACGGTCGGAAGCTTGAGGGCATCAAACTCCTTGGCCATTTTCTTATAATCAGCAGTTTCAAGGGCAAACCTTCCTATCGGATCTAACTTATAAGTATCAAAGCCCGCACTGATGACTAAGAAATCGGGCTCAAACCTTTTTACGGCATTAAGAAACACGGTTCTTAGCGCTTTTTTATAAGCAGGCCATTTTGTTCCGGTGGGAAGGATGACATTGAGATTGTGGCCAAGCCCCGCGCCGGAGCCTTGTTCACTGGGAAAGCCACAGAAATAGGGAAAGTATTCTCTTGGGTCGCCGTGAATGGAGGCGACGAAGACATCATCACTCTTATAGAAAATTTCTTGAGAGCCATTGCCATGGTGAAAGTCGATATCCACGAGGGCCACGCGACCTTTTGTTCGTAAAACTTTGGCGGCAATGGCGGCGTTATTAAAATAACAATAGCCCCCATAGGTATCGCGACTGGCGTGATGGCCAGGGGGTCTGCTGAGAGCGTAGCTTACCGGATCTCCGGCGAGAACGCTCTTGGCCGCATAGTAACTGCTGGCCGCTGACCAACTTGCTGCTTGCCAGGTCTTATTATTGAGAGGGGTTCCACTGTCAAAGCAGAAGAAGCCTGCGTGGTTGATATTGGTGGGATCAGCCTTTGCTTTCGCTCGTTGGGGAAAGACACTGGGATAGTACGCCTCTTCATCCGCAAGTTCCATTGCCGTGTTATAGAGGGTTATCAGTTGATAGTTATGATTATCTCTAATGGCCTTGAGAGGGATTTTAGGTGGCTCTGCAAGTTCTATCCAAGACTCAGCCTTGAGTTTCCTAAATATATTTTGGGCCCTCTTTGTGGTTTCAGGATGCTTGATCCTATTGCCAAGGGCCCACTCAAATTTGGGGTGAAATTCTAATTGATCTTTGTGAAAGAATGCCTTCATTCTCTTATTGTAATCCTTTTAGCTACGCAGTTAAAGGATAGCGATAGAGGTGAAAACCTTCCTCATAGTAGGACTCTAAAAGACCGTCTTTCCAATTAATAATTTTTTCCTTTTCCGTCATATAGCGTTCAAAGCCATACTTCTCATAGGCCTTGACGGCCCACTTCGCCTCGGGATGGGCAATGAGGACCATTTCTTTTTGACCCTTATCCTTGCTGACCTCTTTAGCGTGATCAATAAGTTTATGACCGAATCCTTTTCCGACGTGATCGGTGTGCAGATAGATATAACCAAGATAGGTGACGTCATCAAAGAATTGCAAACTGATCGTGCCTACATCTTCTTCTTTTGGAGTTTTTCCAATATAGAAGTCTCTCTTTTTAAAGTTTTCCTCTTTCCATGTGTCGTCCACATAGTGTTCATCGAGGTCTTTTTCATCAAGAAAGGGCTCATACCATCTCGCACTAGAGCGAATGAACTGAGCGATGGTGTCCATATCTTTTCGTGTCGCTGGTTTAATTTCAAGAGCGTGCTTTTTTAACAAAACGAGTATCCTTTGAGAGAGGTTAGCTTTACTTGACTATACTGAGGGCCCTTTGCATTCTTAAGACCTTCTCGCTTTGATTAGGAAAAACCTAATAGCTATTTATGCGACTTTCCTGTTAATTGCAATAAAAACAGATGTTTAGCTTTATTTTTACCTTCCCTCTTTAGGTTTCAAAGAAAGGTATAAGGAAAATCAACTCGTTTTTTTCTGTGAATTAGTTTAGGGTAATCAGAAGAAGGGTTGTTAAAAACCGAATTAAGAAAATGGAATAATACTATGCTTAAGAAACTCAAAGATATTAATTGGAATCATCTCTATTGCTTCTATGAAGTGGCGAAGGCCAAGAGTTTAAAGGATGGAACCAAGGTACTCGGTGTGGCCTCCTCTACCGCTAGTGAGCAAATTAAGAAGCTAGAGGAAACGATTGGTCTCAAACTCTTTCACCGCTCAAGCCGTGGTCTGATGCTAACGAAAGAGGGAGAAAATCTCTTCGCTCATACTAGGGAGATCTTTGAAGCAGGCAGTAAGCTTCTTGATGATATCAGCGTTAGTGATGTGGGTGGTTATTCGGTGACTGTGGGGATTGAGGAGACGATCTCTCATTCTGTCGCCGCTGAGTTTTGCTCCCAATATTGGGATTTTTACACTCAATTTGGAACCGTTAATACTTCCCGCCAATATGAACATCAGCAACTTGTGGAAAACCTTAATAATGGCAATCTTGACTGGGGTATTAGTTTAAAGCCACCAACAAAGAAGAGCATTGATTATGCCAAAATTGGCAGCTTCGAATTAGTGTTTGCGTGCTCAAGTGAGCTCTATCATCAGTTTATTGAAAAAGAGGACATCCTTCGCAATATCCCCATGGCCCAGGTGAGTTGGGATGTGACCCTCAATGAGAGTATTAATAACTTTCTTAAAGAATATGAAGTTCAACCCAAGGAATATATTCAGTCGGATCACCAAGAGTATATTATGAAGCTTTGTGATCGCGGCCGTTGTGTGATGGTGATTGCTGAAAATCCTATGGAAGAGTATGAGGGGTTAACGAAATTTAGTATTGGAAAGTCACTTAAGATTAACCTCTATGCCCTGTGGCCAAAGAAGAAAGAGAATCTTTTGAGCATTAAGAAACTTAAGGATCTTATCACTTCAAAGCTTGAAAATGTCCCAACGAATTATACAGATCAGACTTATCAAATTGAAGTGAATGAGGTGAGTGAGGAACTACTCAAAGGAGAGTAGTTGGTGCTCCTGTAATTTATTAAGAACGGTCTTGATCTCTTTCTCAGGGGCTTGGGTTTTCACTTCACCTGCGAGATCTTCAAGACTGTTGATCTCTTTTTGGTGGATGAGTCCTTCAATTTGCTGCCAGAGATCTTCAATCGTCTCGTCAATGGCAAAGGCCTTGCCATGAGTATTGACGAGAACCTTATTTCCCTTTTGATCAAAAGCGGTCTTTCCCGTTAATTGAATTGAGTAGTTACTCATGATTGCCTCCTGTCTCTTATAGTACTGAAGCCTCTTTATCTTAGGCACAACTTTCAGGAAGTCTTCGGTTTTTCCCAATTTTAAGATGGACTCTACAGGCTAAATCCCTTTAAATAGGGGGATGGATTGGAGCTTATTTGACCGCTATCGAAATTTTATTCCAGACTTTGAGGGATTTCTTAAATCTCTTGAAGAGCCCTTTCCAACAGGGCTTAGAGGGACAGGGGATTTAGGCCCTTGGCTTGAATGTGTGTCAGATCAGGCCTACAAGAAACCCTTTGAAGAACTTTTCTTCTATGAAGTTGAGGGTGAGAGAAAGTTTTGGGGAGGTCGTTTAGAGCATCACCATGGCCACTATTTCATGCAGGCCTTTAGCTCTCTTTTAAGCGTCCTTGCTCTGAGTCCTGATGAGAATGAAACGATCCTCGATATGTGTGCCGCTCCAGGGGGGAAAACCACCCATCTGGCACAGATGATGAAAAATACCGGACTTCTTATTGCTCTTGAGCCAGACCTTAATAGACGGCGAGTCCTTAAAGCGAATCTTAATCGTATGCTTGTCGCCAATTGCATGGTTTATGCGAGTAAGGGGCAGGATATTTCACTGGGGTCTCTACGCTTTGATCGAATTCTCTTGGATGGCCCTTGCTCGAGTGAGGGGACCTTTCGCCATGACACTCTTCTCGGAAAGAAAAGGCGCAAAGTTAATTACCTCTCCTATAATAAAGAGTTTCGTGAAAAACTTCATCGTGAACAGGCAGCGCTTCTTGATCATAGTGTTAGCCTTCTTAAAGAAAATGGAATTCTCGTCTATAGTACCTGTACCTATGATCCCGATGAAAATGAAGGGGCGATCTCAAAACTTCTTAAGCGTCATCCTAACCTCGTTATTGAGGAGATTCCCTTTTCTCAAGAAATTGAAGATAAACTTTCTCAAGGTATTTGTGAGTATGAAGGACAAGATTTTGGCGCTGACCTTTTAAAAACTCGTCGGGTCTATCCCCACAAACTTAATTCCATAGGATTCTATGTCGCAAGAATTAGAAAACTCTCTTCTTAAAGAAGAAGACAGGGCCCAACTTATTCACTACCTCTTTGACCGCTATGGAATAAAAGAAGCCTTTTGGGACTCATGGGACTTTATTAAAAGAAAGGAAGGACTGTGGTTATTTCCTAGAGGAAGTTATGAATTGAGTAATCAAGGCGCGGAGGAATCAGCTGGTCTTCGTTTGTTCAGTGGTACAGAGTTTCCCTATAAAGTAACCCATCAATTTGGTCTCTTCTGTCAGGAGGCGGTCAAAAAGGGAACGATCGATGCTGATCATGAAAGTGCCGTTAAACTTCTTAAGCGAGAGGTTGATTTAGATTTTGTCACTCAAGAGACAAGGCCTGGGTATTATCTTATTCAGTATGAGGGCAAGTTTGTTGGAGTGGCGCTTCTTTCAAGAGGGAAGTGGACTTCTCAAGTGCCAAAGTCACTAAAGGCCCAACTTCCCCAGAATTTATCAATTAGAAATTTGCGATAAGAGCTGTCGTGTAAGTGAAGTCAAACTTCTTATTGCCAGCAACAGGAAGGTTGTCATACTTACCAAGATAACCCCACTTAAGAGCAAGATTATTATGAAAGTGATAGTTAAAGCTTGGCTCAAAGTTAAGCTGCCAGTCTTCTCCAATCGTGAAGTTTGGGAGGTATTCAACTGTCATCTTCATTGAAAATTCCTCGCTCTTTTTACGGACACCTTCTAGGAAGAGACGCGCTTGTGATTGACGAAGGACTTCATCAGCAAGGTTTTTTTCCTGGCGATAGCGATAACCAAACTCTGAATTGATGTAAGACTTGTCTTTTTTGTAAATCTGATAAGTTCCACCAGCATCGAGGTTTGTTCTGAGTTGAATACCAGCAAATTCATCGGCTTCAACTTTAACACCGGTGAAGACACCAATCTTCTTTGAAAGGGAGCGCTCATACTTAGTGTTCACATCCCAGTTACGAGAGTTTTCAACACCACTACTTGTCCCATACATATAGTGACCACCAAAGGTGACGTGGTTACGATCGTCTTTACCCCATGAGAGAGTATTTGTTGTTTTACCGTTATAGATTTCAACTTCAGTGTTACCGCCAGTAACGACAACCCCAAGTTGAGTCTCATGCTTGAATTCACCTGCCTGTGCTGTTCCTACAAATACAAGGAGGCAAAGAAAAAGATTTCTCACTTATTATACCTTTGTTTTAGTTAGTAATACTTAAGGTAATACCTAGGGGTTCGCGCGAAGGTCAATAAAAAACAGGCTTAAAGTGTGGGCGAATAGCAAAAAAGCGCGACTTGTTTTCATTCATAAATAAAAATAAATTTTTATTATTTTACTGCTATATATCGAAAATATAGTTAATAATGGCCTAAATAAAATTTTTCTCTCTTTAGGTAAGTCATTTGGCCCATTTAGGGGTAAAATACCTATTAATATGAGTTAAGCTTTTAATCTGTGACTTTTTAAAGGGCATGTCGTGATAAGCACTGGTAACCTCAGAAATTGCCACCACTATAGCGAGATCTTAAATGGTCTTGTACGCCTCTCCATTCGAGAGGGTTCGGGTTTCTTATGGCAGAGACAAAAAGAGAAACGAATGCTTTGGCCTGTGAAGGTTTGTAATCTCGATGTCAGTTCAAAGGTCTTAAAAGTCGCCCTTGATTTTGATCTCCAAATACCGCTTGAAGATAGTGAGATTTCCTTAAGCTTTGATGATCTTGATCCCGGTACCGACCTCTATTTTAAAGGGGATGAAAAAGAAATTCTCTTTAAGAGTGAGGGAGGAGAGTTCTTTATTTATGAAGATCAAATCAATATTCCCATTCCGCAAATTGCGTTCTTTAAAGAATACCGCTCTCATCCTCGCTTAGATCTAGAGGAGCCAATGAGTCTGGCCTTTAAAACGCTTAAAGAAAATAAAGATAATTTCCAGATTCTTATGGATTGTCACAATATTGGCAGAGGCGGAATAGGTGCGAGCATTGCCGCAGGCCATGCTCATCTCTTTCACAAGGGTGATTGTCTCTTCCTAGAGAGAATGGGTGATATCAGACTCAAAGAGCCTATAGAAGTTCAGATTGTTTATAAGAGGCAAGTCAAGAGCGATGAGAAGACCTCTATTTTGGTCGGACTAAAATTTAAAGAGGAAATTTCAGAAGACTTTCTTAACTCTCTAAAGAAATAGTACTTATTGGCAGCGAAACTCGTAGACACGAACCTGGGTGTTGCGGCGATAATCTATTCTTAAGGTCACAAAATCAGTCCCCATTATTTTATCGTTAGTGATCCTAAACTGGCGAGGAGCACATGTTTCTCGCATCTTCTTTTTGGTCTTAATATTTCTGGCCTTACTCATAGCCGCGGTCTTTGCAAGAGGGTAGTGAATGCGAGCAAAGGTAATAATGCCGTTGCGATCTCTGATAAAGGAATCAAGTTCAGCATCCCACTTATTGGGGTCGTCCTTTTCGTTATTGGCACAGGATGCGAGAAAGAGAAGGCAGAGAATTAAATATTTCATAAGATTTCCTTTTCTTTTCATTTTGACCGCGGCCAGAGTGTTTGGCAAACCACTTGTCGCAATGAGTAACAAATGATAAATAAGGGAAATGTCTGCATTTCTCTCTGATTCCCTTTCTGAAGCAATCGCCACCTGGAAGCGAGGTGGGCTGGTTGCGATGCCTACTGAAACCGTCTTTGGTTTGGCCGCACCTATAAATCAAAGAGAACTTATTTCTCAGATCTTTAAGTTTAAAGAGCGCCCTCTCTTTGATCCTCTCATTGTCCATATTTGTAGCCTTGAGCAAGCGCGCTCTTGTAGCGAAGAGTGGGGGGATGTCGAAGATGAATTAGCTCGTCTTTTTTGGCCAGGGCCCTTAACGATTGTGACTCCTAAATCTGAGCTTATCGATCCTCTCATTACAAGTGGCCTTGAAACGGTTGGTCTTAGGATGCCCGATCATTCGTTGGCAATAGATCTTATAAAAGAAGCCCAGTCTCCCCTGGCCGCCCCAAGTGCCAATAAGTTTACAAAGACGAGCCCCACTCAGTATGAGCACGTTCTTGAAAACTTTCCTAACGAAGATATTTGCGTTTTAAAAAGTCCTGCCTGTGTGGGGGGAATCGAATCAACTATTGTTCGCGTTAATCGTGAAAAAGGTCATTTGGAGATTCTAAGACCTGGTCTTATCACTCACGAGGATCTGCTTCAGGTTGGAGAAAAATTTGCTCTGACAGTGACTAAGGCCGAAACTGCCTTTGAAGAGAAGGCACGTGTGCAAGCGCCTGGGCAATACCATATTCACTACAGACCAGCTTTTCCCCTCTTTTACTGTGAGCAAAAGAATTTTAAAGGAGCTGGTGAAGAGTATGATGTCATTACTCTTTCTCAAGATGCTGCTCTTGCTGCGCGAGAGCTCTATTGTGTGATGCAAGCGAAATTAGGGGAGAATAAGCACAAGAGAATCATTCTCATCCCCGATCAAAGCAAAGACGTGAACTCCAAGCAAGGAGAGATCTTCCAAAGTATTCTCAACCGTCTCAAAAAAGCGGGTGAGCTCTATGAGAGCAAGTAGTCTTCAAGATTAATTTTGCGATCAAAGTCGTCACTTTCTCTACCATCAAGAAACTCAGTCGCCCAAACTTCAAGACTTAAGAGAGTGAATATTCTATAGCCATGATGCTTGAGCTCAAGAAGCTCATAGTCTTTCGCCTCTTGGTTTTCAAACTCTTTAAAAAGACTATCGAGAAATTCCTCGTTATACCATCCTCTATTCTTCAAACGGGTCAAAAGGGCTGAAAGAACTTTCGGTCGAGGTTTTAAAATTTTGTACCAGGGAATATCAAAGCTTCTGTTGTAAATCTCTTCTCTTTTAAGATAGCGACTGAGCGCCATTTTGTGAAAGCGGCGATTAATAGTTTTGTTATTTGTTAAGCGATGAAGAGTTGTTCCCCCATTGATCCACTCATAGGGTAGGGAGTTGATAAAATCGATGACTTCTTTATTAATAGTAGGTAGATAAAAGGGCGTATTAAAGTGTTCAACAGAGCGATAGGTTGAAAAACTTTGGTAGGGGTAAAATGCATTATAGAGTTTCCCTGAAATCAGCTGGTCTTGAAAACCATCCTTTGTGAAAGGGACTTCGTAGGCGGCACTGGGAAGAGGGGTATTAAAAATTTCTTTTTTAAAGAGTTTCTTTTGAAAGTCAAAAGAGAAGTGGCGATAGGTGCAAAGCTTTGTCATGAATTGATGATAGTAATCATCTTCAGTAAAGAGGGCCGCTACATGGGAGAGTTCCCAAAATCTTTCCCAGTCCGTGAGTTTCACTCCTGCTTGCGCCATTTTCAAAGCACTCTTTCTTAAGCCCCTCGGGATATTCTTTATATAGCGGTGGTACTCAGCGACGGGAAAGTATTCTCCCCATAAAGTGTCACCGCCATCACCACCAAGCATGCCATCCACATGTTCACGGGCTTCCAGACTAAGTTTGTGCAGTGGAAGACTTGAGCCTACAACGGGTTCTTGATTGGCCCTGACCATGCTTACGATATAATCAAGGTCCTCGGGTTCAAAGGGGATGGGGTGAAAGTGGCCGTTAAACTTCTCACAGATATTCTTTGCAAAGGCTTCCTCATCCCAGGCCCAACCAGGAAAGGTCACTGTAAAACCATGAAGAGGTTTATCAAAGACCTTGCTACCTTGAATAAAAGCAAAGCTTGTGTCGTGGCCTCCACTTAAGAGTGAGCCACATGTCTTTGTTTGGGTGGCATTCTTCCAATTCTCAAGACCCGAGCGATAGAGGTTCTCATAGTCATCGAGTTTGCTTTCCAAATCAGAGAAGGGTTTTCTTTCAAATGAATATTCTGTGTCAGCATGATGAAAGAGGGTGCTCTCATTATCTTCCCTTTGTAGCCTGAAGCAGGGGAGAAACTTCTTAATAGATGAGATTTGAGTTTGATCGGGGCTTGTAAAGCCATTGCTGATAAAGGAGCGAATGGCCCCAAAGTGAGGTGTGACCTCCTTGGGCTCAAGGGAGTTTTTAATTTTTAGGATATCATTTGAAAAAATAAAGGGCACTTGACCACTTGTGTAATAGCCACTGGTGCACTGATAGCGATTATTAAAGAGGTGGAGAACACCTTTTTTCTTTTGGTAGAAAATAATAAAGTGAAGACCATCGAGGTCCTGATAGAAGTCAGGCCCTTTTTGGTTAAAGAGATCCTCAATAATGTGGCCCATTCTCTGCGGGTCTTGATTGAAGTGTGAGTAGTCTTCCTTGCTCAGAAGATTCTTAAAGAGGGGACCATGAAGGGAGATGAGAGCATTTTCACTTTCAAAAATGGGCTGACTTGAGAGGAGAGTAAAATTGTCGGTCTTTTTCTTGAAAGGATAATCTTCCTTAGGGAGTGAATGAGGTTGCGCGTCTAAAGCACCCCAGAAATGCGAAAGCATAGTGATTCCTCTTTTTTGACAAAAATACTTTTAAGTAATGATACACTAGCTTTAAAACTAATGGGAAGGCTTTGGAGTAGAGATTGATGGATCAATTTTGGCTTATATTTTGTGGATTACTCGTCTTTTTGATGATCTTTGGACTGGGTCTTATGGGAAGTGGTGTCGTTCGCTTTAAGAACTCTCTGAGCCAACTAATCCAAACCCTTTTGATTATTCCCCACGGTCTTTTGCTCTTTAGCTTAGTTATAGGTCCTGTCGTCTACGGGGGACTTGGGCCAGCTGATTTCTTCTATCAGTGTAGTTTCTTTTTGATCGCTCAGGCCATTTTGGTTGGGGTATGGGCAGAGAGGATGAGTCTAAAGAAAATGCTTCTCTTTGTGAATCTTTGGGGCCTTGTGGTTTATCTGCCAGTTGCTTATGCGGTGTGGAGCTCAGAGGGATTTATTTTAAAGATGAAGGTGGTCGATTTTGCTGGAGGCCTTGTTATTCATGTCACCACTGGCTTTAGTGCCCTCGCAATGACTTATCTTGCAAGACGAAGAGTCGACTACTTCAAGCTCATTAAGCATCATAGTAACCCCCAGATTTTCTGTGGATTGATTTTTCTGTGGCTTGGCTGGTTTGGCTTTAATGGCGGTAGTGCCCAAGGATTCGATAACCAGGCGCTCAGTGCCCTCTTAAATACCTTTATTACACCTGCTTTTAGTTTGTTGATTTGGTTTTGGATCGATCTTATTCACACTCCCCATCGCTCCTCACTTCTTCATTTAAGTATGGCGGTGGTCGCTGGACTGGTTATGGTCACTCCTAGTGCCGGTCTGATCAGTACTCAAAGTGCTGCGATTCTTGGGGTTCTTGCGGGTGTCTTTACCAATTATAGTGTGCGCTTCATGCACAAAGTGTTCAATCAAGATGATGTGATGGAAGTCTTCTCGACTCATGGTCTCACTGGGTTATGTGGGACTCTCTTTCTTTGCTTCTTTCTACCTGGAGCTCAGGCGAGCACGCAGCTAATCGCCGGCGTTGGTGTAGCGGCTTATAGTTTTCTGATGACCTTTGCTGTGATTAAGATCTTTGGCGTCGACTTCTTTCTTGTTAAAGCTGAAAAGGAAGAAAGTGGACTCGACATTGGTGACCACGGAGAGTATGTCCAAAATATTCCCAAAGGGGGATTGAGCTAGTGTGTGGCTTCTTTTGCGCGATTGCTAAAGATCATCCTTTTAAAGAGGAAAGTTTTCTCAACTCCTTTCGCAATTCAGATCTCCTCATTCAGAGAGGCCCAGATGAGCAGGGCTTTTACCGTCATCCTCACCACTTTTGTTTTCATAGCCGCCTGCAAACCTTGAGTCTCCTTGATGAGGATAATCTTGATAAGCAACCCCTTGTACGAGGGGAGGATTATCTGCTCTTTAATGGAGATATTTATAACTACCGCGACTTTAGCTCCACAGTGAAGAATGGGGACACCAGCGCTCTCTTTACGCTTTTGCAAAAGAAATCAATTGCTGCCCTCAATGATCTCAATGGTAACTTTGCTCTTTGCTATAAAGAAGGTGAAAGATTATTTCTTGCTAGGGATCGCATGGGGATTAGGCCGCTCTTTTATACACTCTTAGAGGGCTTAGAAAAGCCGATGGTTGCCGCGAGCACGAATCTCTTTATTTTAGCTGAATTAAGAAAGAAGCATCACCACGAGCTCACCCTTAATAATGACTTCTTTTCTCAGTATCACACCTTACGCTATGGCGCCTCAGTGAGAGAGTGTGTGTTTCATGAAATTCATGCCGTGGCGCCAGGACACTTTATCGAAATTAATTTGAATGACCTTCTGATTGAAAAAAGAGTGAACCTTAAGGAAGTAACTTATTGGGATATTAACTCAATCTCTCGTGCTACTGGTGAGGTTAGTGGAGAGGCTTGCGAAGACGAGCTTGCCTCCCTCCTAAAAGATGCCATTGAAATCCGCACCCAGACCCATGGCCAGGAGTTTTCAACCTTTCTCAGTGGAGGAATTGATAGCGGTCTTATCAGTGCACTAGCGAGTAAGAAAAGTGGCTTTAAAGAGTCTCTTTATATGTCTCTTCCGGGTTCAAGTAACGAAGATGAGCGTCTGAATCGTTTTCAAAAGAGTTATGATCTTCCCCTTCGAAAGATAACCTACAATCCTCACAAAGATCTTAAGGTCTTTGATGCCCTAGAGCAGCCCTATGGAGACACGATCATTTTTCTTGTGGATCAGCTCTGTAAGGAGGCGGCCAAGAGTTCACGGGTGGTTCTTAGTGGCGATGGGGCCGATGAAGTTTTTGGAGGCTACGTTCACCACCGTGTCTTCTTTATGGCGCAACTCTTTAATAAAGCTTTGCCAGGGCTGGGAAGAAGCGCCGTTTTAAAATTAATGGGCTCCTTGCCAACGTCCTTTTGGAATACTTTCTTTCCTTATAATCAGGCGCTTGATCAAAAGGGAATTCAAAAATTCATCAAATTTCTCCATTCCTTTCAAAATCCCCTTAAGGCCTATCTCTCTTTGGTCTCTCTTGGCAGTGAGAAAGAAGAGGAAGCGGTCTATACTAAGTTAGAAAGGCAATGGCCAAGAAGCACGCCATTTTCTATGCATGAACTTCTACGCTTTGATCTTAAGTTTTGGTCGCCTCAGTACGCTCTTTATAAAATGGATCGTATTGGCTTTTCCCGTGGTCTTGATATTAGAGTGCCCTTCTTTGATCACCGTCTTGTTGAGTGGTCACTTCGTCATCATGAGGGCAAGCCCTGTCAAAGTCTTAGGGGCGCTAAAGTCCAGTTAAGAAGAGCTGTCGCGAAATATGGCCTTCTTAAAGATGAACTATGGAAAGAAAAGAAGTTTCCCTTTCGCCTCAGTGAAGTTGAGGGGGGCCTCTATGAAGGCAAGCGCAAGGTTGTGAGGGATCACGAGCAACAGTGGCATCGAGTTTACAAAGAGAGAATAAATTAAGGAGGAGTGAGAATGAGCGATAAGAAATTAGCGGTGGATATAGCTGCCGATATGCTTAATGGGCTTGATCCTGAGCAAAAAGAGAAGGTGATTGAGCTCATGAAAGAGAAGGACCCCACGATGACGGCAGAGATTGTGGATCATCTCTTTAAGGTAGAAAGCCTCACACTCTTAACCCCAAAAATGATGTCCGACTTTCTTAAAGCTGTGCCCCTTAAAGTTTTAGGGCATGCCTTGAAAATCGAGGATAGAAGAATTGCCGATTTTTTCTATCAAAATATGAGTGCACGAATGGCCGAAGATTTGCGCTTTCATCTCGAGGAAGAAAAGATACCCAAGGAGAAGGCCTTTGAGGCCCATCGTGTGCTTAAGAAGACCTGTGAGAAGTTAATCGCTGAGGGAGCGATTATTTTACGTCATGATTCCGATAAGTTAGTTTAGTTTTGTCCTAACTTTTGACAGATGTGAAGCTTTTTCAAATTTAGACCAGCTCTCTCTCATTTGTTGGTATAACTAGAGGAACCCAAAAATAATCCTTTAGGAGAGACCATGAAAAGCGTAATTTTAGCGGCCCTTATGGCCATTGGCACGACTCAAGCAGCTTCTATTCCTAAGAGTAAGAGTGACTACTGCTCTTCTCAAAAGTCAGTTAAGAGGCACCAAAGAATTTTAGAAGAAGATGATATGAGAATGGCCCGTCGAAATTATGGGGGACTTGTCGGTGGTGGAGTTTGCTGGTGGCATTCACGTTTTCAAAGAAACGCCGCCTACCTCACTATCTATCGTCCCGATAAAGCGAGACCAAGTGAGCGTAAATTAAAACGCTTGGTAAAAGATATTAGAAAAGGTCGTAAAGTAATCGAAATCCCCGGCTATAGTAATTTTAAAGAATTTAGTCGTGATAACTATGAAGAAATTCAAAAGAACCTAGAGTCATGGCAGCGTATTGATGGAATGGTTTTTCAACACTGGGTTATTGGCCTTGCTGGATCTTCTATTCGTACACCTGAGGCCATGAAAAAAGAGATGGATGAACTCTACGCTCAAACTCAACAAGGTGATGTTGTTTATCAGAAGTTACAAATTAAAGGAATTACGGCCCACGCGTGGCTTGTGATTGGAATGGAAAAAACAACGAATGGTTATGACCTCTTTGTTGTTGATTCCAACTATCCAAACTCGACTCAGAAATACACTTACGAAGAAGGTGATGATTCCTTCTACTATTATGGTTACGGTGCTTTCTCTCCCTACACGGGCAAGAATTCAGAACTTAATCGTATTAAAGAAATTGCTAGCGATTATTGTAACTAGACTATTCGCCCTCAAAATCCACGAGGGCGCACCAAGGAATGCCATGGGCGGTGAGTTTTTCACCGCCTTTTAAATCGGGAAGATCAACAACAAAACAGGCTTCAACCACTTGGGCCTTTGTCTTTTTGATCAGCTCATAAGCCCCAAGTGCCGTTCCCCCTGTCGCAAGAAGATCATCAACAAGAAGTACGCGCTGGCCTTCATTGAGGGCATCTTTATGAATTTCAATCGTATCAGTACCATACTCAAGCGAATAGTCTTGAGAAAAGGTCTCGCCAGGAAGCTTACCTTTCTTACGAATGGGCACAAAACCTAAGCCAAGTTCGTAGGCCATGGCCGCTCCAAGAATAAAACCACGCGCCTCAATACCAGCAATGACATCGATCTTACCTTCATGGGTCTCAAGACACCTCTTACAAAGCAGTTGAATGGTCTCTTTTAGTCCTTGGGGATCGAGAAGAAGAGTCGTGATGTCACGAAACATAATTCCTTCTTTTGGCCAATTAGGGATGGTGCGAATTTTACTCTTGAGTGATTCAGACATAATTTCTCTTTCTTGGGTTTTGCTCTAATCTAGAAGATCAAAAGCTGATTGCATAATTTTATTAAAAGATTTGCTCTCTTTTTTGAAAGTGGGGATTCCCTCTAAGAAATGTTCTCTTTGTATATCGGCAATGCGCAGATAAAAGGGCAGTGAGGTATTTTTATCTGAGAGGTAAAGGATAGGAATGTCCTTAAAGAATTGGCGAACCTTTCTTGCGAGTTCTTCAGGGCTAAAGTCATTAATGCTTTGATCGATGATGAGAATTTGACTTTGGTTTGGCTTTCGCTTCACTCGCTCTTTGATATTATCGAGAGTCTCTTGAGCACTCTCTGATACACTTATATGATGCCCACGATTTTGCAGAAGATCTTTAAGAGGAGTTGTGACATCACTATTATCCCCAACAATATGAATGAATTCATCTCCCAGATAGGGATGAAGTCGCTCTTCACCTTTCTTTAAGATAAGAGGCAAGTAAATGGTAAAGGTTGTTCCTTGTCCCTTGGTGCTTTGAACTTCAATGTGACCGTTGTGGCGCTGAATGATTCCTTGAACAACGCTAAGGCCAAGACCTGTGCCTTTATCAATATCTTTGGTCGTAAAGAAAGGTTCAAAGATTCTCTCTTTAACTTCTTCGCTCATGCCAATGCCGTTATCTGTCACTTTAATTACGAGGTAGTCTCCAGCTTCTAACTGAGAAGGAGGGCTGTTGAAAAAGGCTTCAGAGCTTATAAAAATTTTAAGTTTGGGATTGCTGATACCGTCTAAGGCCTGAAGAGCATTATTTCCAAGGTTGAGGAGGACTTGCTTAAGTTGCGTTTTGTCTCCGTAGATATTTCCGTTAGGTGGGTCAATGAAGAGGTCAATGGTGACTTGGCTATTTCGAGCGGCACGAAGAATCTCAACGACATCTTGGATAGGAGATATTGGTGAGAATTGATTAAAAATACCTTCTTCTTGTTTGGTGTAAATAAGGATTTGCTTAACAAGTTCTCGTGCGCGATCCACCAGGTGATTGGCGGTATTGAGGCGAGAAAGGGCGTCAGCATTATCAATGACTTCCTCTTCAATAAGAAAGAGAGCATTGTAAAGGCCTTGGAGTATATTGTTAAAATCGTGAGCGATGCCACTGGCCAGTGTTCCAAGGGCTTCCATTTTTTGAGATTGAAGAAGCTGATCTTGAAAAGCTTTTCTTTGAATGACCTCTCTTCTAATTTTCTCTTGCATGAGGTTGAGGTTTGAGGCGAGTTCATCGAGCTCATCTGCCTTTTCCTGAGGGGCGCGATTGAGCACCAGCTGCTTGCCAATATTATCAAGACTCGTCTCACGGGCAAAGCGGCTAACGGCGATCAAATGTTTTGAAACAAGGACATTAAAGATAAAGAGAATAAAGAGGGAGACGATAAAAGTCTTAGCTCCTTGAGAAAGGAGGATAATGAGAACACGGGACTTGAGAGAATTCACGACAGGGCTGATGTCACTAATGATTCTTAGCGTGCCAAGATTAATTTCCTTTCCCTCTCTTTGATAGATGATGGGGTAGTTGGTCACGATCTCTTTAAAAGAGCGCACATTCTTACTTAATTTAATGGGGTCATCATCTTTTGGAAAAATGGTGAGGCTATTAACCGTTTCAATCTCAAGTAGACCCTTGAGCTGAATTTGAATCTGCTCATTATTAATATTCCAAAGGTTTTGGGCCAGTGATTCGAGTTGGGTGATTTTGATCTGATCGACGGTGTCGTAAATATTTTTCAGGCCCGCTCTATAATCAAAGTATATCTGAATGCTGGTGAGAAAAATGGTGATAATGGTTGAAAAAAAGAGAATGGAATAAAGGAGTTTCTTTCCAAGCTCTGACCTTTTAAAAGGCGCACTTAAAAAGGGGAAGGCTTCACTTTTTAAGAAGCCTTTTATATTTTGGTCGTCTTGAGTCACTTTATCCCATTACGGTTTCTGATTTCTTGCTGGTTAATACAATTATAACTGTTTGTACCAGAAAAAAGCTACCAAGAAAGACAGCGCCCCCTTCACTAAATCCGTAAGAATGCAGGCCAGAAGCGAGGATGTAATTGACTCCAAACCATGCCATCATAATTGACATAAATGCTCCTGCAACAAGAGGAATGAATCTCTTATTGGGAATCCATGAAGTGTAGCGGCCATGGAGGATCGCCATATAGATGACAAAAGCAATAAGACTCCACGTCTCTTTAGGGTCCCAGCCCCAAAAGCGGCCCCAGGAGTAATCGGCCCAGACACCACCAAGAATGATGCCCGCTCCAAGCATAATCGTGCCCCATTTGAGGGTCGTGTAGATATGATCGGCATAATAGACTTCGTCTGATTGAGTGAGCCCACCAAGCTTTCTTTTAATAAGAACCGTATTGGCCAAAATCCAGCTTAGAGCTAGTGCACCATAGGAGAGTATAATAGTTGTCACATGGGTCGAAAGCCAAAAGTTATCCCTTAAAACGGGTACGAGAGGGCTAATATTGTCAGAGAGCATGCCTGTGGCAAAGTTCATCATCATGAGGGTACAGGCATTATACATGAGCCCCATGTAGACATAGACTTTCTCTTTCTTGAAGTGACCGACTACGAGGGACAAAAAGAGAGCGCCAAAGCCAGAAAAGAGAACGGTCTCATACATATTGGTGATGGGAGCGCGCCCACTAATAAGAACTCTAAAGGTAATTAAAGCAAGCTGAAGAATGATCGTAAGAAAGCTTAATCCAAGGGCCCATTTAAATTTCTTAAAGAGCGTTAAAGCGGCTAGCGCCAAAAGAGTCACCACCATACTGACGATAGGAAGTCTCATTTTCATAAAGCGGTATTCAAGAAGGTGTTCAGTAGTCTTTTGATCTTCAAACCTCTTCACTTCATCGAAAATGACTTTTAAAAAGGGAGTAGAACTCACTTTCTTTGCCTCGCGAATTTTACCTTCGCTAAGAAATGCGGTTATCGGAATCCAGTCCACACGATCACCTGTGAGCGCGGGAAAGAGCCAGTTATTGCCGGTTGTGATTTCCTGATAGATTGCCGCCTGATTAAGAAGCGTTTGAAAGGCCTTCTTCAAGCTATCTTGGTCTTTTGATTTTCTCACCTCACGCTGGAGGCGTGAGATTTCACCGGTGAGGCTTGCCAGAGGAATAGTCTTCTTTCCCTCTGGGAGGTTAAAGAATTTTTGAGCGTCCACATGATCGACGCGGGCTTCTAACTTTATCGGACTCTCAAGCCCCATGGCCTGCAGACTGAGAAGGCAATACGTTTGCACGGCGGAGAGGTTTTCATAACTCCTCTTACCCGTAAGATATTTCATGAGTTCACGTGCATGGACGTAGAGTGGTTTGACTCGACCTCCCTGACGAATAGGAATCGCGCCTAATTTATCTTGGCAAAAGTAAGTTTGATCAATCTTTGCTTCGGCACTGAAAGTTAATAAGGCCGTTAAGAGAATAAGGAATTTCATGCTAGGTCCTCTTCTTGAAGTGCCGCCATAAGGGGGGTCACTTTTTTTTTCTTCTTTTTCTTTCTAAAGTTGAGCCAGTAATGCCACATAGATCCAAGCACTAGCATAAGAGAGCCAGCATACTTAAAGGGTCTTCCGGGATCGACATTAACACTTAAAGTTGAACTATAATTACCCTGACGGTCTTGGCTATAGCTTGCTTGATAGAAGGTGAAGCCAGAGTGTTTGAGGGGATTATTCATGTAAATATGATGATTGCTCGGGCCGTCTTCAGTGAAGAGCCTCACAAAAGACTCGTAACTTGCCGGGCGATTTGTTCCAGGGTCCTTATCCATTTTGAATTGGGTGAGAACAAACTCAAAGGGAAGAGTGAGGCTTTCTTTTTGTAAGCTAAAAACCACACGCTTACCATTAATGAGAAGTTGCACGGGAGTATCATTTGAGACCCAGTAACTATTGCCTTGAACAATGAGTTCGAGGGAGCGGGTGTTTCCCTTAATCATTTCATTATTCTTTTGGATAGGGAGAACGCCTTCAGGAATATTGGCGGGCACATCTTTATCACTATGCTCTTCAAGCACTAAATCAAAGCCCATCCAAGGCAACTGAAGGGGCTTACCCTTGGTGAGTTCATGGGAGGTCCACTTTTCTTCGTCGGCGATATAGTAAGCACTGGTCTTACCAAAGAGAAAGAGATTGGGTTTTTCTTCAAAGAGGGTCTTAGAAAAAATACGAAGATTGGCCCCGCGCTCGACTTGCTTTTGTTCATTAAAGGGCCAAGGGCTAACATCGGGGAAGAAGGCCATGACCTTATCCCCGTGGTTAAAGGCTAAGAAGCGGTTGCCACTCTCTGCTTTTTGAATGGAGATGTCGCGCTCTTCCGGTGTGAAACATTCACTCTTGGTGCGGTCCCAGAGGATGAGCTTACTTGGGTTGTTGCGGCCAAAACAAGGGGCCAAAGACTCTGGAAGGTAATGAACTGTGAGGGGCCCCATTGTTAGAGTTGATTCGTAGTCAACGCTCTCTGGATGAAGGCTAAGGGTAAATTCTTGCGCGACCATCTCATTTGCTACGGAGTACTTAGAGGAGTGGCGAGTATCAATGTTTGAGTAACTTCTCTTTTCTTTGATCCACTTAAAATTTTTGTCGGCAAAGGGTAGGTAACGACCAAGTTCTATTCCTTGGTAAGTTTCACCCACTCTTGTTGCAAAGCCCGTATAAGGTAGCTTAAAGCTTACGACACGCCCTTCATCAGGAAACCTAATTTTGAGAACATCATCACTTAGAATCACTTCTCTATTGGGTGTGTTCGGAGGCAAGAGGAGCGAGCCATCAACACCTGCGTAATAAGTCATAAAGGAGCCCGCACCAATAGTGACGAGGCCCGCGTGAATGGTATAGAAACCATAGAGGCGCTTCTTGGGTGGTAATCTTACAAAGACAGCAAAGACAATGGAAATACCCATGCCAGCTTGAATGAGCATGAAGAACCAGGTCTTATAAACAGTTCTATTAGCAAAGTCGGTTCCATAATAACTTTCAAAGAAAGTCCCCACGATCATGCCAAGGGCAAAGAGAGTGAGGATGATAACCGCGAATTTGAGCCCTCCGAGGGTGCGCTCAATTTTTGTAAAGTTAAAGTTCACTTAAGGACTCCTAAGGTTTGATTATTCTTACCATGTATAGAAGAGGTAAACAAGGCCATAGAGCAGTGGTTGATGCAAGAGATAGATATACAAGCTGTGTTTGCTGGTCAAAGTAATAAACCTTATAGAGGGAAGGGTGACCTGATGGAGCCCAAAGTTCTTAGCCGCCATGCCAAGGAGCACCACGCCCATCCAAGGAAGAGCTGGGATGTAGTCCAGGGAGGCATGTTCCAATTTTATCCAAGGCCAGCGGTAGCCCCAAAGAAGGGGGGCTAGTATTATCAAGGAGAAGGTGAGGGCGGTTCTTGGCCTAGCGCGAAATGGTACGGCAAAGAATGAACAGATCGCAATACAGTGCAGAGTCCCAAAGTAAATCCAGCGCGAGGGATAGGCAAAGTAAGTGAAGAGGGTAATGAGTGCAGCGCAAAATACAATCTTTCCCACGCGTTTAAAGAACTTCTGAGTATTGAGACCTTTTTCAAAACTTATTTCAAAGCTCATACCCATCGAAAAGAGAAAGAGAAAGACGATCACGCGGGGGAAGCTCCACCAAAAGAGGTTCCTCTGAAAGTCGATCTGGGCAAAACCAAAAATTTTGAGATCAAAGGAGAGGTGAAAAATGACCATGAGATACACGGCAAGAGCACGGGTGTAGTCAACCAGGGGAAAGCGGGAATTTCTTTTGTCGGTATCTTGTAACTGATTCATAATAGAAGTTCTCTTATTGTAACCCCCATTAAAGAGGGAATGAATGAAAAAGTTTTTGCTTATTGCTATTGGTGTTTTGACAAGTGTCACTCTCTTGATTCTAGCGACGCTCTTCGCTCTGCCCCAAAAGGGAGTGCCTCAGTATAGTGGTAAGGCCGACCTTGTCGATTTAAAGGCGCCAGTAAAAGTGAGCTACGATAAAGTTGGCATCCCTCATATAAAGGCCGAAAGTGAGCAAGATGCCTATCGAGCTCTTGGCTACGTTATGGCCCAAGACCGCCTCCTCCAAATGGATCTCATTAGACGGGTGGCGACTGGTCGCCTGGCTGAATTGGTAGGGGAAAAGGCCCTTAAAAGTGATAAGCTCTTTCGGACCCTCGCTCTTACGAGAAATTATCAGCTGCAAAAAGAGCAAGGTCTTCTCGACCCTGCGATTGAATCATCCCTGCTTGCTTTTATTGGGGGAGTTAATGACTTTATTAAGAGAGGCCAGTTTCCCTTTGAATACCTGTTATTGGGAAGTGATCCCGCGCCCTTCACAGTTGAAGACTCCTATTCGATTCTTGGTTACATGGCCTATAGTTTTGCTATGGGGCTTAAGGCTGATCTCTTCTACGAATCTCTTGAGCAAGGGGAAGATCTCAAGGCCTATCCTGCAAAGAAGAGAATGAGTTTTGAAGAGACTCTCTTTTACAAAGGTCATCAATTTGCTCAGGACTCCATTGGTCTCTTTACAGGTTCAAACGCCTGGGTTCTCGCTAAAGAGAGAACAAAGAAAGGGCAGGCGCCTCTTTTAGCGAGTGATCCTCATGTGCGCTTTTCAAGTCCTGGTCTTTGGTATGAGGCCCATGTGAAGTGGCCTCACGGTGAATTTTATGGCCACTTTGTGCCGTTACTTCCCTTCGCGGCCATGGTCCACAATAAGACTCACGGCTGGGGCGTCACCATTAGTTATATCGATGATATGGATTTCTCTTATGAGCGGCTCCAAGAAGGCAAAGTCATAAGTCTTGATGGAAAGTCTCCTTTAGAGACCCTCGAGAGTGAAATCAAAATCAAAGGGGAGGAACCCCTTAAGTGGCAAGTCCAATTTGGGCCACGTGGTCCTCTCATTGATCATGTTCTTACGAACGCTCTTAAGAAAGAGTCTTTTTTAAACTTTAAAGAAGGCGAGAGGCTTTCCATGAAGTGGGGTCATTATAATCCTCAAAATAATGGCATGAAGACACTGTATTACGCGCAAAGAGCAAAGAGCGTGAAAGAATTTGAAAAGGCCATGACTTATGCGGGTTCTCCCGGTCTCAATATTATTTACGCCCATAAAGAAGCCAATCATATCGCGCGCTATATCGTTGGTACTCAGTATGAAAGGGTTGGGGTGCGCTCGCGTGAAGTCAATAAGGGCTGGCTCTTAAGTAAGGACTCTTCAAAGCACTGGAGAGATGTACCCTTTGAGCAAAGACCTCATTTAAGAAATCCTGCTAAAGGAGTGATTGTCAGCGCCAATCAAAAACCAGAAGACACAGCTGATCAGTTTGCGGGTTATTTTCATCCCATGGACCGCTACCATACCATTCACCATCTGCTTGAAGGTCAGGAGAAATGGGATAGTGAAGAGATGAAAGTGGTGCAAACTGCGAATACAAATGTCTTCTTCTTTAGTCATCGCGATCGTATTGGCGAGGTTATTTTAAAAGAAGAGCTTAGCGAATATGAGAGAGGAGTCGCTCTTTGGTTTATGAAGTGGAACGGACTCTCTGAGGCCCAAAGCGGCGAGGCCCTGCTCTATTATAAGTTTATTGAATTCTTTAGACGAGCGGCCTTTGCTGAGTTAAGTGAAAGTCAATTTCAACACTACTGTGGGCTCAATGATTTTAGCTTCGCTGTTTTTAGAAGGCTTTATGAAGAGCGCTATCGTGAGTTTATTTCCCTTAGCTTTAAAAAGGCAGTGGCCCAATTAAGAAAGAGCTATGGAGAGGATTTTAAGGGGTGGCAACTTGGTCGTGAGCATACCTTAACTTTTCCCCATCCTCTTGGAAAGGCCTCAGCGTTGCTGGCAAAAATGCTGGATCATGGGCCTTATCCCATTGACGGAGGCTTTCATCAGATCAATCACATGAGGGAAGTGGGCTGTAAGAGTGGCCTTAAAGTAGAGGCCGGTCCTTCAACGAGGCGTATCGTTGATTTTGAAAATCCACGCGAAAGTCTAGGGATCTTACCGATGGGTAATAGTGGTCATCGTGGGAGTCCCTTTCTCTTTAATCAGTGGCCTCTCTTTAAAGAGGGCAAGTATCGCGCTCAATTGATGAGAGAGCTTAAAGAGTCAGAACTTCACAGTGAATTAGTTATTCATCCGAAAAAGTAATGATGAGGGGCTGATCACTTGAAAGGCTAAAGCTGCCGTAGGCTTGGTTACTGAGACCTAAGCTTGAAAGTGGTGAAAGGGTGAATTCACCTTGGTACTTTATTTCGCCACTGAGTTTGAGTGAGGCTAAGTTTAAGCTAAAGACACTGACGAGGGCGTGGGCCTGAAATTCATTTTCGCCCGTGGCAATCGCCGCTCTCCTTTGGCCTGTCTCGTCATAAAAGGTAAAGCGGTGGTGATTTGAGGCCACAACTTTACAGGCCTCCCCCAAATTGGCCAATTGATGATCTAAGCGCTCCCCATAGAGACCATAACAGTGAAAGTGGAGACTCTCTTCGTCTTTAAACCTATCAAGAGCAAGGGCGAAGTCGCTTACGTCTTTATCTTCTGGAAAGTGGTGATCAAGAGTGGCTTTTGAACTGTCGCCATCGCCGATACTAAAGAGGAGGGGATGATCGGGTAGCTCAAGCTGTTCTTTATGAAGGAGTCCTCCATCAATAAATACTATCGGCGCATTCTTGGGGTGAAGGGAAATGCTGCAAAGTGATGTTGGACCAAGAAGAATGATGGGGCTGTTGTTTGAATTCATATGGCCATTATAGGGGTGTCAGGGGGAATAAGTTAGTAAAATTGTTGCCGTCTTTTTCATTGAGAGGTAAATTAGGGGTATTCAAATTGGCACATGAGAATTGGGAGGATGCGTTGTTTAAGACTACAGCACTCGTTATTGGATTATCTTTAATTACTTTTTCTTCAACGGCAGCGGACGCTGCGCGCGGACAAACTCTTTATAAGACTTGTATTCAGTGCCATGGGGAAGATGGTCGCGGAAATCCTGATCAAGAAGCTCCGAGAATTGCCGGCCAATATGATTGGTATATTATTTCAAGTATTGAGCAATTTAAGGCCGGTGTTGAACGCAAGAACCCTAAAATGTTACCCTATATTAAGAATTTATCGAGCACCGATATTGAAGACCTCGCCGCTTATATCAGCAAGATGAAATAGACTTAAGAAAAGGGAATACATGAGCCTCAATTTTTTTAGTGCAGACAAACCCAAGGAAATGAAGAGGGTTTACGAGTACACTATCGACGCCTTCAGTGACACACCAGACTTTAATTGGAATCTTGATGAGATTAAAAGGGAAGTGAAGGATGGCTGGAGTCTTTATGGTGTTACTAATGAAGACGAAGAAATTGTGGCCGCTGTTTTCTTTAGAAAGGATGATAACTCTCTCCTGACAAAGAACACGGGCTTAAAAATAAATCATCAAGGTGCTGGCTATAATCATCTGATCAAGGAATTCTTTGAAAGAAAAGCAAAGGAACTTGGGGTCGGCTCTATTAAGCACTATTGTCGAATTGATAACTTTCGTATGTATTCTCTCAACGAAAGTCATGGCTATGCTAAAACGGCAAATACCATTGAAGATGGTCAAATTGTCGAATGGGAAAAGCTACTCGCTTAATTCTTTTTCATTACACCGGAATACTTTAGGTGAACTTCTTGGGAGATCACCTTATCCGCTATACTTTTCTTCTTTTGATCTGTTTCAAAGAGCTCATTACATTGCATGGTGGGATTACCCCTAGGAAAAACCTCTTTGCCGGTGAGGTAGTTCACACACTTCTTTGAATAGTGAGCGATATATTCAGGAAAGTTCTTTGCCATATGCTGGGTAAAGACCTTTCTCTTGAGGGAATTTTCATGGGCGAAGACTTTCCCTGGTAATGGGTCCATCTGAGTGAGCTTTTTAAATATATGACCTCTGAGAGCATAGTTTTGAGAAAGTTCTTCAAGATTATTCCAGGCCAAATTCAAAAGGGGTCCCTCTTCGGGCTCCGTTAAGTAGTAGTGAGTGAGCCAATAGGATTCTTCAATAGGGCTTAAGGCCTTAAGGTGGTGAAGAACGGTGAAGAGATGGGTGTTTGGCCTATCTTCGAGAAAGAGCGTCGTCTTAAGATAGGGAGTGATGAGGTCCCAGCATTCTTTATGGGCCATCTCCTTTGTCGTCACTTGAAGTCTCTTTTCTGAGCTTTCATCAAGGGCAATCTCAAGGTTTTGGTCGATAAGGTATTTGGTAAAGACCTTCTGAATATTGGGCTTGTCACAATAGAATTTTGAGAGGTCTTGCTTAACAAGCTTTTCAATAAAGGGAAAGCTATCTCCCTTGGGAAAGAAGCCAAGGTGCAGGAGCATAAGCTGATAGCCAGTCTCTGCTTCCTTGCGACTTGTTTTCCAAAAGGATTCCATTTGCTTCTTACATTTAAGGGCAAATCCTTGGCCTAGACAGGAATTAAAATAACCCAGAACGTAGGCTTCTCTTTTGACCTGAAAGAATTCATCTCTTTTAAATTCAGGCCACGCCGCAATCTTTTCGACCTTTTGAAAGTCTTCTTCTTTAAAGCGCTCTTTCCTTCTTAAGTCATCAAGCCAATTGGTGCCCATATCACTGAGCATCTCATACCAGCTCTTATCCCTTTGGGTGGGGACGATATCTTTAGCATGTTTAAAGAACTCGTTATAACTTTTTTGAGACTGGAGAATCTCAAGATCGGCTTTGGAATAGAGGAGGGTGTTAGCCTGCAAGGAGAAGGTGATAAGGAGTAGACCGAGTAAAAGGCTCAGCCTCATAGGGGGGGTAACTGAAAGCCTCAAGTTTGTGCTGTGACGAAACATCCGTGTCTCCTTATCATCCATAATTAATTGTAGTAATTATTCTTAGAAGACGTCAATTTTTACTCAATTCTTTTTGCTCGATTCCGAAGGTATCAGTCCTCGTAAGAGATAATCCTAAAAAGCCCAAGAGTCCGATGAGTCCTAGCGAAAAGCAAAAGCAAATTGATTCAGAAAAGGAAAAAAGTCAGTTTCTTGAGCGTGAAAAAGAGCGCGAGCAAAAAGCACGTGAACAAAGGCTGCTAGAGCACCGTGAACAGTTGCGCCAGCAGATGTTTTTAAGAAGTGACTATTATCAACTTAGCTTTATAACCAAGTTCTTCATTTTTACCTTAGTCTTTTTGTTGGTTTTCTTTTCCTTGATTCTAGCTCTCAGTTACTCCGAGAGTTTAAAACCCCTTATTTTTAGTTTTATAAAATTAATTATTTAGCCGATAAAAGAAAAAAGCGATCTAACTTATTTAAGGTGATTTGATATGAAACTTTTGTCTGCATTAGTTCTCACTCTACTTTTTAATCTTTCCTATGCTGAGGACTGTGCCCATTGTGGTAATAAAATGACAGGGGCTAATGAAGGGACATTGGTCCTTAAGTATATGTCTGGCTCTGAACTCATTGAAAATCTTGCCTGTACTCCAGGAGCCGATCTCTCTGAAAGCTTTTGTACTCTTCTCACCGTTTTTGACAATATTGATGATTACCATACTTTTATCAAACGATGCTTTCCCAATACAAGCCTTGATGAGATTTATGGCAGGGCCTTCTTTGCTTGCTCCGATGTGGGTTATCATCAAGATGAGATAAGTCTTTTGAGTCACCTTGCGATTCAATTTCCTGGTTTTTCGGTGGGCATCATGCCGGTAGTGCGTGGGTATCGTGACCAAGGACGACTCGAGCGCTTTAGTGAGCTTCTTAATCAAAAGGATTCTCAAGGGCGTACCTTCCTTGATGTTTATAAAGAAGCCCTTGATAAGGGAGAGTATATTGGCACCCAGCTCCCCGCGGCCACTGCCAGTATTATCAAAAAAGCCTGTATGTTAGGCGGGGTTTATAACAAATACCCCCAACCGGCAGACTGTAAGAGAAAGGATAAACTTTTCAAGTAATCTTCATCTCTTTCTTCGTAATAAAATTTAATGTTCTTAGCTAAGTTTCCGAAATGTAAGCATGAGGAAATTAAAACTGAAAAGAGATGTGGCAACACTTCTTTTTCTCTACTCTCATTTAAGTTGGGGCCAGGGCTTTAATTGTTTAAAAGCGCAGCCTTTTAGCGAAGCGGTAGCCTTTGAAAAGACAGACTGCTCTGAGGCCTATGAGATGAGCGAGTCACTTCTTGATGACTTTAAAGAGCAGCGCATGACAACGATTAAGGCTAATCTTGGTCTTGCTCTTAATAATTCTGTCGTCAAGGCCGTCGATAGTATGGCCCAGGTCGACTTTTTAAATTCCTATTTTAAAAAGGACTATGGAAAGGAGAGTAGCTGCTCCCTTTCAAAGGCCTATGAAACTTTTCCTTGTTTAAAAGAGGGGAATCAAAACCTTGCTGAGCTTACCAATGGCAGGCATAGTGACGTCAAAGACCTCTTCTCATCCATTGCTAAACGCTACAGCGAGAATGTCAGTGGAACGGTATCCAATGATCCTAAGAAGTGTCTCAATCCTTTCTTAAGAAAGAAAATGGCAATGGATCGCTTTCTTAAGGACAATAAAGACTTAGATCTTAAGAAGCTTATGGAGCAAGGGACTGATGGCCTTAATGAAGAGGGCTTAAAAGATTATAATAATATCCTTGGCCCACTCTTTATGAACACAGGTGATATTGATCTTTCCCACATTGAAGGGGATACACTGAGTGAACAAGTGGAATCAGTTCTTAGTCATAATAGTGAAAATCTAGAAAAGCACACGATAGCAACTTGTCAAAAAATGATTGAAAAGGTTGTTGGTGTGGTTTGCTCACCTGTTAATCACCATAGTGTTGATGATAGTGGATTTAATAGCGTGGTTTTTCAATATGAGCAGGACTCCCATATGGCGGGGTTTGATGAGTTTGAAGCGGAATTTTCTGATGTTCCCGTCGATCAAACCTACGGTCACTTCATCCTTAATTGCCAACCGGCCTGTGAGAAAGACTGTGAAAAGGTGACCACCCTTAAAGAGATCAAAGAGAAATACTTTGGTGAAAATATCGAAGATCATTTTGTTTATAACGATCTTCAAGAGCAGTATTATCACACAACAGTTGATGAGGAATTCTGTCCTTTAATCGCCTGTGGCAATGGTCTTGAAGTTCAAAAGGGTGCCCAGTGTGAGCCTTTAGAGGTTAAAAGAACACCTCAAGAGATGAGAGAATATCTCAACTGCGAAGAGGATCAATACTGTCAAACCCGCTCATTTCAAGGATTCACGAATCTTCTTGAGCTTCCAGGGCAAGACTCCGATCACTATTATTCTAGCTTTTCTCGCCAGTTCCTAGGAGAAACCTTTACCCCTGTGCCGGTCTCTACAGGAAAGAGTGAGGTTGCAAGTTCAACAGAAGCTGTCACACCATTAAGACCAGAGGAGCCCGCCCCTGAAATTGCGAGGCGAATAAAAAAATCAAAACCTCAAAAAATTGCGACTGCTTCTAAGCCTCAAAGCGCCTTAAGTGTGCAAGAGTCTCCACGGAATGCTCCTCAAGATGCTGTTGTTACAGAGGTGCCACTGAAAACCTCAGGTGCTGTCAGTGAAAATCAATTTGACCGCGATCTTTACAAAAGAATGGGAAGTATTATCAGAGACTCCCTTGAACACCAGGAAAAGAGTACTGATTACTATGAAAAGAATTTAGAAGAAATTGTTGCTGCCAACAAAGAATTAGAGCAACGAATAAATTCGCGCATGGGAGAGGGGCCAACAACTGTCGCCAAACAATTTTCGCCACCACCGCAAGTGAGAACACCCCTTCGTCCAGAGGTCAGAAGAGCTGAAGTTGATAACTCAGCATGGCAAAGTGCACTAGCAGAGAATAAGAAACTCAATGCTCAGTGGAATAATCTGAACCAATCTCGAAATGTTGACGGAGCGTCACCAGCACCAAGTGAAGCCTTTGAGACAAATCCTGGTCGACCTGGTGGTGGAGGGCGATCTCTTGCTTCTCAAGCCACTTCTGGTGGGACACTTGGTTCTACGGCTGGGGCCGCAGCAAGCTCAGAAACTGGTGAAGATAATGCAGGGGCTAAGCGTCTTGGTGCCCTGGCAGGCGGTGGCATTCTTCAAGAAAATTTAAAATCTATTGAGACACAGATTAACACTCTTCCTCAAATGGACCATAATGAACTGACAGCGCGAGGTGTAAGTCTTGAAGAGCCCTTCTTACTTAAAGTAAAGGTTGAAGGGCGCTTTGTGACAGTACCTGTGCGGCCCTTTCTCTATAAGGGCAAGAAAATGCTAGCCCCTGTGATTGACCAGGAGAATTGGATTCTAAGTAGCGTACTGCGAAAGTCTCCTCTTTTTACCAGCTACTATGATTATGAAAGGAAGCGTGAGGCCAAACTTTCAGCTCTTTAGAAGATAGCGAACATGGTTAAAAAGGTAGTCAAAATTTGATGATCTCATGATAGGGTAGGGGCCAATAAATGGAGAGGATAATGACAGAAACTAATGATAAGCCATTATTGGCTAAGACCCCGGTTATTCCCGTTGTTAAGGAAACAAGTCTCAAGGTCCGCGAGGATGATTGGACTCTTAAATACTATCCCGAGTTTGAAAATATCATCACTGATTATAAAGAAGATTTGATTCGTCAACTGGCGCCTTTTTGTCATGACGACTTTTCTTCCTTTAGGGTGCAGCTGATTGTTGGTGGAATTCCACTGCTCTTTGGTCTCTATATTAAAGAGAAGACGATTGGAGTGTATTCGCCACGTCTAGGGCGTGAGCTCTTTCTTATTGAGCAGATCCAACAAAATAAGAACGAAGAACCTTGTGCGACTCTTGTTCATACTGAGGAATATAAGACTTTTAAAGATTATGCTGAAATGGTGGCAGCCTTGCCTCTGCATGAGTTTCCGTCTCAATATGATCTTGTCACTAAGAAGTACGATCTTCCTGACCTGATCAATGATCGCTTTTATCAGGAACTCGAAACTGATATTGATGGGAAAATCCAAAAGCTTGTAAAGCATATCGATACCTATAAGCCGTCTTTCTTTGAAAAGGTTTCCGATTTTGGTCTCGATTTAACAGCACGATTTGCGCTGATGAGAATTCATCTTCTCAAGTTTCTCGCTATTTTACCCTCTCTTGATCATGATGATAGTGGTCAAGAGGTCAAAAGAATTCTCCTTGAAACCTTTAGAAGGCTTGTGAGTGATTCGACGAAAGCGAAACTCCTTAGAAAAAAAGGTCAGGAAGCCCCTTTACCTGGATATATTATTGCTGCCTTAAAGGTGGGCTCTTTTGTTGGTAATGCCCTCCCAGCAAAGACCCTTGCTGATATTGTCAGAAACTCTGTTCGTTTTATGGCAAAGAGATTTATAGCAGGGGAAAATATCGAATCTGTTCAGGCGTCTTTTAGCAACCTTTTTCAATCCAAAAGAGATGTGACTCTCGACCAGCTAGGTGAATTGGTTGTCTCTGAAAAAGAAGCTGATAATTACTGCAGAGAAGTTCTTAATCTTATCGAAGGGTTTGGTCTCCACGTTAAAAAAGGGGACAAGAACAAGGCGGGCATTAACAGGGCCCACGTCTCTATTAAGGTGAGTGCACTTTGTAGTGACTTCAAACCGGAGGCCCCTGAGTATACCTATAATCTCGTTGCTCCCAGGCTTAAGGAAATACTTATTAAGGCCAAAGAGAAAGACGTTTTTATTAATATCGATGCGGAACACTATGACTACCGGGACATTGTCTTTGATGTCTATAAACGAGTCCTCCTTGAGACCGAAGAACTCAAAGACTATGCCCAGACTGGTATTGTTCTCCAGGCCTATCTTCGTGATGCTTACGAACATTTAGTTGATATTAAGAATCTCGCCAGCGAGCGTGGGATTCGCATGCCCATTCGTATTGTTAAAGGTGCGTATTGGGATGCTGAAACGGTAGAAGCAGATGCTCATTCATTTGATGCTCCCGAGTTTCTTAACAAGGAAGAAACGGATCTTAATTTTAGGCAACTGATCGTTAAGATCTTTGACTTTGATCCTCATGTTCAGCTTTGTCTTGCCAGTCATAATTTTGCCGATCACTGCTTTGCTGAAGTTCTTAGAGAAAAGAAATATGCTCACACACCAGAGATTGAGCACCAATGTCTTCATATGACCTATGAGGCCCTCTCAACGGGGCTTGCAAAAATGGGGTGGCCGACAAGAAACTATGTTCCCGTGGGAAGTCTTCTGGTGGGGATGGCCTACCTTGTAAGACGGATTATGGAAAATAGTAGTCAGGTTGGTGTCCTTACTATTATGCGCTCTCATAAGAAGTCTGGACGCATGGATAACCCTATGACTGTTCACCTTCGTCAAAAAGAAGAGTGGACTCTGGTTCACGACAAGACAGTGGGGAATATGACGAGCGAGTATTTTAATATCACTCCTATTCGCCTCTATGTAAAAAGGCAGTGGGATGTTGTTAATAATGCCTATAAGAAATTTAAGAGTGAGCATCAGGTTAAAATTTTTGAAAATAATTTCCTTACTCAGGGAGAGGAAGTAGAAATTAAATCAAGTTCAGATCCTTCCATGGTGGTTGGTAAGATTCGAAATGCCTCTGTAGAGGATGTGGAGAAGGCGGTGCAAACGGTAGAGGCCAGCTACAATAAAGGAACGTGGTCTCGCTGCTTTTGGCTTACGCGCTCAAGTATTCTTCTCAAGGCCGCTGATATTATGCTCAGCCGCCGTAACGAACTTTCAGCACTCATCAGTTATGAAGCAGGAAAGGCCATTGCTGAAGCTTATGCCGATGTGGATGAGGCGGTCGACTTTCTCAATTACTACGCCCGTGAGGAGAGAAAGATCACTGTCCACTCAAGTCAGATGGTCAGTCGCGGGCCAATCGTTGCGATCACACCTTGGAACTTTCCGATTGCGATTCCTACTGGCATGGTATCGGGCCCCTTAGTTGCGGGTAATACCGTGATACTAAAATCTGCTGAACAAACGCCTCTTATCGCGCAAGAGATGGTTAATATTCTTCATGAAGCAGGTGTTCCTAAAGACGCCCTTATTCACCTTTCTGGAGAAGGTGAGACAGTTGGGGCCGCCCTTGTTAATCATGAGAAGGTTGCAGGCTACGTCTTCACTGGTTCTAAAACGGTTGGGCAACTCATCGCCCACAGTGCCGGTAAGCGCTTTTATAAGAATGAATTATGGGGCATAGAATTTCCTGTCAAAGTTATTACTGAACTTGGTGGTAAGAACGCCATTATTGTAACGGCAAATGCGGAGCTAGATGAAACCGTCGCTGGCATTCTCTATTCTTCATTTGCCCACGCAGGTCAAAAATGTAGTGCGGCCAGTAGAATTATTGTTGATCAATCAGTTAAAGAGCGCCTCATTGAAAGACTTAAAGAAGCGGTAGCCGATCTTGAGGTAAGCGAAGCGTTTAAGTTTAGTTGTAGTGTCAACCCGGTGATCACAAAAGAAGATCAAGAAAGGTTACGCCGCCAGGTTAAAGAGGCCAAAGAAGAGGCCATGCGAGTTGGGGGCAGAGTCGTGATTGACCGCTCTCAAGAAGAACTACCAGGTTATTGTGTGGGACCTGCTGTTATTGAAGTCCCCGCAAGCTTAGCCCGTGAGGAAAGTTATGCAAGAACCGAGCTCTTTGGGCCAGTTGTTCATATAATTGGTGTCAGTGGACTTGAAGAGTCTCTTGAGATTTTTAACAGTACTGACTATGCCTTAACAGGTGGGATCTTTTCTCAGTCTCAAGACGATATTGATTTTCTAAGTGCTCAAATGGAGTGTGGCAATCTCTACGTCAATCGAACGATCACTGGAGCCCGTGTTGGTATCGAGCCCTTTGGTGGCTTTAAGATGAGTGGGACTGGGCCTAAGGCCGGTGGGAAGGTTTACATACCTGCCTTTCACATTCACCGCCATGATGTTGATGACGTCAATACTCCGGAGGAGAGTGGCTTTCATGACAAAATTATTCTAGCCGGGCGAAGTGGCTTTGGAGCTCAAATGCGAGTTGAGCGCACGGAAGTGGCACTAGAACTTTTTATTCTTCATTTTCAAACCTTCTTTAAGGGGATCAGAGGCCATGACAAACGCCTCATTTCTAAGTTTAGAAAATGGATGAAATCAAACGCCCTACGCTACATAACAAAAGATCACGCCAATCAGGAAATTCCTGGGCAGGAGAGTTTTTCTAACTTTGAAATTCAAGGTGAGCACGCTCTTGCTGTGATGGCCCAAGAAGTTCCTCATATTTCAAGCTTTCTTCAAGTGGTCGCGGCCATCCTCATGGGAACCGGTGTAACAGTTCTTTGTCGTTCAAAGAAGAGTTATGAATGGTGGCAAGGAATTAGTAATTACTATTATCAAGCGGGTATTAGCCGCGAAAACTTTGTGGTTTATTTTCCAGGGGATGAAGCCTTTGAGAAAACCCTCAAGCATCCTCTCGTGAGTTACTGCATTGTCGATGGTGATAAGAAGTGGGTGAGTCGCATTCTAGAGTCCATCTATGATGGTGATTTTAATGAAAGGCGAATCAGAAATATTTATTCGCCCTTTGACACTTTTAATCCCACTGATTTTAAGAGACTCTGTGGCAATTATGTCTGGGTAAGGGCCTTTGCCGTTAATACCATGAGGCACGGAGCTCCACTTGATCTTGACCTTGATGTAGAAGTTTAAAGGATAATTCAATGGCAAAATTAATGACCTTAGGCGCTGGCAATATGGCCAGTGCCCTTCTCTTTCCTATGAGAAACTCTTTAGAAGGCTTTTACGCTTTTACCCCTTCTGTGACTAAAGCCGCCGAACTGGCCAAAACAATGGGGGGCAAGTGTATTGAAACTCTTGATCGCTATCCCAAGGACGTTGATTTTCTCTTTCTTGCTTTTAAGCCCCAACAATTTGATCAGGCGAGTAACGAACTCCTTGAAAAGGCTAAGATCAAAGAGAGCACTGTTATTGTCAGTATGCTTGCTGGGACGCCGCTTGAGGTTCTTAAAGAGAAGTTTAATAGTGATAGAGTGGTGAGAATTATGCCCAACACTCCCTGCACGACAGGCAAGGGTGTTATTTTAACTCTCTTCGGTGCCGGAGTTAATGATGAAGAGAAGAAAGAGCTTCTCTTTCTTCTGAATACCGCTGGTATGACCCATGACTGTGAAAGTGAAGATCAATTTGATGCGATCACGGCCGTAACAGGAAGTGGACCTGCCTATATCTTCGAGTATGCAAGGCAAATGGCGAGTTACTTAGAATCCGTTGGCGTTAAAGAGACTAAAGATCTTGTCGCTCAACTCTTTCTTGGCACCAGTAAATTAATGACTGATAGTCCCCTTGATTTTGAAACTCTACGTAATAATGTCACGAGTAAAAAGGGTGTCACCTATGAGGCCCTTGAAAGCTTTAAGGCCGATAAGTGGGAGGAGCTCACTCACCGAGGTCTACAAAAAAATCTTAAGAGAAGTCTTGAACTCAGAGAAAATGCCCTTAAACTAAGAAAGTAAATTTCACGGAGAAGACTATGCTTAATTTTGTTCCTGAGGGTATTAAACAAACGGCCTTCGTGCGCCTCTTTGGTCTCGCTAAGATTCCTCTTATTTGGTTTATTCGCCCCAGTGTGCTTGAACTTAATGAGCGCGAAACGCGAATTAAAATTCCCTTCGTTCGAAAGAATAAAAACCATTTAGGCAGTATGTACTTTGGTGTCCTCTGTGCAGCAGCCGATATTGCCGGTGGCCTGGCCGCAATGGAGCATATTAAAAATAGTGGTAAGAAAATTAGCCTCTCCTTTAAGGACTTCAATGCTGAATTTCATAAGAGAGCGGAGGGAGATACGATCTTTCTTAATACACAGGGACCCGAGATTAAGGCTTTTATTGAGAAGGTGATCGCTAGTGGCGAGAGGGAAAATATGACGGTCGATGTAGAGGCCAGGACTCCTGATCAATTCGGCGATGAGCCCGTGGCCACTTTCAAGTTAACACTTTCGTGTAAACTTAAGTCCTAGAACTCGGCTAGTTCGTCACAGACTACATCAACAATATCAAAACCGCCTTGATTACTCTGACCTTGAGTCAGGGTAAAGAGGCCTTCTGAACAATTAAAGCGCGCATCAATCGACTTCTTTGAAACTTCCACGCTTTCACCGAAAGTGTCATCTTCGAGGCTTGTGAAAACGGGGGCACCAAACTGCGCCGTCAGACTTCCATAAACCGCGACACCTTCTGATGCCTGGGCCTTTCTAAGACCGGATAGAGAGAACAAAGAAATAAGTGCTGTAAGAATAAGTAAGTTTTTCATGAGGCTATTTGTAATCTTTTCTCCTCATTTGTGCACATTATTTATTATCAAGTATAGTCATTAGAAATATTAATGGGGTGCTGAGTCAAGTGCCTAAAAGGATGAAAGTTTGAATCTTTCTCATGTCAATTTAAACCATTTAAGGGTCTTTGAGTGTGTCTGCCGTAATAAAAGTATGACAAGGGCAGCTCTAGAGCTTCACCTTACTCAAAGTGGGGTGTCTCAAAATATCAAGGCACTCGAGGATATTCTCGGAGGAAAGCTCTTTGACCGTTATAAGGGAAGGCTTCTTCCTACACCCCAAGGCTCAAGGCTCTTTCATTTAGTGCATGGACAATTACGAGACCTCGAGGCCGAGCTCGCTGCTATTGCAGGAGTTGAGTTAAGTCTTCAGGGACGAATACGCATTGGTGTTCCCATTGAATATGGCAACCGCTTTGTCTTGCCCTTTGCCGCTCGTTTTATGAAAGAGCATCCCGGCGTTTCTCTTGAATTTACTTATGGTCACGCCGCTCAAATGAATGAACTGCTTTTGCAAGGGGAGCTTGAGTTTGCCATTGTTGACTCCTATGGCTTTTCTCCAGAGCTTCAGGTCGAAGATTTAGATTATGAGATCCATACTCTCTGTGCTCACCATAGTTATCTTGAAGGTCATAAAATCCCCTCAATACAAAAGGGGAGTTTTTTTAAAAAGCTTAAGTATGTTGCTTACCTTCCCAGTCACCCCGTCCTTTCACGCTGGTTTCGCTTTCATTTAGGAAGGGAAATTAGTGACCTCAATATCGTGGCAACCTTAATGGATGTTCAGGGAGTGGCCCAACTCATCCTCAATGGTCTTGGTGTGGGGGTACTTCCTCTTCACGTTGTTCAGCGTTTAAGAAATGAAGGGCATGAGCTCATCGTCTTTGAGGGCTCTGGGCGTGAGTATCGAAACAGTTTAAGTCTGGTGAGTCTTAAAGGCAGAAGTTCTTCTTTTACGGTGACGACTTTTAAAGATGCCCTAAAAGAACATCTCTACCAAAGAATGAATTAAGCTGGGTTGTCACTTGGAAAGTACTTGGTCTCAAGGGAGAATTTTTCTTCTATGAGTTTTTGCAGGAGCTGGACTCCAAACTGTTCTGTCGCATTATGACCACCGGCAAACATATGAACGCCACTTTCTTTGGCCTCGTGCCAATCATGTTCACTCATCTCACCAGTGAGGTAAGAGTCTAGCCCTTGAAAACTTGCATCCATCCAACCGCTATTAGCACCTCCAGTGATGATGCCCATTGTTCTTAGGACTTGATCTTCATTAGGAGATGAGAGGTTGATGTCGTGATCAAGAATCTCACTTAATTGCGCCTTTACTTCACTCGCTCTTCTCGGTGGAGAAAGCTCGCCTTTTAAGCCTGTCGGTGAGCCCTTGTAGTCGCCAAAGGGCGCGAGGTTTACAAGTCCCAAATGCTGGGCAATTCCAGCGGCATTTCCATACTCGGGATGAGCATCAAGTGGAAGATGAAAGCCAAAGAGGTTTATGGAATTTTTAACGAGGGGGAGCACTCTTTTAGCAAAAGGTCCCTTAAGGGGGCGGGCCCCATGAAAGACCCAGAAAAGGCCATGATGAACAACGAGAGCATCAGCGCCCCAGTGGCAGGCCTTCTCCACACTTTCGCGTGTGGCACTCACTGCAAACGCGACTTTCTCAATACTTTCCTTACCCTCTATTTGCAGACCATTTGGCCCATAGTCTTTAAAGGTGTCACTCTCTAAAGTCGTGCAGAGAAATTTATCAAGTTCGTCGCGTCTAATGGCCATGCTCATCCTTTATGAGCTCTCCTTTAAAAAAGAGGAGGGGGCAGTTCGTCCTCTTTAAAGAGCTCGCTTTTATTAAGAGTGTCTTTAATTCTTTGTATAGTAGTGTGCAACTCTTCGTTAAAAGGGGCAAGGGTTACGGCCATAGAAAATTCTTCAAGGGCCTTTTTAAATTCCCTTTGGTTGAGATAGGCGCGACCGGCGTTGATATAAGGATACTCTCGGTTTTGGTAGTGACGGCTATTCTTAGCAAGCTCAAACCATTTGAGGGATTCATTAATTTCCCCTTCCGCCAAGAGATAAGTTCCAAGATCATTATAGGGAGCACCGTAACTGGGATCTATTTGGATGGCCTTAAGACAAAATTTCTTTGCCATCTCAAACTTATTTTCAAGAGAGTAGGTCCAGCCAATGAGATTATAGGCCTCACTCGTTTCCTTAAAATTAAGAGCACGCATAAAGCTCTCGCGTGCAAGATCGTATTCTTTATCCCCAACCCATTTGTGGCCTTTATGAATGAGCTGTTCGTATTTCTTCTCTCGCTGTCCTTCAAGGGAGCGTACGGGAGCGTCCTTATCTTGGTTGAGATCAAAGATAGTCTCTTCGCTAACACGATAAGCGGGAATACCATCTTCACTTGCGATGGTATCCATAAGGCTCACGCGAGGTAGGTCAACTTTAAGGGGGGTGAGTTCTTCAACCAAATGGTGCAGGCGTTTTGCGTGCAGAAAGTAGAAGTTGAGACTGAGGGCCATGAGCCGGGCAAAACTTTCGTCATCAAAGAGGCTGGCCTGGGTGAGTGATTGCATGGAACTAAAGAGAGAGCGCGCATAATCGCGACCTTCTGTGAGAGTCTTAGTGACAATGAGGTCCATGTCGGGAATATCGCTTTGATTAAGCCAGTGCTTCTTGGTGTGAATACTCGCCTGGTTAATAAATGTTGAGGCCCAAGCGCGCGTCTTGGGGTGTTGGTTGAGTTCACTTGCTTCAATCAAAGCATAGAAAAGTCTGTTGTAGTAGCTTTGGCAAGTGTGCAATTCACTTAGGCCTAGGTGGGCCAAACCTTCATTGGTCATATTTTCAAAATCCATTTTTTCGTCCCTGAATAAATGTTAAGAAATTTTAAGCTTTAATGTCAAAGAGCATTCCTTTGATAAATCCTTTTATCAAAAGAAGAGCGCCAATATGGTGACGGTGAGAGTAAGACCTGCATAGGCGGTGATAAGAATGATAGCGGCCTGATCTTGTGCCTTTGCGATAGCCTTTGTTTTGGGGGATCTCTTGTCTTTCATGGTCTCTCCTTTTAGAGGTTTACCCTTGTGACTTTAAGAGCAAAGGGAATGCCATAATGAAAGACGTAATTACAGTAGCTTAGCGTTATCTTTACGGAGCAAAACCTTTTAGTCGGGAGCAGTTTGGCCGTTTTCTTAGGGCCATGGTGACCAATGAGGAAGTGATCACTTTCTGCACAGGTCATTGTAAATGCTACAGGACCACCCAAAAAGGCACTTTAAAAGCGCTAATATAAGAAGGTATATGTAAGATTCTTTTAGAAAAAATAGAGGACCTATGTCACAGAAATGGATAAACACCCTAACTTTATGCTCTTTACTTGTGTCTCTCAATGCAGCCGAAGTCGATAGCTTCACAAAGCGTTTTGAGCCCCTAGAAGATACCACTGAAGCTATCAATGTGAAGACGAATGAGTATCTTGAAATGGCCGTGAAGGAAGCGAATGAAGACTATAAAGGCTGCCATGAAGAAGACCTCTATAAGAAAATGCGCCGCTATTTTAGTAATCAGTACCGAGGAAAGTTAGGGGAGTATATCGTCAATGCTGTTGACCTTGATCATCATCCTATGACCATTCCTGAAAGTGTGTATCAAGATTTTAAATGGCATCAATCTATCATCCAAGGGTTCTGGGGTCGTGTTGTCAATGATCCTACCGCCTCGGCCTTAAAAGTGAATGGTGTCTACATTGGAACCGATAAATTTGAACACTTCATGGGCTCTGGTTTTAAGTATTTTAAAACCTACCACATGAAAGGAGAGCCTATTGAAGATGCGCTCAAAATTGGTGAAAAGGCAGAGTCCGGTTTTATGGGAGCAGTTACGACAGGCGTGAAGTCCTTTGGTGATCTCAGTGCTAACTTTAACGGCATGAGATTTTGGAACCACGTTATGCAAAAGCGTGATGATATTCTCGGTGAAAATATTGGCCCTTACGTGAGTTGTGATGAAGTTGGCTTTAAGGTCGTAAAGAAAATTGACTGGGCCAGCTATATTGATGACTCCTATGATGAAGGCATCAATTGTTCAGCCTTTAGAAATCAAAAGATGGTCGATGCCGTCAATAAGCGCGTGCGTGAAGCCAATCCTGAAAGAGAAGGTCTTGAAACTTGTCCGGTTGATCGAGAAAGGCTTGATAGTATTAAAGGGCGTTATAAAGATATAGCCCCTTTCATCATTAATGAAAGAGGCCATTATTCGGTCAAAGAAGATTAGTTCTTATTTTCGTATTTAAGAAGACGGTCTTTTGCTGAAACACTGTTGTAGCGATTAGAGATCATTTGAAAGAGTGATCCCTTCTTGCCAGCAACTTGAGCAGGTCCTCTAAAGTTAAGGCTTGAGTTCCCCTTGGTCTTATTCTTACCAAGAAGCTTACTAAAGGGATTCGTGGCTTTCTTCTTAGAAGCGCCAATTGCTCCTCGACCACCTACGGTCGCTAGACCTGAGCCCTTTGTCTTAATATTAATATCACGCTTTCCACTTGGTTTTGCCTTTTGAGGCCCTTTGTTAGCGCCACCGCCGCCACCAAAGCCGCCGCCACCGCCAGCAGAACCACCGCCACCACCGCCACCGGCAGCAACCTGACCGGCTTTAATAGAGCCAGCTCTCGCTTGACCGTCGACAAAGTCATTTCCTGTGGTGTTGACTCCATCAACTGTTCCAAAATTAGTGGGAAGAAGATTTCTATCGGTAGCTCCTGTCACAGAGGAGTCTGTGTCACTGAGACCACCTTCTTCAGTGCCAGAGCCTAGATTAGCGCCACCACCAAAGCTTGCATTAAAATTTTGACCGGTGAATCCATCAAAACCACCAGCTGCGGGAGCAATACAGCCCTCTGCACTCGGGTCCACCAAACACTCACTCGCGGTTGCGGGAAGCTCTTCGGCCACTGGAAATTCTGGTGGCTCAAACTCTTCAATATCTTTCATGGCATCCTTAATCATACCCGCTTGATCATGAAGAAGAGCACCCTTCGCTCCATTCGCGAGAGCCTCAAGCCCCGCTTTCATGGCCACGCCCTTCATTTTGTCTCTCACTTCTTGATTAAGAAAGAAGTTGTTAGCGCCCCCTCCTGCATTTTGGTTTGTTGTAATTGCTTGAGCACAAGCCAGTTCAGTGTCGATGGAGGCAGTATTATCTGCATTAAAGGCATTCAAAGCCTCAGTTATAACTGCTTGATTTTCAGCAGAAACTCTAAATTCTTCAGAAACTTTAACACTTTGGTCGTTTTTTATATAACTATCTATGTAGTTACCAAGCTTTACTCTGGCTGCATTTACAAAGTTAGAATTTAATGAACTTTGACACCGAGTTATCATTTTCTCAGGGGTTGGAAATTCACTAATCATGGAAAGAAGAACACCTGCTTTCGCTCCATCAAAGGCGGCCATTTCATAAGCAAGGTTTCCTTGTTGACGAGTTGATTCGGCTTGCGCATTCATTCCATCTGTAATCTGAATACCTTCTTCAGTTCTCGCTTTTTGAGTGATCTCATCTTGGAGCTCCATTTGTTTGGCCCCTGCACGAAAAGTCTGTTGGACTTGCATGACTTGTTTGCCAATAACAAAACCATCCATGAATTTAACTATTTTCTTACAGGCAAGATAATCTTGAGTTTCAGCGCCCTCATGAGAGCATCCCATTCCACCTTCTTCCTTTGCTCGCTCCATACAAGTGGCTTGTGCTTCTTGCGTTGGTTGATTGGCACATTCCAAACCAGCTGCACCAAAATCAGATTTCGCAGCATTTGCACCATTACCCTCAAATTCAGAGTAGTCTGGACCAAAATTGTTAACGTCCATAGAAGATAAGTAAGCTTGGCATGTGATCATTTGTACTAAGATGTTGTTAAAAAGTTGTTTTAATTGTTGTGCTTTTTCTGGACCAACGCCACTTTCGCCGGTATTGGTTTCAAAAGCTTTTGAAATGGCCAAGGGGACATAATAGCTACCAATATTATCTAAACTCGCAAATTCGCCATTTGCTGAGGAATAGATTTCATTCCAACTACTTTGGGCAATAGTCTCACAGCTCGTTACACGATCTGAATAAGTTTGAGCACCTGAGAATTCACCATTTAAAATGCCTTGGCTTGGATCTCCTTGAGACATTGGTGATCTTCCCCTTTGGTTAGAAGAGTGGGAGGACCTAAAGGATCCGTTAAGATTTCCGCTAAGTGCAGCTTCAAGTGGATTAGCCTGGGCTGAATCAACAAATAAGTGAACAGCTGTATAAAGAGCTATAAGGGAAATTTTTCTCATAGAGAGGTCTCGCTTTTGACGTTTCATACCTCTATTATCGGGCAAATAAGCGATATTCTTGAGTAAAACCTGTGGGTAATCAAGGGGTGCTCTCTAAGTCTATGATTTTCAAGGATATACTTCTTTTTCTCACAAGGGAGAGTTGTTAAAATGATGCTCAGATTTGTGGCACATTTAAGGAGTGAGAAGAATGGAAGAGTTTGAGTATCAATTTACAGTTTTAGAGTCTCACCTGGATACTTTTGGCCATGTTAATAATGCGACCTATTTAACGCTCTTTGAAGAGGCCCGTTGGGATATAATCACTCGCCGTGGCTGGGGCTTAAAAGAAGTCATGAAAAAGAAAATTGGTCCGGTCATTCTAGAGGCGAATATTAAATTTAAGAAAGAAGTGACCAATCGAGAATTAATAACAGTAAAAAGCTCTTGTGGGGAATCTCTTAACAAGCTAGTTATGACTTTTCACCAGGAAATGATTAAAGAAGATGGTAGTGTGGCGGCCATCCTTGATCTTCGCGTCGGTCTTATGGATCTTGCCCTGAGAAAATTAATTGAGCCTACACCTGAATGGCGCCATGCTATTGGGCTTAAAGAGGTCTAATAAAGCGCTCATAGATTTCATCAAAATGCTCAAGAACAGTCTCTTTAAGAAGAATTTCTTGATAGTGAGCACTCATGATAAAGTCCTTTGCTTTTTCATAGGTAAGCTCATCACTCAAAAGATTCGCTTCAGGTGCGTAACTTAAATGCCACGGCTCAATGGCCACTCCACCGCGATCAATTTCATAAGGTCTAAAAAAAGGAGACTCACTAATTTCCCTAGAAAGAAAAGCTCCAAGATTTTCAAAAATACCCTTAGCTTCATACTCACTGGGAATGAGCTCAACTTTATAGTCAGGGTTTTGTGCTAAGGCCTTTTGATCAATGACATCAAAATCACTTCCCCAGTGATGACGACTAAAGCCTGGTAGAGCACTCCAGCGTAAGATGGAAAAGAGAACTTGGGTGGGGGAGAGTTCGTTAAAATCGAGTTTCTCTCCGTAATCGTCGATTAAATCTCGCTCCCCCTTGGCCTTGGCATTCCAAATGCTGGCCTGGCGAGAAAAGCTTCTAAAACCACTTGCGACATAAAGGTCAATTCCCTGGTCTTTGGCCTTATTTTGAAAGAGTGTAAAGGCCTGAAAGGTCTTAGGGCTGAGATTAAGCGGAGTTTGCTTGAAGTCTTCATGAAGACCAAAGAGTCTTTGAAAAGAGGAAATACTACTCATCCTCTTCTTCACCAAAGAGCCTGCGAAGACCACTTGTCTGATAGCGATTTGAAATGACATTCCACAGACTCACATCATCTCTTTTCACAATATCTGAGCCTTTGTAGTCGTAATCTTTTTCCATAAAGGTTTGCACTTTATTTCCTTCACGAGCAGCGGCATCATTCCAATTGAATTTATAGGCGCCTTTCTTATTGCCTGCACCCACTTTACCAGTTGCCGCTTTGACGGTGAGACCCGTGCTTCCCGTAATATCAACTTTCTCTTGGGCCTTTTTAAGGGCACCATCAAGACCCTTGGGAACGGCACCAAATTGTTTTCCACTGGGGTTAAAAGCGCTGTTAAAACTTGAAAGTTGCTTTGGTGTTACAGTTCTTAGGGCTAGCTTTTCAGCGAGACCCTTGAGTTCATCGGGACCTTTGACGTTGATGCCTTTTGAGTTGGCGTCTTTTACAAGATTTCCAATAAGTCTATCAGAGCGGGCCGCATTCTTGGCCAGATCAGCACTGTTGAGAGAGGCCAGCGCCTGGTTAGCACCATTTGGAAACTTTCCTAGTGTGTTGACGGCATTAGCGGCGCCGAGTTTCGCACCAAAGCCACCTGTGAGAAGGGCAGAGTTAGGAGCTGTTGAACAGGCATTTTGTCCTGTAACGTTATTCTTCATTTTTGTACACTTACAATCAAGATCAAACTGACCCGTGATCGTAACGCAACCTTGGCGTGGGCCTTCAGTAATGTCTGCTAGTTTTTCATTCTTAAGAGCAAAGTTCATTTCATCCGCTGCAAAGAGATTCTGACAGATGACTGATTGGGTGCGGTTGTCATTCTTTGTTCCATCAGAGTTATAACAGTAACAACGGTCATTATTAATATCTTCTCGTCCGTCCGGACAAAAGCCACTCATAAATTCGTTATAGGTGGCGATGACGTCATCAATTGTTTCAACATTTTGTTCTGCTTTCTTTACCTCATTCTTAGCATGGTAAATAAGATAGGCATTGAGGGCGAGCATAATGCCTGCGCCCACTGCGATTTGAGCAGAGGAGCCAAGGCGCACGAGTTGTTTTGAAAATGTTTTGGCAGGATCGACTGTCGGTTTCCCTGTTGTATCCCCAGTTGTGCTACCCGAGGTTGTTTGTCCTGTTGTGCCGCCAGTTGTTTCACCTGTAGTGCCACCAGTTGTCTCCCCAGGAGGCTTGTCGTCGCCAATAGTCGTTACACAGCGTTTCCCAGCGGCCAAACCTGCAGGAGTCAGCTCATAAATAGCAAAGCCCAAAGAGGCAGCAAAACCCGCGGCAGTTGCCATTTGTAATTTACTTCTATTCTTTCCTAATTGTTGGACTTGTTGCTGCTCTTCTCGCAGGTAGTAAAATGCCCTCACTTGAGATTGGTAAGAACTATTTTCCGCGCCCTTACTTTCTTCATTCTCTGTTTCTGTCTTGTATTTATCAGCGAGCTCTTCAAAACCTTTCTTTGCCTTGTGCTTTAAGAAGTAGTCTCCTGCCACCCACGCGATCGAAGTTGCTTGAAAGATCTTCTTAGAAAGACAACCCGTTGAAACCTTCTTCGTGGCTCCCGTTAGCTTGTCACCCATGGATGTCGTGGCAAAAAGAGAGTAGAGGGCATAGGCTCCCGCAACCATTTTTCCAATATTTTCACCCTTAGCGTCTTCTGATCGTTGTCCCTTATTGACCCCTGTTCGCTCTTCAGCGGTTTTCATATAACAGCTTTCTGGATCAGAGCTCGTCTCACAACTATCGGCATTGTCCTTCATATCGATGGCCTCTTGAGTGACCATGCAGCGGTTAAGTTCACTATTCCATGATTTATCTGCGCCGGTACAGGCCGCCTGCTGCTCTTCAATTGTCGCTGCAAAGACAGGAAAGCCTGTGATCATCAGCTGAAAAGAGAGTATTAATGTGAGTACCTTTTTCATTTCGTATCCTTTCACATTTCATTATAGGCCCAAGGCCTGCTTAGCGCTTAAAGAGCAGGGGGATTTACTTTTGATTATTATATAATATCAAAGAGTTAGGTCATAGAGTAGGCAGAGGGCTGCACACTTTTCCACTGCCACTTAGGATGGTCACTCCTTAAGGCTTGTAAAGGAGGTCGCTCTTCCTTTTATAAGGACTTTACCTCTTTCAAAACAATCGCTTAGGTGGCCCTTAGACAAGTTTTCTCTGTTTGATAGCTCTGAAAGGCATTGCTCTAAGAGATAGCGGGCGCCAAGTGAAACGGAAAGGCTTGATCCCTTGAGAGAGGGGTAAGCGGCCCTCTTATCTTGAAAGGGCATAGAGTAATGAACCGGGTAAGCGCTAAATTGCATCTTGTCTGAGCGCGCGGGATCTTGAGAGTCGAGTCCCTCATGAAAACTTCCAAAGTAAAAGAGAGGCCAATTCCTGTGAATATGGGGAAAGAGGGGGACTTCTTTTGCGAGGTAAGGCCCCTTACGTCCCGTTGCCAAGAGGAGGGGCTTTGAAAGCGTCTTAAGAGAGCTCGCGCTTAAGAGGTCATTCTTTTCTATTAAGGGAAGGCCTGCCGCTGCGACAGCAAAGTCGACATTTGCTTCTTCGATAAAGGCAAGGGCGCGCTTCCAGTAGCTAAGTTTCTGACTTCCTTTCTTATTAAAGACAATGAGAGGGGTTATACGAATGGGCGTTTGAGGGTTGAGTCCTTTGACGATTGTTTCGAGCACCCAGTGGCCATGAAAGGCACGTTTCTTGAGAATACCTTTGTAGCACTTAAAGGAATGGCTTTGGGTAAAGTCTTTAACGGGGTCAATGATAATTTTTTGAGAGGTCTTTATGAGTGAAGGGCAAAAGCTTGTGTCAATGAGAGCGACATGGATTTCTTTTGCAGGGACTGATGTGTAACAAAAGAGAAAAGAAAGAAAGATGGCCTTCCAGAGAAAGGCCATCTTTTGCGTCTTAGAGTTTGAAAGGGCTTTGGACGTATTTATTGTCATCCATTCTATTGTACATGCTTTCGCTGTGACGTTTAAGATTTTCTCTTAATCCGCGGCCCAGACGAAAGAGCCCTGTTCCTTTGATGATATCGCGCATTCTATCTTCAACTTTAAGCTCGATATCTTGATCCATTCTGTCATCTACCGGATCAAAATGGTCAAGCGCACGGTCGATGACATAGTACATATTCATGGCCGCAAGGTTTTTAGAAAGTGATTTATTACTTACTTTCTTACCTGATTGATCAAGAATTCGCCCGTAGATACGTTTGCTATCAATGGCGATTTTCTCATAGTTTGAGTTATTCGTTACCTTATAAGCTCTGTTGATCGTCAAAATTTCTGCTGTTGCCATGGCGATCATATTTTGAAGAGGAGCACTTTGCTGAAGGTAGTTCTTAGCATTAAGAGCTCTTCCCGCTTCGGCAACCAGTTCATTATTCGTTTTCATAAGGCCATTGAGTGTCTTTATTGCGGCCACCATTCCGTTTGGAGTTGTTTGAGCAACAACAGTCATCTCATCAACACCATCAAGGAAGGGGTTGGTAAAGCGGAGGTTAAAGAGCTCATTATTACCTTTAAGGTGAACAGGCAGAGTGACGGCATTTTTCATCACATTACTTCTTAGGGCCGTGTTGATCCCTTGATTGCGGTGATCTACAAAGAGCATCACTGTGTCCTCTGCATTCTTAAGAAGGGCTGCAACACCTTTGACTGTAGAGCCGCGAAGATCATCAAGAACAACAGTCATTTGCTTGTTAAGACCCTTGGCAAGAACATCTCTATTAAGACGAGCAAGACTTAAGTCAACAACTGAAGCATTACTAAGACCACCAACCCTTTTAAGGGCATTAACGAGGTCTCCCGCATTCTTAGAGCTATCTACAACGAAGACTGGTTTGCCAGCTTTCTTCTTATAAGGAGCTTTTGCCATTGTGGTGTAAGAGCGGTTGAGAACTCCAAGAGTCACTCCACTCTTTGTGATTTTAGCTGTGAAGTTAAGAGGCGTGTAAACATCTCTTTCGCTGGCCACGAGAAGTTTGGCCGTATTGATTGTCTTTGATCCACTGAGCTCTGAGAGATCGTTAAAGTCACTTGTCACGATTCCCGTTTGAGAGTCGACAGAGAGTTCTACTTTTAAAGGGCCAGTGTATTTTCTCTTAGAGTTATTAGCTGCTGTTACCTTTAGAGAGTTCGCTTGATTAATGAGAAGCTCTGAAGAGGTGCTAAGACCTGAGAGAGAAAGAGGGTATTGAACACTTAGAGTTTTCTTATCAGAGGAGATCACTTCACCTCTACTGGCCACACTATAGTGACGCCCTTGGATCTTCGCTTCAGCTGTGAGGGGGCTCGTTACTTTGAGATTTGTTTGGTAACGACTACCGATCTTAGCTCCCGTTGAAATAGAACCAGTAAAGGCCCCTTTGATTTCAACTTTAGATTTAGCAGGAATGCTAGGAAGTTTTACTTTATCCCCATTTTCATTGATTGCAACCACCGCGTCAGCACTCTTATCTCCATAGTTGATAAGGGTGACACTGTGAAGAGTCGTTTCACCTGGTTGATAGATGCCGTCATTCTTTGCAATCCCTTGGATTCCGCCGTCAGTAACTTGTGAAGAAACAAATTTGACGACAGGATTATTCTTATAAACAGCATCCACTTGAGCGTAGCGCTTCTTTCTAAAGATCTCAGTTTGCTCTTCAATATTTGCGGCAAAGGTCTGACCTTCAAGCTGATTGTAGTTGGCAACGCGAATCTGCTCATAAACTCTATTATAAGTTGATTGGCGAACACTCGCGTATGTATTTGTGTAGTCAGCAGAATCAACATCAGGATTGATAAGCGTTCTCTCGTATGCCTGGACACGGTAATCTTCTTTAACGAGAGGGTAGCGAGTGTCAAAAGCTGCGCGATGACCTTCGCTTCGCCCTTGCTCACGATCTCTAGGATAGTCACGAGAACTAAATTCAGCAAAGGCTGCGGAACGTGAGTTTTCATAAGAGCTAAGGTAGTAGTTATCAATAGACTGAACAAATTGACCACGACGACTGGTGCGGTATCCTCTTAGGTAACCATCCATGAAGGCTTCCTTTAAGATGGGGCGATTTGTTCTGGCGTATTCACTGTGACGTGAAGGTCTAAAATTGGGGCACATTTGATTGTCAATAACATAGCGTCCTGTTCTCCAACCAAAGTCATCGCGGTAATAGCGACGAGAGCCTACGGTGATACAATCAAAGCCAGGATAGCTGGGGACGATGGCCGCAAACGCACCCTTAAAAGCGCCGTCGATATTACTGTTATTAAGATTTTGAGTTTCATGAATGGCAATGGCCTGTTTTTCCCCTTGGGCCACACCGGCGATTTCACCTTCTTTTACCGCGCGGGCTAAACCTGCATCGCGGCCTTGGGCCTGACCAACTTGTTCAGCATCTGAGCTTCTCGCTTGGGCACGCCCATCAACAGAGCCTCGCTCACTTGCTACTTCAACATTAGCCTGTTGAGTTCCAAGAGCAGTTCCATCACGTTGACCTTGAAGATCGGCTTCTTGGCGTCCTTCAATTTCACCTTGAGCAGAGCCTCGCTCATAAGAAGCACGCTGACCCGCTACTGTTCCCGCTTCAGTTCCATCGCGATCACCATCGCGAAGGCCATTTCCAACACCGAGTCTTTCAGCGTAGATGTCTCCATCAACACTTCCTGCTTCTTCTCCTACTAAAGCGCCTCTCCTATTAAGCCTTATGATATCGCTAATAAGGATATTGGCGACTCTATTCTTTTGAGCAACAGCGTCGTTTGTCGCTTTAACCTTTGCTTTATAGATTTTTTGCGCCCCAAGCATTTGTCTCTTGGCGACGGCGACCTTTGCTTCTTCACCCTGAAGAGCAGTCTTTTTAGCGTCAAGTGTTTTTGATCTTTGGGTGTTTTGAGCCGTGATCGTTTGGATGGCCTTTTGAGTGTCTTTTAATTTCTTATCAGAGGCAGCCAATTGATTATTGGCCTTCTTCATATTTCCATCAGCTACATCAAAAAGGGACTTCGCTCTTCTTTGAGCGGCCTGACTTTTCTTAAGTTGGTTAGTCGCTCTTGTTACTTTCTTTTTACAGGCTTCGCTTTGATCTTCAGCACACTCTGTTTTTGCTTTTTCAAGATTCGTTTTCTTCGCTTCTACTTGAGCATTGGCCTGATCAAGACTTTGCTTAGTTGAGTCAAGGGCAGCTTGGGCGACTTCCTTTTGCTTCTTCTTTTCATTGAGGTTTCTTCTGAGCCCTGGAAGCTCTCCCTCTTTCTTAGTCTTATCTGAAAGTGCTTTAACGATGGCCTGAGAAATTTTAGCGATGTCGCTATTAATAGCGTTTACTTTCTTTTGGGCCTCTGTGAAAGCCTTTTCCTTATTGGCGAGTGTGGCGATGACGGCCTTAAGCTCTTTTCCTTCTTTGGCAGCTCTAGCAGAGACTCTTGCAAATTCACTATCATCATTGAGTTTAAAGCTGCGTTTTCCAAGGTAGCCTCTATCCCAGTTACCAAAGTTACGTTCTTGAAGAAGATTGAGTCTTTCACCAACATTTAGCTCTCCAGTGCTTGGGGCCGGGCGACGGTTACTTGGGTTGGTGTTTCTTTGTGCACAGGCCTCTTCAATTAAGATTCCAGGCGCCAGCATCATGGTTGCTAACATTAATGGTGTCATCTTCTTCATTTTGTCTCCTCAAACGCCATAGCAGTGCCAAAGGGCACCGCCTAAACAGTAAATTGGGCCGCCAAATGGTGATCATTTGACCCCAAAAGTACTGTCCATGTATCTTTCGTGTTTCTCTAAAGTTAGGTATTCCAAAGAGTATGCCAAAAATAAGATTCATTTTGTGCGATGCAGTATCTTTTACATTCGGCTTTTCCCTCCGTAAAATTTTTAAACAGCTTTTTTTTGCCATAACAGGGATAAGTTTTGGAAATTACGGACAAAGTCGAGCGCATTAACCAACAGTACCTAAAGAGCGCTGGGGGGAGTGTGAGTGCGAGCCTTAAGAGCTTTCTTAAAAAAGAGCCTGTGAGTGATTGGCTGATACAGGCGCTCTTCACCGGACCCTGGCTAGAGCTGGGATGTGGGCAGAGGAGTCTTTTTGAAGAGGGTGATGACCTGACTTTTGGCCTTCAAAAGAAGGAGGACCTTTACGGTTTTGACCTCTCCGATGTCGCCATTGAAAGGGCAAAGGCCCATGGGCGCCTTCACTACCAGCAAGTGGACATTTCCGAGGGAATTCCTGGTGGACCCTATTCCTTTATTTTAGATGGTCACTTTCTTCACTGCCTAGGCTCCTTTCCCGAGCTCTTTACGACTCTAGGTCATATTCTCAGGGCCTTAAAACCCGGCGGAATTTACGCTGGTGAGGTGATGACAATTCATAAGAATATCAGCTTTGACAGTGATCTCTATTATGATTACGACACCCATATTCTCTATCAAGGTGATATTCCCATTCGCACTCTCTTAAGTGCCAGAGAATGGGAAGACCTCTTCATAAGTGCGGGTTTTGAAATTAGCTACTTCGTTTGTCAGGCGAGCATTAAAATGATTCCAACCAACCACAGAAGGGAGCCCATGAATGGCGATCCCGAATGTTTACGCTTTGTTTTAAAGAGGAAATTATGAACGACGAATTTGTTAAAATGTTAGAGCAGCTTTGGAGCATCGTAAGGTTCACCCTCTTTGAAGTGAGCGGCACAAAGATAAGCATCCTCTCTATCATCTCCTCCGTGGCGATATTCTATCTCACCGTGCTTTTAAGTCGTTATGCTGAAAACTTAGTGGGAAAACTGCTGGCCGAGAGAAAGGATATTGATCGCGGTGTGAAAGACAGCATTAAGCGCTTTACTAAGTATACGGTGCTTATTGGCGGTGGTTTTGTCGCTCTTGATACCATGGGCGTGAAAATGAATTCCCTGGCCGCAGTCGGTGCCGTCCTTATGGTGGGGATTGGTTTTGGTCTGCAAAATATCACTCAAAACTTTATCTCCGGTCTCATTATTCTTCTTGAAAGGCCTATTAAAATGGGGGACTTCGTTGAAGTCCAAGGAGTGAAGGGAAAGGTTATCAGTATTGGGGCGCGCTCGACAGTGATCACAACTCGAGATGATGTCTCTATTATTGTGCCTAATTCTCAATTTATTTCGGAGCAAGTTATTAATGATAGTTTGTCGGGTGAGAAAATTAGGCTCCATGTGAAAATTGGCGTGGCCTATGGAACAGATCCGCGCTTAGTGGAGTCGATCCTTATGGGGGTGGCGCAAGAGCATGATCGGGTTCTTAAGAATCCACCACCAAAAGTCTTCTTTAAAGACTTTGGTAGCTCTTCTCTTGATTTTACTTTGAGTATTTGGATTAGTGACTTTTGGAATAATGAAGGAATTGTTTCAGACCTTCGTTTTATGATTGTGGAGAAATTCAAGGAAAATGAAGTTGAAATTCCTTTTCCTCAAATGGATCTCCATTGGAAGAGCGGAGAGTTACCTCTGCGCTCTTAATCTGGTGTGTGGGGCGCTTTTTCAAGTGCACGGGGTCCCTTAGAGTCGATAAGGTATTCAACTTCTTCAGGGTAGAAAATCTGTCCGTCACTTAATTCAAGCTGCTGACTTTTCATGATCTTACCAAGATCAACGGGTTGTTGAAGGTTGATGACCTGATCTACTGAGATTACATCTCCATAGAAAGTTTCAACGGCCTTCATTTGTGTTTCTGGGCTAGCTTCAGTGACGTGAAGTCTTTGAAGGTTACCCGCCATAGCGTCCATTCCAAGAAAAAGAGCTAAAGTGATCATTAGGGCTTTACCAAGTTTCATGATGTCCTCACTTTTTGAGATGCCTCCGTGGCACCCGCTTAATCCATCCTGGTAGTTTCCTTGACCAACTTCCTTTTGGTCTTGTGTACCCACTAGAGTTACAAGGCTTGTGCCAACTTTTTCTTATGCTAAGTGATTGAAAGGAGGTTGAAATAAGGGTGCCATTTAAGACCTAGTGCATTATGACACCCATGAAGGAAAGCTAGTGGTTCTCTTTGGCCACAATATCGACAGAACAGTCCTTATTGTGAAAGAGATCCTCTGCTTGGGCCTGACTTAAGCCTTTGAGGCGATCTTTTATAAGACAAAAAACGCGATCGTCTTCATGGTGAAAACGATCAAGGTCACTGAGCTCCAAATCAAGAAGGGCACAAAAGCGCTGCCAATACTTTGGCTCCAAAGCGGCAAGGGCCAAAACCCCTGAGTCTTTGAGGGGGTAGAGATTGTAACAGGGGTAGCGTCCATTATGAAGAAAGCTCCTTTGTCCCGTCTCTTTAAGTTCTTGGCTAAAGAAAGGTTTAAGGATTGTTTCGACCGCCTCTTCGAGGGTGAAAAGTTCAATGATGGCGCTCTTTTCTCTCTTGGCTTTCAATAAAGTGGCCAAGGCCGCACTGGCCAAGAAGGAGCCATAACTGATGCCACCGATGGGAAGAAAGGGGGGAGCTATGATGTTGTCTTGCACTTCTTGAGAGAGAAAGAGTTCTAAGAGGCCACTCTTAGCAAGAACATTGAGGTCATGCATACCCCCTGTCTTATTTCGAGAACCGGCCATTTTGATAAAGGCCTTCTCCATAAAGTCAGCATTATTTCTTATCTCTTCTTCTGTTAGAGAAAATTTTTTCAATAACTTTTCGGGCAGGCCAAGAATAATGATGTCGGCCTCTTTAATTGAGGCATGAAGGGTTTCTTGAAAGGACTCCTCTTTAAAGGAGTGCACCTGAACTTCTTTATAGAGATTGAGTTCCTTATACCAGTTTGAAAAACTTGGATCCATCTCTTTAAAAAAGCCATCTTTAAAGGGATCGCCAAAGTCACGATCCTCTAGTTTGGTGACCTGTGCCCCCAGCGCGCTAAGGCAGTGGGCCCCGAGAGGCCCTGGTAAGCGGTGAGAAAGATCAAGAACCTTAAAACCTTTGAGTACCTCAAGCATATTAGGCTTCAGGGTTTTGAGGTTGTTTAGGTCTTAGGGTCTCAATGAAGTTATCAAGGCCATCGCCCTTGAGTTCACATTGCTCAAGGGTACAGATTTGCCATTCATTATTGTCCTCAGTGGTGTAATCAAGAACAAAGCGCGGTAAGAAGTAGCCCATAAAACCTAAGAACTTATTGTCACTTAGCCACTTAACAGGAATCTTCACCACACGATAGGCATTCTCTGGATAGGAGTGAGTTCTCAGGCCTTCACCCCCGTTGATTGGATTTCTTAGAATGAAGTGCTTACTGTCTTCAAGATAAGAGTCAAACTCTTTACCAATCTCTCCATCGAGAAAGAGAATGCGGGCCCTTTTAATAAGAGTACCTAGAGTCATGGCCATACTTTTAAAGCTTTGATCAAAGGGGCTCACGGCTTGATTAGGGTAGAGCACATGATCATTTTGGCCCCTAGCGCGCGTGAAGAGCTTATCATCGCTGATAAATTCCTTGATGATAAATTCGAGGGTGTCGCGAAAGTTCTGTTTAAATGTTGGGTTTCCTGAAATCTCATAGACTCTCAGCATGGACTCACTAAAGGTGACAAAGTCTTCAAGAAGGGCGAGGCCTTCTTCCTTGGTTGTCGTATGTCTTAGCATCATGCCTTGGTTATCTTTTTTCATAAGAAAGTGATTGAAGTGACCCTCAACCGCTTTGTTAAAGAGATCCGACGCTCTTCTTTTGATGACGTCAATCGTACAGTACTGCATAACATCGACAAGAGCGCTAATCATGAGGCAGTTCCAACTTGAGACCCCTTTGGTATCCGTTGCTGGTGGCATTCGCATTTTTCTCTCCTCAAGGAGGGCCTTGCGTACGCGCCTTACTATTGACCAGGCGTCTTGGTCATAGAATTCATTCTTTGAATTAAAATCGAGGCTCACGACATTGAGGCCGCGCTCAAAATTTCCTTCTTTGGTGATTTGAAACCACTTGAGAATTTGATCACTCTTTTCGACAAGGTCATCATCCTCACTCGCTCTCACGAGAATATCGAGAAACTCATCATGGGTGAAGGTAAAGTAAAGACCTTCCATTCCCTCGCTGTCAGCATCTTGAGAGCTAAAGAAGTAGCCGTCTTCATGCTGCATTTCTGTTGCGAGGTACTCAAGAGAATTCATGAGCTGGTCGTAAACGGCGGGGCTTGGGTAGACGAGAGAGAATTTGCTTAGAAGCTTAACGAGTCCAGCCTGATCATAGAGCATTTTCTCAAAGTGTGGCACAAGAAACTTATTATCGGTGCTATAGCGGTGAACACCCCCTCTGGCATGATCACTCATTCCCCCCAGAATCATTTTTTCTACCGAGTCGACAATATGCTGACCCGCTGATTGGTCAATCATTCCCTCAAGGATTTGCTCTACGGCCCACTCATAAAAAGCAAAGTGGGGAAACTTAGGAGCTTCACCAAAACCACCATTATCTTTGTCCGCAAATTCTTTAATAGCATCAAGAATGGCCATGGGTGGAGGGAAGTGCCCTTGAAAGGGAACTTCCTCTTTAGGGCCTAGTCCCTGAGCAATTGCCTCTGTCACGCCTCGGGCATTATTTTGAACTTGCTCCTTCTCTTCATCAAAAGCTCGCTTGAGTTCTTTGATGAGTTCCATAAAGGTTGCGCCGTCTCCTTTCTTTATGGCCGGATAGTAGGTGCCTGCAAAGAAGGGGCGCATATCGGGTAAGAGAAAGGCATTCAAAGGCCAGCCACCCGTTTTAACAAAGAGCTGACAGGCCTGTTGGTAGTAGTTATCGATATCAGGATTTTCCTCACGATCGACTTTGATAGAGACAAAATGCTCGTTGAGGTAATCAGCGACTTCTTGATCACTAAAGGTTTCCTTGGCCATGACATGGCACCAGTGGCACGACGAGTAGCCGACACTCAAGAAAATGGGTTTATCTTCTTCTTTAGCCTTTTGGATCGCCTCTGGCCCAAAAGCATACCAGTGAATGGGATTGTCTTTGTGCGCCAATAAATAAGCTGATTTTTCGTCTTTGAGATGGTTAAAGCCAGTCGTGGTCATTCATTCGTCCTTAATTTGATATTTCTTGGGGCTAACCCCCTAATTCTTCTTTAAAAAGTTTCTCCATTCTAAAAGAAGAGAGGACATCTTTGAAGCAAAAGAAAATTGCACCTGTGAAAAAAGCTGAGATGCCCATGTAAATTGGTCATTGCACAGTTGTCATAGTGAGTCGAAAAGGCTACTCAAGGGGCATGAAAATGACGACTCTTCAGAGCACGAGCACCCAGAGCATGGGGCTTGAGTGGATTAATGAATACATCCAGTGGATCAAGGGCATTCTTGCGAGCCTTAACTCCCTTCTTCAAAATCTTGCCAAAGCTCCCGCCGCTGTTAAGAACCTTGCTCTTGTTGCTGTCTTTCTTCTCGTCGTTGAAGGAGCTCAGTATAGTGCTACGGGCAGCTATACCTATCATCAAATGAGTCAAGGTCCAGTTTATGGTCCGCCTCTTAAACCAGCTTTTATCGCCCAGCCTTATTATAGTTTTCATAAAGTAGGGGCAAGTTTTGGCGCTGGTTTTCCTTTGTGGCGCCTAAGTGAATTATCAAGAAGCCAGATTGAAGGAATGATCATTCAAGGAGCTCCAAGGAATCTTAGAAAAGGATTAAGAAAGTATCTTCAACTTGGTTTTCATTTTGCTCAAGAGTATCAAGTTGATCCTTTTTGGGTGCTCTCGATTATGTGGGTGGAGAGTCACTATAACTCTCAAGTCAAATCTCCAGTGAATGCTTATGGACTTATGCAGTTGATGCCCCAGACGAGCCACTGGCTTAACCAACTTCTTGACCGCACCATGAGTCCAAGTTTGGCCTATGAATTAAGAAAGGATCCCGTTCACAATGTTCAATTGGGGACCTTCTATCTGCAAAGACTTCTTAAAAAATTCAATGGAAATTATGTCCATGCCACAGTCGCTTATAATATGGGCCCAGGTTACACTAAGCGTCGCCTTCGCTGGGGTCTTCCTGTTGGCACAAAGAACCTCTATCTCAACAAAGTGAGAAGGGCCTATCGCCACCTCACTCGTGGAGTCAATAAGCACTTTCGCTCGATCGCTCCAACTTATACGAATACTTATGTTTATCCTTTGCGTTATGACCCCCTGGCCCAAGGAAATGCTTTTCACATGGGTTCAGTTCTTGTTACCCTCAGCAATTAGTTCGTAAAGTTTTTCACTGGAAGATTTATGCAAAAAGTTATTGCGATCGATGGTCCAAGCGGCTCGGGTAAATCCACTATGGCCAAGAACTTGGCCAAAGAGCTTAATATTCTCTATATCGACACCGGTGCCATGTATCGCGCACTGGCCTACTTCGCTTCTCTTAAAGATATTCCTTTTCAAGAGGGCGAAAGTCTTACGCGCTATTTAAACGACCTCACCATTGAATATGGCAATGAAGATGCTCTGATTCGCCTCGATGGAGAGGATCTTAGCCAAAAGATTAGAGAGCATCAGGTGAGTGCTCTTGCTAGTCAATTCTCTCAACTTCCCAGTGTTCGAAAGTTTCTGATTGGTTTTCAAAGAGATCTTGGTCAAAAGACAATCTGTGTGATGGAAGGGCGTGATATTAGCACGGTGGTCTTTCCTGAAGCTTTTTGTAAGATCTTTGTTACCGCCAGTGCGGAGGTTCGCGCCAAGAGGCGTCTTAGCCAGCTGGTGGAGACGGGCAAGGATGAGGGCATTTCTTTTGAACAAGTGTTAAAAGATGTTGAGGAGAGAGACCGCCTTGATATTGAGAGGGAAGTTTCCCCCTTAAAAGTTGCTGAGGATGCAGTTGTGGTCGATACCAGTGACCTGAGTCCCGCTGATGTTCTTAAGCGCCTTATTGAAATCTCTCAAGAGAAGGCCAAGGGCCACAATCTTTCTCTATGAAAATTCTTATCAACAGAACGGACGCTATCGGAGACTGCCTCTTAAGCACTCCCTTAGCGCGGTTGTTAAAAGATAAAATTAAAGATGAGTCTGTAGAAATCACGTTCTTAGTCTCTCCTCGCAGTGGCGATCTTATCGGTCTTTGTGAGGGAATTGATAAAGTTGTGATCTATGATCCTAAGTGGTCATGGTTTAAAAGACTTCATTTCTTAGGAGAGCTCTTTAAGAAAGAGCGTTATGATGTTTTCTTTCACTTAGGAGGCGCTCTTTTACCTCTTTATCAAGCGTGGAAAGCACGTATAAGAATCCGGGCGGGTCTTCAGTCAAAGTGGGCCACCTTCTTATTTCTTAATAAGGGACAAAGGCAAAGCCGTCGTCTCGTTACCATGCATGAGAGTGATTACAATATGGACCTCGCCCAGGCCCTTGGTATTCACCGGCATGGGGAGAGGTTAGAGGCTCATGGGCCAAAATTAAATGTTTCAAAAGATGAGGGACTCAAGGCCCGAAGAGAAGAGGGAATTGAGGATCATAAAAAGCTGGTGATCGTTCACCCTGGTATGAGTGGCCATACCCTTAATTGGGCCTCTCGTAATTATGGTCGTCTCATCGAGAGACTTTATGAAGACGATCGCGAAGCCTACCGCTTTATTGTGAGCTACACGCCAAGTGATGGCCCTTATCTTGAAGGTCTTAAAGACTACATCAGCTCAAGCGAAGATCTCCAAAGAGAAGTTCTCTTCTTTGATGGAAGTAAGAAGGGTCTTATTCATTTCACACACCTTCTTACAGGGGCTGATCTTTTCATTGGTCCCTCCACTGGGACAACTCATATGGCCAATGCCTTAGGAGTTGCTCAGGTCGGTATTTATTCACCCATAAAAGTTCAATCGAGTCACCGTTGGGGTCCCTACCGTCGCGATAAGAAGGCCCAAGTGGTCGTTCCTGATGTGGTTTGTGGTGAGTCGACACAATGTGCTGGCGCGATTTGCCCGTACTATGAGTGTATGGCTAAAATAGAGGTGGAAGATATTTTTAAGGCGGCCAAAAGGGCGCTCAAATAAAGAGGCATTTAGTGAATCTTATTCAAGAAAAACGATTTAAAGAAATAACGAGTGAATTTTCTAAACTCAAACCTATCATCATCGTTGGTGATGTAGGCATTGATAAATACACATTAGGCGATGTCACTCGCATATCTCCGGAAGCTCCCGTTCCTGTGGTTCACGTGCAAAGGGAATGGGAGAAGCTAGGGCTTGCGGCCAATATTGGTCACAACCTGCAATCCCTTGGAATTGAGGGGACTCTCTGTGGGGTGGTTGGAAATGATATTCGCGCTCCAAGGTTTGATAGCCTTCTTGAAGCTGAAAATCTTAAGACCTGGGGGATCGTAAGAGATCCCTCACGACCCACTATTTTTAAAGAGCGGATCACTACTGGCACTCAGCAAATTTGCCGCATTGATTATGAAGATGACCTTCCCATTTCTAGTGAGGTTGAAAGCACTTTAATTGAGAGGGTCGGTGACTTTCTTGATGATCACTCTGGCGTTATTCTTGAAGATTATGCCAAGGGGACAATGACCAAGGAAGTGATTAGAAAATGCATTGAAATGGCCCGTGAAAAAGAGAAGCTTGTCTTTGTTGATCCTGGCGTGAGCACTCCTCCTGAGTATTATAAAGGCTGCTACCTTTTAAAACCCAATCTTAAAGAGGCGCGCCTTATGGTGGAGAGTCTTGGTTACACTTATAAGAAGAAGACTCTAGAAGAGAAGGCCGTGATCCTCGCTGATAAACTTGAAGTTGAAAAGCTTGTGATCACTCTTGGACCGGAGGGGATGGCCCTTCTGGATACGGCCGGTGATGGAAAGCTTGAAGTGATTCCAACTGTAGCCCAAGAGGTCTTTGATGTGAGTGGAGCAGGGGATACGACGATCAGTCTTCTCGCCTCCGCTCTCTTATGTGGAGCAACTCTCAATGAGGCCGCATGGATTGGTAATTGTGGAGCAGGGGTTGTCGTTGCGAAGAAGGGAACCGCCACTGTTAATAGGGAAGAGCTTTTCACATTTTATCATAAGGTGCTTGAGCGCTATCAATGAGCACTCCCCTTGCACCCACCCTTGTTAGACCCTTTGTCGCTGTTCTCTTTAATAAGCTGGTGATCTCAAAAGAGGAGGTCCTCGAGGACCTCGATGAACTTTGGCCAATTTTTTCAAGAGGTCATGTCAGTGACGAAGGTCACTATTCCCTTGGTGACTATTACTCAAAGGAGATGGGCGCTTCTGAAGAGTTACTACGCTTTTGGGTTTTCTTTGATGATCTCATCGATAGGGATGAACTTGTAAGACTTAAAGTTGAAAGTAATGTTAGGGAAGAAGTGCTAAAGGGCCAGAGAAAAGGGCGCATCGTCAATTTTGATCCTGGATACGTTGCCCTTGAGCAAATGGTTCTCGCAACAGGAAAACCCTATGGGCATCGCCTTTTTCTTGGTCGTCATCAAAAGGTTGGCATTTACGCAGAGCTTACTTACCTCTTTGAAAATAAGAAGTTTAAAACATTACCTTGGAGCTATCCCGATTATTGTGAGGATCACGTTATTTCACTCTTTGAAGGGCAAAGAAAAGAGCTTCATAAGGCCTTGAAGAGACTTTAAATCATTGAAAATGTGTCAATTCGATGACACAATGACCGCCAAACTCATTACATATCGAGGATTGAAATGATTGAACAATTGGATTCCTTATCTGCGGAATTTGTCGGTGCCCTTGAATCTCTTAATGATGAAGCGGCCATTTTAAAATTAAAGAGTGAGTACCTAGGAAAGAAAGGTAAAGTGAGCGAGATCCTTAAGGGATTAAGAAACGCGACGGCCGATGAAAGAAAAGTCATTGGGCCTAAGGCAAATGGTCTCAAAGAAGAGATCAATCAGCTTGTCGCGACGAAGCTTCAAAAAATAGAACTAGAAGTTATTAATAAGAAGTTAGAAAAGAATAAAATTGACCTTTCTAATAGAGACGAGCTTTGGCTTCAAAAGCTCAATCACGGAGGTGTTCATCCTAGAACACTTATTCAACGTGAAATTGAGGATGTCTTTTTAAGCATGGGATTTGAAGTTCTTGATGGGCCTCATATCGAAGATGAGTTTCATAATTTTGAAGCTCTTAATATTCCCTCTGATCACCCTGCACGTGACATGCAAGATACCTTTTGGTTCCATGATCCTCAAAGTGATGAAAAAGAGAAGAAACTGCTTCGTACCCACACGTCAACAATTCAAGTGCGCGGTATGAGAGAGCGTAAGCCTCCTTTTCGTTTTATCGCCCCCGGAACAGTCTTTCGTTGTGAAAGAACTGATGCCAGTCACGAGATGGTCTTTAATCAACTTGAAGGGATGATGGTTGGAAAGGATATCAGTGTTGGTAACCTCATCTACTTTATGAAAACACTTCTTAAGGAAATCTTTCAAAAGGAAGTTGAAGTGCGTCTTAGACCAGGCTTCTTTCCCTTTGTTGAGCCTGGTTTTGAACTCGATATTCAATGTCTTATTTGTAAGGGCAAAGGATGTAGCGTCTGTAAGAAGACAGGCTGGGTTGAACTCCTTCCTTGTGGCATGGTTCACCCCAATGTCTTAAAGGCCGGTGGTATTGACCCTGATGAATACAATGGTTTTGCCTTTGGTCTAGGTCTCGATCGCCTCGTTATGATGAGGTATGGCATCGATGATATTCGTCACCTCAACAGTGGTGATCTGCGTTTTAACTCTCAATTTCAGGCCTATTAAGGATAGGGGTAGATATGCTTATTTCATTAGATTGGATCAAAGATTTTTCAAAACTTCCAAGCAACATTTCACCCCAAGACCTTGGGTTGCGCCTCACGATGGGGACAGCTGAAGTTGAAGGGGTTGAGGTTGTAAATGGTTTTTGGAAGAAGATTAAAGTTGTTGAGGTGACAGAGAAGGTCCCTCACCCCGAAGCCGATAAATTAAACCTGGTTACTTTTAAACTTAACGAAGAAGAAACCTTTCAGGTGGTTTGTGGTGCGAGTAATGTGAGAGTCGGAATGAAAGCGGCCTTCGCACCGATTGGCACCACTCTACCTATTGGTCTTACCCTTGAGCCTCGTAAGATTAGGGGAGTTTTATCTGAAGGAATGCTCTGCTCTGAAGAGGAACTCGGTCTCAGTGAGAGTAGTGAAGGCATTCTTGATATGCCCGCTGATACTCCTCTTGGCGTGACTCTTGAAACCCTATGGGAAAAGAAAGAGGATGTCCTCTTTGATATTGATAATAAATCCCTGACTCATAGACCAGATCTCTGGGGGCATTACGGGATGGCCCGTGAGTTTTCGGCCCTCTATGAGAGTGATCTTGAGAATCCTTTTGATGAATCTTGGTCTCAAAAGATGGAAGCGCTCTTTAATGAGGAGAGTGCTCCTATGGGGGTCAGTGTTCATGAGGACTCAAGCTGTCTTGGTTACTATGGACTTAGTTTAGATAATATTAAAGTTGAAGAATCTCCTTCATGGATAAAAGACCGCCTCTTGGCGGTGGGCCTACGTCCCATCAATAATATTGTTGATATCAGCAATTACGTCATGCTTGAACTTGGTATGCCTCTTCATATCTTTGATCGAGATCTCATCAAAGGAGACAAAGTTGTCATTAAAGAAGTAGGGGAAGAGACTTCCTTTACCACCCTTGATGAAGTGGAGCGAAAACTTTTGGCAGGGGACACTGTAATTAGTGACGAGGAGAAGCCTCTTGTTCTCGCGGGTATAATGGGTGGACTTAATAGTGGTGTTAATGACAAGACTGATAAAATCTTTATTGAAGTCGCCAATTGGCAGGCCGCTCGTGTGAGAAAGACTTCAACTCGCTTAGGGCTTCGCACGGACAGTTCGATGCGCTACGAGAAGACGTTGGACTCTAACCTTATGTACAGAACTCTTCTTCGCACGGTTGAACTAGTAAAGAAAGTCTGTCCCGAAGCCCAAGTCATTGGGAAACCCCAGTATGATGGCCAGGATCTTAGCAAAGATAATCCCCTTAAAATTGATATCTCAGTTGAGGTGATTAATAAGACGCTAGGGGCTGAAATTTCAACTAAGAAGATAATCGATATCCTTGAAAGACTCGACTTTGGAATTGTTCATAAAGAGGAAACTCTTGAGGTAACCGTACCTACCTACCGTTCCACTAAGGATATCGAGTGTGTTGCTGATATCATTGAGGAAGTGGGTAGAGTTATTGGTTACGATAATATCGAACCTCAGAACCCTCTTTTAAATGTAGAGCCCGTTAGGCTTAATCCCCTTCAGGAATTAAGACGAAAGGCCCAGGACTTTCTCACACTTCATACGCAATCCTTTGAACTTAATACCTACCCCATGGTTGGACAGGCCCTCCTTAAGAAGGCAAGCTGGCCAGGTAGCGAATTGAAACTTCTTAACAGCCTCTCTGTTGATCAAAGCGAAATGCGCTCAAGCTTAATTCCAAACTTCCTCGAAGTTGTTGCTATGAATGCTAAAAACTTTGACAGGGGTCGCTTCTTTGAGTGGGGCAGAACTTATCATCATGAGAAAGAAGGTTATGCGAGTGAAAAGCATATTCTTGGGATCGCTTACTTTGATAAGGAAGAGAGTCAGATTCTTAACCTTCTCAACGATACTCAAAGGCTTACGAAGTTCTTAAATCTTCCCATTGATATCGCTGATAAGCACCCTAAGTTTAAAAATGAGCTTGTAGATGAGGAATGGATTGGACTTCACCCTTTTGAATTTAAGAATCTTAGAGTGATGGGGAAAATGAAGGGCTGTGTGATGAGTGTTCATCCTGCGCTTCTTAAGCAATTTAAGATTAAAGGCCATGTTTCCATTGCTTTGATTGATATGACAGGCTTTGAAAAAAATGCTCCTAAAGCAAAGGTCAGCTATAAGCCTCTTGCAAAATTTCCTTCAAGCCGGTTTGACTACACAGTGGTGATGAATACTGAGCAGAACCTTGATCAAATCTTCTCAGCCTTAAAGAAAGTTAAGCTGGCGGTTAAGTGCGACCATAAATTGGTAACAACCTACCAACCTGATCAGGAAACCTATGTCACGATGGCCGCAATTCTCTCTGATCCGCAGAAAACTTTGCCGGGAGAGATCATTAAAGAGTGTGAAGAAAAAATCATAAATGCTCTTAAGAAAGCAGGTTTTCCGCTAAAAGAAGGCTAAGTTACTAAAAGTACGATTTTGAATTTTAAAGGACCCTTTAACTCTGTTAAGGGGTCTTATTTATAGGCATAAAGACCTTAAATAAAAGGTCTTAAATAACCGAAATAGAAGCGTGTAGTAAGTTTTTTAAGGACTTCGGTATAGGCGCTTTAAAGAAAAAGAACAATATTCAAAAGCAACAAGAAGGATTACGACTAGTTAATCCACTTGGTGCGGAGTTTAAGCTCACAAGCGAGTTCTTTGAGAAGAATATAACTGTGCCTGATGACATTGGACCAAGTGATGGCCCGGTGACCCAAGTAAGAGTTTTTAGAAAGAAGGGAATAGAAGTCATTGATCCTCTTAATTTAAGAGATGTGATCATGAACTCCAATGACATTGAAAAAGTCATCGTCGAAAAAATTAGTATCAATGAGGCGACACGAGTCAGTCTTCTCTTTGAACCTAATAGTGAAGGCGAGGATGATCTTGGGAGTGAGTTTTTAGCACTTCAAAATGAAATTGAAGCTAAGGTCTTTGATATTGAAGAACTTGAAAACTTTGTTAATAAGGATTTTCTTAAATGCCCCTCGTCGTCAGAGGAAGCGCCTCAAGAAGAAGTTGTCACCAAGCAGCCAGCTCCTGAGGTTGAGACACCTTCAGAGAACCTTGGGCTTCTTAAGTTTAAAGGCAATGAAGAGAAGTCTCTTCAGTATGAAAAGCACACCTTCTCAAAAAAGAAAAAGAAGAAAGCAGGCCATAGTTACTACTATCGCGCAAAAGATCACGTCGAACTTTATAAAGTGGGCAGTAGTTATCTCAAAGATTTCAAAGCAGGGCTTCGAAGCTTTTCCTTTAGCTCTTGTGGACTAGATGAAGAGAGAGAAAAGACTGTTCTAGGTATCCTTTCTTTTTTTAATTACCATCAAGACGTCAATATTTGTGTCATCACTAATGATATTGAAAAGTCATTCTATCGTAAGCTTGTAAAAGAATTTATTCCTCGCGAAGAGGAAGTCTTTAGTGAGGGCTTTGATTTTAATTACTATCAGGCCGAAGGATTTGATGCTGTCGAGTATCGTGACCTTAAGAAGGTTGAGAGGAAGCTTACTGAGCACAATATCGAAGACTTTATTGATCAGCTCATGGGCCGCTATGACCTCGTTCTTTGGGATCTTCCTCAGCGAGAGATTTTAGATAGTAATAAAGAACTTTATTTTCCCATTATTCGCTCTCTTGATAACGTCAGTTTTGTTATTCAAAAGAATGTCTCAAAAATTAGCGATATCAATGAACTCGTGAGTTACTTTAATCGCTACCAGATTCCTATAAAAGGGCTTCTCTTTAGTGATTCCTCCAAAGAAGGAGGTTCTAAATGAGTGCATTTAAGTATGAACCCCTTAAGGGCCACGATAAGAAGGAATTGAGGCTTGTGAAGGACTCAAAAGGTCCAAAGAAAGAGAAGCGCTCAAATAAGTTCTTCTATAAGGTGAGCAATCATCATGAACTCTTCAAGATTGGGCAAAGCTTTTACAAAGATTACTTAACAGGGATTAAGTCTTTTGCTGTCACTTCCACGGGTTATCAAACAAGCCAGCAAAAAACGATTCTTGGTCTTGCAAGTTTCTTTGATCACAAAGAAGATGTAAAAATTGGTATCATTTCAGATAATCTTGAAACTGGAGCCTTTAAAGATATTATCGCGATAAGTAAGAAAGTGGATATCCCTCTTCATGATGGAAGTAGTGCTATCCCAGTGCATAGCTTTTATGAGCATTTTGAGTTTATTAACCTTAATGATCTTCTTGCTCTCGCAGCAGATTCAAATGTTGGTGAATTTGATGGAGTCTATGATCAGGTAGTTGATCATTTTGATGTTCTTTTTTGGGATGTACCAGAGCTGCATAAAATTCAGCTTAACAGTGAAGTCTATTTTCCTGTTATCATGAAATATGAGTCTATAAGCATTATTGTCGCGCAAAGTGTGACAAAAACAGAAGATATCGAGGAGCTTAAGAGATTTTTTCTAGGATACGGCATCAATCTAAAAGGACTTCTTTTAGAAGAGAGTACTGCTAAGAAAAAGGAAGAGTCACCAAAGAAGGACGAAAGACCTTGGTGGAAGAAGATTTTTAAATGAAGAAGTTAAACGTTATCCTCCATGAAACGACGATTATCGATTTTCCATTCGTTTGGAAAATGATTCTTCGTTATAAGGGGATTTCTTTTATCATTCCTCTGATCGTTCTGATCGCTTCAGCTGTCTATTACAATGGCCAAAATGATATCTATCAAAGACGAAAGTACTTTAAGAACCTCACGGCGGACGTTAATAATACTTCAAGTGCGATAGCCTCTGTGCTTGGAGAAAAGACTTCTTCTTTAACAGAAAGTGAAATCATGGGGCTTGTGAGCAGTCTTGATTTTCAGCAAGATTTTTCAGAAAGAATTCTAAAAAGTGACGCCCTTAATAAATTAGATCTCGGTCTTCTTAAAGAAAAAGAAGACTTTAGTATCGTTGAGGTTTTTAAGGCCTGTGGGGCCAATAAGAAATGTAAGATTGATACGCTCAGAGGGCGAATCTTTAGCTTTGTGACAATCCTTCCTGATCCTGTAGTGACGAATAAGTATTATATACAGGTCTCTACTAAAGACCCCTTCACAACGAGATTCCTCCTTGATGAAGTATCTGATCAAATTGTGGCGAATCGTGTTGATTCAATCAAGCACAAGATTGAAGAGCAGATAAAACTTTCTAAGGAACTCGCTGAAGAGAAGAGGTCTAAGATTGATTCCGTTAATCTTAAATCTCTAGTCGCTAAGAAGAAGAGTTTGGAAGGGGAGATTAGAGAGTTAAATGATAAGGTGTCAGACTTTAATCGTCACTACCAGAGGCTCACCATTGATTTAGCTCTTGTTGAAACTAAGGTTAATGAAACCCAGAAGGCCTCTAAAGGGAAGATTGAAACTGATCAGATTCTTGCCAGTGAAAAGAGAAAGACCCTTGAAGAGAAAATTAGAAAGTATGAGCAAGATATCAACGCTATCAAGTCATTGTCTGCAAACCTTTCTGCTCAAGATGCTGCCATCGTTGGCCAATTAAAGAAGAAGTTGTCCCTTGCGAAGAAGAAGCTCAAGAAGAGTTTTGATGCGGGGAGAGCAATTTCAAGTACCACTAAGTTCATTCTCGATAAAGAGGGTGAGAGTCGTTACACGGAGTTTAATTATCGTGTCCTCAAAGAGCAGGTTAAAAAGACCAAGGAAGATCACGATAAAATGGTCGAAGAGCGTGACAAGAGAGTAAGAGAGCTTGCGAGTGTTGAAGCTAAAATTGAAGATGTCAGGCCCGCTTTTGAGTATCTTAAGCTCCTCGATCAAAAAATTGTGCAACTTGATTTCTTTAATTCAACGGTTATTTCTGATTTAAAGTTTGAAAGTGAGTTAAGCCCAGTAAAGCGTTACAAGAAAACGAGTAAGAGTAAGGTTATTCTCTTTTCTCTTATGGTAAGTTTTATAACTCTCTCTTTAGTTGTTATTTTTCTCTATCTTCTCGATGATAGAATCTTTGATCAAGCAGAACTCAGCAAGAGTTTTGAGGACCTAGATATTATCGGTAATACTCCGAATTTCGACTAGCGAGTCTTCTTCATCACAAATTCAAGAACCACTAGTGTCAGCGGGTAGGATATCGTCACGACTGTGTCCAAAACACTTTCGCTAAATGAAGCATTCATGGTGAAGCTGTCGTAATATTCTTTTAGGAGTTGGATAAAGAGGACTAAGGCGAGAGCGAAGAGAGGGCTCTTTTTCCATTTTCTGATAAGAAGAGTCAGAATAATGCCGAGGATGAAATGGAGAAGAAGATCTAATCTTATCGTATCAAAAAGGTAGGTCTTAGAGATGACTCTAAAAGTTTGGCGAATTTGAATATCTATCTGTTCCCACATAAGTTCCTCAATTATAATAAAGCTCTATGGATAAATCGACAGAGAAATTAACTAAAGAAGAGCGACCGCTCGCTAATATCTTCTTCCTCCTTTTCTTCTTAATTTCTCTTCTTAATTTAGGCTTCAACTTTCTGGGGAGTCCGGCCGTTAAATTTATCTATTTAGGCCAGGTTATCCTAGTCTTCTTCTCCTTATTCTTAGGGAAGAGAGAAAACTATATTTGGATATTTATCCTCTTTTCCATCTTTGAAGGTCAGGGGCGGATTCTGTGGTCTTACAACCCCTTTTTTAGACTGGTCTTTGATATCTTTTTAGCTCTCATGGTTGTTAAGGAGTTAACACGGACAAAGAAAATTCTAGATCGAGAGATTATTCCCAAGTATTTAATTATCCTTATTTTAATTCACCTGATTTGGTTTTTCATAGAGGTCTTTAATCCGATGGGACCAGATATTTTTACTTCCTTGGCGACAAGTAAGTACTATATCTTCCCTCTCTTTCTTTTCTTTCTCTTTAAAAGCACTCGCTTTGACTTTTCAGACCCTCACTTTCAAAAAAACCTGCAAGATTGTCTCCTGATCATTTTCCTGGTGAGTGGCCTGGTGGTCTTTCAAACCTTTCAAGGAGAAGAGCACCTCTTTGGCATCAGTATGAATTACCTCAATCTTCAGCCTAAGTTTCTTAAATTTATTGGAAATAATTTTAGGCCTTGGGGCACAAGCTTTATCTATGGAGGAATGGGCACTCTTTTCTATTGTAGTGTTGCCCTTATCCTCCTTTATAATCCCAAGACTATTTATCGCCAAAAGCATATCAAAGTGGTTGCCGGAAAGGTTTTTAAGTGGGGAGGGCTAGGCCTTCTCTTTTATGCAAGCTTTCTTGGGCAGGTGAGGAGTGCAACACTTAAAACTGCAGGTATAGTCCTGCTCTTCTTTGCTTTCAAGTTTCTTGGCAGTCGGGTGAAGGCGAGACTCGCCATTACTCTTCTCATGAGTTCTCTTGTGTTGGGGGGAGGAGTCTACTTTTCAAGCGGGGACAGTTATGTAGCGCAGTCTTCCTACAGTGACGGAGAGGTCAATAAGGCGGTAGAGCGCTGGGAGGGGATGCTTGATGGGAATATAAGCTCTCACAGAGCAGGTCTCGATATTTTTCTTGATACTCTTAGCAATAAGGTCGAGTTCCCCCTTGGCTATGGACTTGGAATGACTCAATCCTTTCTTCCTGGTTTTGAACAAAGAAGGCGCCAACTCCCCAATATTCATCCCACAACGTTTTGGCACCTTGATAATTTAATTGTATTTCTCTTTTTAGAAATCGGTATTGGTGCTTTCTTTTATCTCGCGATTATTGGTGCGGTTCTCATAAGTCTATTCTCTCGAATGTTTACTCTTTTAAAGTGGCAGGAGATGACCGCTTTCACCGTGTTAACTGCCTGTTGTTCCTCTACTCTCGTTATTGTTTTCTTTAATTGGGGAGCCGTGAGTCTGCCCTTTAATCCTGAAAGCTTTTATTTTTGGTTGTGGAGCGCGCTTGGCTTTTCAACATTTTATTTCACCAAGAAAAGAAGAAGAGAAAGGATTTAACTTTTTTTAATTACCGGTTAGAATAAAAAGAAAAAATGGGATTTTATATGAGAAAGTTTGCTTCGCTCTTTTTAATTTTTACTTTTTTAAATACAAGTGTGCTTGCTAAAAGCCCTAAGAAAACCGATCAATCTAGTACGTTAAATATTAATGAATTGGCCCTTCCCAGTGAAGTAGATAACCTCAGCAAAAAGGCCGGAAGTGTTTTTTATTCCCCCTCTATAAAGGGAAAGGTACTGATGCCTGTTCACTTTTGGGGTCATCTTAAGAACTCTGGTCTTCACTTCATTCCAATTGATACCAACCTCATTAATGGTATCTCCCTTGCTGGAGGACCAATGCCTGAAGCCGATTATGATGAAGTCCAAGTGACCACCAGTAGAGGCGGCAAGAGGGAGCGCTTAACTTTTGATATTGAAGGGGGAGGCGACTTAAGTTTAGAAGACTTTAAACTTAAACCTGGTGACACTGTCTTTATTCCAAAAGATGATTTTAAGAGTAACAGAACTTATTACACGAGTCTTATTGGTGTTGTTTTTACGGTCTTAAGCTCTATTTTGATTTACCAGCAGGTCAAATAACTTCAGCCATTCAAGCGAACACTTCTCCCAGGAAAGTTGGCTGAGTGACTCTTTTCGTTGAGTAGAAAACTTGAGTCTCTCTTCACTTTGTAAAATTTGGGGAGAGTCTATCCATTGATGATGAGGGTCCTTAGGATCAATGGTGTCAATGCCGTCCGAGCCTTCTAAGAGTTCCGTCGCACCCACGTGACGTTTTGAAACTAAGATTCTCATGCCACACATTGCTGCTTCCATAATCACAAGACCAAAGGGCTCGAATAAAGTGGGAAAGAGAAAGAGGTCACAGGCCTGATAGAATCTCTCTATTTCCTTAGTAAAGGTGACATTTGCAAAGTTCTTCTCTTTTAAAAGAGGAAACTCGGCTCCGGCCTCGCCTCTTCCAATGACAATCAATTGATGATCTTTTGGTATATTGGGAAGAAGAAAGGGAAGACCTTTTCTCTCAAAGGCTCCTGCAAAGAGGCTAATCGGCTTCATGGGATCAAGGTGAGAAATTTCTGGGTAATCCTCAAAGAGTGATTTGAGAAGGTTTGTTCTTGATTGCTTTTTAACAGTGAAGCGAGAGAAGTCTGCGCTTGAGTAGGCCATCATTTTGCGCTCTTCTTCTATGGCGTAGCGTTTAGTGAATTCTTCTTCCATGAAGCGACTGAGAAAAGCGAAGTGGAGTCTCTCTTGAGAATAGTAATAGTCCTCACAAGCGATAATGTAACTAAAGAGAAGCTTCTTATAGAGCCACTTATGGGGAGAGAGCTGTGCCACTTTAAAATAGGTTTTAGCCCAGAGGAAATGACAAAATTGAATATTGACGATATCTGCAATGAGGGTGCAAACGCCCATGCTAATTTTAATGCTCTTGTCTTTCTTTAAGCCCCAAAAGAAGAAAGTATAAAGCTGAAAGAAGATAAACTTTAAGAGAAAGGGTTTGATACCAATTCCAGGGACCTTGTGAATTTTTATTTTGTCCCCGAGATGAGAGAAATGCTCATGAGGCCCATCGCTTTGATAACAAACCACTTCAAGCTTTTGTATTTTTTCCTCAGGTATTCTTTTGAGGACTTCAATCATGGCCTTGGAGTGACCAACGCCGTATTCAAATTCATGGACAAAGATTTGGAGATGCATAGGAAGATTTTATCTCTTTTTTGAGTCAAACCAAATTTTTCTTTCATAGGCAAATTTGAGGTTACAATGAGAAAAAGGAGAATTGTGCTCATACTTTCACCCTACTACAAAATTCAAGGAAATGGTCTTGCTGACTATTCCTCACTCTTTGCAAATGCCCTGTCTGAAGAAGGGGTAGCGGTAAAGGTCGCGACTTTAAATGCCTACAAAGGTGAAGACTGCTATTTCTCCTTTAGCCAGTGGAATATCTTAGTCGCCTTTAAGCTTCTTAGAAGACTGATGAAAGATGATGAGCATAAGCATATTCTCATCGAGTTTGTGCCTCATATGTACAATCCTAAAGGGGGCCTAGCCCCTTCACTTGCTCTCTTTACTCTTTTTTTACGTCTCTTAACAGATATCAATATTAGTATCATGTTCCATGAGCTTCACTATCCCTTTTCCTGGCGACCAAAAGATTTAGTGATGTTCTTTTGCCATCATTTCATGTTTATTTTATGTATGGCCTCAAGTCATCAAAACTTTTTTTCTACCCATGCCTTCTTAAAAATTGGAGAAAAGTACGCTTTTCATGAGCGCAACTTTTGGCTTCCTGTGGGAAGTAATATTGAGAGGGCGGTTTCAGTAAAGAGGGAGGTGTTTAGCATCAGTTACTTTGGTGGCTTTCATTCAAGTCGACGTTTTGATCTTATTTGTAAGACTCTTTTAAAACTGAGTATTCCCTTTTCCTTTCACATTATTGGTAATGCTCCAAAGAGTGAAATTCAAGATGAGCGTTTTCACTATCATGGTCATTTGAGTAATGCTGATGCAGCTCGATTGATTGCGAGTACTCACTGCATGATAAGTTACTTTAGTGATGGTGTTTCAACACGCAGGGGAAGTGTGCTTGCAGCCCTCAATCAAGGGGTTCCTTGTATCACCACAGTGGACTGGGGAACGGATCCCTTATTGATGGACTTTGAAGGTCTCTTTCTTTGTTCAACGAGTGAAGAGGAGTACGAGAAAGAGGCCTTACGCCATCTCAACGAGCTTTATAAAGAAAAATATAGATTCGATCATATTTGTCAGGAATATGATGAAATCTTCCAATGGAAGAGCATAATAAAGCAATTTTTGAGCTATAATTAGCTTTATCTTGGCCTCAGCTAATCCGATAAGAATCTTAGGGAGTTTGACCTATGTCTCTTGAATTGGGATTTCTAAGTTTTCTATTTGAAAGAAATATGTGGTGGGTATTTCCCTTCACTTTCCTCGTTGGGGTCATTTCATTTTCATTGTTAATTGTGGCCGGTGGGTCACGTTTTAAATTCGTGCGTTCACTCTTTTATATTCCCGCAAGAAAATCAATTTCTAATGCCGTTCAGCTGGGGGGACTCCCACTTAGCTTGACTATCATTCTTGGTATTACTCAAGCCTTTAGCCATCAAAGCTTTGGCTCTTTTTTTAGTGTGCTTGATCACTACACCATTAAATACTGGTTTATCGGTGCTGGTGTCATTGTGATGTACGGGTATTTCGATGATCGTTTTGAACTTAGACCTATAATCAAATTAATCCTTCAAGTTTTTAGTGTCTGTGCTTTTGCTATGCTTGAATCTCGAGTGCTCTTTCCAAAGTGGGGCGCCCTTGCGTTTCTCGTTTTAAGTTTTGTGGGCCTTGGGGTTGTTAACGGTAGTAACCTTCTTGATGGTCTTGATACTTTGACGATTAAATTAGGAGCAGTGACTTTTGGTGCTTTTCTTGTGATTAGCGCTAATTTTAAAGTGGGCTCAATTGCTGTTATTAGCCTTATTTGCATGAGTGCGATCGGGGCTTTCTATCTCTTCAATAAAGAGCCTGCAAAAATTCACTTGGGAGAAATTGGCGGAAGCTTTGTTGGCTTCTCTAGTTTACTCTTAAGCTGTCTCACTTACACATCCCTTTCTCGCATGAAGTATGATGAGCTCAACTCTTTTGCCATGGCCACCTTACCCTTGCTTTTGCCGATGACAGAATTGAGCATTAGTTTTCTAAGAAGGATATATAATAGAAAAAGCCCTTTTAAAGGGGATAAGTATCACATCCACCATATCCTTAGAAATTATCATGACTTTTCGCCCTCAAACGCTTCTTCATTATTTGCCCTTGGGCATGCAGGTTGTTTGACTCTTGGTTTTGCCACGACTCATTTCTTTGGTCCCATCATTGGTCTTCTTATCGCAGCCCTCTCTTATACAACGTCTTATATCTTGGTTGGTAAAAAGTATTGGAACGGTAAGGATAGCTACGATTTAAAGCCAGCGAACCTCTTTGATTTTCTTCTCAAAAAAGATGTCAGCGTTATCAATTCATTGGAGGTTGATGATTTTGAAATAAAAATCATAGGCCACGAGGAAGAAGATCAGGATCGAGCGGCATAAAATAATTCTTTTTCTAAATCTCTTAAGGCCTTATTCTAAGAGCAATGAAGAATCCACGCATCCTCTTAACAACACCAGATTATCCGCCTAAATTAGGTGGTCTTTCTACATTTACTTTAGCAATAGAAAACGCCCTTAAAGAAGAGGGGATTGATTATGAACTCTTTCATTGGCAAAGTTTAAGTGAACTAAAATCCTTTTCAAGAAGTGATTTTGATCTTGGACTTCATATTCATTTCTTTGGTCATCACTATCTTAAAAATCAGTGCAAAGAGCATGTTAATTTTCTTCATGGGAGTGAGCTGCTCTTTACGAGTCCAAACTTTTTAAAAAAAGTTTTTAAGAAAATCACCAAGCCCCTTTTTCTCAAAAGCCTCGCTCAAGCCCGCCATAATATTGCCATAAGTGAATTTACCCAGCAGAAAATTTTTAATCTAGGTTTAGAGCCAGACTTTGCCAGAGACTTGGTTTTTCATAACTGTATTAATCTTAAAAATGGTTCGCATCAATTGGGAGATAAAGTTCTCTCTCATGGGCCTTTAAAGTTTATCTGTGTTGCGCGCGATGTTCCCCATAAGAATCTTCAAGGCTGTTATGATCTTTGTGTGAGTGCTGCCGAAAGTTTGGAGAGAGAAGTCGAGTTTTATAGTCCTCGCGATTTTAAGGATCACCCGCTGGTGAAGTGCCACAATATTTCAGGACTTAATGATTCACGTCGAAATGAACTCTATAGAGAATGCCACTTCAATCTCCTCTTAAGTCTTGATCACAGTAAGAGGGGCTTTTATGAAGGCTTTGGCCTGACTGTATTAGAGGCTGCCCAGTTTGGCACGCCCAGTATTGTCTCCCCTCATGGCGGGTTACCAGAGTCGTGCCATCATAACGTTACAGGTTGGGTTTTGCCTCTTAAGAAAAAGGTGTGGAAACAATTCTTCTTAAAACTTGATCAAAGCCAGTATCAAAGAGTAAGAGCGCAAGCTTTTGATCACACCTATATTTCTCATGGTGAAGAACACTATCAAAGACTCTTATCTTTTCTTTTTAAAATGGAAAGAGGGAGTCACCGATGAAAAGTTATTCCTGCTTTTTTAATGGGCCTTACCTAGGAGGAGCAGAAAGAAGTTTCGCTCTTCAATGTCGTGACCTCGCTAGCCTTAATCCCGATCTTTCAATTCGCTTCTATATTCCTTACCTGCACTCCATCGACGAAACCCTCGCTCTTAAAAACTTTATTCTCGAATGCGGATTTCGTTCGACTGATATTTTCTACTATCACTACAGTCCCACTCTCTACGGAGCAAGCCGCTCTAGTGGCATAAGAAATTTCTTTGCCTTAATTCAAATGATCTTTGGTCTGCTCTTTACCGTTAAGCAGTTGTCAGTCCTTAAAATCCAAGATTCTCAGTGTTGGTGGGTTGGAGGAAATAAGGTTGGCTTCGTGCTCTTTCTCTATGGTATTCTCAATTCTTTTAAAGGTCGCTTTCTTTGGCACTTTAGAGACTATCCTTTTGCGGCCGGAATTTTTAAAATTCTTCCCTTTCTTTTTAAGTTTCCCTATTCCTTCACCATTGAAGCTCTTGGAAATAGTCATGATGTGAGAGCGGCCATCTTAAAAAGTCCCTATCCCTTTAAACGTGTGACGACACTCTATAATCCCGTTCAAAAATTTAAATTACGGGAAGTGAATGATGGCAAACTCACTTTGGGAGTTGCTTCTATGTTAGCGCCTTGGAAAGGCGTGCACTCTATTGTTCTCTTTTGTCTGTTATATGAAAAAGAGTTACGCTCCCTTGGATATGAGAAACTCAGTGTCTACGGGGACGATATCTACAAGACGAAAGGGGATCATCTCAATTACAAAGATTCCCTGATTAAACTTGTTCAAAGGTCAGGTTCAAGCTTTATACACTTCAAGGGACTAGAAGAACCTGAAAAGATCTTTAAGAACGTTGATGTCTTTATTCATTCCTCTTTAAAACCAGAACCCTTTGGACGAGTAATTCTTGAGGCGTTTGAGGCCGGCTCTGTTGTTGTCAGTACTGGACTTGGAGGAGCTGGTGAACTTATTAATCCTGAAAAAGATTCTTTACGCTACCTCCCTTATGACAATGAAGGTCTCTTTCGCTGCTTAGAAAAAGCATCCCAAGAAGAGCGTTTTAAATACATTGAAAACGCAAAGAAAAGAGCTCATGAGATTAAATCAATCTATCAGGATCAATTGCGCGAAGTTTTTAATCTCTCTAAAGCATAGAGTAGCGCCAACCACTTTTGAAAATTAACCTGATCATCAAAGGCGAGCTTAAAAGTGATGATGTGACCATCCCCACTGGGGTGGGCCTTGCCTTGTTGAATAATAGTCAACTCTTGGGGTTGTCTGTTACCAAAGGAGAAGTTTCCTTTGTGAGGAGAGTTGAGTTTAAACTCAGAAGGACTTTTAATTATTAACTCAGCTAATGAGACACTCTGAACTTTAAAGTTTTTCTTAACTCCAAAGTCCAACTCAAATGAGCAAAGGTGTTTATGAATATCGTAAGTAGGCAGTTCCCATTGTTCTTGAGTTTCTTCTTGCTTTAAAGACTTAAGAAGCTTCTTAAGGTTTTCTGGTTTTTTGAGATAGCTATTGAGAGCGAGAATGAGTTCTTGATCTTGGGGAACGTTTACAAACGTTATGCCCTCACGATTCCAGTTGAGGATAATAGGAAAGGCTTCCTGCTTTAAAGACTTGAGGACGGCTTCACTTAAAATGCCCTCTTTCTTACTTAAAAGGCGAATTAGAGCAGTTTCCTTGTAGATTGGAAGCGCTTCCTCACTCTTTACTTCAAAGATTTCACTATTTTCTAAAGACGGCTTAAGTGGCTTTAATTGGCCTTTATTCACCAAATAGACGTTAAAAGATGATGCTCCGAGGAGGTTTAAGAAGTCTTTAGGGAGGGTGTACTTTTCCAAAATAGGGATCATTTAGTTAATTATACGCATGATGTAATTTTTTGCGACTTAAAAAAAAATGAAAGAATAGTAAAAAAAGTGTTGACGGGGATACGTTAGATCTATAATATCCCGCCTTGTGCGAACGACAAGAAACGCTCTCGCAGCGATCTAAACCATGGGAAATACGCTTTATTGAGCATCCCAAGGGAGACCTGTCGGCAACACTAAAAGAATTTAGATCTTTGACATTCGAATAAGAAATATAGATTTTACCGCCTCGGCGGTGAATAAGACGAGAAAGATAATCGGGCGTTTTAGACAGACGATATCTTGATGTAACTAAATCCTC
>CATLOT010000011.1 GCA_950054155.1 uncultured Bacteriovoracaceae bacterium
TAGGTGATATGTTCTGGAATTTATTTAAGAAAGCTTGGGTATTGCTATCGTGAACTCCAACTGAGGGGGTCAGTTTTTAGCGGGTAAACTGGCGCCAAAGCTGAACGAGTTTTCTTAGTGGCTTAAATTGGCGAAGGGTAACGATGAATTCTTCCTTTTGAGAGAGGGGGATAAAAGAGGAGAGATTGCCTCTTTTTACAATTTCATCTCTCATTAAGGGATGGCGGCAAACTTCTTTAAAGTGCTGATGTAGGGGATGACTCGGATTAAGGATATCCCTTTCTTTAAACTCACTCTCACTAAAGGTTCCCCAGTTTGAGACTCGCTGGAAGTAGACCTTATCAACTCCTAATTCTTTGCCTAGTTCAACAAAGAGAGGCATCTCCCTGTAGTTGTGATCTTGAACAACAAAGTCGAGTTGAAGGTGATCAAATGTATTTTCTCTTCTCATTTTGACGAGGTGGCGAATATTTTCTAAGAGGGGATTCCAATGCCCTCCTTTTCTCACAATATTGTAAGTGGCCTCTCGAGCAGCATCGATACTGATGATGATATTACTTAGATTGGAGTGAATTTTCTTCATTTTGGAGAAGACACTCTGAGTGAGAAGCACTCCATTCGTATTGAGGTTTATTTTAAGCTTGGGGTAGTCAGTACCATTAAACTCGAAGAGAAAGTCTTTATAAATCTTAGAACTAAAGGGATCACCGGAAGAACAAATATTAAGACTCTCAACATCTTTCATAAGGTCAGGAAGAAATCTTTCTCGGGCCTCACTAATCTTCTTAAGGGTATCACTCTCAAGCGAAATATAGTCCTTGCGGCAACTGGGACAAGCTAAGTTACAGGTGCGGTCTTCACTGAAATAGACAATGCGAGGTCCATGGGGAACTTGACCTTCTTTATGATTTAAATACTCTCGATACTCTTCTTTATAGATATACTCTTTTGGTTGAAGGGTGCGTGATTGAATATCAGGGCAGAGATCGGGCACACAATAGAGGTAGGAGCCATTTAAGATAGACTTTCTAATCTCCTTTGCCAGATTACCATTCCAGACTTCCTGAAGAGATTTTTTTTCAAGGTCTCCAATAGGAACAGGGAGCCAGGTTGGACAGCAGAGGTAGCAGCGAAATTCATCATTAACATAGTGAATATCAAGATATTCAAAGGGCTTTGGGCAAAAGCTTTCTTTGAGATATTGGCTGAGGTTGTTAGTTGCCACTACAGTACTTCTTCTCTGCACCCTGATGGAAGTAGATGATTCTTTGATTCTTAAAGTGAATCGTGAATCTTCCTTGGGCCTTACAAACATTAAAGTGGTCAATATCGTAGCGGCAATGAGCAAATCCAATTTTTGACCAATAAGCATGGTCCATTAGAGTGGCGACAAAGGCCTCGACATTTTCCTCTCTATTTCTATTGCTTGTAAATGAGTAGAGACTAGCACTGAAAAAGGTTTGAGTCGTCTTGCCTTCAACACATTCAAACCAAGGCTCTGTTGGGAGGTTGTCGGCGAAGCGAATCGCCCCAACTTGGTTGAGGTAGTCAAAGAAGTTACTCTCTTGAGGGTTGATGGGAATGAGCTTATTTTCATCATCATCATGATCAGTAGCTTGCCCTACAGTGGGGAAAGCACCGAGAAGAAGCGTGAGAATGATTGAAACAGCACATTTTGTCATAAGAGGCCCAAGCTTACTTTATGGGTTTGGTTTTTGCCACAAACTATTCTTAATTCTGAATTTTAGTACGTTTTTTCAAGGATTTACAACTCTTTAAGAGAGATGATTTGCTCTGCGTCGCAAGGCTGAAGCAGCTCATCCACCAACCTCCCTGGTCTGAAGTGGCTAGGGGAAACTTAACAACTAAGCGGCCATTGATCTGGTGTACTTTACCATCATAATGGGCCTCTCGATTTTGTAATTGGTACCAGCGCTCTTTTGCCCAGTCAGGGGCTAGTGACGAAGTAGGGTAAGTGTAGAAAATGGTCTGACCATCTTCTCGTATTTTATGAGTAAGAAGCTCGAAGCCTTGAAGCTTTTGAGAGAGAGGATTGGTGGGATCATAGTTGATGAGGGCACTCATTTGGCTTTGTTTTTCGTTGGGAAAGAAGAGACCTTTGATTGAGCCATTTGCAAAACTAAGATTGCCTCGATAACCCTTTCCACTTTTTTTAAAATCCAGCGCAAGTGGGTGAAGCACTGTAGGTAAGAGGTCCTTCGGAAGTTTCATAAACTCAACCCATTCTCCAATGCTTCCCGTGTAGCCTAGGTTAAGCTCTCTGATATTGCCTTTTACAAAATGCATATATCCACTTGAGTGATTCGAGTACATCCGTTGGTCAAAGAAGGAGTAGACACCCTCTGGCGTTGGGGTGAAATGACCGACAATCACCGTGCTATTGTGGAGAATATTCCAAGTGGCGCTCTTCCATGGTCTTCCTAGAGCATCACGCCACATTTCGACTTTATCGGGCTCACCATAGTCGACAATAGGAATTTGCTGATCGGCCATAGAGCGTCGTGCACCAATAGCCTGTGCCATTCGATTCGCCATTCTTCGAGGGTCATTAAAGAGATCGAGAGTGCTCTTATTAGGCTCATTCTTAAGGATAAGAGTGAGATTGAAAATATCTTCAGCACCCTTAAAGAGAATATTATCAGGGGAAGCAAAAATCTTGGTGAGCTCTACTTCCTTGAGGTGCCAATTTTGTAAGGCCTGATCTTTTTGCACGAGGCTCACTCGGGGAAAGAGACGCTGATAGCGAAGAGCATCGCTAAAGCGAGGGCTATAGGGAAAGAGGAGTTCTTTATAAGTTTCGCCAAATTCAGCGATGAGGTCTTTAAAAAAACGATTCTTATGATCAGTGGCAAAGAGATTAAGCTCTTTAAAACTGGCGGGAAGTTTACTCTTAGCCTTCCAATCTTTGGCGACCACTTGCATTCCATCTTGCACTCTCAATTGGCGTTCATAAAAAACGGCTTCATTAAGGGGAGCATTCTTAATTTCCTGAACAGGCAGAGCATAATTCAAGTTTTCACTGCCATTTTTCATAACAACAATTCCCACAACTCGACCCTTAGAGTTGACAAGGGGACCGCCACTATTACCAGGAGATGTAGGAGAGCTAAAGCGAATAAAATTCCACTTCCCCTCAACATGTTCTGGGGTGAAAGTTGAAACTTGACCTCCTCTTGTCGAGATTCCCTCTCCTTGGGCATTACCAACAGCGTAGACCATGTCGCCAATTTCAACCTTCTCTTCAAGTTCTAGTGTGACGACATTTTGAGGATAGCTCTTTAAGTTAAATTGAATAACATCACGGTAAGCACTAAAGCGCTCTATTTTATCGACAGCGTGCACTTGCCCCTGTTGGTCTCTAATAAAGAAGTTATCATGAAAGCTTGTCGTGTCAGGGGCAAAGACATGAGCAGCGGAGATCAGTGATTTATCGCTAATAAAGAACGCTGTACCAACAGAATGATACTTATCATTGCGCTCTTTAAAGTCGAGAAGATCCCAAGGTAAGGGTCTTTGATACTGAATCTTTTCATCTTCCAATTTAGGAACAACAACTTCAACGATAGCGGGATATATCTCTTTGATGACTTTCTTTCTTAAGTGAAGAGTTTCTTGTTGTTGGCAGGAAGCTAAAAAGATAAGGCTAAGAAGTAATCTTTTCATAAAGTGCAATCATCCTCTTGGGTCTGGTTTTGAGATGGGAATTATTCTCCCTTTCAATTGTAGCCCAAAGAAGAGGTAAGTGCCTCTTTTCTTCTTTGACATCTTCGCTAAGAAGAAACTTCTCAAGGGCCAGGCAACGCTCGTGAAATTCTTGGCCCGTTTCTATGAGAGTGAGTTTAAAACCATTTATAGGCAAAAACTCTTCTCTCTCTTTACTATTTTGAATAATCAGCGCCTCCCCATGAACTTGAGAAAGGAGCTTCTTAAGCCATAATTGGCGGCTCCTCATGGGAGGATGATAGAGAGAGTCAATGGCGATAAGAAGATCACACCTCTGGGTGAGTCTCTCCGGTAAGTAGGAGTGTTGCCAATTCTCTGAAGGAAATTGCTCTTGGCATTGCCTAATCGCGACCTTTGAAAAGTCTATTCCATACCAAGGTGCTTCTCTATCCTTTGCTTTAGCGCGGGCCAGTCCTAGGCCACAGCCAAAGTCGACGACAGTATTCGTTCTATTTCTTTGAAGAATTTCTTCTAAGAATTGTTCTTCCCGAAGAGAGAGAAGGTTATAGGCTAGGGGAATTTTGAAGAATTGGGGAAAGGCCTTACTTTGAAGAAGCTCTTCATAGAAACGATCAAAGGCCTGGGCCTTAGGGTCATAGGGGAGAAGAGCCGCTTTAATTTTATTCTTAAGCAGACCTAACAAATTTAAACAGCACGGCTACGAGCAATGAGACCATCGACTGTTTCAATGTGACGCTCTTTAGCGACTTCATCTCTTAAGAGTCGTGAATAGAGATGATAGCCGAGCATGTAACTATAAAACTCAAAGGCAAAGGCCTTAACGTCGAGATCTTTTTTAAAATGGCCCTCGTCTACAGCGATTTGCGCCGCTTTTTCAAAGGAGCCAATCATCGTTGATTGATGGTGGCGAATATGGTCGCGAACAGGGCCTGGACGATCGTCGTATTCAAAGGCTGCCGCCACGAAGGGACAGCCCCCCGTAAAGTTTTTGCCCGACCATTTATGCCATGTCTCAACTATGGCCAAGATACGAGGAATACCTCTTGGTTTTTTAAAGGCGGGGAGAAAAACATTTTCAGTATAGTTTTTAGCAGCGTAATCGATGACCATTTTTTGGAGTTTCTCTTTGGAATTAAAATGACCGAAAAGACCGGACTTTGACATTCCTACTCTCTTAGCAAGTTCACCAATACTCAGTGATTCGAGGCCTAGCTTACTTGAAAAATCGAGCGCTGCTTTAAGAATTAATTCTTTGGTTTCGTTTCCTTTTGTCATAATGGGGAAATCGTACCTTTATCTTCATTAATTGTCTTGTTTAGGCGCCGCTTTTGTGGCCTAACCAAGGTCACGATCAACAAGCTCGTCAAAGAACTGAGGTCCCTCTTCCTTCGTGAGACTTGCCGCAATTTGCAGGCCTTCAAATCCCTCTTTTAAAAACTCGCGAAGGAAGCCGGGCTTAAGGGGCTTACCCTTGATGAGGTCATTGAGGCGTTTATTACCTTCTTGGGTAAGGGATAGGGGGGAATTGATGTTAACTAGTTGAAATAATGTCATATTCATCTCCTTCTCATGAGTAGATACGAACGATCGTTCTTATTTTAATACGAAGATGAATTCAATGCAAGAGGGGTCAATCGTGACCCCTCTCAAAGAATATTATTTGTCTAGATTTGAGAGATAAACTGGGCCAAGCATTGTACTGCTTGTCCCGAACCTCCGGCACTACGGTAGGCCTTTTGGCGCGAGCCATTCCACCCATAGATATCAAGGTGTGCCCAAGGAAGATCGCCTGTGAATTCTCTTAGGAATACGGCCGCTCGAATAGCTCCACCAAAACCGCTGCCACTATTGGCAAGGTCCGCAACATCACTCTTGAGCTTACCAAGCTGGCTCTCCATGATGGGCATACGCCAGAGAGGATCACCCGAGATCTGTGAGCAGCTTTGAAGAATAAAGGCGAGGTCATCATTATTAGAGAAGAGGCCGCCAATATCGTCGCCAAGACCGACTTTGATCGCTCCTGTTAGAGTCGCGACGTCGATTAGGAATTGGGGTTTATCTTTGCCTTTTGCCTCAGCTGCAACACAAAGAGCATCGGCCATAACCAGTCGCCCTTCAGCGTCTGTATTGTCAATTTCAACTGACTTACCATTCTTTGCTACAAGCACATCGCTTGGTCGAAAGGATTCGGCATCAACACTATTTTCGGCCAGGGCGAGATAAATATCGCAGGGAACATCACTCTTAGAATCAACGAGCCATGAGGCCAGACCAACAAGAGCAGCAGAGCCACCCATATCTTTTTTCATTAGGCGCATATTTGCTCCGCCTTTGAGATTGAGGCCTCCCGTATCAAAAGTGATTCCTTTTCCAACAAATGCCGCTGGTTGAATATCTTGGGCTTTAGCCGGACGATAGCGCAGATGAACCAGGCGTGGCTTTTGAACCGAACCTTGACCGACTCCAAGAATACAGCCCATCTTCTCCTTGGCCATTTTCTTGTCGTCCCAAATTGTCACCTTCATGCCGGCCTTATTTTTAAAATAGCCGTTTACGGCCTCGGCATAGTCCACGGGTCTTTTATCCGAAGGAGGAGTGTCGACGAGGAGGCGACTCATATTTGTTGCTCTGCCTACGGCAATAGCATTTTTGTAGGCTTCCTCAACAGCTTTGGTGGGTAGTTCTCCTTGATAAGAAGCAGAGATACTTAAAGGCTTAGCGATTTTCTTAAAGTCATAAGCTGCCATTTCAAGGCCAAGAAAACTGCCAAGAATCTCGTCATAATCACAATTGAAGGTATGAAGATGAAGCTTGGTGCAGCCTGCTTCTTCAGCTTGCAAGTAGAGTGAGCCGACTTGATCTCTTGTGAGAGCATAATTACTTTCCTCTAGCATCCCTTCGTGATCAAGGGTTTCACTGAGTTGGTCGGGAACATGAACAAGAGCAACATAGCCTTTTGAGCCGTGCATGAAATAACTTGGCTGCTCTGCACTTTCTATCTTTTTAATTTGGTAGGGAGCAAGTTGTTCTTTAAGCACTGATTTTAACTTTTTAAATTGGCCCTTGGGATAGACGATAACAGTCGTTTCACCCGAGAGAAATTTGGGCTTAGAGGACTTTGTAATTTTCAGCTTAGCGGGAAGAAGAGTCTTGGAATTAAGAGACAAGGCCATGAGGAATCCTTTGATGAAAGTTAAAACTTTCAGAAGGATACCTAGGCCTCATTATAATGAAAAGAGCGGCAACTAAGCGCTTTGGGCGTATTTAATGACAGGGCAAGTCCAGTCGCCCTCTTCTAAGAAAAGAAATTCCATTGTGGGGTGCATATTCTTCGTCGTTTCGACAAACTCTTGGCGCTCTTCTTCAGAGTTAAAAGAAAACTCTGCTGTGTAATCATCTTTTTTAATTGCTACCAAGTACTTCATGAAATTACCTTTTTTTAGAATGTGAGCTCTTATGAATATTATCGGTGAAAGTGCCTTGAGATTTTAGGCGGAAAAAATGAGGGAGGAGATGAGGGCTAGTCTAATATTTTGTAGGTTAAGGAGAGTCACAAGGGCGATTTTCCTAATGACAGCTGGAGATACCCAGTTTAGCGTTATGTAAGCTTATTTACGTGGATCATTATAAGCTTTAGTTATAGTGATCAACGGTATTTAATATTTTCAATTTATATTGATCTGAGCGAATATATCTAAAAATAACCTATGTGGAGGAAATTATGAAAAAATCAATCATCTCACTTATCGGACTTCTCTTACTCAGTGCCCAAGCCCTAGGTGCTAGCGTAGATCCAGCACAATCAAAAGTAGAGTGGCTTGGGAAAAAGGTTACAGGGGAACATAAGGGTACCATTAAAGTTAAAAGCGGAACGCTTGAAATGAAAGATGGTAAGTTGACCGGTGGGAATATTGTTATCGATATGACGACCATTAATACAACAGATCTTTCAGGAGAGTGGAAGGGTAAGCTTGATAATCATCTGAATAGCCCTGACTTCTTTAATACTGCTGATCATAAAACTGCGACTCTAAAAGTCACAAAGGTAGAGGCGCAAAAGAAAGATACCTATAAAGTAACAGGAGATCTTACGATCAAGAAGATTACTAAGCCTGTCACTTTTACTGTCACGAAAAAAGGCAATAAGTTTACTGGAAAGCTTACTTTTGACCGTACAAAATTTGACGTGAAGTACAAGTCAGGGAGCTTCTTTGAGGGGTTAGGTGACAAAATGATTTATGATGACGTAGAGTTATCTTTCACACTAGCGACTAAATAATTTTTTTAAAAAAATTATAGTATAGGGGGGCTCAAGTGAGCCCCTTTTTTTTGTCTTAAAAAGGATGTCCTATGAAAATGCTTCTTCTTGCCCTTTTCTTTACTTTCTCTCTTCAGGCCCAAGTTGTTGTTATGGAAACAAGTATGGGAACTGTTGAAATAACACTCAATAAAAAGAAAGCACCAAAGACTGTGGAAAACTTTCTTGAGTACGTAAAGTCGGGTTTTTACAACGGTACAATCTTCCACCGAGTCATGGATAACTTTATGATTCAAGGAGGAGGCTACACGACTGATCTAAAGAAGAAGGAAACGCGCTCCCCAATAAAGAATGAAGCGAATAACGGACTCGCTAATAGCGTCGGAACTATTGCGATGGCAAGAACAGGTGACCCCCATTCAGCGACGGCCCAGTTCTTTATCAATGTGAATGATAATACCTTTCTTAATCACACCAGCCAGACTCCACGTGGTTGGGGTTATGCTGTTTTTGGCAAGGTGACTAAAGGGATGACAGTCATTAACCGCATTAAGAAAGTGACAACTGCTCCTAATGGACCTCACCAGAATCTTCCAACCGAAAATGTTATCATTAAGAAAATGAGTCTGAAGAAATAGTTTTTTGATGACCCCATTCAAGCAAGGCCTCTCAACGCTGTGGGGAGAGGTCAATTTTCCTTTCACTTTAGCGCCGATGGTGGGCTTAAGCCACGTCGTCCTTCGAGAAGTCGTAAGAGATTATCTCCCCGCGAATGCTAAAACAATTTGGCCGACAGAGATGCTTAACTCTCGAAGGCTTCCTCATCAGGCCGTTGGAAAGACTCCAGAGACCCTCTTCTCTGAAAGGGATGAGTTGGTTGTTCCGCAAATTCTAGGCAATGAGAAAGAGTTCATTGAAAAGAGTATCGCAAAGTTAGAACCTCTTGGGATTCGAGGAATCGATATCAATATGGGTTGCCCTGTCCAAAAAGCTCTTAAGCATAATTATGGAGTTGCCCTTATGGGTGATGCTCAGTATGCCGCAAGCGTAGTAAGAATGGCAAAGGAGTCGACCGATCTTCCTGTCAGTGTGAAATTAAGGGTGGGACTTCATAAAGATGAAGATCATTTCTATAAGTTCTGTCATGGACTCATTGAGAATGGAGCTGACCTCCTGACCCTTCATCCTCGTACTGGGGCTCAAAAGAGGCGTGGCAATGCGGACTGGAATCAAATCAAAGCACTCAAAGAAAGAGTAGGCGTTCCTATCATTGGAAATGGAGATGTCCAAACCTATCAAGACGCCATGAGAATGCTCGAGGAAACGCAGTGTGATGGTGTGATGATTGGGCGCGCCCTGACCTGTAGGCCTTGGATTTTATGGCAGCTCGGAGAAGAGTATGGTTTTGAAGCTCCAAGAGGTCGCGAAGGACAGCGAGCACCACAAGGGGAGAGTGAAGAAGCGCGTGAGTATGGTGTTGTTGTACAAAGGTATTGCGAATTATGCTTTCAGTACTTTCCCTATCCCTTGGCGATGCGGAAAATAAAATTCTTTTTACGGGTATCGAGTCCTTGGCTTAATTTTGGTCATAGTTTGACTAAGGTTCTTGGTAAATGTCGTGAGTTAGAAGAGCTTCAAGCGGCGACGCAGAAGTTCTTTGAAAGTGATTCTTTAATCCTAAGTCCCTATACGAACTTAGCCTACTAGGATTGCTTCTTAACGAGCAGTCCCGTTCTTTGGCCAATAGGAACATCATTATTGGGAAAGACGACAGCACATTCTTCCTTCGTCTTATAGGGACCACTTTTTAGCGTTTCAAGAAGCGAGCCCTTAGCAATTGGGGTGAAATTAGCGTAGTCCTCTTCAAGGTGTAGTAAGTAGTTTTCACTGTCTTTAATCAATTCTTTTTCTACTTTGTATTGAATAGGAAGTTTCTCACTTGTCTTTTCAAGAATGCTGTCGGATTCGATAAATTGAATAAGACCCTTCTTCACTGCTTTAAATTTCTCATGGGGGTTCTTACCAAAAGGGTAAACCTTTCCAAGTTCTAGGGTATAGGCATAGGCCCCAAAATTTTCACAAGAGTGTGCTGAGAAGGTTGAGGCCTTTCCATTGGCAAGTAAAATGGCATCAATATCAAGATTGGCGAGGAGGTTCATCTCTTCTTTTGTTGGAACGCCATTTTCTTGATGGGGAAAGACGGCAAAACGGGTGACGTGGCTTGGCCTGATCGCCGTGTGAAGATCCAAGTGCCAGGGTCTTTGAGAGAAAGGAGCGTAGAATTTTGCCATAATCTCTTCGAGCTCTTTTGCTCTTTTTGACTCTTGGACCTTTGGATAATTGAGATGATTTCCACAAAACAAGCGGTTCATATTAAAGTCGATAAAGCGCTTATGCTCCTTCATTGCTTTGACATGAGCAAAGATAAAGAGCAAGGGGCGAGCAACGTTAATTTCTTGGTTTGAAATGGCACCGAGCAGATCATTCATGATTTCAATGGGAGCCGTTTCATTACCGTGCACACCACAGCTTAAGACTGCAGGAGCAAGTGATGAGTTTTCCGGGATGATTTCAACAACACCAAAAGCAACTTCTCTTAAAGAGAGCTTAGTTTCGGTGAGGTTCAAACTTTCATGGGTGCAGACTTTTTCTTCTAAGATGTGCTCGAGGTAGTTACTAAAAACACTCATAAGTTTAGACATGAACCTTGCGCGCTAGTCCTCTGGCCCGTTTCTCTTTCCATTCGTACCAGCGTTGAGGGGCGAGCTTATTGATAAAACGATCCACCATTTGCATGAAGAGAAGGTTGAAAACTCCCTCAATTCTTTTTGAGAGATTATGGTGAGGGCATCTTAGAGAGAGGGCATAGCCAGCATCTTCATAAACCACATGGTGCCAAAAGCCACTTGGAATAAAGAGGGTTTCACCTGGTTCAAGCATCACTTCAAAGCCTTTAGCTTCCTTAAGAAGAGGGTATTTTTCAAAGTCTGGGTTATCAACATCCACATAACTTCTAATGGTAAAGGGGTGACGGTATAACTTCTTACTTTCACTTTGAGCGAAGAGAACAAAACGCTTTCTCCCTTTGATTGCCGTGTGAAAGACATGACTCATATCAATATCATAATGAATCTGAGTGACAGCGCCTTTAGGTCCAAAGAACATAAAGAGAAATCTCTTTGAAAAGCCCTTCATCAGAGGAGGAAGGTTAACATCCTTCTTAAGCTCTGGTGCTTTACTCACAATATTATAGAGAAACATCCTCAGGTCTTGACCTGAATTGAGAATAGAGTTGAGGTAATCACCAAAGCGCATATCACGAGCACGGCCCATGTAGCTTTTTCCTGGCTTTGAGAAACTTCCGTTATAAACTTGAACAGTGTTGTCCCCATAAGTTTCTTCAAAATATTCAGGGGACCATTTCTTAAGGGCAGGCCAGTCCTTTGCAAAGTCTTTAAGAACGACGGGCCTATTGGGTTTCGCATATTGAGTGAAAAACTCATGAGAAGAGAGGTTTTCTTTACGAGGGACTGCTTCAAGGTGAAGTTTATTTTGTGTCTTCATGGGCGAACAATATCAAGAAAAGAGATTGCTTCACAAGGCGTAAAATATCAGGTTCTCTTTATTACAGTTGTACTTTCAGGGGGTTTTCGGCGCGTTAGGGAATTCTGACCACGCAATGACTTGTTTGTGGCCCTCTTTTAAGCCCATGAGTTTAAGCCACTCATCCATAACTTGAGTCGCCATGTGCTCATTTGGCAGGTTGAGGCTTGGGTGCAGTTGAAGGGTGAGGGAAAGGGTCTCCTTCCAGTGCCACGCCGTAGCAGCAACAGGGAGAATTTGGGTAGAGGGGGCAACGACTGCACGCCACTTCACATCACTTTTTCCTTCAAGGTAGGGACCAGGCCAGGCGCCTAAATTACTAAAAACCCCTGTGCCAACTTCTTTAATAGAGCGCGCGACCTTTAAAGTTCCTTTAAAGCCGATAAAACGCGCCATGTTTGAGTAGAGAAAGCTCCCCCAGTGAATATTATTTTTAAGATAACTCTTAATCATTTGATGAGTTTCTTGGCTGGTGTAGTGATGGTTCTCTTTATAATTTAAAATAATAGAAGCCGAGTAGTTTCCGTTAATCAGGTGGGCCTTCTCTTGAGGTCTCATATTAAGAGGAAGGATCCACTTTCGAGCTGAATCCTGGCCCAGAAGGTGACTCTTTGTTGCTTGATCAAGGGCCGTAATCATAATGGAGTTGGGACTAACACCCATTGCTTTGGCCTTATCATAAAAGGCTTGAAGATTTTGACCTTGTATTCTTACGAGGACAAAGTGTTTGGGGATACCTGTTTGATCTTTTCTCTTATAGAGCCAAGAGAGATTCACTTTCTTAGTGAGCTTGATGTAACGAAGAAGGGCACCAATCTTAAAGAGAGGTTCACTCTTTGACTTTAAGCCGGGAAGAGAGTCGACCTTGAGACCCTCTTCTTCGGCAATCATTTTAATGGCAGACATACCGTCTGCCTCCATATGATGGATAAAACCAGCCTGATACTCTTCATCATCGGTAACCCCTTTGAGGAAGAGTACATTCATCCATTCGCCAAGGGCTTCAGCCACTTGAAACTTAACGGCAGAGTGGTCTTTCTTAGGCATGAACTACCAGCCTCTATAGCCTTTAAAGGACTTCTTCTTCTCTTCCTTCCAAACCTTCTTACCTTCTTTTTCAACCATCTCTGGGAATTCCCAGTAGACCTCTGCGGTGGAGTCAAAGGGGAATTGAACGTAATCTGGCATGACCTTAAGAGCAAAGCCATTACTAAGTTCTGTTTTTAAAGTGGTGCAAGCAGTTCCTGAGCCAGACCATGAGTCAAGATTATCTCCACTTTTCATCACCTTGCCTTTGATAGGCTCTTTGTTTAAATCATCCTTGTGCCAAGAGAGGGGAATGCTCTCTCCCTTAGGGTTTTGAAAAAAGACTTTCCAATTCTTGAGGTGGCTCACTTTATCAAAACGAAGGGCTTGATAACTGACGGTGAAGCAGAGTTTGTCGTCGATGAATTCTTCTTTAAGTTTGCTAAGAATTTGTTGATGTTGTTTTTGACTGAGCCCTCTTAAAGACGATTGTTCTCTTGCTTGAGCCTTTACATAGCCAACGACTACGGGAAAGGCAGAAACTTCATAGAAGCCGCCGGCCATACTTAAGTCGCGAGAAAGTGCGCTCTTATATTGATCTGAGCTGGTAGAAGCGGGGGCCATGTCATTGAGGTAGAGATAGGTATGGTCATCTTTATTTGGGCTAAATAGCGCGCAGCCGGAAAGAAGAGTGAGTAAGAAAAGGGAAGAAAGCAATTGATGCATAGAGTACCTCAAGGAATTGATTTGCCTTATTATTGCCAGATGAAGAGAGTCGGTCAAAAGCACGCTGCGCCATTTGCTCAATTTTTAGCTCAGCTGTAGTCTTATGGGTGGAGGATTGAGTGAGTGTTATAAAGATAGAGCCTCTTAAAAAAGAGGACTTCGCCGAAATCATTGCTTTTTGTGACCGCTGGATAGGTGTGGGCTACTTTAATGAGGAAGAGCTTGAGAAGGTTTTTGAGGCTTCTTTCTTTGAAGATGAAGTGGTGAGCTTTGTGGCGAGAAGTGAGCAGGAGATAGCAGCGATTCGCCTGACATTTGCTCCGGGAACCTGGGATAAGTTAATTACCACAGGATTGTCTCCAAACAGGTGGTCGATGGAATTTCAAGAAGTCGCGTACTTTAAAAGCCTCTTTGTCGCTGACACTTTTCAGGCCCAAGGACTTGGTCGTCAGTTATCTGAAAAGTCGATGCAGGTCTTAAGAAGAAAAGGGGCAAAGGGAATTCTTTGTCACTCATGGCTTGAGTCACCTCACAATTCCTCTGTTCGCTACCTTGAGAAGTTTGGCTTTAAAGAAGTCTGCCGCCATCAGGAGTATTGGAAGGAAGTCGATTATCTGTGTATTCGCTGTGCTCCGGGGCGTTGTCTTTGCACAGCAGTTGAAATGCTTAAGGAATTAGAATGAGTGTGTCGTATTGGCTCGATCGAGCAAAAGCGCGTTCTCCTCAAAGGGTTGATGCGGTCATTATAGGAGCGGGAATAGCTGGTCATTCAAGTGCTTACTGGCTTGAAAAAGAGTTCCCAGATTTTAAGATAGCGGTCCTTGAAAAGGGCTTACGAGGCAGCGGGGCCACGGGACGAAATGCGGGCTTTATTACTTGCGGTTCGGTTGAGCACTTTAGTCGTCTTGTGCAAACCCATGGTGAAGAAAGTGCAAGAGAGATGTGGCAGTACTCAGAGAAAAACTTAAGTCTTTTAAAAGAAGAGCTTAACCTCTCACTCGACAAGCATGGATTTGAGCAAAAGGGTTCTTTCTCTTTGGCCTCTAGTGAGCATGAGCTTAAGGAGCTTAAAGAGTCAGCTCTTCTTATGAAGAAGTTAAATATATCTGTTGAGGTTCTTGATGAGAAGGAATGTGCTCAGAGGTTGGGGTGCGAGGGCTTTAAAGGAGGCGTCAAGTATTGTGATGACGCTAGTATAAATCCACTCCTTCTTATAGATGAAATTCATGGCCGGCTTTCTCCTCACGTCTCTTTCTATGAGAATCACGAGGTGTTCTCCATTGAAAAGAAGGGGCAAACTCGTCTTGTCAGAACCAATCAAGGAAGCTTTGAAGCCGATGTCGTCATTATGGCAACGAATGGTTATAGCGCTCTTCTTCATCCCTTCTTTAAGGGAAAAATTGAGCCGACGAGAGGGCAGATTTTGGCCACAGAAGCGGTGGCGCCTTTTATGGAGGGACCAAGTTATGCAAACTTTGTTCTTGATTACTTTCGCCAGCTTCCAAGTGGTGAACTCATCATTGGTGGCTTCAGGCAACTCGATAAGCAAGGTGAGGTTGGTTATAGTGACGAAACTAATCCAATCATCCATTCTGCCTTAGAGAAGTTTATTGAAGATCACTTGCCCCGTTTGAAAAATAAAAAGATCACTCATAAGTGGAGTGGTGTAATGGGTTTTAGTTTTGATGGACAACCAATAATTGGAAGTCTTGCTGATGACCCTCAGGTTTACTTTCTAGGAGGCTTTACGGCCCATGGATTAGGCCTGGCCTTTCATGGGGCGAAGACCCTCAGTGATATTTTGCAGGGACGAAGTTGTCCCGAGTTTTTAAATGCGAGAAGGATATAAAGATGCATCAGTGGTATACCCAACGACCAATCGCTCATAGAGGCTACCATTGGAGAGAAAAAGTTGATGAAAACTCCTGGGAGGCCATTGAGTTAGCAGTGGAGAAGGGCTTTGCCGTTGAATTTGATATACACCTCAGTCGTGATGGTGTTCCCTTTATTCATCATGATCACAGTTTAAAAAGAATGACGAACAGAGATGAGTTGGGAACTTCTCTTAAAGCGCGGGAGCTTAGAAAAACTCATACCCATCACAGTGAAAGAGGAATACCTCTTCTTGAAGAGGTCTTGGATTTTGTTCAGGGAAGAGTTCCCTTAGTGATTGAACTTAAGCATACGGAAAATTCAAAAGGACTAGAGCAAGCAACTTTTCATTGCTTAAAACATTATGGAGGTGAGTACAGCCTTCAAAGCTTTCACCCTCAATCCTTACTCAAACTTAAGGAACTTGGAAGTGAAGCACCTATGGGAATGTTATCAGGCGATCTTTCCCAAGCAGGTTTGTCACCATTTACGAGGGTCTTTATTAAAAGCCTTTGTCTCGCCCCCTATATTAAGCCCGATTATATTGGCTATCAATGGGATTGTATTTCGCTAAGAGCTCCGCAAGAGATGAGGGAAAGGTACAGTATTCCCTTGCTCGCTTGGACCGTTCGTGATGAGAGGGCACGCAGGTTTTGTGAGAAATGGGCTGATGGAATCATCTTTGAAAATATTTTTTAGGCGGCTTCTTTTTTCTTTTTGGTGAAATCAGCAATGATGCGAAGAGGCTTTAAGAGTCTTTTCTTCTTACAGAAGGTCACGACATCTTCCCCTAGGCGATTACGACTTTTAAGGTTGGCCCCAGAAATTAGGAGTTGCTGAAAGCTTTTAAAGGCATTGTTTTTTATCGCAAGATGGAGAAGACCTTCTCCTTCGTACTTAGCTTCTAGTCGAGCCCCACTGTAAACGAGGAAATCGATAAGGGCTGCATTGTCACCAATCGTCGCTTCAAAGAGGGGATCATGACCTTTATTGTCGCGCTTATTTACTTTGAGATTGTAGCTTTCAACTAGATCTTCAATAAGACTAAGGTCATTAGTTCCCCGACAGGCATAGTGTAATAAGGATTTTCCTTGATAGCTAAGGAGATTGGGATCTGCACCACTTTCTAGAAGCTTTTTTACTTTATCAATTTTTCCCATACGGGCAAGAACCATAACAGGTGTCATACCATGAGCATTACGGGAGTTAATACTTTGGGGATCCTTTGTGAAGTCTTCAGCTTCTTGAGCGCCACCCTTTATAAGGTAGTTTTCTTCTTTGATGACTTCTTTTTGGCCTTTGATAGTGATGGCCTCTTCTTTGAGATCTTCTTTTTCACCAGAGATTGTTTGTGAAAATTTCTCCTCCTCTTGTGCGTTTCCTTTAACGACTTGAGAAAATTTATCCTCGTCTTTTGATCCCGATAGGACAGTGACGCTCTCTTCTTCCTCATTTAAGCCCGCGATTCGAGAAATTTCCTCATCACCTTTGAAGTAATCCCCTTTAACGACAGTAACGTCATCACTTTCAATCTCTTCGCTTTCTTTATGAGAAAGCACTCTTTCATCGAGGTCCAAAACAGCGTTATCAAGTAGGGTAACGATTGAGCTAAGCTCCTGCATTGTCTGTGATAGCTTTATAGAGTCTTCTTCAAGTGTTTCTTTAGTAACTGGGCTCAAGAGAAACACATACTTGCTGTAGAGCTCTTCATAATAAACTTGGGCCTTATTTGTATTTTCCAAAGTCGTATCAAAAGGGTCTATTGGAAGAAAGACCATATGCTTATTTTGACTGTCTTCTGATGAAGCGTAATAGAGGAGGACGTCTAGGTCAGTGCTGTTGACTCCAGTGAAAGGCTCAGTTTGAAAGGTTGAAAAGAGGATGGCCTCCACAAAGTTATCTTTAATGAAGTCAAAGGACTCTAGCATGGTGGTAGGATTTATGACTTCATAGTCACTAAAAACTTCGCGAACCCTTTCTAGTAGGGATGCATCTTCCCCGTAGAGTAGAATGATTTTTTGGCCGGTGATGGCTGGAGACAAGAAATTATCCTTTTTTAATTTACTAAACTCATAAGTTTATCGGAAAACAACCAAAAAAAATTGACTCAAAAAATCACTATTTTTTGTTATTTCTTCATCACATTTTTAAATATTGCCTTTCTTTTGAGGCACGATTTTTGGCGAATTTTCTTAATAAATTATCTAAGTCCCTAATAAGTCGTTCTTCTTATTTTAGGCCGATGAGAATAGTCGGTTAAAGCCTATAATGGGGTCTGTGGAGAAAACGCCGACAATCACAGGCACCAGCTCAGTAAGTGAGGAGAATTTATGACAGCGAAAATTGTGCAGTTCAAGCCTAGCCAGTTAAGCAAGCGTGAAAAGGACAAGCTTATCCTTAGTTATATGAATGTTGTAAAAATCATCGCAAAGAAGATTTTTATTAAATTACCTGCAAGCTATGAGCTGGATGATTTAATTTCGGTAGGAACGATTGGTTTAATGGATGCCATTGATAAGTATGATCCCGCCCAAGAGGTTAAGTTTAAAACCTATGCAGAGTATCGTATTAGAGGACAAATATTAGACGAGCTGAGAGCCCTCGATTGGGCCTCAAGGGCTACAAGAGATAAAATCAAAGCGGTCGAAAAAGTTAATCATGATTTGAAGAATGAGTTAGGTCGGGAAGTGACAGAGTCTGAACTTTGTTCAGCGCTTAAGCTTAAGAAGAAAGACTACTTCAAGCTTATGCAAAGAATTCAACCTGTTCAAACCTATAGCTTATCACCAGTTTCTTCAGGAGAATCAGCACTGCCAGGTCTTCAACTTGCGTTAACAGATCAAAGCGAAGAGACGAATCCTTATCACTGTGCTGAGCAGAGTAATATGAAAGAGGTGCTTAAAACGAGAATTCAAGACCTTCCAGAAAACGAAGGAAAAGTTTTAAGCCTCTATTATTTTGAAGAAAAGACGATGAAAGAGATTAGTCAAATTCTTGAGGTCACGGAGAGTAGGGTTAGCCAACTCCATCAGACATCAATCGTAAGGCTTAAAAAGAGAGTACGCACTCAAGACCTTAGTGCAGCTTAGACATAGTTTTCGTAGGGCATACTACGCACGAGGCATTCAAGAAGATCTGTCTTCGTAATTATTCCAACAAGGTGCTCTTCTTCATTAACAAGAGGAAGGGCGCTAATTTCATTTTCTATCATCATTCGAGCAATCATTTTAATTTCTGTCGTGTCTCTCGCAATGAGAACTTCTTTACTCATATGCCTTTCGAGTCGATTGCTTGGACGCTCTCTTAAAAGATCTCGATCCGAGACAATCCCACAAATAATGCCATTCTCGCCAATGAGGGGGAGGTGATGAATTTGGTACTTTTCCATGAGTTCGATTGCTTTTTCAACTCGGTCTTGTGGCGTAAGTGTAACCACTGGGCTTGAACAGACATCACGAGCGTGCAGTAGCTTTGTGTGGCGCTTTGATTGTTCTTTCTGTTGGAGATAGGACTTAATGGCTTGGGTTTTATCCCTTGTCTTGTCCTTAGACTTTTCTTTGGAAAAGGGATTCTCAGGTGAAGACTCTTCTTTTTCAAGAACATCTTCAAAGTGAACTTTATTATCGAGGTCCCGGTCGTCGACACTATTCACGCGTCTTGCCTGACTGGGCCTTTTGAAATCTTGAATTTTTCCATTGCGTGAAATCAAGAGCGCCATAAATACCTCTACTTTATATTCTATCAAATTTTGGGAGGACACTTGGTCAAGAGGAAAATAAGTCCGATTCACGCTAAGAGGACTTGATTTAAGGTCTTTGCTATTTTTATTGAGGAGAGAAGGAGTTTCTAAACTTAGGACTTATTATGAAGACTATTACCATTATTTTTTCTTTCCTTTCTATTTCAAGTCACGCTGGTCTTTTTCAAATTGTGAATCGAACAGGAACTTGTCAGAGTGCATGTGACTTTCTTGAGAATGAGGTTAACGATAATCTTCCTGATGCAGACGCTTCAAATTACCTCAAGGGGATGGCCAATAGTTCAGTCACTTCACAAAAAGGTCTTGGCGCGAGTTATGGATCAAATATTGAATTTATCGAAGTCGGCTTCACTGGTGGACTAGGTGCTGATTTAGGAGACAATTCAACAAGTGATCTCGTTAAAGGAGATGTCGATTACGATCAAATTCGTGGTGTTGGCTTTGGTGGGGCCGTCAGTTTAGGCTTAAAGGGAAGTCTCTTTGGCAATAAGCTAGGACCACTTGATATGAAGAGAACAAGTTTCTATGGCTACTTCTTAGATATTGATCCGCCAGATCTTGATGATATCAAAGGAAAAACAACTTCTTTTGGCCTTCATATTCAGTACAAACTCATTCCTCAAATAACATTAGGGCCAGGTCTTTTAAGTTGGGGAGGAGTTGATGTGACAACTGGTCTAGAGAGGGCATCAATGCGTCTTAACTTTGTTAAGGGGATAACAGAGAGTGCTTCAAGCGGAGGGGCAAGTGCTTCATTTGATGGTACTGCTACGGTAGGTGCTGATGTCACCACTTATACAATTCCCCTTGAGGTGAGCACTAATGTAAGCTTGCTTCATGTTTTCACTCTCTTTGGTGGAATGGGAGCAGACCTCTCCTTTGGTAAAGCTGAAAGCATTGCTAACCTCACCGGTAATGTGACAGTGAGTGGGGGAGGAACAGGTGAGGGGAATCTTGATCTAGGTCAGGAGGAGTCACCAGATGTGCTTAGCTTGCGAGGCTTTATGGGACTTCAATTAAACTTTACCGCTCTTAATACCTTCTTACTTGTTAACAAGGGCTTCACCAACGACACGTTAGGCTTGAGTTTAGGGATTCGCTTGGCCTTTTAAGGAAGTACTAGGACTTGAGAAGGGGGACGATAACCTCAAGGAGTTCATCCTTTGAGAAAGGCTTAAGGATTCCCGCATCAGCACCTTTATCAAGGGCGGTATCAACAGCAACGCCAGCAAAAATATCACCTGAAGCGCCACCACCAGAGAATACAAGAATTTTGACTTGGGGAAACTTATCACGAATATGTTGAGCAAGATCAATTCCATTGATCTCTGGCATGATGATATCCGTAACAACAAGATCGATTTCTTCGGAGGCAATGAGTTCAATAGCTTCATTAGGATTATTAGAAGCGAGGGTTTTGACAGCGACCAGATCCTCTAAGTAGCCTTCAATAACTTCACTGACGTTAGGATCATCATCAATAATAAGAACTTTCTTTTCACTCATAATTTACACCTACAAAGACTTATGAATATCCATCATATAATCAATTTTTTCTTTGAGAAGGCTTTTTAAACTATCTCGCAAATATTTTTCGAGATCCTCATCACTACTGGCCGTATTGCTGATGATTGTATCATAAATATCTTTTGTTTCCTGAGAAACGCTTATCGTGATTTTGTACTCTGAGAGGTAGTCGTCAAGGAGGTCGCGAAAGAGGCCACTGGCGTTTAATCCCTTGTCTGTAAGGGTCTTATGTTGATCCTCTCGAATCATAAGGCTCACTCTTTTGAGGGACTGTTTCATTTTATTCTCCTAGAAATACATTAAATAAGTAATTGATTTTATTATTTTTGTCAAAACAATAAGCGCTAATATGTAAAAACATCTTGAAGTACATACTCGTATATAATAGTATGTATAAATACATATATCAACCCAAGGAGTTATGATGACATATGTACAAAAGCGCACACCTCGCTTCACACGTTCTCAAGATGGCGTTATTTCAGGTGTCTGTTCTGGTATTGCCAATCAATTGGGAATGGATCCAGGTGTGGTGAGATTGCTTTGGTTGCTCTCTGTTTTGGTTTTTGGAACAGGGATTCTTCTCTATGCCTTCTTGGCAGTTATGCTTCCAAGAGAAGATAGAGTGGCTGAATATGAAAAGCCGAAGTTCTTAGGCGTGTGTAGCCGCATTGGTGCCAATTATGGCCACGAGGTGGCACTTATTAGGATGGTCTTTGTTCTGAGCTTCTTCCTCTCTGGTGGGCTAACATTTCTCTTCTACATTGGTCTTTGGCTTTTTCTTCCTGAAAATTCCAAATGCCAATTCTATAGCTAATTTCGCCATTTGTTTGGGCCAGGTTTTAGCCTGGCCTCTCTTCTAAGTCCCTAAAAAGAGTGAACTCTTGGTGGGATAACTTTTCCTTTCTAAAATTAAAGAGGCGCTTTAAATAAGATCTTTTAAGGTAATGCCGTAAAGTCCATTGAGAAGAGGACTTCAATGAAAAGACTACTTTTAAGCCTATACCTTATAACTTCACTTTCATCTCTTGCGAATGAGGTGGCCAAGGTCATTATCCTCAAGGGAAATGTCGCCGCCTATGTGGAGAACTCTGAAAAGCCGCGAAAATTGAAAAGAGGAGACTGGGTCTCAGAAGGTGAGATTATAAAGTGCGCTGGTAAGAGCTTTGCGAAGCTTCTCTTTATCGATAAGTCACAGATTAATATTTCGCCAAATTCAGAAATGGTCATAAAGGAATTTCCTCGCAAAAAAGCAGGAATAATTAATCTTATTAAAGGAAAGGTGAGGGCAAAGGTTACAAAGAACTATATGGATATTAATCCCTCAGGCTCTAAGCTTTTTATAAAAACTCGTACAGCGGCCATGGGTGTCCGTGGAACAGATTTTCAAGTGATTTTTAATCCTAAAAATGATGTGACGTCTCTTTTGACCTTCGAAGGTGCCGTCGCAATGGCAAAGCTTAATGGCAATATCCCTAATGACCAAAGGAACCTTGATAATCTTCTCAATAATAGAGAAGCTGTTCTTGTTCGCGCTGGTCAATTCTCGGGCTCAATGCCTAGTAGAGGTCGTGTTTCCCTTCCTGTTAAAATTTCACCCACTCAACTGGAGTCACTTAAAAATAGTGATGATCAAGTGAGTTCTGGAAAAACGAAGAAGGTTGAAAAAAAGAGTAAGGTGGTGCGCTCAATTGTTCCCAAAGGTCTTGACCCTAAGAAGGTCGCCGAAGTTGGTCAGGAGATCGTTAAAAAGACGATTGGCGTAAACTCTTCAACCGAAGTAAAGACTGATAGAGGGAATCGGCCGCCAGCTGAGGGATTTAGCAACAAGAGAACGGGTGAGTTTGCTCCTCCTGCTGGAGGTTATGTTGATCAAAAGACTGGTCTTTATGTCCCCCCTGTTGAAGGGAGTACTTATGATGCTAATGCTGAAGTTTATATCCCACCTCCAGAAGTTGGAAGTGTTGATGTTGAAACGGGAGAATATGTTCCACCAGAGGGCTATAAATTGACAGACTCTGGTGAATTAACAAAAGAAGTGGACACTTCAAGGGGACCTGCGAGTGTCGGCACTACTAATGAAAGTAAGATCAATGTAATTACGGCAGCTGAAACTGGCGTGAGTGGTGGAGCAGAGGCGGCGGATGGTCCTAGTGGTGATACTCAAAAGAGGCTGATTAATAACTTTCAGCAAGAAACACTACAAGACTTTAATAATCCTACAGAGAAAAAAGTTCGCACAGGAAATCCCAACGTAAAGATACGTCTCAGACGCTAAGATGTGTTATTATAAGAAAAACTGACCATGGATGGTTTTTCTATGCTGAGACTCTCAAAGTCCCAAAACTTTTTTATTATACTCTCATTTTTAACATGTCTGTCTTCTTTCGCTCGGGTTGATTTGAGTGAATTCTATAAGCACTTTAAGAAAGGGGAGTATCTTAAGGCTCAGGATATCATAGGGAGAATTCCTTATGATGAAGCCTTTGAGGGGACACGTTATTATCTTCTAGCGATTACCTTTAAGTATTTACAGCGACACGATCTCGCTGTTCCCAATTTTAAAAAAGCGATTCAATTAGGGAAGAAATCAGAGGATCTCTTCTTTGAGTATGGACAGTCTCTCTTTGCTATCAATGAGCTTGAAGCTGCGAGAAGAGCTTTTCGTATCTCTTATAAGGCGCAATTTAAAGAAGCCTATTCTCTCTATTACATCGCCCATATTAGTGAAATTTTAGAGGATCACAATAAAGTAAAAAGTAATTATGCGAAGATCTTAAAGAATCCCGAAGCTGAGCCTGAAATTAAACAAGTGGCTTACTTAAGATTGGCAGAGCTTATTTACGAGCAAACAAAGAACAAATTCTACGCGGAAAACTATATCGCCGACTATGTTGTCCCGCTACTCAATAGAGGTCTCGCTATTGACCCCGAGAGTGACAATGGAAAAGAAATTCAATCTCGCTACGATGAAATTCTTCTAAAGCAAAATATGCACCCTTTGCTCCTTGAAAATGGTCGGCTGCTCTCAAGACAAGGGGATAATCTTTTTTTCACTCAGAGTTTTGAGTACGACAATAATGTTACTCTAGAATCCGATTCTCCCTCTCAAACAAATACGGCCACTGATATAGCAAGTTGGTATAGCCGCTCAGACTTTTTTTACAGTAAAAGGTTTGTCGGAGGTAAGCACTATGTCTTCACTCCTGAGCTAAGGCTTACCCATACTCACTATTTTAATCGAGATAATAGTCAAATCTTTCAAAACGACTCCTATTCAATAGCTCCCGCTCTTAGAGGGTCTTATAACTTTTCATGGAATAAAAAGAGAGCAGAGCTTCTCTTTGAATTAGACTACAATTATACGGCCAGAGATATCTATGGCATTGAAGAGAGAAAGTTCTATGGACGCTCAACCATCTATTCTCTTGGTCTTCGAAGAAAGTTCTTCGACAAAGGGGATACGACTATTAAACTTAGGAGTCGAAATCTCTCAAGTTATCTCGAGGAACTCTCTGGAAAGACGACAACGCTCTATGCTGATCAATTATGGATCCGTGAAAATGGTCATATCGTCATTGGCCTAGCTATTTATGATATGTATCGTCCCAATAGTGAGAGTCTTAGCACTAACTCTCTTCTTTTAAGGACAGACTATTTAATGCCTCAGTTTTGGCAAGGTCTTGATCTTAACTTATCGGGGAGTATCAACTTTCTCGACACCATGGAGCAAGCCGACACCCGAGGAACTGAGAAAACCTACGGACTTGAAGTGAGGCTTCAAAAGCGTTGGAATAAGAAATGGAGGTTTGGAGTGGGGTATAACTACGCTAAGAACACCTCTCTTGATGAGGAGAATTTTAGCTATACCCGATCACTTTGGTCGCTTGAGGCGCGCTATTCCTTTTACTAGTTTCAGGTGTTTAGAGTATCTCTTAAGTTTTTTCGTAAGATTCCGTTAAGTTACTAGAATTGCTGAATTTTATTGAGAAGGAAAAGGCATATGAATTCTGAGAAATGGTACTTATACGATCCCGAAACAGAAGAAAAAATCGAGCTCTCATTTGAAAAAGAGTTTGTTGTCGGTAGGGCCAAATCAAATGACCTCCCTATTTCAGATCAATCCATTTCGTCACGTCATGCAAAAATCCTTCTGAAAGAGAAGAATCTCTGGATCGTTGATCTCAACAGCTTTAATTCAACATATCTTAACGGCAAAGAAATTGAAGGGGAGAAGGAATATAAGTTAAAACCTCGAGATGTTATCCAGTTTGGAGACAAGGTTTATTATTTTTCTTCAACAGAGGCGAACCAAGCCTTTCTTGATCTTCCTAGCTTAACGGGCTCTTTTAATTTAACAATTAATGATACTCAAGATGTGGTTCTTCATAATTATGATGAGCCTGTGATCAATCTTGAAAGTAAGAAGAAGACTTTTTCTTTAAAAGGACTAAGAAAACAAAAAGAAGAACTCGATACTCTGAAACAGCAACTTAAAGAAGCTGAAAATGGTGTCAAAAATAGAGAAAAGACGCGTAAGAAGGCAGGAATAAAAGCTAAAGAACTTGAAGAATTTAACTCTTATTTAAAGGCTAAGAACTATCAGTCAGAAAGCGCAGTAAAAGCGACGATGGATAGTATTTTAGAGGTTAATGAAAGGTTAGAGCGTGACAAAGATAAAATTGGCTTAGAGATAAAGAAACTCGAAGAGCAAATCCTAGCCTTTAAAAATGAGATCAAAGAACTTGATAAGACTGAAGAAACCAATAAAGCGATTATGAGTGAATTAAAAAATGATATTGAAATCATTAAGGGAAGAGACTCCCTCGAAGAGGAGCTTTCTGTTCTATATCGCAAAATTCGTAGCTGGGAAAAAGAAGATATTACTCAGCAGATCACCATGATTAAAGTCTTAATCGAAGAGAAAGAGGTTGAATTTAAGAAAGTTCAAAAAGAATATGCCGATTCTCGATTTGGCGATAATTCAAAGCTATTTGGTGGAAAGAAAGTAGGTTAGACTCTTACTTTAAAAAATCAACAATATTGTCACTGACCCATTCGGGATCATCTAGCGGAAGATCGTGACCAGCATCTTTGTGAAGATGAAGCTTTTGATCAAAGCGTCTTGCAATGGCCTTACTGCATTTATAACTCGCCAGTCGATCACCTTTCGCAGCAAGAACCAAAAGTGGGATTGTGACCTCTTCAGGAACATTAAAGCGTGACGCTGCATACATTTGTTTGAGGAAGGAAGCTCTTTTGATCGGACTCTCTGCGCTGTAGCTTGCGTGCCTCTTAATAAGGTCCTGATCAATCGTTATAAGGTTTGTTGTAAGCTTAAGGATCGCCTCCTCTCTCTCTTCATAATCCTCTCTAAAGAATAATTTTAAAACCATGCCCATGGCCTTGGGTGAAAAGCGGTGATGGGGAGGGGATATATTACCAGCCGAAGAGTTGATCAGAATGAGAGCACTCATATCATTTCTAAAGCGGTCTACCCAATCAAGAGCAATCATGCCTCCCATGGAGATGGCGATAATTCCCCATGGGCCTTCATGCTTTTCTTTTAATTCTAACCACTCTCTTCTGAGTTCATTGGTGTAATCAGAAATATGGGAATGAGCTTCATTATTGGCTTTCTTTCCAACTCCCGGAAGTTCTAGAAAATGAAGATTGAGTCCGGGAAGTTTTTCCTTAAGGATCGCAGGAAATTGACCCCAGTGACGTTCTTCACGAGCAAGACCTCTGACAAGGAGAATATTCTTTGCTTTTAAGTCCATGATTTAAAATTCCTTGATGCCCGAAAGAGAAAGTCGATAAGAAGCATATGGCGTCTCATCGTGCGATCATAGCGATGGGATTTTATAGGATTAAAGAAGCCACCTGCTGTAAAAATTTGCAGGGGATTCTTTTTAACCCAAATCCAGGAACCCATTTCAAGGGTCCAAGGAATAAGGGTATTTTCATTGTCACTATTAGCTTCCCTGTGAAGATCATAAATATAGTCCCAAAGGTCTCCACTAATAGTGTAGCTATCAAACTGGGGCTCTATTTGATAAATATGATGGGGAAGGGTTTCGTCGAGAATATCTTTGATGTTCTGAACTTGCTTAATACTTGGGAAGGGTTGACTTGTTTTTGCGTAAGGAAACCATAAGCGGTCTTTCATACCAAAACCAGAGTGAAAATCAACAGTCACTGCTGCTGGGCAATCAAAGAGTTGCTCCTTACAGAAATCGACGAGGGCCTGAGATTCAATCTCCATGGGTTTACCTTCTTCGCCACGGTACCAGGGAAGTCGGTTTGAATAACGATGACCACTTACAAGGAAAGTCGGTTTTTCCTCTTCACAATCTATGGGAGCGTTTCTCATAAGATCAACACCATTGGGATTAGAGCGTTGATGGGCGGCCATACCTGCGGGGTTGATCAAGGGAATAGAGACAATACGGCAATCTTTAAGGCGCTCTCTTAATTCCTCATCCCAGGAGAGTTGCTTAAAAAGAGAAGTCAGATAAGTAATAACGACATGACTTCCTACTCTTTCAAGTCCATGAACTCCACCAAAGAGACCAAGAGCGGGTTTTGTCTTATCTGTTGTTCCTATGGTGAAGGCAATAATAGGGTAACTATTTCCATCAATATAGACTCGATCGAGTTCGTGAGTTTGGATTAGGTCGTCTTTAAAGTGGGTAAGTTCTCGAATGAGCTTAAGCTCGTGAAGGTCTTTCACTGATAAAATCCTCGTGATTTCAATTTGTTCCATTTTATCGTGAGTTAGGGGGAAGGGATATAGGGGTAAGCTTTTCTAAAGCCAGTAGCGGATTAAGTTGAGCATAATAGTTGAGAATGATTGAGGGCCATAACGCTTAAGAATATCCTTTTTCTTAAGCTCAACTGAGTCTGCGAGGTCGAAGAGAAACTGCTTGATAAGAGACTCTTTATTATTAGGGTCTCGAAGAACCACATCGACCTCATAGTCATGTCTAAAGCTTCTGCTATTCATATTACTACTTCCCACCACACACCATTGATCGATGATAACGACCTTGGAGTGAAGAATTCGAGGAAGGTACTCGAATATTTTAATACCTTTGTCCGCAAGATGACGGGTGCTAAGAGAGTTGATTAAAGGAAAGAGCTTCATATCACTTTTTCTTGGGATAAGGATTGTAACATTGACGCCCTTTTGACTAGCTCTTGTCAGCGCTTCAATGAGCTCCTTTGTTGGAACAAAGTAGGGATTCATGATCCAAACTCGTTTTTGAGCACTTTCTATTCTCTTTATCAAATCACGATTTTGAAGTGCCCTTGAAAAAGTACCATCATTGAGACGTAACCCACTCTTAAGGTTAATCAGTGCATCTTTTAAATTTTCTTTAGAGCTAAGATGATCGAGGTGATCTCGCCACGCCCTTAAAAAAGAAGTGCGTAAAAGTTGAACTCTCTCATCTTTAATTTTAATTCCCGTATCCCGCCATGATCTCTCGCCTCTAAGGCGCAGTGAATGAAGACTTGTAATATTAATGGAGCCGACAAAGGCAATCCTCTTGTCGATAATATAGGTCTTTCTATGATTTCTCTTATTGATGGTAAAAAGTCCTTTTAAAAGGGGGCTAAGAATAGACTTTAAACTGCGGTTGGCATTTGTGGCGAGCTGGTGGGGGAGGGGATTAAAAATGCGAATCTCAAAATTGGGATGACTAAGCTTTTTATAAAGAAGGGGACAAAAAGATGAACTGCCAATGCCATCCATGAGTATTCTAACTTTAACTCCCTCGCGGGCCTTTTTTTTGAGAACTCTAAGCAAGCGTTTACCGAGTTCATCAGTTTCAAAAATATAGGCTTCGATAAGGATTTCATGGCGAGCGCGTTTACACTCTTTGAGAAGGCCATCAAAGAAGAAGTCACCCTTATGAAAGAGAATTTCTCGTGTCATGCGCCTATTAAAAGACCATTTGGCTCCGGAGGAAAGGGGGCAATGCAATCTTGATAAAACCCTGCTTAAATGGTGAAAATTTGGGGGAGGCAAGGCACTTGCTAACACAATCTTAATATAATCTTAGCGCTCATCCTACTGTCATGGGGCCTCTTGTTGTTCTACAATTACCTTGTAACAGTCCTCTACTAGGGCGATACACACACATAAAAATCATGGATTGAGATTTTTAAGGAGAGAACATGACAACGAGATTAGAGGCATTATCAAACCCCTTTAAGAATTTTCTTCGCTTACCTAGAGGATGGGATATTCGTTTCTCTCCTCGTTTTATCGCTTACACTCCGACATATGATATTGAAATTGAGACGGGAAATTATCGTCTTGAAACCGCAGCGACCATGAATGACCTTCTTGAAGTCTTTGAGATGCGCCATCAGATTTTCCTAGAAGACACGGGAGCTGCTACTGAAGAAAGCGATGGGTATGATGTTGATGAGTTTGATTCCATTTGTGATCACATCATTATTCGCTCAAAAGAGACAAACAAAATAGTTGGAACATACCGTGTGATCTCAAGTCACTATAGTGACTCTTTCTATTCTCAAACCGAGTTTGATCTTGAACAATTCCTCAATACCTCTGGACCAAAGCTTGAACTTGGAAGAGCGTGTATTCATCATGGGCATCGTAATGGAGCGGTAATTGATCTTCTGTGGCGTGGTATTGGAGAGTATATTAAACTTACAGGCTCACAATACCTCTTCGGTTGCAGTTCTCTTAAAATTACCGACCCTATGGAGGCTAAGGCCGTGATGGGTTACCTCGGAGAAGACGATAAGCTTGAGGATTGTTTTTCTATTCGTCCTATTGGCAAGTTTGATATGGATCTTGAAAATGTTCACCAAGGAAAAATGGATGCTTCTGATATCAAGGGACTAATTCCACCTCTTTTAAGAAGTTACTTTACAGCAGGTGCAAAGGTTTACGGTGAACCAGCGCTTGACGTTGACTTCAAATGTATCGATTTTTTAACGATCCTTGATGTGAATAATTTGACCTCAGGTTATAAAAGAAGATATTTTAAGGGTCTATGAAAGCTATCCTGCGAGCCGCAGCAAAGATGTTTATCTTTATAAGTGCCGTAATGACCTATTTCGTTGCGGCCTTAACTCTTTACCCCTCGTTAAAAAAGAACCCGATGCAAGCACGCAAGAAGATTGCCCGTCTTATTAGTGCCTACGCTCGTTTCGCCTGTTGGTTTATGGGAATTAAAGTAAGCCTAAAAGGGGCTGAAAGATTAAAGCAGGGAAATAATCTCATCGTCTCAAATCACTTATCTTATACTGATATTTTGGTGATCTGCTCTTACTTTCCCGCGTGCTTTGTCACCAGTGTCGAAATGAGGGATACACCCTTTCTTGGTCATATTTGTAAGTTAGCAGGTTGTGTTTTCGTTGAAAGGCGAAATAAGAAGAATCTTGGAAATGAAGTTAAAGAAATAACCGAAGCTCTCAAAGCAGGGCTTGATGTCGTCATCTTTCCTGAGGCGACGAGTACTAATGGTGAAGAAGTCATTCGCTTTAGAAGACCTCTTTTTCGCTCAGCTATTGACTCCCAGATCCCCGTAAAACCTCTTACTCTAAACTATCGCTCCCTAGATAATGTTGAAGTGAGTCTTCGTAATCGAGACGAAGTTTTTTGGTATGGAGATATGACCTTTGTTGATCACCTTTGGAATTTCTTTAAGCACGGTGAAATTGCCGTTGACCTATGGGTAGGAGAAGACCTCAAGGTTGGTGATGAAATCGACCATGGTATTCTCGCCGAGCAAAGTCACGCCAAAGTTAAAAGCCATTACAGACAAGTTCTTGCTTAGGGATAAATATATTCCTTGAAACTATCCTCGCAGCTGTAACGAAAACGAAGTCCGTCTCTTCTGTGGCGATAGTGTTCCCGCTTACATTTGAGAGAGTGCTTCTGATAGACTCCTTGTCTCTCGTAGAAGCTTAGTGTTTTCGCAAAGTCATCTTTGCTATGATAGTGAAGCCCTTGCTCGTCTCCTGTGGCATACATCACTGTTTTAAGAGGGGTGCCCGTATAAAAAGCAAGCTCAGCTAAATTATTAGGTGAAATGGTAAGACGTCCTAGGAGCTCTTCCATCGGCCAAGAGATAGGGCCAAAGGAGAAGGCGATAATTTCTGTACAGGTAATCGTCTCGCCTGTCATGGCATCAAAACTAAAATCATATTCCTTATCGAGTTGATCCGCGAGAAAGTCTAATGTTTGACTCAATTCATTCTTAGACTTTTGCGCAAAACCATCAACTCTTAAAACGGCCATTTCATCTAGGTTTACAAAGTCTCGTAGTGAATCAAAAACAAGTCCCCAGCGGCGCACTTGAAAGATTGTTTTTCCTTTTTCAATATTTTCTTTAAAAGGAAGAATTGAGGGATGATCCCAAAGCCCTAATTCCATAAGTTGATCTTTCGAACCTAAGTAAACACCCACATGGCCCCAGTGACCGGGAATTGTTTTGTCGGTAAACTTAAAGGCTTTCTTCTCCATGAGAAGATCAAAGGGGAGGAGTGTCTCATTGAGATCACTTAGTAGTTTTTCATCATCTTTAAGGTATCCCTCTCTCCAGGCAATATTTCCCGCAATTGCACCAAAGGCACTTGAAGCACCTGTGGCAATACTTCCAAGACCTGCACTTAAGCTGTCGCTAATATTTCTAAGGGTAAGTTCTGTATCAGTTAGTTCACTTAATTTCTTCCCTTGAGCAATGAGTTTTTGAGAAAGGCTATTGTCCCATGCACTTTGAAGGGCATCACTTGTAAAGTTCATCTTCTTTGAGTTCTTTTTAAGAATAGACTCTATCTTAGAAGCACTTCTCTCATTCTTTTTAAGGATGGCTTCCCAGCCTTTTTTGAGATGGGGATTACTGGCGAATTGATCCTTCATAAGACCACGAAGGATAGTGGGATGAAAAAAGAGATCATTTATTTTTTTGACTGACTCAAGACTGAGCGCCTTAAGCGTTACATTCTCAAGGCTATTATCACGCTCTTGAAGATTAGAGTTAATCATGATGACAACTTCGAAGTAGCCTTTAATGAGGTTGAGAGAGTAGGGCTGTAGTCCTCCTTGAGAGAGTTGTTCTTCATAAAGCTCTGCTAGGGCATGACCATAGTGCGTAGAGCGGCTAAGGTTATCGAGAACGCTTTCAATTGAACTTTTTTGATTCAATGGAGTTTGCTTCCATTCCTTTAACTCTTGCAGGTGAACTTGAGTTGAACTGTAATTAAGTTCAAGGGCATGGGCCCCGGTGAGAGAAAGGAGTAAGCTCCCCAAAATAAGGCTTTTTAGATACTTTTTCATACGCCCATATTAAGACAGGGCTAAGGCTAGGGGTTTAATTTTGAAATAATGAAAGAGGGGTGTTTACTTTTTGGACGCTCAGGTTGACGTCTAACTGTTTGATATTACTTGCGCCATTGAGGCCCATCTTCTCCTGTAATCAAATCCCAGTGAGTAAAGACATGCTCAAGTAAGCCCTCCTCATCAAGAATGACCTCAAGGTCCTCTTGGAGTTCTTGAGGATCCTCGGGAAGGAGGAGTCCACAGGTGTAGTGAATGAGAGGGTCTTGATGGATGAAGTCTTTATCAGTCGATTGGCTGGTTATGACGATGCTATAGAAAGAGAGTTTTCCTTTTTGCCACAATTCTCTCTCTTCTTGGCTCACTTGAGAAAATTTTCCATCTGGTCGGTAATCTGGAGTTCGCGTGAGCTCCATAAGGATGTGGAAGTTTTCGACGTCGAGTTCAAATCTCATAATTTGATTCCTGTTTTTTTGAATATTCTATTATAAACGCCGTCACTTCTCATCTTTTGAATGGCCTTTTCAACTTGATCCCTTAGTTGCCAGTGGTCCTTGTGAAAAACTGGTCTTAAGATAATGGGAAAGTCGAGATGCTTTACTGCAGTTAGGCTCTTGTCCTTACTTTTTCGAAGTACTTTGGCAAAGTTTTGATGGGTTGTCATGACCCCATGGACGCGGCCTAGTTTTAGCATTTTAAAACCATTTTCAAGATATCCCACCTGGTTATAAGCACTTCTGGGGAGGTCTTTGTGGACATAGCTTGCTCCACGGGGAAAAGCTATCTTTAGAGAAGCAAGGTCCTGCCAATCTTTGCCATAAAAGAGCTCTGGATTATTGGTGATAACGGTCATTGTGAGAATGGTTAAAGGTGTTTGCGTTGAAATAAGATGAGCTTTAAATTCCGGAGGAATCGGGGCCTGCCAGCCAATATCACCATCGATGACTTTGTTGCGAATATCCTTGAGGACCCTACCATGGGGATAGTGGTGAACTTTAAATTGAGTATGAGGAATATAATTACTAATCTCTTTATAGAGAAGCTTTGCTATGGGCAGCCAACTCTTGGGGGAGCCCATGGAAAGAGTATAGACTTTATCAACTTTCTTCACCGGCTTGGCCCCTAATATTGGGCAAGCTAACAAGAGCGTGAAAAGGGTGATAAAATAGAGGTGTTTCATGTCACTGCACGTTATCAAAAAAGGACAGCGAGTTGAAGTGCCTTTGGGAAGATGAACAGATTTTAATGAGGAAAAATGAGGTTTTTTCTGTCGACTCCATAATTAATGATGAGGAGTTTGAAGATATCTTGAATTTCATCGCTAAGAAGTGGTCTCTAGACTCCTTTGGAGACGAATCAGGGCCTTTTCCCTTTGGCCTTCCATGTGAAGATGAAATCATCTTTTATCCCGGTAGCTTCTCTCCTTGGCATAAGGGGCATGGGGCTTGTGTACGAAATGCTCCCAAGAATCTCCCATTAGTAGTGATGCCTGATTACAATCCCTGGAAAGAGGTGCGAAAAGAGGGCATGTGGCAAGAAGTTCAGACTATTTGGAGAGACCTTACTGAGCTTGAAAAGTCTGGTCATAGGGTTTCGCTCTTTCTTGGATTTCTCGCCTTAAAAAAGCGCAATCCTACCGTTAAGTGGATGTCTTATTTTAAAGAAGTTCATCCCCAAAAGAAGATATGGCTTTTGATGGGTGAGGACTCCTTCCTTCATCTTCACGAGTGGTACAGAGCTCAGGAGCTCCTCTCTTTACTGCATGGGATTTATATTTGCCCTAGGGGAGAAGAGGAAGACCAGATCAAGAAACAAAGGGAAGTTATTCTCGAAATGGCCGAAAAGCCTATCATGATTGAGCGCTTAAGCTCCCACCCCTATGAGCACTTCAGCTCTACCTTTTTGCGTGAATCTAGATAGGTAGTAAAATTTACAGTGTCTCTTTTCATTGCCTTGTCACTCGGTGACAGGCCTTCTATAAAGCCCATGTCTACTCATCACAAGTGGAAAGTAGTTGTCCTAACTACTCCTGTTGTAATGAAGTGTTCCTGTTGTTGTGGGGGGTCTTGGACGGATTCCAAGACCCTTTCTTTTTTTCTATCTCCGACAATTCAACGATCCCAATGTTTGTGAAAGAGCAAAGGAAGAGAGCTTTCGGGGAAGAGCGATGTGACTGGCCTGACCTGTGACATTAAACTCTCTATCAGCTCCTTTTACCTTCATGCCTGCTAAAGGCACTTTCTGGTAAATATTAATAAAGTGATTCACCAGCGGACTTCCAGGATTAGAGTAGCGATAGCTGTAGCCCCTAGGATCAAAGGTTACGACATTGTCGACTTGAAGACCCTTCTTTTTCGCTTCCTTTAAGAAATTGAAGACACCTTTTCCGGCGCCAAAACTGTGGCCTACAAGATTGAGGCGAAAAGAACTTCCAAACTCCTTCTTAAAAGAGAGAGCGCACTGAACAGCCTTTTTAGCCTTTGCTTTTGAGTAGTAAAAGTCCGCTCCTATAATTGAATTTCCACAGAGGTTCTTGGCTTCTTTAACAAAGCTCTTTTGGAGCAGCTTTGCCTTGAGCTCAGCTGTCATAAGGCCATCAAAGGTAATAATAAGAGTGCTTCGGTCTTCGTTAATGGCCTCTTTGAGTTGTGTTGGGCAATTCGCCTTGGCCTTGAGCACGAGGCACAAGCTCACAAGGATCAGTAGTGTTTTCATGGGTCTTAACTCCTATAATTAAATAGTTTTCGTGTTGGTGGAGGGCTACCTTGCCATAACTTGAGGTCGAAGAGGTTGGAGTAGGGAAATTTTTCATAAGGCTTTAACACGGAGGGTAAACGAAGTATTCTCCTCCTCCCAAACCTAATTTGTTGGAGAAAGTCATGAAAAAGTCCATCTTCGCAGTTGCTCTATTATTGTCTTTGCAAAGCTTTGCTTCAGACTCTTTGAGCTGTCAGATTGTAGAAAGTGCTGAAAGAAGTGCTTTTCTTGATAGCGTTCAATCCGACATTAGGGAAGGAATTGCCAGCGGTCAGTATACGGAGTCCCTGCTCGAACAAGTCTCTCAGATTAATGCTATTTTCATTGGCCTTAATAAGGAGCTGTGCCTGAGTGATGAGTTTTCCAAGTCTGAAAAAGAAGGTCTTAAAGGTGCGGCCCAAGCGGATATTAAAGAGATTCTTGAAAGTGAGAAGGTGGCGAAGAGCGACGCTGATTTTCTTGAGACAATTGCGGGGCTCTTCTCACGCGCCATTCACCGTCTTTAAACTGACCCCTCTAGTTGGTGCTGATAAAAAAACGGCCAGCTCATCGTTAATTAAACTAACAACTTAAGGTGGATATCTTAGGAGACATGCTTAAGGGCTTACCTCTCTCTTTTGCAACACCATTTAATGTCCTAAGCTAACGCTTTTATTCAAGGTCTAAAGCTCAAGAGAATTCAAACACCATTTAAGTCGGTCAGTTTACAATGTCTTTGATTAAAATTCCTCTGCTTTATGGAGTGAGTAAATTCGTTTATATTTGAAGCATCACTTTAACCGAAGGATACCAATGAAACGATTACTTATTCTGAGCCTCTTCCTGACGGCCGGATGTGCAATGAATTCTCATGAGCATAAAAAAGATGACCCTCACTATAAGCATAAATCTCACAACCATGTGGACCATCATCACAAGCATCACAAGGATCATGATCACAAACATAAGAAGAGTTGTGGGCATGAAAGTAAGAAGCATGAAGATCATGTGGACTATAAGCATGAGGGGCATCTCCATCATCAGGCTGATGGGCATACTCATGAGTGTCACGAAGACTAGAAAGATTTAAGAAATGCCAAACTCAACCTGGCACTTTTTGGAAAGCCCGCGAAACGCGGGCTTTGTTTTTTGAGATTTTAAGAAGCTTGTCTAAATTGACCGGCCCCTCCACGGGTCTCTTCGGGCGCTGACGCTTCCTCGAGCCTGTGTGACTTCTCAGCATCAAAATAGGCCACTGACCTTTTTTGACTGCAGGAAGTTACTTGACCTTCCAATAGTGTTCTACAACGAGCTGACCGTTGTACTCGAAAGGAATATCCTCTGGAAGGGGATTAGCGATAAGCTCTGCTTTTCTCGCATCATCATTTCCTTCAACTTTCCAACATGCTGGAAGAGAAGGGAGACGAGGAGTTTCAACTGAACGCTTATAGTTTTGGTTCTTGTAACCTTTTTCTGTAAGTTCGATTTTATCGCCAACTTTAACCATGAAAGAAGCTTTATCAACGATCTTACCGTTAACCTTAACTTGTCCGTGTGCAACCATTTGAGAAGCAGCAGGAATTGAAGGGGCCCAGTTAAGACGGAAGATAGCGTTGTTAAGACGACGCTCAAGGTGAGCAATCATGTACTCCATCCAAGGCTTACCAGCAGAGTGGCGCTTAGAGTACTTCACATACTTAACAAGTTGCTTTTCACGAAGTCCGTAGTGAAAAAGAAGCTTTTGCTTTTCTTTAAGACGAACAGCGTAGTCAGAGATTTTCTTTCTCTTGTTACCGTGAACACCTGGTCCGTAAGGACGACGCTCAAGAGCACCAGCTTTACCAAGACCTGGAAGCTCAATACCAAGAGCTCTTTGGATTTTAAAACGAGATACACCCGTTGTTGCCTTTGCCATATCAGATTCTCCTTATAAACAGTGACCTTTGCGGCGTATGGCTCAAATGCACGCATCACAAATTGAAGCCGCAGGTCTGTACTGATGAATGCGTGAAAGGGATTTTTAGTAAATTTGGGCAGTTAAGTCAATGTGAAAAACTCTTCCTAGAAAAGTTTTTAAACTGACCCCGCTAATTGGTGTTCAAAAAAAGATACCATATCAAAAGGTGAATTAAACCCACAGCTTAGGACAGAGTTTTAGGGAGGAGTAAGGGAAGCTTACCCCGACTCCCTTAAAGCTCCATTTAAAATCCTAAATAGCTATTTTTATTAAAGAAATGAGGTGAATAGAAAACAAGCACCATTTAAGTAGGTCAGTTTAAGTTGAGAATAAAGGTTTTGTAGTGTTTGTGAAGCTCCTTGGTCTTAGGGCCAGGAACACCTAGACCTATAACTTGATTATCAACCTGCGTCACAGGAAGGACCTCTCGAGTAGAAGAGGTGATAAAGACCTCATTAGCACTTTTGAGGGTATCGACAGTGAAGTTTTGCTCTTTAATATCAAAGCCTTGTGCTTTTCCAAGCTCCATGACTTTCTGGCGCGTGATCCCTCCTAAGAGGCCTGCCTCAAGAGGAGGGGTGATGATGGACTCGCCAAGGACCATCCAGATATTGGCACTTGTTGACTCGGTGACATAGCCTTTCGCGTTTAGCATCACTGCGTCATAGGCACCGGCTTCGCGTGCTTGCTTGATGGCGAGGACGTTATTGAGGTAGTTGCCTGATTTGACGCTAGGGTCCATCGACTTCTTAGGGTTTCTGAGAACCTCACTGGTGAAGAGAGTGACGCCTTTTTCGTAAAGGGCCGTGTCGAGGGCCGGTAATTCTTTAAAGAGGATTAGCGTTGTCTGCTCTTCCCCCAGGGCTGGGTCCAGTCCCAGATCTCCGATACCACGCGTAATTATGATCCGGATATATTGCCTCTCAAGGCCAAGCTTGCGAGCGCCCTCATGGATAATGCGAGTGAGTTCTTCTCGCTTCATCTGAATGGAAAGGCCGATGCCATCAGCGCTGTGCCAAAGACGATCGAGATGCTCCTCAACGAGAAAGGGTTTTCCTTTATAGGTGAGGGTCACCTCATAAATTGAGTCCCCATAGAGAAAGCCCCGGTCAAAGATAGAGACTTTTGCCTCTTGGGGGGAGATGAAGGCGCCATTTTGATAAACGAGCCCTGACTTATTCATCCCATACTCCTTTATAGGGTTCTTGCGTAAAATTCCAGGCCTCACTCATGACGTGCACTTTAAAAGTAGGCTGCCCCTTAGGGTCGACGAGGGGTAACGAGCGATTGACCCAACCCAGAATACCTTCTTTGAGGCTAAAGCCATGGATCTTTTCTTTCTTTGCGAGATCTTGAATATACTGGCTACTGCGCTGACCAATGGTGCAATAAGCAACAGGGATACGATCCTTATAGGTTTCTCTTTGCAGCTCAAATTGGCTTTTGGAGATAGCCCCAGAGATCATACTAATATCGCGCTCTCTTTGGCTGCGAACATCGATCAGGAGAAACTTAGGATCCTTTTGAAATTCTTCAACACTGAGGTGAGAAACTTTCGGAAAAGATTTTACGATGGTTTTGCTCATTCCCGCGATGACCTTGTCTTTATTGGCGACCTCTCCTGGATTGAGGCAGGAGGGGATGAGAAGAAGGGCGGCGAGAAGAGTAGTGGTCATTGTCTTTGTCATAGGGGCTATTATGCAAGGATTGAAGGGACTTGGGAAGTTTGACATTAATTGTCGAGAAAGGGGATAATTTGCTTATGATAAAAGCCCTTACCCTTGTCTTATTTCTGATCTCAACTCCTCTCTTTGCTCAGTCTGTGAGCGATATTACGGCCGATGATTCCTATGAGTTTCTCACGGTCACTCTTTATACCAATAATAAGGCCAATAGCTTTGATATTTTCGAAGAAGCGGGAAGTGCAGCTTCAAGTTCAAACCCTCATAAGATTTATGTGCCCTTTATGACCACAGGCACGGCCAACCAAAATTTCAGCTACTATGCTTCAAGGGCCAGTCTTCCCACCATTAATGGAGGAACGCCGACGAACTCACCTCAGCTGCGCTTCGTTCTCGATGTGGACGTTAATGGTAATGCCGATGACCTTCATGTGGCCGTCGCCGATAGTGTCACGGGGACCTATTACGTTTTAGATTTTATTGCGACCACCACCGATGGCACTTTCACTTACGATCTTTCTTTTTCTGATATCTGTAATATCACTGACCTGACTTTTAGATGTGATGACTTCGATCAAACAGTGACACCTAATGAAATTGAGGAGCTTGGACTTTTCTTCTTTGTTAATGATGGCATTTTGGTTGAGGGCGACACCATTACGGCCAGTAACTATACCGGGGATTACTACGAACTTAATATGAGTAATCGCATCTATACTTCTAATTTCGTATCGCTTACGGAACTGAGAAAAGGGGATGAGCAACTGCGGGCTAACTATTCAACTTTCTCTTTTGGAACAGGTTATGCCTACTCCCTCTTTGCCTATGTGCAACCTGGTGCTGCTGACACTCTTTGTGATTCTGTCGTTAATGCTAGTAATTCCAGTGTGACTCTCGGAAGTGAGGGCATTAGCTTTGGAAATTTAACGGATCTTCTTACTGTTGAAACCTCTGGTCTTGCTCCGGTAAAGAGCCTTGAGAATAACCGTTGCTACAATGTTCAACTCTTCTTTTGTGACCGCTTTGGCTTTTGCAGTTACTCTTCTGAGGAAATTCAAAATAGCCCCGAAGATATTGAGGCCCTTCTTGAGCAGCAGGCCTGCTTCTTTTTTACTGCGGGCTTTGGAGAGCAGCACTATGTTGTCGATTACTTCCAGGCTTTTAGAGATAATATTCTTCTTAAGAGTCGTTTAGGCCGAGCTTTTGTCAATTGGTACTATGACTTTGCTCCTCAGCATACTCCCTACATCTTAGAGCGACCTTGGCTTCAGAAAATTATCCGAGGTATTGCCTATGTCTTATATGGTCTTATGCATAGCTTTTGGGCGATTCTTTTCTTTATTTCCTTGGCCGTTGTACAATCGTTGAGACTAAGACGTTCATCATAGTTAAGGAGTAAACCCATGGCCGGTCACTCGAAATGGGCCAATATCCGCCACCGTAAAGGGGCACAAGATGCTAAGCGCGGAAAGATTTTTACCAAACTGATTAAAGAGATCACGGTTGCCGTTAAAAATGGCGGACCTGATGCTGAAACCAATCCTCGTCTAAGACTTGCTCTGCAAAATGCCCGTGGCCAAAATATGCCAAAGGATAATATTGAGCGCGCGATCAATAAGGCCAGTGGCGCTGATGGCACTCAATATGAGGATGTCACTTTTGAAGGCTATGGACCTGATGGCATCGCGGTCTTTGTTGAATGTGCAACTGATAATAACACCAGAACGGTGGGTAATGTTCGCAGCTACTTTAGAAAGTATGGCGGTAATCTTGGAAAGGATGGTTGTCTTGAATTCGTCTTTGACCGCAAAGGAATCTTTAGTCTTGATCAAGGTGAACTCGATGAAGATGACTTCACCATGGAGATGATTGACGGTGGGGCTGAGGATGTTGAGTTTGATGATGGTCTCATTACCGTGACTACTGCGATGGAAGACTTTGGAAATCTTCAAAAGAAATTGGGAGAGCTTGCTATTGAGCCTAAAGAAGCTGGTCTTCAGCGCATTCCAACAACAATGAAGGAAATCGACTCAGGGACTTGGGAGACTTTTTCAAAACTTATCGATGCTCTTGAAGACGATGATGACGTTCAGAAGGTCTATCACAACGTCGAATTTAATGAAGAGATTATGGGGGCAGAGTAAATCCTGTGAAAAAAGAACCTCAAGCTTATTTTATAACACTCATCCATACCCTTAGCTTTTTAAAAGAGGAGTTTGCTGAGTACTACCCCTCATGGCACTTTAAAAGTGGAGCTCATGGTTTTGCGACCTTCACTCTTGATCGAGAATATGGTCTTGAGGAGTTTCGCTCCTTTAATACGACCTTCGCTCTGGCCAAGGGGATTCTCCTTCATCAGGGAAATCTTGCTGAAATGGAAGCGAAGCTTGAAGAAGTGCAAGAAACTTATAAGGCGATTACTCTTCACCGCTGGGACCTTATGGCGGAAGAAGGAAAAATGGGGGATCGCAAGAATCGTGGCGTCGTCATTGATTTTATTCGCTATGATGAAGATCAATTTGCCCTTGGTGTTCGCTATCAGATTCGAGGGGACTTTGCTCCCTATAGTGGCATCTCTCCGATCCCAATGCCGGAGCGTAGCCCTAGTAAGGCCTATCAGAAATTGGGGGAAGCCTTTAAGCACTTTCGCCCTCTTGTCGCTCACGATGATGTTTTCTTAGATATTGGCTGCAGCCCAGGGGGCTCAAGTTACTATCTTTTAAAGAGAGGTTACAGGGTTATCGGTGTAGATCTCCTTGATATCGATCCTAAGGTCAGAGAGGACTTTCCTGAAGGGTTTCTCTTTCTTAAGCAAAGTTTTTCAGAGCTTAAAACGAAGCACTTAAGAGGCCTGCCTCCTGTGAATTGGATTGTCTTTGATGTGGACTGTGAACCCATTGAAGCCCTGACATCCCTTCTTAAAATGATGGATAAACTTGATGAATGCGATGGTCTTATTATGACCATTAAGCTTGATCGTGGTTTTACTTTAAAAGATTTGGGAACATTAGAAACGATGGCAAAGAACCACGCTTACGGGGTGATTCGAAAGGGACTTCTTCCGAGTCATGAAAAAGAGTTTTGCCTCGTTTTACAAAAGACTGACTAGCTCATGTTTGATTTTTTAAGTGCCTGGAAGGGCCTGCGTTTTCCTCTTTTTCTAACTCTTGGAACCCTCATTTTTGGTACAGTGGGTTTTAAGTTTATCTATCCTGAGGAGTCCCTCACGCAACTTCTTTATATGTCGGCCATAACGGTCAGTACTGTTGGCTATGGAGACATCCTCGATATACATCAAAATACCGGGGCTATTGTTTTTACCATTATTTTTATGTTTGCAGGCATGGGGGTTGTTCTTTATTCAACCTCTTTGGTGACTGCCTATATTATTGAAGGGAATTTAAGAGATGCATTCTCTATTGAGAGAATGAAGAAAAGGATAAGAGGCATGAAGAATCACACGATAATCTGTGGAGCAGGGGAGACAGGGAGTCACGTTATTGCTCAGATGATGTCCCTTGGAAAAGAGTGTGTCGTCATCGAGGCGGATATTGATAAGAAGAATGAACTCATCGATGAGTTTCCAAGCTTAACGATCCTCACCGGTGATGCAACTTCTGATCTTATGCTTGAAAAGGCGGGCATTGAAAACGCCGCAGGCCTAGTGGCCGCTCTTAGTAATGATAAGGATAATCTCTTTCTGACGATTTCAGCGAAAATGCTCCAGCCTCAAATCACCATCGTCTCAAAGGCCATTGAACTGACAATGATTAAGAAGCTTAAGCGAGCTGGTGCTAGTCGAGTTGTCTCTCCTAACTATATTGGCGGCATTCGAATGGCCTCAGAAATCATTCGCCCCCATGCGACGGAGTTTCTTGATCAGGTGGGGGATAAAATTCAGGAGCAGATCATTCCCGGGGAATCCCCTCTTATAGGAAAGAAGCTCTCAGAGGTTGATTTCTATGGTGATTGTGGAGTCAATATCCTGGGACTTAGTAATAATCGTCAAAACTACGAGACCAACCTAAGTCCAGATTTGACCATTGAAGAGGGGCAGGTTTTGATCTTCTTTGGCTCTTCAGAGGACACGAAAAGAGTACAGTCAGTCGTAAGTCCTTAATAATACTGAGCCTTTATGCTGTAAAAGAAGCTGACGGCCCAGGGTAGGTTTTACAACTTAACCTCAAATTTTTCACAAAGCAGCTATCCTAAAGACCCAATTTAATAATGGTCGCAGGAGACTAGATGCTACAAGCTGAGCAAATTGATAACTTCAATGAGGATGTCCTTAAGCCTAAGGTTACGGACTTTTCTGATTATGCTGACTTTCTTAACAGCTATGTGAGCCTCTATGGTAAGTATGGTCATGGTCCTTATAACCTGCAAAATTGGGCCCTGAGATTAGGCTATAAGTCTCCAAGTTCCCTGACAATGGTTCTCAAGAAGAAGCGTCTTCCCACTTATAAAATGGTGGTTAATCTCTGTGATGACTTTGGATTTTCAAAAGATGAAAGAGAATACTTTGAAACCCTTGTTGAAATTGAGAAAAATATTGAAAAAGGCAAAGACATCCAAAAGCTTTTGGAAAAGGCAAAGAGCTTAAGTGGAAAGAGTGAATATCAAAAAGTAAGTCTTGAGCAATTTTCACTGCTCAGTGACTGGTATTGCTATGCTGTAAAGGCGCTTATTGCTCGCAAAGACTTTGTGAATGATCTTGATTGGATGGAAAGAGCCTTAAGAAGAAAAGTGACTAAGGCCCAAATTAAAGGGGCTATTTATAATCTCTTAAAAGTTGGCTTCGTTGAAGAGTGTGAGGAGCGAGGTCTAAAGGTAGCAAAAGGCAAAACCCATACTGGTAATGGAATTCCAAGTGCCGCTATTAAAAATCATCATCGTGGTATGGTCCATCAGGCTTCTCAAGCTATCGATGAGCAATCGGTAGAGGAGAGAATTCTTCAAGGCCTCACTCTTAATATTGATAAAGAGAAGGACAAGGAAGAAGCCTTCAGTGACATCATGAAATTCATTCAAGATTTTAACAGTAAGTATCGCAATGATGAGGACGGTGAAAGTACTTATCAGCTCAATATTCAATTCTTTGAACTTGCCAAGAAAGTGGAGCTAGACGGATGAAAAAAATATTATCAGTAACTCTACTTTCACTTTGTTTTTCAAGCTTTGCCAATATTTTAGCGCCCTCGGCAGTAGCCGAATATTCACAAGAGAACAAAGCAATGGGCCTTGAGACGGTTAATATTCTCAGTGGTGATATTGTCGGCAATGGGTGGATTTCCCCAAAAATTGATGAAAATGAAATTGAAAAACTCTTTCTCTCTCCTGAAGAGATTGAGCGCCGAAATGATTACTTTGAAAATTTTCTTAAGCAAATTGGTGTCGAGCAAGAAGAATTCCAAAGTGGTGATGTCGTTGGAAATGGCAGCGGCTTCTTTGAAACTCAAGGGGCGTACTTCATGGAAAGTATGCCAAAGAACATAATTGAAGCCCTCAATCAAAAGGCCATTGTTTTTCATTCTCACGAGAAAGAAATTCTTCTTAGAATACTAGATAACTTACAAACCGAATTATCTCCGGTCCTTATTGTGAGTGAAAGTGATTTTCCTGGACTATTCTTTAATCGAAAGGTTGAGCGCTCACCAAGAATTGCTAAAACAGGCTTTTCAAGTGGTCTTCCTATTTTCATCAACCGTGAGGTGCTCGATAACCGTACCAGTGTGATGGATACACTTTACTGGGTAGGACTTCTTACTCATGAACTAGGACACCAGGCGGGAGTTGCGAGTCATTTTGTTTTAGATAAATTAGCGGCAAAAATGAGACTCGTCTTAAGTCTTGGGGAGAAGAGAATTAGCTTCCCCGCCATTAATAGCGAGGAACTTAAGGTAGAGGTGATTAATCACCATTACATTCAATCTGCACCAGACCTCTATGTTTCTCAAGGTAATAATATTGTGTCGATTTCTGAGTGGGATATTGACCAAATGAAAGAAGCGTGTGGAGAGCTTCGCTATACTGGTTTTGAACTCTCTAATCTTCATTGGTTGAATTATGGCACTTATAATAGTGTTTACGAGCTTGAATTATCTCTTGGGGCATGGGCCCTAGTGAGGTGTGTTGACCCTGAAACAAAGGGTGTTCATACCCGTTATAAAGACCTTAAACTTGATATTTTCTGTAGAGAAGACGGGCTGGCCGTGAGACCAACCCTCAAATAAAAATTAGGAATTGAGAACTTGCTCGAGTTCTCCAGCTTCATACATCTCCATGATGATGTCATTGCCGCCGATAAGTTGTCCCTTAACATAGAGTTGAGGGAATGTTGGCCAGTTACTATACACCTTAACACCTTGACGGATATCCATATCAGTAAGGATATCAAAAGTGCTGTACTTCGCATTCATCGCGTTGAGGATACCAATAACATTGGCACTGAAACCACACTGAGGCATTTGGGGATTGCCTTTCATAAAGAGAAAAATATCAGAGCTCTTAATCAATGAAGCAATTCTCTCATTGAGATCGCCCGACTTATTTTCTTCGGTGACCGCTTGACCGCCTTCTTGAGGAACTTTGTCACTTCCAAGAATATTAAAAGGATTGTTGTCATTACTCATTGAGGACTCCTTGTGCTTGAGCTTTAGCTTTTGTTAGTGTTTTAAGTTGAACCGCATGAATCTCATTAGAGTCGAGTTTTTCACGCAAAATATCCATAATCATCTGGTGCTGTTGAATGAGGATCTTTCCTTCAAAGGCATCACTGATAATCATAATTCCAAGATGATCCATTGTTCCGGTAAGGTCTGTGACTCTGACAACGGCATCTTCCAAATGAGTTTTAATTAAGTTTTCTACTGTTGTGAATTCAACCATATTTATTCTCTCTTTTTAGATTAAAGGGTATTAAGCCTGTGGGGTAACGGCCCAAAAACTCGTCGCAAAAGTCAGGACTCTCAGGGTAAAAGCGCTCCAGCCCAATTTTTTGTGAAGGGGTTTTATAGAATTGTCGCCCTTAAGAAGCTTTCTTCCCGTATAGATCATCACAAAATAGAGAAGCACAGTACTCACCGCAATAGTCACATGAATATTGAGAATCATTGCGTTAGTAACAGCATTTGAGGCCTTGATGATCGCACTTCGGTTAAGCTCAATTTGTAAGACGAGGAGAATATCCCAGAAAATCGTCCCTCCCATGAGTTTAACGTGGAGCGAGCGTTTTTTGCGGTTGATCAAACCGGCGATCATTAAAGTCAGAATCAGAGCTGACTGAATTTGAAAAATAAGGGCTGTAGTCATAAATATCTTTATATGTGAAACAATCCTCATCCGCAATTCTCTTAATGTGAGATTTGTCCTAGATTAGAGGAAAGTTTAAAAAAACAAAGGAAGTATTTCGCATGGCGAAAGGTTTAGGGCGCTGGACAATTATCGATATTGAGACCACGGGTGTTGATCCCTATAACGACGATATTATCGATGTGGGTTTTCTCTCATTTGAGGGGACCACCTTAGTTAAGAAATACTCCTCAGTTGTGAGACCCGAATATCCACCTAGCTACTTTATTCAAAAGCTGACAGGTCTCACCGAAGATATTCTTAAAAAAGCGCCACTGTGGGAGAGTGTTGAACCCGAAGTCACAGAGCTCTTTGGCCAACCTCTCATTGCCCATAATGCAGAGTTTGAAAAGAGTTTCTTAGCCCCTTTCTTTGATGAAGTCGATGATGGCTCAGGTCGAGAGAGTTATGAAGACTCCATGCCTTTTTTGGCTTCGCTCTTTCCTTATAAGCAGTCTTTTAAGCTTGAAAACTTTATTGTTGATTGGGGGATTGCTGAGGGCGAGGTTCACCGAGGTCTCGAAGATAGTATTGATTTATTAAAGGTCCTCTTAACCGCCATTCGCGTGGTCAAAAGTGACCGTGAGTATAGCCAGACTTTAATGGCCCTCTTTCACAAGTATGACCTCAAAAAATACTGGTACTACGAACTCTTTAATCTCTTTGATGACGAACTTGAGGAACTAGCGAGTGCTATTGATTTTGATCTCGATCAGGCCACTAAGGCAGCGCTTGAATTTGAAAGAGCAGCTCTTTATCCCGAGATGATTGAGGCAGGGGAGAGGCCCTTTAGTTTTGAATTTAGTGGCGAAAACTTAAAGAATATCTTTCGGGCCGAAGAGAAGTTGCGGGAAAAACTTCCCAATTATACTTATCGAAAAAGTCAGGAGGAGCTGAGTTTAAGAGTTGGCCAGAGTTTTAAAAATGGTGTCCATGCATTGGTGCAAGCCCCAACGGGGACTGGTAAAACAATGGGCTATCTCATTCCTAGCGCTCTCTATGCCAAAGAAGAGGGAAAACAAGTCTTGGTGGCAACGGGGACAAAGACCCTCCAGCATCAGGCGATGTATAAAGATGTTCCTCAATTAAGAAGAGTGCTTGGACTCGATCAGGAGGAGCTTAAAGTAAAAAGGCTCGTGGGCTCTTCAAATCACTTATGTGAACTCCTCTTTCGTCAAAGTATTGATGAGGAGGACCTTCTCTTTTCTGCGAGAGGTTTTGAAGAGAACTTCACTGATATGTTCTTTGAGTTGGTCTTCTATCACAACTCTCGCTTTGATGCTGATGCGTGGATTCTTAGAGATGAGCTTCCCTTTGTTTTCAAACGCAAATTTAATAGTTTTAAAGATCGTGACAAGGACAATGCTGTTGATTACCGCTCTTGCACGGGTAATAGCTGTCCCTTTAAAAATGATTGCACCTATATCCGAGGCCTAAGAGAAGCGAAAGAAGCTGATATTGTGATTGGCAACCACGCTCTAATGTTCACCTGGCCTCGTGCCTTTCCAAGACCTGAACATATCGTTGTGGATGAAGCCCATAAGATTGAGGAAGAAACGACCAGGGCCTTTAGTTTAGAAGCCTCCCAAGAGGGGCTTGAAGGTTTCGCGCGTTCCCTCAATCATATGCAGGGAATTGGCTCTCTCTTTTATCTTCTCGCTCAAAAGGAAGATGAGGTTGGTGACAGCACGCCGATTATTAATCAGCTGCGTGAGGCGACAACAGATACTTATCAATTGCTCATGGATCATCTTCGCACTCTTCCTGATGTTATTGAACAGTACTTCAAGAAACAGCCACGCTATACGGACTCTTTTTGGAATGAAACGCCAATGGTGACAGGGCAAGCGGATCAAGATGGACTCGCGCGGGGGATTTTTAATCACCTTGAGAGTCTTGAATTCATTCTTAATTCTTATAGTGAGAAGTTGACTCCCTATGCCTCTCTCTTTGATTTGAAAAACCTTGAAGGAGAGAGTCAGATTATCGCCTTTACGCGCTTTGAAACTTTTGTGTCAACGCTTGATGACTTAGTCTTGGCCTTAAAAACTTCCGTGCAAAAGAAGAGTGGCTATAGCCACAGCTTAAGGTTTCATGAAAAAGAGGGCTACTGCATTTACTCGGGGCCGATAAACGTGGGGGAGACTCTCTACAATCATCTCCTTCAAACAGCGCGCAGTGTTTTCTTTACTTCGGCGACTCTTGGTAACGCTCTTGGAGACCAAGGCTTTCGTGGTGTCGAATGGGCCACAGGTTATGGATATCTTGAGCCAGAGAGACGCTTTCGCCATGGCTTCTTCTTGCCGGCGCCCTATGATTATCGCAATAATACGAGAGTTTACTTGTGTGATGATGTTCCTAATCTTCATGAGAATAAATTTGTTGATGTTATTCTCAAGCAAATAAACCCCCTCATTCGAGACCTCGGGGGGAGAACGCTCCTTCTCTTTAGTGCACGCAAAAGATTTGAGCTCGCGCGAGAAATTTTACTGCGAGAGTTTGATGGGCAAATTCCGGTCTTTGTCCAAGGAATGGGTTCTAATGTGGTGGATGAATTCAAGCAAAGTGGTCAAGGAATTCTTTTGGGAATGGAGAGTTTTGGTGAAGGGATTGATATTCCCGGAGAAGCGCTGCAATTTGTCTTTATCGATAAGGTACCTGATCTCAGAATGGATCAAGTTATCAATGAAAGACGTCATTTCTATGAAACGAATATTGGAAATGAGTTTACCGATTATTATCTCTCTCACCGAACGCGAAGTCTGCATCAAAAACTTGGAAGGCTCTTAAGAACCGAGACTGATCGAGGAGGCGTCATTATTGTCGATTCTCGAACGAGGCGTTGGAAGGGCAAGACGATGGAAAAATTTAATCGTCTGATGGAGCCTTATGCTATTTCACGGACTCCACTGAAAGACGCTGTTGATGGAGTCAGCGAATTTATTGGACTTCATTAGTCTTTATCAAGGTCGTTGAGGTACTTCACTTGAATGCGAATCCCGTCTTGTGAGCGCACCAGATAGGGAATGGTGCTGTGTTTAGAAATTTGAACTGTGATGAAGGGAACCTCATCAAAGTCTTCTTCGTTTTCTAGATCGACAGCATCATAGATCTTATAAGGGGTGGCCTGCACGGACTGGCCATCAAGATTAAGAGACTCACTGGCAAGGGCTGCTCTTTCAGAGACAATCGTCTGCTGAATAGGGGAGCCTTCGCACTTCCATTGGTTTGAAGAGCTTACGGTGGCATAGTAGTTCTTTGAAGTCGTATCCTCTTTCTTTGTTTTTAAAAAGAGCATAGAGGAGCTGGCACACGGAGTTGAGATTGAAAATTTTGGGGGCACTTGCAGCTGAAGATGGTCCTGACCGTCTTTCGTGATAAAGAGGTAATCAAGGGTATTGGTTCTGGAGTTGAAGTCGTACATCTCGCAGACTTTATTATCCCCTAGAGTGCGCTCAATGGTGAGCTTTTGAGGGATGTAATCCTTATTGAGAGTGAAATCCATGTAGACATTGAGAAGTTCTCCTGTGGCCACTCGGGAATGGATTTGGCCAAAGAAGCTCATTCCTAATTCTTTTCGGTCCTTATAAACTTCAAACTCTTCCTCGGCGTAGAGGGTCTCACCTTTGAAGTAGTTATAGGCACCGCGATATACTTTGTCCCCACGGGGTTTTCTTCTTATTTCCATATTAGACATTTTAAGGCCTATCGGGATTTTTTCCCAGAAATTAGAAGTAAAAAGAGATGGACTTTGTTAGTCTGGAAAGGACTACTTAAATAATGAGGATTGTTATGAGCGAAAATTTTTATCGTGTGCTTCACTATGGTGCCCTTTTCTTCTTTCTCTCTGGACTTGGGATTTCTCTTTTTACGGAAAATACCAATAAGGCCAATAAGATCATTACGGGAATTGCTTCTCTTCTCATTCTTGTTGCTGGTATGGGATTAATTGCTAAAGCTCTTGAAATTGGTCACGGCTCATCATGGCCTGCATGGATTCATGCAAAGCTAACTATCTGGGCGCTCCTCTCTATCGGAGGACCAGTGCTGGCCAAGCGTCTTGGTAAGGGGAGAGTTGCTGCTTTCTACGTTATTCTCATTCTTGCCACCACTGCGGCCTACCTCGCTGTTAATAAGCCTTTCTAAGAGTTGAAATTAAAGGGATTGCACCTTAAGGACCTGTGGTGGTTCTCGGTGCCCTCTATTTTCTCATCGGTTTTTGAGCCGCTCGCTTCTATTGTTGATACGGCCCTTGTCGGCCGCTTAGATACCAACAGTCTCGCGGCTTTGGCCCTTTCTGTCGCCATTTTTAACGCCATTACGTGGATGTTCAATTTCCTCGTTCACACGAGTACTCAATCTGTTGCTGATTACGAGGCTTCCAAAAATCCAGAGCTTCTCAGAGGACGCATTCGAATCGCCTTGAGTTTGGCCTTTTCAATTGGACTCATTTGCTCGGTGCTCTTATGGGTTCCCAAATCTTTTTGGTTTGAATTGGCAGGAGGAGAGGCCTTTCTCTTTGATGAGTTTAACTCCTATTTTAGCCCGAGAGTTATTGGCCATACCTTCACTCTATTAAGTGTGACACTTTTGAGTCTTCTCAGGGGATTTGGCCGCCTTAATCTGGTGCTTGGAATGATGATCTTAAGTACCACTCTTAATATTTTCTTAAGTTGGCTCTTTCTCTATCCCATGAATCTTGGAATTGCAGGGGCTGCCTACGGGACAATAATCTCTCATGTTATCACCACCCTCATCGGTTTCTTCTTTCTCATTAAAGACGAGCGAGTAGGCTTTAAAATTTTTAAAGCTAAGGTTCCCCAAGGTCAGTGGTTAAAATTTGGAAAGAATAGCTTTGACCTCTTTGGGCGAAGCTTCACTTTGACCCTCTGTTTTTTCTCGGCGACACGTCTGGCCTCTCGTTTAGGAGTGGAGGCGCTTGGGGCCCATCAGGTTCTTTTACAAGTGTGGCTACTCGCTAGTTTCTTTCTTGATGGTCTCGCCATCAGTGGCAATATTCTCGGTGCGCGCTTTTACTTTGCTGGTCAGTTTAAAAGGTGCGCTATTGTTTTCAATCAACTCCTCAAACTGGGGGGGATTGTAGGCTTTTGCTTCACTTTCTTTTATCTTATGGGGTGGGAGTTTTTAACCAAGGCCTTTACAGAGGATCCGCAAGTTCTGTTGGAAATGGAGAAAGTAAAGGGGCTTATTATCGTGTCGCAAATGATTAGTGCCATTGCCTTTGTCTATGATGGCCTTCTTTTTGGGATGAGTGGTTTTGGCTTTCTTAGAAAGCATATGATCATTGGTGCCCTGGTGGTTTTTCTTCCCTTGGGGCTTGTGAGTTTATGGATTCCAAAATTGTGGTGGATTTGGGCCGCTCTTGTTACCCTCAATCTCTATCGTGGAATGAGCGGTTTTACCTTCGTGAAAAGAGAACTCTATGCCAAAGCGAATACCTGAATCAGGGGAGAGTGGTTTTTCTCAAGATTATTGGGATAAGAACTATGATGAGCCTGAAGAAATGGATGGCATTGTTAATGCCGAACAGCATGCGCGCTACCTCAAAAGCTTCTTTGATGTCGACTTTGTCGATATAAGCTCAGTCATCGACTTTGGCTTTGGCCTCGGTCATCTCTTTGAAAAAATAGTACACGAATTTAATCCCTACCGGGTTTGGGGAATTGAGCCCAGTGAATTCGCTTTTCAAGAGGGCCATAAGCGCAAGCTTAAGGTTGTTCCTAGTACAAAGGTCACTCTAAAGCAGTGGAGTTTGACCAAATGGGCAGAAAAGAAAGGGGACCCGACAAAGAAGCATAAGTGGTTTGACCTCGGCATTTGCACGAGTGTTTTTCAATACCTCAGCGAAGAGGAACTTAACGACGTTTTGCCTGTAATGGCGCGCATGGTGAAGTACCTTTATTTATCTGTGCCCACTGATTATGAGCTTGAGCGCCAAGTGAGTGACCTTGAATTTAAAGATGAGTACGCGATCAGGCGGTCAAAAGAATTTTACCGCCAAATTTTAGCGCCTCACTTTACTCTCATTGGAAATCGAATTCTTGAGAGTAAGGTCCACTTTAATGAGGACAATACCTTTTTTACAGATTATCTTTTTAGGGATTAAAAACCATAATAGCGAAAGAGGAAGTATGAGAACGGAGTGGCTCGAGGACGATTGTCCGTGTGGATCTGACAAAGAATTCAAAGCATGTTGTGACCTTTATATTAGTGGACAAGAGGAAGCTCCTACAGCTGAAAAGCTCATGCGCTCACGTTATAGTGCCTTTGTTGTGGAAGAGCCGGAATATATTTTCAATACCCATGACCCTGCAACGCGCGATGATGTTGACCTCGAAGAAATCCGTGCTTGGTCGGAGCAGTCTGACTGGGAAGGACTCAATATTGTCGCTACTGAAGCGGGTCTTGAGTCTGACACGACTGGTAAAGTAGAATTCGTCGCTCATTACACAGCGGGTAAAAAAGAAGAGCATCACCACGAACTTTCAACTTTCAATAAAAAAGATGGAAAGTGGTTCTTCACTGATGGTGCTCTTGTGAATAACACCGTTCGTCGCAGTGGACCAAAAGTTGGTCGCAATGATCCTTGTGTTTGTGGCTCTGGAAAAAAATATAAAAAATGTTGTGGCTAAATTTTTTTAAAATCTAGGTAGTTACACATAGTAAAGTATTTGCTATAAATCTTTGTAAAATCAAAAACATTGCAATATTTCCTGACAGGATTTCTCTATGATCAAGATTAAGAAAGGTCTCGATTTACCTATCTCTGGGGTTCCCGCCCAAAAAATCTTTAATGCGCCAGCTGTGACTGAAGTCGCGCTGACTGGACCAGATTACGTGGGAATGAAACCTACGATGTTTGTAAAAGTCGGTGACAAAGTTAAAGTTGGTGACCCTATTTTTGAAGACAAGAAGACACCTGGTGTTCTTTTTACTTCTCCCGCTCATGGTACGGTAAAAGCTATCAATAGAGGGGAGAGAAGAGTTCTTCAAAATGTTGTGATCTCAGTTGAAGGTGAAGAGCAAAAAGCTTTTGACTCTTATCTTTCAAAAGAGGCAGGTGAGTACGAAGGCAAAGAGATTGAAGCTCTTATGGTTGAAGCCGGTCTTTGGCCTGCTTTTAGAACCCGTCCTTTTTCACGCTCTCCAGAACTGGGAAGCCAGCCTTCAAGTATCTTTGTGAGCCTCATGGACACCAATCCTCTTGCTGCTGATCAAGAAGTGATTCTTGCTGAGTATGAAGAAGCTTTTAAAATAGGTGTTGAAGCGCTTACAAAGCTTGCTCCAAAAGTATTTGTTACCAAGAGAAAAGGGGCGAAAACTCCAAGTGTTGCCGGTGAAAAAGTCATTGAAGAAGAATTCTCTGGACCTCACCCAGCAGGACTTGTGGGCACACATATCCACCACCTTGATCCAGTCTCTCTTAATAAGAAAGTTTGGCATATCGGTCTTCAAGATGTGATCGCTCTTGGTCACCTCCTGAGTACTGGTAAAGTCTTTATTGAAAGAGTGGTTGCTTTGGCCGGGCCAAAGGCAACGAATCCAAGACTTTTGAGAACTCGACTTGGTGCTTGCATGAAGCAAATTACGGCGGCTGAAGTGGCGACGGGTCCTGTTCGTATTATTTCAGGGTCAATCCTTAGTGGACGTAAAATGGATGATACCTTTTGCTTCCTTGGTCGCTTCCATACTCAGGTTTCAGTGATCGAAGAAAATAGCGATCGTGAATTTCTTGGTTGGCAAGGTCCTGGATACGATAAGTATTCAATCAAGAATTGCTATGCTGGAAAATTCAAAAATAAAGTCTTTGATTTTCACACCAACACTTATGGCTCACGCCGTGCCATCGTTCCCGTGGGAATGTTTGAAGCGGTTATGCCTCTTGATATTCTTCCCACTCAGCTTATTAAAGCTCTTAAGACAAAAGATGCAGACCTTGCTACTGCTCTTGGCTGTCTCGAGTTGGATGAAGAAGATCTGGCCCTTTGTACTTTTGCCTCTCCAGGAAAAGATGACTTTGGTCCAGCCCTTAGAGAAACGTTAACGACTATTGAGAAGGAAGGATAATGAAGGCCTTAAGGAATTTCCTCGACTCCCAACATGATCTCTTCGCAGAGGGTGGAAAGTTAGAAAAGTTCTATCCCCTCTATGAAATGATCGACACATTTGTTTACACTCCCGGTGAAACAGCCCATGGTTCAGTTCACGTAAGAGATGCTATTGACCTCAAAAGACTTATGGGGACAGTGGCCATTGCTCTTATTCCCTGTATTTTAATGGCGCTTTACAACACCGGTTACCAGGCCAATACCGTTCTTGCGGGAATGGGGCAAACTGTTGCTGAAGGTTGGCGTGGATGGATTCTAAGCATGCTCGGTCTTGCGACAGATCCTACCAATATTATTTCAAACGTCATTCATGGTGCTCTCTACTTTGTTCCTGTTTTTCTTGTGACTCAGATCGCGGGTGGTCTTTGTGAAGTCGTTTTCGCGGTAGTGAGAAAGCACGAGATTAACGAGGGCTTTCTCGTAACAGGGATGCTCTACCCACTGACTCTTCCTCCTACGATTCCTCTATGGCAAGTTGCTATCGGTATTATCTTTGGTGTTGTCGTTGGTAAGGAAATCTTTGGCGGTACAGGGAAGAACTTTCTTAACCCAGCTCTTACGGCCCGTGCCTTCCTCTTCTTTGCTTACCCAGCTCAGATTTCTGGCGATAAGGTATGGACGGCAGTTGATGGTCACTCAGGAGCAACGATCCTTTCTCAAACCGTTCAAAGCGGTATCCAAGGTGTAGACTTTAGCTTCTTTGAAGCTTTCATCGGTCTGATCCCTGGTTCAATGGGTGAGACATCAACTCTTGCTTGTCTTCTAGGGGCGGCTTACTTGATTATTACGGGAATTGGTTCTTGGAGAATCATTCTTTCAAGTTTTATCGGTCTTATTCTTACGACTGGACTCTTCTTTATGATGGGAAGTGACACCAACCTTATGTTCTCAATGCCACCTCTATGGCATGTGGTTGTCGGTGGTTTCGCTTTTGGTGCTGTCTTTATGGCAACTGATCCTGTATCCGCTTCAATGACGGAAACAGGGAAGTGGTACTACGGCTTTCTCATTGGCTTTATGGTTGCGCTCATTCGTGTTGTGAACCCTGCTTATCCAGCGGGAACAATGCTTGCGATCCTCTTTGCCAATTGTTTTGCACCCCTAATTGATTACTTTGTGGTTAATGCCAATATTAAGAGGAGGGCCCTCAGAAATGTCTAACGATAGTACAGTAAAAACCCTCGTTGTTGCGACCGCCTTATGTGTTGCCTGTTCGGTTCTTGTTTCTACTGCTGCAGTAAAACTAAAACCAATTCAGGTTAAGAATAAGCGTCTCGACGTTAAGAAAAACCTCCTTCTCGCTGCCGGTCTTATAGAGTCTTCTAAGGCTAACGAAAAAGAAGTGAATGAAGCCTATACTCAAGTTGAGACTAAGCTCATTGATCTTTCTACAGGTAAGGAAGTCACGGATATGGACCCCGCGACTTACGATCTTGAAAAAGCTGATAAAGACCCTGAACTGGCCACTGAAATTCCAGCGGATGAAGATATTGCTAAAATCAAGACTCGTGCAAAAGTAAGACCTGTTTACCTTGTTAAAAGTGGTGGTCAGGTTAGCCAGATCATTCTTCCTTTTCATGGGAAGGGACTTTGGTCAACAATGTACGGCTTCCTCTCTCTTGCTCCTGATACGCAGACAGTTAAAGGGATTGGTTTTTACCAGCACGGTGAAACTCCCGGACTTGGGGGAGAAATTGATAACAAGAAGTGGCAAGCGAATTGGGAAGGGAAGAAAGTTCTCTCTGAAAATTACAAGCCAACAATTGATGTTATTAAAGGAAGTGTCGACTCAAGTACACCTGGAGCTGAGAGTAAAATCGACGGTCTTAGTGGAGCGACGCTTACATCAAATGGAGTTGAAGCCAGTGTTAATTACTGGGTGAGTAACGAAGGTTACGGAAAATTCCTGGCGAACTTTCGTGCAGGAGGAGTGTAGATATGAGTGTTAAGAAAACTCTTTTTGATCCCTTATTTAATAATAACCCCATTGCTCTGCAGATTCTTGGGATCTGTTCAGCCCTTGCGGTTACGACTAAGTTAGAAACAGCGCTGGTCATGTCTGTTGCGGTTATCCTTGTAACAGCATTCTCTTCCTTCTTTGTTTCTATCATTAGAAACCATATTCCTTCATCGATTCGTATTATCGCTCAGATGGTTGTCATTGCTTCGATGGTTATTCTGACAGATCAGGTCCTCAAGGCCTTTGTCTTTGATGTCTCAAAGTCAATGTCGGTCTATGTCGGTCTGATCATTACCAACTGTATCGTGATGGGACGCGCTGAAGGTTACGCCATGAAGAATGGTCCTGTGATGTCTCTTCTTGATGGTATTGGAAATGGAATTGGTTACTCTTTCATTCTCATCGTTGTTGCCTTCTTTAGAGAACTCTTTGGATCGGGCAAGCTTATGGGCTTCACTGTCTTTAAGACCATCGGTGATGGTGGTTGGTACCAGCCCAATGGTATGGCCCTTCTTTCACCATCGGCCTTCTTCATTATTGGCTTCATTATTTGGGCCATTAGAACTGTTAAAACTGATCAAATTGAAGCTGAGTAAGGATACAAGCTATGGAACACCATCTTAACTTATTTATTAAAGCTGTTTTTATTGAAAACTTAGCCCTAGGTTTCTTCCTTGGAATGTGTACCTTTCTTGCCGTTTCTAAGAAAGTAAATACAGCCCTTGGTCTTGGGGTCGCGGTTGTTGTGGTGCAGACGATTACTGTTCCTGTAAACAATCTTATCTATAATAATCTTCTTAAAGAGGGAGCTCTTGCTTGGGCAAGTCCAAGTCTAGCTTCTGTCGATCTCTCTTTTCTTGGCCTTATCTCGTATATTGGAGTTATCGCGGCCATGGTTCAGATTCTTGAGATGACTCTCGATCGCTTCTTTCCTTCACTCTATAACGCGCTTGGGATTTTCCTTCCGCTTATTACTGTGAACTGTGCGATTCTTGGAGGGACACTCTTCATGGTTGAGCGTGATTATAACTTTGCTGAGTCTGTTACTTACGGAGTTGGCTCTGGTGTTGGTTGGGCCCTTGCGATTGCTGCACTTGCAGGAATCCGTGAGAAGATGAAGTACTCTGATGTTCCTCCGGGACTGAGAGGTCTAGGGATTACCTTTATTACCGTTGGTCTGATGGCCATTGGTTTTCTTGGCTTCTCTGGTATCCAACTTTAAGAGTAAATTTAGAAGTTTAATTTAAGATATAGGATAAAATTATGAGTCAAATTTTCTTAGGGGTGCTTATGTTTACCGTGGTCATTTTGGCCTTGGTACTCATCATTCTTTTGGCGAAATCATACCTCGTTGCATCTGGTCCCGTTAAGCTTGATATTAACGGTGAAAAAGAAGTTGAAGTGTCTGCCGGTGGTAAGCTCCTCAATATTCTTGCCGACCAAAAGCTATTTGTAAGCTCCGCCTGTGGTGGTGGTGGTACATGTGGCCAGTGTAAAGTTAAGGTTCTTGAAGGTGGGGGAGAGATCCTTCAAACAGAAATGTCTCACATCTCAAAAGGGGAAGCCCGTGAAGGTGTTCGTCTTTCTTGTCAGGTTGCTGTTAAGCAGGACATGAAAGTTGAAGTTCCTGAAGAGGTCTTCGGTGTTAAGAAGTGGGAATGTACTGTTAAGTCTAACGAGAACGTTGCGACTTTCATTAAGGAATTTGTTCTTGAACTTCCTCCTGGTGAAGAAGTTCCTTTCCGTGCCGGTGGTTTCATTCAGATTGAAAGACCAGGCGGACTTAATATCGATTATAAAGATTTCTCTGTTGAAGAAGAATATAGAGAAGACTGGGATAAGTTCAATCTGTGGCAATATAAGTCTTATGTAGCAGAGCCCACGATTAGAGCTTACTCAATGGCGAACTACCCAGAAGAGAAGGGAATCATTATGCTTAATGTGCGTATTGCTTCTCCTCCTCCACGTCTGCCTAATGTCCCTCCAGGGAAAATGTCTTCTTATATCTTTAGCCTTAAACCAGGTGATAAGACGACGATCTCTGGTCCTTTTGGAGAGTTCTTTGCTCGCGATACAGAAAAGGAAATGGTCTTTGTTGGCGGTGGTGCAGGTATGGCGCCAATGCGCTCACACATTTTTGATCAATTCCGTCGTATCAAGACTGATCGTAAGGTTACTTTCTGGTACGGAGCTCGTTCAAAGCGTGAGATGTTCTATGTAGAAGACTTCGATATGATTCAAAGAGAGAATGAGAACTTCAAGTGGCACGTAGCCCTTTCAGATGCCCTTCCTGAAGATAATTGGGAAGGTTACACTGGCTTTATCCACCAGGTTCTTCATGATGAGTATCTTAAGGATCATCCAAACCCTGAGGATTGTGAGTACTATCTCTGTGGTCCACCAATTATGAATAAGTGTGTGATTGATATGCTTATTTCTCTTGGTGTAGAAAGAGAAGATATCATGCTCGATGACTTTGGTGGATAAGAAGTGAATCATAAGTATATAAAATTAAGTTTTTCAAATGCCCTAGCAATGCTGGGGCTTTTGTTTTTTTCAGGTTGCCTTTCTAAGGAAGGGGAGCTCATTCATATTAGTGGTCGCACCATGGGGACTCACTACAATGTGAAGTTCTACTCCAGCAAGGATCTCGATTCAAAAGAGTTGGCCCAAGAGGAGATCGACACCATTCTTAAGAAAGTGAATAAGGAAATGTCCACTTACCTTAAGGAAAGTGAGATCAGCTACTTTAATAACTCTGACCGTATTGGTTGGATCAGTATTAGTAAGAGTTTCTTTAAGGTGACTGAGTATGCCCTCAATCTTGCGAAGAATACTGAGGGACGCTTTGATCCCACGATTGGACCACTTGTTAATCTTTGGGGATTTGGCCCTGGGGGTGAGCGCAAGGTTCCAAAGGAAGAGGAGATTAAGGCGGCTCAAATGAGAGTTGGTTTTGATAAAATTCTTCTTAATAAAGAAAAGAGTGAAATCAAAAAGAAAGTGCCTGGGATCTATCTTGACCTCTCCAGTCTCGCCAAGGGTTTTGGTGTTGATCAGGTCAGTGACTTTCTTGAGTCTAAGAAGATTCAAAGCTATATGGTGGAGATTGGCGGAGAAGTGCGCACCCTCGGAAAGAAAGTTAAGGGCGGGGCTTGGCGTATCGCTATTGAGGCTCCTCACCCCGAGAACTCTGGAGAGCAATACCAAAAGATTCTTGATCTTAATAAAATGAGTTTGGCCACGAGTGGAAACTATCGTAATTTCTTTATGGAAAATGGGCAGAAGTTCTCCCATACCCTTGATTCTAAGACGGGCAGACCTGTTGCCCACACTCTTGCGAGCGTTTCTGTCGCCCATCCTGAGAGCTGTATGAAGGCTGATGCACTCGCTACGGCCTTGATGGCCATGGGAGTAGAAAAAGGCCTAGACTTCGCTCAAAAAGAGGGGATTGCAGCCTATTTTGTTTTCAGGGATGATGGCCAAGAGGGTCAGCCCTTTGTTACTAAAGAAACAACAGAATTTTCACGCCTCTTTGGCCCTAAAAAGGTCGATAAGGTTTCAAAGGTTCAGTCGTTATGAAGCTCTTTCTTCTCTCCTTAACAGTCGTTGGTCTCGCTATTCTTGGAATGGCCGTCGGAGTCATTATCAGTAATAAGAAGCTTAAAGGCTCCTGTGGTGGCCTTGGCGCTATTATGGGTGAAGATTGCATGTTCTGCGATAAGAAAGAAGAGTGTGAAGAAGAGAAAAAAAGAGAGGCCATTTTAAAGGCCCCTCTTGATATTGATTCTGATTCAGGTCTTGTTCAGCTTAAGAATCTCGTCGATTAATTACTTTGATGTCAGAGTCCAGACACCATCCCAATTTGGCGGTGGCGGTACCTTTATATACTCTTCACAGCGCTCAATATAAATTTCACTTGGATTAGTCTTTACTCCCTTAAGCTCAGGGAAACGCTGGTATTCTAATTCCAGTGTCTCTTTAAAAGTACCAAGGGCTTCTTCAAAGCGTTGGGCCTTATAAAGTGAGAGGCCAAGGGTGAATTTTTCAGCGAGTTCCTTAAGAAAATCTGGTGCAGAGTCTTTTAACCCTAGAAGATCATAACTGGTAACGGGCACTGATTTTCCCATCACCCGAATGGTATCAAGTTCTCGCCATAGAAAATCGTCTCCAGCGAGTTCTACAGTTTCTTTAGCGACTTGAGTGAAGATGCCATATTGCTTGGCTGACTCTTCGAGGCGGGCTGCGAGGTTCACGCTATCTCCCATCATTGTATAGTTCATTCGCGAGGCGGAGCCCATATTTCCGGTCACGATTTCACCGGAATTGATCCCAATTCTCATGCGCATTTCATGAACAATTTGCGGCCACTTGTCTCCTTCGCCTTGCCACTTGATGCGAAGCTGAGCGAGTTTCATCTGCATTTGATGGGCGACGAGGCAGGCGCGGTGAGCGTGATCTTCAAGAGGCATGGGAGCGCCAAAGAAAGCGATGATGGCGTCACCCTCATACTTATCAAGGGTGCCTTTTTCTTCAAGAAGAATGTCCGTCATAGCGGTAAGGTATTCATTGAGAAGCTCTACAAGTTGAGTAGCAGTTAGCTTTTCTGAAAAGGTTGAGAAGCCTTGGATATCTGTGAAGTAGGCCGTTCGTACCCCAGAGTCTCCACCAAGCTTTGGAGGCTCACCACTTTTATACATTTCATCAATAAGTTCTGGAGAGATATAGTTTCCAAAAGCACTCTTTAAAAAAGCCTTGTCTTTATTGGCGAGATAAAAGTGGAGAAAGGTATTCCACATGTAAATACCAATGATGGAAAAGAGAATGAAGAAGAGCTTAATCTCATAGCCCTCTGGAGTGAAGTGATTGATGTCGGCATAGAAGGCTCCACTTGAGATTAAGATAGCCCCGAGAACATCGAAGAGGGGATTTCCGAGGAATTGAATAATGATCATCAGAAGCGAGCCGCCGATCAAGAGATACCAAGACCACTTCACGGATTCGGCCATGGGCTTAAAGAAATTTCCTTCAAGCAGCATATGAAGCATATTCATGTGAAAGAAAACCCCTGGCATAAGAGGGTCCACCGGGGTGTGGCGCAGGTCGTGAGCACCATAGGCCGTTGATCCAATGAAGACGACATTACCATTGAAGGCCTGTTTGAGGATGGGATCATCATCGGCTGCATTGAGAACATCCCAAAAACTATAAGTGGGAAAATGGCCTTCACCACCTAGCCAGCGCACTTTTGTTTCACCGAGATTATTAAGATGAAGGTCGCCACTTTTAAGCTTTAAGACGTATTCGCCGTAGTTGAGCATTTCAAGGGTGATGCTGTCGCCTGTATAGGCCTCATAGGTCGCGAGTGAAAAGCCTGGAAGATAGAGGGTTTCAACATTTCCAACCAAAGGGTAGTGGCGAAGAAGACCATCTTTATCGGCTTCAACTTGAATGTGGGCGAGAGCAACATCTTTTTCTGATATCTGAGGAATGGGGAAGACTCTTCTCTCAACGTACATCTGACGGGTGTTTAAGCCTTCACTTTGCTTGGTGTCCATGACAAAGTTGTAGAGGACATCAGGCATTTGCTCAAAGATCTCCTCTGGATAGCTTGAAAGAGAGTAGGGAATGACAACTCGATTGCCATCGACACTTTGAAAGTTCGCCATCGCCTCTGTGAATTCACTATCTACATTAGAGCCTGGACACACAAGGGCCTGTTCTGAAAAGAAGACGTCATAGGCGATGACCTTTGCGCCAAAATTCTTAAGCTTATTCATCAGACGAGTGTAGTTTTCACGGGGAAAAGGCCACTTTCCAATTGCTTTAATCGATTCATCATCGATGGCAACAAGGGTAACACGCTTATCAATTTTAGATTTATCACGAATGAGATTCTCTCGATAATCATAGAAGCGCGACTCAAAGAGAGAGGTAAAAGCAAAATTACTCTTTGTTTGATGGCTTTCTTCTCTAAATCCTACGGATATCAGAATACAAAGAGAGGAGAAACCTAGGATTAAAAAGACTCCTAGGTATTTAATAATTTTTGACCACATAAGGGACCCTTAATTAGTAACTGGCACTTATTTCAAAGCGCACAACATTCTTCTTATAATCAAAACTATTCTTATCTTTTGAAATATTCTTCGTGTAATCAAAGCCTAGTGTTGCTGAGATTCGTTTTCCAAAAGCCTTCTTAATTTCAATCGAAGGAGCAATCGTTTTCTCTGTACCACGTGTTGCGCTTTGCTCTTTAGTGTCAAGGGCGCTAAGGCTCATTGTCGCGGTGAGAGTATAGGTCGGCCAGATCTCAGGCCAGAGATAGTCGGTACGAAAGATAAAGTTATTCGTGCTCGTATTAGAATTATTATAGGTATCAATAAAGTCAGCTCTTAAGAGAAAGATGAAGAGGTGACCCCATGACGTACTCTTAATTTGATCCACAGAGATTGTCTTTGTCTTATTAAAGAGAGTCTCTGTGTAAGCACGATAGTCTTTATAGGCGAATTTAACTGTCGTCGGGCCAAAGTTAAAGAAGCGAAAACGCTCGCCAACTGTAAAGGTCCAGGCGCGAGAGAAGAAGTTCTTCTCTTTAATCCCTTGCGCGTCTCTTCCAATATAAACATATTCAAGGTCATAGAGGAGGTTGGCCTGTTTTCCAAAAGCACTGTGCTCATAGGTATTTCGAGAACCCATTGTCATATTATAGGTGTCATTTTTAAAGACAGTGCTGTCTTCTCTTTCTGTGTGGTAAACATTACGAAAGCGAAAGAAGGGGGTGAAGGTAAAGCGTTTCTTATGAGCGAAGAGGTATTGAAAGTTAAAGTTTGTCTCATGGATAAAGGTATCTTTTTGAAGAGAAGCTGCAGTGGGGACATCGGTTGCTAAGGTGATATTGCTGTCTCTTGAGATTTGATGGCGAAAGCGCGCGCTAAAGCGCTGTTCTTGGAGAACACGACCATTTTCCATGATATTGGGATCAAGTCCATACTGGCGCTGAATTTCCTTTCTTCTCTTTTCAATGTCCTTTGCAAGTTTTCCGTCGGGAAGGGTACTAAAGGCCTGGTTAAGGGCAGGAAGAACATACTTATCAACGAGCCTAGCAGAGTCATCTCTATTTTCAGCGAGGGCGAGAAAGGACTCTGAAAGTTGAAAACGCGCAATTTGTTGCATCTTCTTATCATTCTTGCTCATTTTGATAAGCTTTGAGTAAAAGTCTCGTGCCTTCTTATGCTCCTCTAAGAGCTGAGAGATATGGGCCATATAATAGAGTGAACTTTCTTTTTTAAAGCCTTTTTCAAAACTTTGAGAAAAAGCGTCTCTCGATTTTAGAAGTTCATTATTGGCATAGAGTGCTTGTCCATACTCATAATGAAGATCATCAGCTTTGTGTTTTTTTTGCAGGGACTTCTTAAAAGATTCGGCGGCCTGATCATATTGTTGAAGGCGGTTTTGAATAAGTCCTTCTAGATAGTAGCGAGTGGCGAGGACCTTTCGGGGGGACTTTATTTTCTTAAGGGAGTCGAGTGCATCGCTGTACTTTGCTAACTTAAATTCTTTGAAGGCTTTGATGAGGTGAACATTCTTATACTTAGCGTGAAGGGGAGTAGAGAAGAGGGAAATACAAATAAAAATCTTTAAGAACTTCAAGATTCCAATCCTTTTTGATGCTCGATCCATGAACAAATATTCTTTTGATCATTATAGCTAAAGGACTGATTTTATTCTAGAGTTGCTCTTTTTACCCTTTGCTTCAAAGCAGAGCAGTCGGTTATTGATTACTCCGCATTAACGTTGAAGTTTACATTGGAACTTTGGGTGCCTCCGAAAATAAGATTATTATCCGAGTTATTAAAGTCCTCAAAGGTTTCATTATTCTCACTCATCTGTTCATCAACTAAAGAAGCAAGGTTAGGATCAAGCTCTGGAGCAGAACCGTCGCCACTTGAGCCAAAGCTTGGTGGTGGGGGCACATCGCCTTCCATCACAGAGTCCATCATTTCTGGATTAATATTGTCCATCATTGTGGGAACCATGGTTACTGTTGGTGGCGGTGGGGGAGCGCTTTCACTCTTTGCTCCAGAGTCAGCGCTGGCCGGAGCACGTGTTCCAGGAGTTGGTGAATTGCTGGCTACTTCTTTTGGTTTCTCACTAAAAGAGCCATCCTCATTGAGAACAAAGTGATCATTCATATAGTTTCCAGTTGCGGGATCAATTCCACCCATCTCTGGTGGGGGGACATAGACGCCAGCATTGGCATCAAATGTGGAACCCGGTGGTGGTGGGATATACTGTGCTGTTTTAATATCGACAAAGCCACCCGCTGTTGGAGCAATTTGTCCTGTTTTCATATTGATGGAACCTTCTGGAGGAGCCGTTTGTGCTGTCGCTGTTTCAGCGGCCACACTTGTTTCGACCGCCTTAACGGTTTCGCCGCCAACAGTATCACTCATGACTGAATCAACACTTGAAGAGTCGTTGGCAACAAGCTTTGAGTCCATGCCCGGAGGAACAACACTTCTAAAGCTCTTCTTAGGGCCTTTGGAATCATTGCTTGATGTCTCTCCTGCTGACTCCGCTCCAAGGGTATCGTTCTTATCAAGACTCTCAAGTTGAACAGGAGAGATCTTAACAGGAAGAGTTGCTTTCTTAGTATTTGGCGTTGCCCCTGAAAATTGACCTCTCATCACCATAACGGCGTCGGGACTTGAGACAACGGCTTCAAGGGCACGCTGACTAACTCTTCCTGCAAGTGCACTTAGTTTTGCCATGGCAACAGCCCCTTCAAATGTAATGAGTGAGGTGTTCAGGTTCACGGGGTTAAAGGCCACTTGAAAGTCAGTTCCTCGCACACCCATGGCGGCAGTCTTTGTTTTGATAAAGAGTTTGGACTTATCCTTATCCTTAATTTGCATGTAATTCTTGGTGACCTTGGAGCGAATTGTTCCTTTCACAAGAGTGATGATCCCCGCATCTTTTTCAGGGAAGCTATCAATTTTCATTTGGGATTCGGGACCGACATTCATTGTAGACTTGTCTTTAAAAAGGAGCTTAGTGAAGCTCTTCTTTGCAGTTTTGACTTCAGCCCCTTCGGGGAGCCATTCACCTCTTTTGATCTTGATAGTCTTACCATCAACAGTCGCTTCAACGGAGCCTCTCACGATGATGGCCTTCGCCGCTTTTTCGGCAGCTGCGAAAATAAGTGTCGGGCAAAGAAGTAAGATAAAAAGGGCTTTTTTGGCCATGATCGATTCCTTTCAGATTGTGGTAACTCCACAACTCTTATCGACCATTTTAAGTTAGGATTGAGCCCTTCCAAGAAAAACTCTAAGTATCTGAATTTATTATCTCTAAAAGACAGTGAATCCGACTGAGATACCGAAAAAGTGGCCACTGAGGTCCTGATCGGCCTCTTCTACTGATAGAATATCAGTTTCGGTGAAGTCGCTGGCATCGACAACGGAGAGCTTTCTCGATTTCTTATAGGAGTAAACGAGCTCAATAAAAACAGGATGCATTTCTTTGTAGGGGAGGTCTTCTTCGATACCGATCGCGAGAATTCCACCAGTGGATTCAAAAGTAAGTTTTCGATCGCGATTGAATTTAGGCCCCGTGCTTGTGAAGTCATCATCCATTTTAATCGTTTGCAGGGACCAAACTGGTCCTAGACCTGCAAAGAGGAACCAATTTTTAAAAGGCTGAACTCCTCTGAATTGATAGCGAAGGATGGGGCCAAAGCTGACGTGACGAAACTTTCCTTCACCACGAATGGTCTCTCCTTGAGCATTGAACTGAAGTCCATCCATCTCGCCCCAATAGATATAACTTGAGAAGGTGAGCTCAAAGTACTTCCACTTGTAGCCAAAGTGAGTGTTAAAGCCTGTTCCATGAAGAAGGTCTTCTGAGTTATCCGTTCCCTTGATATCAGCCCATGTCTGATTGATTCCACCTTTGAGATTAAACTTATAGCGGTAGGCTTGAGCGGAAAGCGAAGTGACAAGGATGAGGACGGCAATGATACTTTTCATTAGAAGCCTACCCTTATCATCAAACTGTGACGATCTTGAAAATTAGTTTGCGGGAGAACCTGAACCTTTCCTTCATAGAACCAAAAGAGGGTCGTAGGGTTGATAATATGACCAATCGTGCGAGCGAAGGCGTTACCGCTATTAAGAAGGTACATAGAGAGGTTTTCAAGACCAACGCCAAGAAAGGAGCCAAGGACAGGTGTTTGGTAGAGGTCCTGAATACTTGCTGGCTCAGTGTAGATCTCCACTGTGAACTCGAAGAGGGTTGAAGAAATAAAGGCCATGCCCATGGAGTCGATGCGAGAATATCCATTGGCACGGTAGTAGAGGTAGAGTTGAGAACCAGAGATGGGATGGACGAACCAATTCCAAAAGGGTTCATCCTTATCAAAGACAAGCTGACCAAAATTCTTGCGAGAATTCTTCCATGAGCCTTTTTCTTTGAAGACATCAGGCTGACTCAGGGGATAGACCGCCCAAGTAACACCATACATGGCCGCAATATGCTTTAAGTTCTCACTCATCTTGTGCTTGCGATCGATGTAGCCATAGATATATTTATTCTTACGCTGACGGCTCTCTTTCGTCGCTTCTTGAGCCTGCATAAGAAGGGCTTTTTCCTGTTGGCTCATCGTTGAAGGGTCCAAGTCAGCTTGCGCACGAAGGGGCGTCTGCCCTAATAAGAGGAGAAAGAAAATAAGGGAGAAAATATGACAAATGTCAGAGCGCTTGGGCGACATTTCTTTTACTGTCCTCTGTATGGTAAGTAATTTCTTTAGGAAGACCCTGTTTAACACGGCGAAGGGCAAAAGGAAAAGGCAAAGAATGGTACAACTCGATAATATTAAAGATGATTTTCATAAACACGTGCTCGACCTTCAGGACGAGATTACCAATACCATGTATGGCTTTGACGCATCTCTAAGAGAAGAGGGCGGCTTAACTGAGGACCTCTGGCAGAGGACTGACTTTGATGGAAACCCTGGTGGTGGTGGCCGGACAAGGGCCTTTCAGGGAGAGCTCTTTGAAAACGCAGGAGTGAATGTTTCTTGTGTGCACGGAACAGTTGATCCTAAGTTTGCCCAAAGTATTGGTGGCACCAATAACTCCATGTGGGCGGCAGGAATTAGTCTTATTCTTCATCCCAGAAACCCTCGTGTTCCCACGGTTCATGCTAACTTTAGGATGATTCAAGCAGGAGAGAAGTTTTGGTTTGGAGGAGGCGCTGACCTCACTCCCTATTATCCCCATGAGGACGACTTTCACTACTTTCACTCTGTGTGGAAAGAGGCCTGTGCCCCCTATGGGACTTATGAAGCCTGGAAGAAAAAGTGTGATGAGTACTTTGTGAACTTTCATCGAGAGGGGGAGATGCGTGGAATCGGTGGAATCTTCTTTGATCACTTTAATACCGGAGACACCGTAAAAGATGCGGCCATGGTTAAAGAAGTGAGCCGATCCTTTATTAAGTCCTATTTTCCTCTCGTGGAAAAAAGGAAAGATGAAGCGTACTCACCAGAAGATGAAGATTTTCAACTTCACCGTCGTGGTCGTTATGTCGAATTTAACCTTCTTCATGATCGCGGTACCTCATTTGGCCTAAAAAGTAATGGCCGTACCGATAGTATTTTGATCTCTCTTCCAGCTCGTTGTCGTTTTTCTTATAAGTATCAACCGGCCGTAGGCTCACCTCATGAGAAAATGATGGCTTATTATAGGCCTAATAATTGGTAGGTTTTTAGAAGAAATGTTTGGATGCTCAAACACCTTTAAATGCCTGATAAACCCTCTACAAAAGCATTTAAACCTTGGGCCAGATCATAGTTCTTGGTATAAATTTAGCGTACACTACTTTAAGAAATACTTACTTAATGACAAAGGATGAACACGATGGAAAACCAGAAGAACAATCGTCGCCAATTTTTTAAACTCGCTTTTGGAGCTCTTGCTCTCGCTCCCGTGATGAGAGTTGCTGATGTCATTGCAGCTGCAATGCCTAAGTCAGAGAAGATCAAAAAGAAAATGATCGATGAGAAAACAGCTAAACGACTTAAGTATGTGGCCAAAGCAGAAGAGGCCAAAGGCAACAAGAAATATAAAGCAGGAAGTAACTGCGCTAATTGCAAATTCTACAAAGCTGACAAGGGTGAGCCAGAGTGGGGGAAATGTACTATGGCCGCTAACCGTTACGTCAGTGGGGCGGGATGGTGTAAGTCATATCGCGCTAAAAAATAACGGCACAAAAAATAAGTTAAAAAAAGCCTCTTTTTAAAAGAGGCTTTTTTGTTTCTAATTCATTAAGGCCTGTGCTCTTTCTAGCTCGTGATTGACTCGGTAGAGTTCATTTTCCATGCGGTGATTTATCTTTTTAAATTCTTTGGCATAGGTTTGGGCCTTCTTGAGCTCTTCTTCTAGATTTTCAACATAGTTTTTAAGCTCTTTATGGTCTTCTTTTAAACTTTCATATTCATCGTCTAATTTGATAAGAGCATGTTGAGAAAGACTGAGGTGGCTTTTTTGCTTAGAAAAGTCTTTTGAAAGCTTTTCATTCTCTTTGGTTTTCATCTCAATGACACGATTAAGAGAGCGGGTAAGTGTTGTGAGCTTTTCCACTTCTTCGCGGTAGTCACATGACTTCTCTTTCCACTTTGTAATTTCTTTTTCAAGACCTTCAATAGTTTCTTCTTCGAGACTTCTTATCTTTTGCTGTGAGGACTGAAGAAGATCAAGGGAGTCAATATGCTGTTCAAACCAGTCTCTTTCACGGTTTTGCCAATCCCTTTGCAGTTCATCGATTTGATCATTCTTAGCCTGCAGGGCAATTTCTGTTTCGGTTAGCCTCTCTTTGAGAGTATCCACTTCACCTTGGCGCGCCTGCCAAACGGCCTGGTACATACCGGGGTTCTTCGTTTTTCGAAATAGACGAAAGATTCCTTGATTATGATCAAGGAGGTTTTGAAAATTCTTGTAAATAGGCGAAAAGGGCCTTGAGCCTGATTTCCTGGCGTTTGTCATATCATCCTTCCTGAATGAGTCTCTTCTTGATTATTATAGCAAAATTTACGTAGAGCGCCTTTCGCGAGGTGTTAAGTAGGGTTTTTAAAAATCGTCACTTTGGAGTATTAATTATGAGGCTTTCTTCATAACTCTTAAGAAGTTGTGAAGGTCTCTTCGAAAAACCGGGTATTCTCTTCCGGTATTTAAGTATTCAAAAAAACAATGGAAAAGCGCATTACTATTTTAGTAAGGAGGCTTTTTTATGAAGCTTAAAATTTCTACATCTCTTTTAATGATCTTTGCTCTCTATGGTTGCTCGAGTGCTTCGCAAATAGAAATTAATACACTGCCGGATAAATCGGTGGTGACAGTGATTGGAGAGAAGGGGGAGATCAAGACCCTTGGGGAAACGCCAATAAGGATGAGCCCGCAGCAGATTTTTCAAGGTTCAGATTTGGTGACACTTTCATTCAGTAAGAAAGGCTATCATGAACAAAAAGTTTTCTTTCCAAAGCCTGTCAGTAATTCCACGTCAACAGTTTCAATTAATTTGAAAAAAGAAATCAAACCCATTGAGAGAAATGACTTTGATGAGAGGATTCAAAAAGTTACTGAAAAGATTGTTAAGGCCCAGCGCTATCTTCAAAGCAAAAGTCTAAAAGAGTCCCAGCGTCTGCTTGAGGGGGTGGTTGATGAGTATCCTGAGCTTGGTGTTGCTCACGACCTCTTAGGGAATGTTTACTTTCTCATCAACAACAAGTCACAAGCTCTTTTTCATTATCGTAAAGCTAAGGAACTCTCAAGTTTCAATTCACAGCGAGAAAAAGTGATTCTTGATTTAGAGAGGGGGAATTAAATGAAAGTCATTCTTGGTTTTATCGTCATCACACTAGGCTTTGCTTTTTCACTTGATCATTTGAATCAAAGTGTTTCTCAGTATTGGGATGCCATCGCTTTTTTTATGGTTTTCTTTGGAACCTTAAGTGTGGCCGTCATCACATCACCTTCGCTAAAAGTTGGAAATATCTTCAAATTTCTTATGAGAAGTTTATTTGCAGGAAAGTCGCTACGCGAGGATACCGTTAAAAATAGTCTCAACGTTTTAAAGGGACGAATTCCAACTGGAGAGCCTAGCCGAATTGACCAGCGTATTCTTCTTGATGGCTTTGAGCTCTTAAGACTTGGTTATAGCGCCGACAAAATCCGAGAAATATTAAGTAATAGAATTTACTACTACATCCAAGATGCGAGCTCCGTCGCCCAGTGGATTCGAGGTCTTTCAAAATACCCACCAGCCTTTGGCCTTGCCGGTACTGTTCTTGGCCTTATTCATCTGATGAAAGGTTTGTCAGAGGGTGCTGACCCCAAGGAGACCGGGGTTCGTATGGCGGTCGCCCTTGTGGCTACATTCTATGGGATTATTGTAGCTAATGTCGTCACCAATCCCATCGGTGACAAACTTCTTAATAATGCTAAGGAAGATCAAAACTTAGCTGAAATTTCATTGGCAACGATTGTTATGATCGCTGAAAAAACAGACTATCTTACGGCGATTGAGCAGCTCAATAATTATATGCCTAATAAATTTAAGCAACTTGACTTCAATCAAGTGATGATGGATGCCTCATGAGAAATAGTAATTTAAAGAGGGTCGACTTTTCAAATACCCATGAGGACACCGAAGGAACGTGGGCGATCAGTTATGGGGATATGATTACTCTTCTTTTGAGCTTCTTTGTGATCTTCTTCTCCTTTGATTACAAGAAAGAGAAAGAAGTTCGCCTTGATAATTCAGCCCTTGGAGAGTTGAGTGGCTTTGTCTTTAAAGGGGAGAGAGACATTACCAAAGTGGAAAACACTGTCCCGCAAGAAATCGTTGATACCTCATCTGTCGTTAAAAAGATTAGTGATGGAAAACTGATGGTCTTTTTTCCTCATTTAAGTTTCTTCGCAAGTGCTCAAACCACTTTGACTCCAGAAGGACGCAGTGTTGTGCGAGGATTTGCGAAGCAATACATGAAATACGCCGGAAAATTTAAAGTGAAGGTTATCGCCTATACGGATTCTCGAAAGGTGAGAGCAAGATACCATCACCGCTTTAAAGATAACCTTGAACTGAGTGTTCTCCGTTCTGTGGATGTAATGAGAACCCTAAAAGAATCAGGGGTTCCTGGGCGAAGAATTGAACTTGGAGGTCATGGGGTTCTTAATCCCAAATACCTTTCGCAACTTATAGATAAACCTTTGAACCAGAAAGAAATTGAGAGCATTTCGAGAACTGTCGCATTTCTATTAATAAGGGAGGATGCTTAAATGGCAAACTCAATTAAAACACTTCTAGTCATCTTTACCTTCTTCTCTTTCATCCCTATTGCTTATGGGGATCGTGTAATTGAGGTAGAACAGAGGATTAAAAACGATATTTCCTTCTTCCTCGATAAGTTTTCACCAGGGACAAAATTCTCCGTTCACGTCGAAGTTAAACCGCTTCGAAGAGTAAAAGAGGGGGGAGAAACTAGTAACCTGCCGTTTATGGATGTTGAAGAGGAGGCGTTTCTAGACGAGTGGGATGATCCGAGCCTCAATGTTTTCACTCTCTATGGGCGCATAAAAGAGGCCCGTGTCTCTTTGAAACTTGAAAGTGGTGTGACGATTAATGATAAAGACGCGTTTGAACGTCAGCTCTTTAATGAGGTCAGTCTGGTCTCTGGACGTGATGTCTTGTCGATTAGCACAATGGCAGCACCTCTAGTAAAAGAAGATTTCAGTTGGCTAAAATACCGAGATGAATTCTTTCTGACTCTGTTTTTCTTTGCTCTCGCTGTTCTTTCTTACTCTGTGATCGCTGGCTTTAAACGCCTTTCTGGTGCACGCTCACAAGAGCCAAGTTCTCAAACACCTGTTGCTGCTCCTATAAGTCCTGTGAGAGCGACCTCCGCGACACCTCTCAGTGGTGGGGGAACCATGATGAAAGGGGATCTTTTTTTACAGGACCCCACTAAAATCTCGGAAGTCGTTAAAGGGAAGATTAGCACTCTTATTGAAGGAGGACATTTTCCAACTCTTAGAGCGCTTCAAGTGCTGGAGGAACTTAATCATTCTGATAGTAAGGCCTTCTCCTTTATCGTTTTTGAATTTCCAAAAGAGTTTCAAAAGAGAATTTATCAATACGGAAAAGGTGAAAACTGGTTTAAAGGTTATACTGACTTTGGTCATGCAAGCAGTGAGGCCATCCTGACTCTTGATAAGCTGATTAGAGAATCTAAGACCCATTTTTCTTATGAGTTTGAGCTGATGCTGATGTGCTTATGGCGATGCGGAGAAGAGATGAAAGAGGTTCTTAAGGGCATGGACTCTGAAAAAGCTTTCTTTGTCTTAAGCTTCTTTCCTAAGAATATGGCGATACCTCTTGCCAAAAGTATGTTTCCTGGAAAATGGGGTTATGTCTTAGACATCGAAAAGAAAGAGTGCCTTTTGAGTGAAACAGAGATTCGTGAGTTGACTGATGCAGCTCTAAGAAAGAGACCTCTCTTTGACTTTAATACCCTTAACGAATTTAAAGATAGAAAAGACCTCCTAACTTATCTTGATCATGCTGAACCCCATGAAGAGCGTGAGGTCTACACGATTGTCGGAGCTGATTCAGATCTTTCCTCCATTCGTCCACCGTTCTTTAAAGTCTTTGATCTCAGTGAAAATGAACTAAGGACTGTCTTTGAAGTCTATAGCATCGAAGAATGGGCTATCGCTCTCTTTAATGTCAATCATGCTGAAAGGGTGAAGTTTGTTAAGGTTCTCGATGAAAAAGAGCGCTATCTCTTTAGTCAAAGATTAAAAGTACTCGGTCAAAGTGAGCTTGATCTCAATGAGAGGCTTCGTATGCGCAAGAATATAGCTCAGACCATTAGTGAATTATTAAGTAATAACGACATGATTATCGGTGAGGAGGGGACAGATGATGAAATTGAAGCTGACGTTGCTTAGTGTTTTCCTCTCTTCTTCCTGCTTTGCTGATAAGCTCGCCCTAGGGGGAGGGTATTATTCCATCAGTGCAAGTGTGGGCGAAAGAGAAACCTCCCTGGCGAGTGCTGGTGTTTTAAGCTTTCGCTACTCAAAGACTTTCATGTCTCTCTTTTCTTTAAATGTCGATTACTCGGTGCTAAGTGAAAGTTTATTTTCAGGCGATAAGAGCTACGGACCCCAAATTTCTCTATCCTATTTTCATTATGGAGCGGAGACGGCAAATAATATTGTCACCGATGGTTTTTCTCTCTCTAGCCTCAAGAAGCTCAATCCCTATGGGATCGTAGGATTTTCCCAGCGGGAATATCAGTCCATTGAATCCTCTTATTCCGGCTTCTTCTTAGGGGGAGGTGTTGAAATGGGCTTTAAAAATAATTTTGGCTTCTATACAGAATTAAAGTACTCCATGCTTGGAGGACCTAATAGTGGTGAGGTTAATGAAACCTTGCTAGGAGTAGGGGGCTTCTTAAACTTCTGATATGAAATTAGCTCAATTGATTTTCCTCGCTTTATTCTTCTTCTCATGTAACGGGGGCGGAGATGGCTTTTCGGGTTTGAATGACACTAATATAATTGATGATGATAGTTCTACGGCGATTGATGATGAAGCGATTGTTATTGAATCCTTTACGCCTGCGAGTGATCCTGTTGTCCTGACTTCTACTGGCAGCGCAACTTTGGCTATTCAAATCAATAGCGGGGCTGGCGCTGTAAATTACAAGTACCTCCTTGATAATGTCGTTGTCCAAGATAGTTCCTCTTCTTTTTATCTTATTGATGCTACTGGGATTGCTTCAGGGAATCATGTGGTCAAGGTGATTGCCACCAATTCTGTCGGCAGCGAAGAGAAGAGCTTTAATGTGCGTAAGAATTCGCCTCCAAGTGTAAGCCTCGATTCCAACACTTCTCAGACCATCAATTGTGTTTCCGATACCTTTACTTTACAAATTGCCGCAACAGACCCTGATGGAGACTCCTTAAGTTTTGACTTTCTTCTTAATGGGGGAAGTGGCAGCTCCTTTTTAACAACATCCAGTGGACTCTCTAGTGCGAGCGCGGTGTTTGACCCCAATTGTTCACTCTCTGGTAGTAATACCGTAACGATTAGAGTTACTGATCAAAATGGGGAATCAAGCGATTATTCCATGGCCGTAACAGTAACTAACCCCAATGTGGCCAGTGTGGATAGTTTTTCTCCAACGGCTGACCCTGTCGTGATCTTAAGTAATGAGACCAAGAGTTTTCTCATTAGTGCCTCTGGAAATCCACCATTGGCCTATTCATGGGGAATTAACCCAGGAAGTACTCTTGTGACATGTAACAACTCATCTTCTTGTGACGTCTCTGGTGGGGATTTTACACCCGGCAATTACATTTTAAGTGCGACCGTAACGGACTCACTTTCAACGAGTGACACAAAGGCATTTAACGTTACGATAAACGATAGGCCACAAATAAGTTTTAGTTTTCCAAGTAATGCTGAAACAGTGAAAATGAATTGTTCATCCTCAAAAAACTTTCAAATTCAAGTGAGTGATCTTAACCACTCTGATGGGCAGAGCTTTTCCATTGAATGGTTTGTGGATGGTCTATCTAACGCTGCTCTTTCAAACACCAATAATTTAGCGGTCCATCCTATGACTAGTGACGCCACCTTTTCACCCAATTGTTCAAGCTTGCTCATTGGTGATCACAAAATTAAAGCCGTTGTAAGCGATGGATTTGAGAATCAAGAAATCGAGTGGGATGTTAGTGTCAATTATTTTAGTGATGAATGTAATAACCTCTCCTCTGGAGAGATTTGTACCATTTCTGGATTACTCGGTCAGGGTTCAGGGCTAAGTACTGATAGTGATAATGATCAAGTAAGGGTGACACCTGAATTCCTTGCTTCCTATCCTAGTGGTGGCTACTTTTTTACGGATGGTTATCGTCATGCCGTCTGGTTTTATAATGACACAAGTTCACCTGTCACTGTCTTTGGAAAAAGTGTGGCGGCGAAAACTCTGATCTCCCTCTTTGGTCAAACTCAGTGGGGAGTAGGGACAGATGGCCAAAGTTTTAATAATTACTATCTCAGAGATCCTCGCGGTATTGCTTATTCTACTGTCGAAAATGCTCTCTATGTTGCTGATCAGAATAACAATCGCATTGTGCGCTTTAATTCTAGTGGTCAGGGCTACCGATGGGCCGGTGGTGGTTCTTCTAATGTTGATGGCGATCCGAGAAAGTCACATAAGTGTAATGACCCCATCGGAATTGATCTCGATGATGCCAACGGTTTACTCTTTTCATCTTGCTATTCAAATACTAACGGCGCTGATGGAACGGTAAAAGTTTTTCAAACCGGTGCTGATATAGGTAACACTGTCGTTCGTTATAGCGGGAATGCAGCGACGAATGGGTCTACGGGAATTGGGGGAAGCGCTCGCTTTGCTCGTAGTCGGACAGTGAAGGTTGATCCTAATGCGCGTCTTGTTTATTTTGGAGATGATCAGCGTTGTCGTATTATGGTCGCGAGTTATGGGGACAGTGGCTCTTTCTATAGCGGTGCTGTCACGGTATCTAGTGGAAATGCTGTTCGGCTGACCAATAATAGCGCCTGTGGGGAAAACTATAATCGTCTTTATACAGACACAGGAGCACGAATCAGAGTTTATGATATTGCACCCTTTAACGAGGGCGGGGTGACGAAGGGACTCTTTTTCACCAACTACAATAGGCACGTCATCAATTTCTTAAATTTTACAGGTTCTGCTATTACATTAGGGGGACAAACGATTGGGGCCAATCGCTACGATCGTGTCTTTGGTACTAATAATAGTGCGGATTACGCCCGTGGTGTACCAGCCTATACAAGTTCACTTCTTAGAAATCCCTATGGCATTAGACAAATTGGAAGCACACTCTATATCGCCGATCGTGGAAATAATCGTCTAAGCTATCTGGATGTGAGCACAGGTAATGGTGCGACGGGGGATATTGTCGGAAACCTACCAGTCGGAGATTACGATGATGAACTTCCTAAGAATTCAAACTTGAGACGATACAATCGACCACGAGATTTAACTTTTAATAATGGTTTAATCTATGTTGCCGATAGTGCCAATAGAAGAATTCGCTCTCTTAACGTTACAACTGGTGAGGTGTTGACTGTTATAGGAAGAGGCGCTTATGGCAACGCTAATACCAATCCTGAAGATCCCCTTGATGTGTACTTTCAAGATATGGGGCAGATTGATGTCTCAAGTGATGGCAATAGTCTTCTCTATGCTGATGGTAATGGAGGAAATGGGGCAAATCGAAACTGTATGGTGCGCCTCTTTAACTCAAGTGGGAGCAGTGAAAGTCTCTATGGGCTCTCTATTGATAATAACAAAGTCACAACTGTTGCAGGTAACTTTCCTCTTGGATGCAATACTTGGAATAGTGGTACCTATAATAATGGGGCGGCGATAAGTGCTAGGCTTGATCGCCCTTGGGGTGTGATGAGTCTTGATGATCAAAGCTCATTCTATATGTCTTCCTATGACTCAAGTTGTATCTACGAAGTTGATAGTTCAGGAATTATCAATGAAAGGATAGGTCAGTGTAATTCAACAGGGGATGTCAGTGGAGCTTTTGCAAGTGCTAAGCTCCTTAGACCTGGTCCCTTGGTTAAAGATAGTGATGCAAGTCTTGCGAGTGTTGGAAACTTCTTTATTGTTGATCGCTACCTCAACACCAATAGCTATATAAAGTACGCTAATTTTAGTGGTGCTGATGTTGATATTTTTGGTCTTACTATTCCTAGTGGAGAAGTGGGAAAGGTAATCTCAACAGATGGTTACAGCGGAGATGTCGCAACCTTTGAGGATCAGATCTGTTACTCTCAAGGCGCAAATGCCAATGGTCATCAATATCCTCATAATGTCATTTGTCTTGACCGCAATACTGGAGTGACGACTCTTCGTGTGGGGAAAATTTCAGCGAGTACAGTAAAGTGCGCGACCCCTCAATATGATGAAGAAGAAGGTGTTTTGGCCACATCTGCAAGTCTGTGTGGCCCTTGGGGATTGACCTTTGATAGTGAGGGGAATCTCTATATCGCTGAGTATATTTCTAATAATATCCGAATGGTGAAGCGCTGGTACTAAAAGTCCGGCGCTATATAAACATCAATCTCTGGGTTGTACTCTTCTTGAAGAATCGACTTAATAGCGTAGAGAGTTCCCGTCGTTGAACTTGGGCAGGTACCACAAGCACCCATATACTTCACAAGAAGAATATTATCCTCGTAACTGATCGTCTGAATATCACCACCATCTCCTTGAAGGCCTGGGCGAATAGTCTTATCAAGGATCTTTTCAATGTCTTGAAGCTCAGGTGTGAGCGCTGCTCGACGATCAGCTTCTGGGTCAGGATCGTGGTAATCGGGATTATGATCGGGATAAAACTCTTTGATCTTTTCTTGAAGTGGTTCATCAATATTATCCCAATTCTCATAAGTGAACTTGGTGATCGTAATTGAAGAATCAAAGAAGTGAACTTGGTCTACTCCGCGCACTTTAAAGAGTTCGTAGGCGAGTTTGTTTTCGCCACAATCAATAGGACTTCTATAAGTCGAGTTGCCTTCAAGTTTTACTGGCTTATTAAGAATAAACTTTAAAGCATTTGGGTTCGGTGTTGGTTGAATATAAATATCAAGTTCTTCTGTACTCATAGAAGTTCCTTTGCTTTTTTGAGAGCGCTTACGAGGCGATCCACATCTTCTTTATTGTTATAAAGGGAAAACGAAGCTCTTGCTGTGGCCGGTACATTGAACCTCTTCATCAGGGGCTGGGTACAGTGGTGACCGGTGCGAATGGCCACTCCTTGCTCATCAAGAATCATTCCCAAATCATGGGGATGAGTGCCTTCAATCACAAAACTAATGACAGAGGCCTTATTGTCGGCCTCACCAATGATGCGAAGACCTTCGATTTTTCTTAGCTCAGTTTCAGCATAGGAGAGAAGCTCACTCTCATGTTGAGCGATGAAGTCGTAGCCCACAGAGTTCATAAAGTCGATGGCACTCTTAAGGCAATTGACTCCAGCAATATGGGGAGTTCCCGCCTCAAATTTTTCAGGCAGGTCATTGTAAGTTGTTTTTTCAAGAGTGACTTCTTTGATCATGGCCCCGCCACTGCGGTAGGGAGGCATTTGATTGAGAAGTTCTTCTCGTCCCCAAAGAATTCCAACACCAGTTGGGCCAAACATTTTATGGGCCCCAAAGACGAGAAAATCAACATCGAGCTTCTCAACATCGAGTCTGGTGTGAGCGACGGACTGGGCCGCATCGACGAGGAAGTGTGCCCCAGCTTCATGGGCCATCTTAGCAAATTCTTTGATCGGATTAATTGTTCCCAGGGTGTTAGAGATATGGGTCATGGCCACCATTTTAACGTTGCCACTTTTAAGGAGACCTTCATAAACTGAAGGATCAATTTCTCCTTTATCGGTCACAGGGATCTCTACAATTTTTGCACCCTTTCTTTCTGCGGCGATTTGCCAGGGGACAATATTAGAGTGGTGTTCCATGGTCGAGATGAGAATTTCATCTCCCTCTTTTAAAAAGACTTCACTCCATGAATAAGCGACGAGATTAATCCCATCGGTTGTTCCACTCGTGAAGATCACTTCGTGCTCATGAGGAGCATTGATAAAAGACTGAGCGGCCTTTCGCGAGGCCTCATACTTTTGGGTGCCTTGAGCGCTAAGATAGTGAATGCCTCTGTGAACATTGGCCGTCTCTTTTGAATAGTGTTGAGAGAGAGCATCAATAACACACTGAGGTTTGAGCGCCGAAGCTCCGCTATCAAGATAGACGAGGCTTTGGCCATGAACCAATTGGTCGAGGGCCGGGAATTGGGCGCGAATGTCATCATTCTTAATCATGGTTCTTGCCTAATTTGCTTTCAAGATTATCAAGAGCAAAGCGCTCAAATTGTTCAAATAAAATTCCTGAAAGATAAGTGGTCACTTCTTTATCAGGACATGTATCAAGAACGTCTTGTCCAAAAGCGTGACAGAGAATCTTCTGAGCTTTTGAGCGCTCGATACCACGGCTTTCAAGATAGAAAACTTCTTCTTCATTAATCTGGCCTACTGTTGCTCCGTGACCACACTTGACATCATCAGCATAGACTTCAATTTGCGGACGAGTATCGACCTTGGCCTTCTTACTGAGAAGGAGGTTCTTATTAAGCTGGCTTGAGTCAACCTGTTGAGCATCTCGGTGGATAACAATCTTGCCTGTGAAAACTCCATGAGAGTTGTCATCCATAATTCCTTTAAAGAGCTGGTCACTTGTGGTGTGAGAGGCCTTATGACGAATTAGGGTAAAATTGTCATGGTGCTGCTCTTCACGACCTGTATAAAGACCGTTCACTGTTGCGTGCGCGCCGGTTTCAAGAATATTAAATTCGAGATTATTGCGATTTATCCCCCCTGTCGCCGTAAAGGTGAGGGAGTTAAGATTGGCATCACGATAAATATTAGCCGTGAGATTACCCACATGAGTGTGACCATTTCCGGCGAGTTGCACCTTTGTGTGGCCGATGTGAGCATTCGCTTTCACTTCTAAGTGGGTAGAAGCAATACTTTGCGCTTTAATATTTGAGGTAAAGCCATCACTTGTTCTGAAGACTTCAAGAAAGTTCGCTTGTGATCCCTCCTCACAAGTGATGGTGAGGCGAGGAAAGGTTGTTTGATTGTCTGCTAAGTCCAAGTCATGAACAATAACCGTCAGTGGAATCTTCGTGTTCTTGGCCAGACGCAGATGAATGCTCTCTTTGGCAAGGCCTTGGGAGAGTACTTCAAAGGGGTCTTGGTTTTGAGTGCCCTCAAAGCTTCCGTCAAAACTTTTTTCCAGACTCAGGCCTTCAGGAAGGTTAGTGAGCTCTTTATTAAGAGACCCATTACCAAGAACAACCTGGCACCTTGTGGGAAGAGAGCCAAGAAAATCAGAAAAGCCAGAGCCAGGAGTAGTGGTATGGGCAACTTCAAAAGAGTCAGCAAAAGCTGATTCAAAGTTAGTGTATTTATAGTTTTCATTCTTCTTAGTGGGAAGGCCTGTGAACTTGTCGCTAAGAGCAGGAGCCGCTTTTTTAAGTTCCTCAAAGAAGAGTGATGACTTTTGCGAGTACTCCATTATTGCTCCTGTCCCTCGATGAGCCAATCGTAGCCTTTCTTTTCTAGTTCAAGAGCGAGTTCTTTACCTCCTGACTTAATGATCTTTCCTTTGTAGAGGACGTGAACAAAATCAGGAACAATATAGTCGAGAAGACGCTGGTAGTGAGTGACAAGAATAGTGGCGTTGTACTTGCTCTTTAGAGCGTTTACACCACCAGCAACTGTTTTAAGGGCATCGATATCAAGCCCAGAGTCTGTTTCATCAAGAAGACTAAGACGGGGGTTGAGCACGGCCATTTGAAGGATTTCATTCTTCTTCTTTTCGCCCCCTGAAAAGCCAGTGTTCACACCACGCTCAAGGAAGCTTTCACTCATTTCTAAGAGCTCAAGTTTTGGCTTAAGGTAGTTTTTAAACTCTTCCTCTTCCATTTCTGGTGCCCCTTGGGCCTTACAAATAGAATTAAAAGATTCTCTTAAAAAAGAAAGATTGGATACACCTGGGATTTCGACAGGATATTGAAAACCAAGGAAGATGCCATTCTTACTGCGCTCATCGGCTTCCTGCTCGAGGATGCTTTGGGCCTTACCGTTGATATTAAAATTGATTTCACCACTTGTGACCTCAAAGGAAGGGTGACCTGCAATGACCTTTGCAAGAGTCGATTTCCCTGAACCATTGGGTCCCATAATGGCGTGGACTTCACCAGGCTTTACGGTGAGGCTAATTCCCTTAAGAATTTCCTTTGTGCCTTCTGAGTCGTCGGCTAATTTTGCATGAACATCTTTTACTTCAATCATCATCTTCTATCCTTAATTATAAATATCTATCCAACTGAGTTTTCTAATTTCATCTCAAGTAACTTCACCGCTTCCACCGAGAATTCAAGGGGAAGGGTTTTAAAGACTTCATTACAAAAGCCATTCACAATGAGTGAAATACATTTTTCCATATCAAGACCACGGCTCTGTAAGTAAAAGAGTTGGTCTTCACTGATTTTAGTGGTTGAGGCCTCATGCTCTACCGTGGCGCTATTATTCTTCACATCAATATAAGGGAAGGTATTGGCGCTACACTTGTCACCGACGAGCATGCTATCGCACTGAGAATAGTTACGCGCGCCGTGGGCACCAGGCATGATCTTCACAAGGCCACGATAGTTGTTTTCTGATTGCTCCGCTGAGATTCCCTTAGAGATAATGGTCGACTTGGTGTTCTTTCCAATGTGAACCATCTTTGTTCCAGTATCGGCCTGCATTTTATTATTAGTTAAGGCCACGGAGTAGAAAGCCCCTTGAGAGTTATCGCCAATGAGATTACAAGAGGGGTACTTCCAAGTTATGGCCGATCCCGCTTCTACCTGGGTCCAAGAGATTTTTGAATTACGGCCAAGACAGTTTCCTCTTTTTGTAACGAAGTTATAGATTCCGCCTTTACCTTCTTTATTTCCTGCATACCAGTTTTGGACAGTTGAGTACTTAACCTCGGCATCATCGAGAGTGACGATTTCAACAATCGCCGCATGAAGTTGGTTCTCATCTCTTTGGGGTGCGGTACAACCTTCAAGATAATTCACGTAAGAGCCCTCGTCTGCGACGATAAGGGTTCTTTCAAATTGACCTGTCTCTTTTGCATTGATTCTAAAGTAGGTGGAAAGGTCCATGGGACAGGTCACGCCCTTTGGAATATAGGCGAAGGAACCATCAGAAAAGACAGCAGCGTTGAGGGCGGCATAGAAATTATCTGAATAGGGAACAACGGTTCCAAGATACTTCTTCACAAGTTCTGGATGGTCTTGAACTGCTTCAGAAATTGAGCAGAAAATCACTCCTACTTTTTCAAGGTCTTCTTTCCAAGTTGTCGTCAAAGAGACTGAATCAAAGACCACGTCGACGGCAACACCTGTGAGGCGCTTTTGTTCAGAGAGCGGAATCCCAAGCTTTTCAAAAGTGGCCAAAAGCTCTGGGTCCACTTCATCAAGGCTTTGAGGCCCATCTTCTTTCTTCTTGGGAGCTGAATAATAGTAGAGATCCTGAAAGTCGATCTCTGGAATTTCAAGTTTCGCCCAATCTGGTACCGGGAGCTTTTGCCAGTGGCGAAAGGCCTTGAGGCGATAATCGAGAAGCCATTCGGGCTCATTCTTTTTTTGACTAAGAAGACGAATCACATCTTCATTGAGACCCTTTGGAAATTCCTCGGTTTCAATGTCGGTGTAAAAACCGTACTTGTAATCATCTTTTAATACATCTTCTGTGCTCATGCATGCTCCGCCATTAATAGCTCTTCTAGAGTGAGTTCACTAAGAAAGGAATTCACCTTATTATTTAATACCTCGATAGGAGTGACGATATTGCAGATACCATAGAGGTCACACACCCCTTTAGAGTTCTCACAAAATTTACCGAAACTTTCCTTCCCTTCAATCATGCGACCCAATTCAGTGAAAGTGATTTGAGACAGGGGACGGGTGAGGGTGTAGCCTCCTTTAATCCCTTTGGTCGATGAGAGAAGCCCCTTATTATTCATGACCTGAAGAACTTTTGCGGTCGTGTCAAAAGGGGTGTGAAATCGATCGCAAATCTCCCGCGCACTCGTGAGTTTGCCCTCCTCTTGGGTGGCAATATACTTGAGCGCAATCATTGCGTATTCAATCTTTTTGTTAATCTTAATCATCGTATTCTCAATACCTTAAAATGGGTCAAAAAAAAACCTATTTCAAGTCTGCTCTAAAAATAAAAATAGGTCAAAAAAACCCTTATTTAAAGAAACAACTTGTAGACAGGCCAATAGGAAAAGTCTTAACCCACTGAAAATACAATGCTACGATGAGGCCATGGAAATTATAGTTGGCGAATTATTTGATGAGAGGATGGCGAGACGTTTGGTGGCCGAAGCCCGAGAGCGAGGAATCGTCCTAGAAGTGGAACTCTTTTCAAGTGAAAGGGGCACCATTTATCGTCTCAACTGCCACGATCCCTCTCGCCTTGAAGAGGCCCGCGACTTTTTTCGGGTGCGCATGGGTTTACCAGGCGCTCCCGAGGAACCAGATCCCGAGTGGGAAAAAGTCCGCTCGATTCCTCTTGGAAAAATTACTCTTGGGCTTCTTCTGATTAGCGCCGCGATCTTTTTGACGAGCTTTAAAAGAGAAGTTTTTAGTGAGGTACTTGAATACCTCTTCATCAATCGACCTGATCAGCCCTTTTTGACGAGTATCAGAGCGGGAGAAGTGTGGCGCCTCATCACTCCCATCTTTCTTCATTTTGGCTTTATGCATATTCTCTTTAACTCTATGTGGATAAAGGACTTAGGCAGTCTCTTTGAAAAAGAGCATGGTGCTCTAAAGTATATCCTCTTTATTTTAAGTGTCGGCATCTCTTCAAATCTTTTGCAGTACATGGCCATTGGCCCGCGCTTTGGAGGCCTTAGTGGTTTGGTCTACGGGCTCTTAGGTTTTCTTTGGATTTATGGAAAGACCCATGAAGAGGCGGTCTTTCGCCTACCCAAGCGAGATATTGGTCTGATGATTGGCTGGTACTTTCTCTGTCTTTCTGGTCTCATTGGAAATATCGCCAATATTGCTCATGGGGTAGGGCTTGCCGTTGGAATGATCTGGGGGCTCTTTCCTTGGGAGCGCGGTCATCTCAAAAGGAAAATTCTTTACATTCTTCTCGCTCTCTTTTTCAGCTTAGGGACCTATCTTATTGAAATAGCGAGAAAAATGCTGTGATTTAGTCGTAATCTTTGATCAAGAAATTCCTCAAATTGCCGAAAAGTTTAAGTCGAAGGTGAGAGTCTATCGACTTAATTTTTGAGAGGAATGGCCTTTTGGTGAAAGTGGCACGCTCTTTATTTATCCTTACGATCATGCTGATTGCTTCAGTGGGGGCACAGGAGCGCTTTGCTCACATCAGTTCGCAAGAGAGTCGTGATGGCACCAAAGTCACCGAAGTTTATCTTGATCAAATCACGCAGCGTCTAGTCGTCAAACAATTTAGAAAAGAGAGTTCAACGGCCTTCTTAAAAAGAGGGGACACCCAGCGTGTGGCCGAAGCTTGGTATCCTGCACCTGTTGGATACAGTCTTGAGACAGCTTCAACTTTTGATCTCTCTCAGGCTGAAGGTCAGCGCGACGGCCAAAACTTTCTGCGCGATCTTGAGGGGAGTGATCAGGGCCTGGCGCGTTTTAATAGCATTATGAATGAGGTTAAAGAGGGGCCGAGTCGCTATAAACTCATTCAAATGGGAAAGAAAGACAATAATCAAGTCGGTGTTTATTACAATGACAAACTTGGTGAATTTATTTTTCAGTCCATTGAAAACAAAGACGAGCGTGAACATCAGTTCCCTTTAACAAGTGGTCTGGCGACGGATATTGAAAAGGTTCCTGGAGATCAAAACCCATTGAGCTTTAAGCGCTTTAAAATGAAGACGCTCTATGATTTCTATCAAAATAAGAATGCTATTAACGAAGAGATGGCAAGACATGGCTTCAAACTTCCTGAGTCTGCCTTTGATGATATTGAAGAGCAAATTAAGGCCTACCAAGATGGCTTTAAGAGAGTTCATCTCAAAGAAGAGAGTAATGGTATTTTTGAAGAGACTCAATACAATGCCGACACCAACGAATTGATCGTCAGGCGCTATCGCTATGATGACGAAGGTTATCAGGTGGTGGTCTCTGAGAAGATTTATGATCTTAATATTGATACCGACTTTGATGACGCTTATTTACGTTTTCAAGGTCTTGGAGAGGAGGCGAAGGCGGCCTTTAATAATGTCCTCATCTCTGTTGGGGGCTGTGAGGAGCCTCTTAAAGATTCGGCCCCGGTGAGTGTTGAACTTGATGCTCAGCTTGATGATATGAACGCCGTGCTTGAAAAGATGTGGCGCCAGGAGCTTGATGCTGGCCTTCCTCAAAATCTTAAGCGCACGACAACGGCCAATCAGATGGTTCTCGACTTTAAACTCTTTGGACGTGACCATCCCCTAAGACTTGATGTTGATGGCCATGGCCGCTTAAAAGACGTGAACTTTGTTAATGTCGGACTCGCTCGCGATAAGCAAATGAGAATTCGTCATCTCGTGGATGACAAAGGTCAAAAGCAATTTATGATTCAAGCCTTTAATGAGGTGACGGGAGAGTGGGAAAACCAACTCGTTTTAGAGAGTGAATTTGTAATGGATTCTAACGGTAATGGGGTCCCCCGTATTGCCGCTTATCTGAAGGGTCAACAAGAAGAGGGACGCTTTAATTTTGAAGGGTTTGAAAAATCTGTTTATCCCCTTCGTTTTAGTAATAGGCAGCTAACCCAAACGGGCCCACGCTTTCGTTTTGATGGCAGGCGAAGAAATGAATTTAATGACATCAATTATGATCGCGAGGGTAAGGGCGGACTAATTAACTTTGCTTTTCAGGTTTTCTTCTCTGAAGAGGGAAAACGCAACAAAGTTAAGAAGACCATTGTGGAAGAAGCGCGAAAGGCCCTTAATAGTCCCAGTTTCTCCGGTCTTATCAGCAATAGCGATATTGAAAGTGTTGCTGAAGAAGTCACCATGGCCACGGCCGCAAGAACCGATAATTTCAAGCACAGCTCTAATCGCGTAGAGGCCGTTGCAAGTGAGGAAGCCTACTCACGCTTTGGTGACCTCGCCCTTAGCCGTCTTGTCAAAGAACTCATGCCTACGGAGAGTGATCACGCCATTGGTGAAATGGTTGATTCCGTTATGCGGGAGTTTCGTATTTGTCTTAAGAGGGCCAGTGACGCTCGAAATAGTGAGATGGCCCAAAAGTGTATGGACACTTTTATGAAGGAAGCTCCTATTGATGTGGCCAAAGAAATTCTGGCCCTCAAACTTACGCAAGCTAATCTTGGTGACTTTACGGAAATTGCTGAAAAGGAATTCTTGGCCTGTACGCAAGAACATTACGAACCGATTAAGGCGCGCGCGACTTCTGAAGAGGGAATGGACGTGGTTAAGGGCTGTCTCTATAAAGCTCTTATTGTTACAGTTGATAAAACGGCAGAGGGCATTGTTGATGACCAGCTCGGTGAAATTAGCCGTGAGATGGGACTCAATCTCTCTTTTTCTCGTGAAAAACTTCAAAGCACGCGCCAAAGAGTTCGCGAGTGCCTTGCTGATCATGGTCTTGGTAATTATGGAGCGCGAGGTTTTGAAATCAATATTACTCAGTTAGGGCGCACCCCTGCTGATCTCTTTGAGCAAAACTTTATGGGCTGTCAAAATAGCCTTATTGAAGGTGTCGCCAAGAGTGTGGGTGAGGTCGCTTTAGCGGCTAAGTTAAATGAAGTGACTCTTAGTGAAGAAGCTAAGAATAGAGTAATGGAGCAAAGTTTTGAGCCCGGTCTTGTCCAGTGTCTTGAGGGACAAAATAGAACCATTCGCCGTTTAAAGAATGAGTACCTTATTCGCCGTCAGCAACTTGTTGCAGAGACTGGCAAGAATGATGTGAAGGTGGATTTAAAGGTACCAAGCTTTGATCCTCTTCAATGTAACCGTGTCCTTACTAATTTAGCGACGGGTTATGCCGCTCAAGAAACCCTGAGAGATCTTCTTGGAGAAGAGGTCTTTATCAATGTTAAAGAAGAGAAGGGCTTTGACCCTATCACCTGTTTTGAAAATGAGCATCGCCACCTGATGGAAAGCCTTCCCACATGGATGGTCACGGACTCAAATTTAAATGACGATCAAAAAAAGCGAGTGGGAGAAACTCGTGACCAAGAAGTTGAAGCGAAGACTGCCGCTTGTTTAAAGAAGGCCATTGCCGACGCTAGTTTCTATGCCGCTCAAAAAATGATGCTAGAGAAATTGCGTGAAAATCCTAAATATAAAGATATGGAAGTCAGTGCAGAAGCGAAGATTGCCGTGGGTCTCTCGGTTAAGAACTGCTTTATTAAAAAGCTCAATCAGTATGAAGATGTAGACTCCATTTTAAGAGAGCAAGAAGTGCTTAAAGATGTCTGTGCTGCGGAACTTTTTAAAGACGCTGCCGTTCAAAAACACCTCTTCTCTCCCTTTATTGAAGATGCCATTAGTAAAGTAGAGATGAGCCCCGAAACCAAAGAGCGCGTGATGGGGATGGTTCTTGACAAGCTCGCCGCTGATCTTGCTCCAATCACGTCAATAGATGAGGCAATGGCGACAATAGAGGCCTTCACGCCTAAAGCAATTCCTGTTGTCCTTGAAGGGATTCTCCAAGAGAAGGTTTATGACATAACCAAAGCGCAAAATGAAGCAGAGATTGGGGAAGCTGATCGTCTTGTTAAACTTGTTCAAAGGGAGATCTTTGGCGAAGCAGGGGACGGAGAACTAGGTCTCGCCCTAGTTGCGGCGATTGAAAGTAACGATGAAGCCGCCCTTACCAAAGTCATTGGAGATATTGAATTAAAGGCCGCTCAAATTTTGGGACCAGAAGTCTTAAAGAAAGAGGCCTTTAAGTTAGTTGAAAGTGGAACACTTGATGGAGAAGAAGATGCCCAAAGCCTTGTTGCTAAGGGGAGTGAAGTGCTGGCGGCTTGTCTTGAAGAAGCACGGAGCGAGAGTCGAGAAAATGCGATTGATTACTGCGTGGAGGAGACAACTGTCCTTACGACGGAGCATGTACTGAGAGAAAAGCTTGATGCCAGTGTTAAAGATCACTCTCTTATTGGTGGTCTCCTTGATGAGGAAGATCGAAAGGCAATTGCTGATGAGTTGATCACTGAAGAGAGATTAGAGCAATTGCGTGAGCTATCAAAACTTGAGGGCGCGGAAAAAGAGACGCGCATGGATGATTTTGTCCTGACCTTTAAGATCGATGCGACTGATAAAGTTTTTGAAGAGGCCATAAGTGATATCATCAGTGATAAGCTGACAGCCCCGGCCTCTTTCACCGCCGATCAAATCAAAGAGCTTGATCGTCAGATTGAAAATATGGGGCAGCGAAGTGCGGAGTCCTTTTCAAGCTGTGCTGACAATATTAGAGACAAAATGAAGCTACCCGATCACGGTATGACGGAGCTTGATCTCGATCAGTGTATGAATAGAGCACGCCTGCAAGCGACGGAGGAAATTCTTCCAAAGCGTCTTGAACTTCTTTTAAAGTGGGTGAATAGTTCTGAACTTGATCGCGAAAAACTCTCTGGTCTTGGCAAGGCCCATTTCCAAAGTTGTGCTGAAAAAATGCCTCTTAAAAGTGAGGGGAATCTCTATGGTCACCATCTTGATGGTTGTCTCAATGTGACAGTAATGTCCTTTGTCGGGGATATTATCGCAGACCTTAGGGATAAGAAGCTTCTTCTTAGCGAGGGGGATGATGCTGTTAATTGGGATTCTTGTGTAGCCGATATTGAAAAGCGCGCCATGAATCATGTGTATGGCGAAGGAGCGACTCCTCGTGAAGTCAGTACTTTAAAAGGAGCTGACCTCTATCGTGAACTCTTCTCCCAGGGAGAGAAGAATGAGCGCCAACCAGATTTGGATTGGCTCATTCCTAATATTGCAGCCTGTGCCTTTGAAAATGAAATTGGCGATGCGCTAGGGGAGATCACGGGTGGCTTTATTAAAAGAAATGAAGCAGAGCTTAGTGATGATACTAAAGAAGCTGTCGTAACGCTGACAGAAACTATTGAAGATATTAGTGATAACGCAGCCATCGATTACAGTCCGATTTTAAATTGGATTAGCACAGAGCTTGCGACTAAACCAAGCGAGGAAGTGCGGGCCAATCCACCAGCTCCACCAACACCCGTTGAAGAGTATGTCTCAGAATTTGAGCCAAAAATTGTGGAACTTCTCAATGGTGCCGTGGAGTACGATGCAGAAGCTCTTAAAAAAGCCCTCATCGATTATCGTGAGAGTGCGAGAGAGCGCTTTAAAGGTGAAGATAAAGACAATGGCGAAAAGGTCGGTCTTGGTGAAGTGGGAGAGCATCTCGCAGAGAGTCCTCTTATGGACGTACTTCTTGAGTCTGTTATTGCGGGCATGGTGAAGCAGCAAACAACTGAGGCCCTTGAAGAGGAAGGCGCCAGTACAGTAGTCACGAAGCTTCTCTCTTCTAAGATCATGATTAATCGCCTCTATGGAAGCGGTGCTGGTAAAGAAGCTCTTGATGCTCTTAAGAAAGAATTTATTATTCCCTTCTTAAAGGGCGAGATTAAAGAGCTTGAAATCCCCAAGGAGCTTATGGCCAAGGTCACTGACGTTCTCGCTGATGATACGGCCACCAATGGTTTTGCGGAGACGCTCTTTGGACCGATTATTCAAAAGAAACTGGATGATAAGAAGGAATGGATCGAGTCGGGGTGGACGGCCCCCTTCAAGTACTGGGGTGCTCGCATCTTTAAAGGAATCAATCCTGATCGTGACTTTGTCTGGGGGAATCGCTTTGATCCTCAAAAGCATCCTGCCTATTTAAAGCATACTCCCTCAGGTCAACGAGCAGTGAAGTACTTTAGTGAGGAGCTTCTTAAGCCCATGCTTAGAGGTGAGTTAACAGAAGAGCGTGAAGAAGAAGTCACTGAAGAAATCACGGCCCTCGTAGAGAAGGCCATGAAAGAGAACGATCGCGATTAGGCTACATTCTCTCTGGCGCAGCAATCCCAAGAAGAGCAAGTCCCTCTCTCATCACTTCACCTGTGGCGTGGGCGAGACCTAAGCGTGTGTCTTTAAGTTTTTCACTTTCGGCTTTGGCTATCGGGCACTCAGCGTAGAAGCTATTAAAGAGTTTTCCAAGGTCATAGAGGTAACCACAAAGGTGCATGGTCTGGAGCTTTTGCACACCAGAGGCCACCACATCGTTAAACTCTAGAAGCTTGACCATCAAGGCCACTTCACTGTCTTTTTCAAGAAGATTCCAATCCACAATGAGATCATCATTGTAATTGAGCTTTTGGCACAGGCTCGCGATACGCGCGTGAACATACTGAAGATAGGGTCCCGTCTCTCCATCAAGCTTAACCCAGTCTTCCATATTAAAAGTAATCTTACGGTTATTATCAACTCTGATCATGCCATACTTAATGGCGCCATTCGCGATCATCGTTGCGGTTTTATTAATTTCCTCTTGTGACCAGCTTTGATCTTCAAGATAGCGGTTGAGAAACTTCTCTTTGATTTCTCTTTCCATCTCGGCCACAAGGTCCATAAGAGGAACGATATTTCCTTTACGACTGCTCATGGCCCCATCAGGAAGTTCGACCATAGCGTACTGAAGATGATAGCAGTCCTTAGCCTGTTCAAAACCAACCTTTTCTAAAACTTTGAATACTTGTTTGAAGTGATAGGCCTGACGGTCATCAACGATATAGATATTGCGCTTAATTCCATACTCTTCAAACTTCTTTCGCGCTAACTCAACATCCTTGGTGGCATAGAGTCCAGTGCCATCTGATTTAATGAGGAGGCAAAAGCCCAGCTTGTCTTCGCTTAGGTCCATTCCAATGGCACCGTCATCTTTGACAAGCTTTCCTTGTTCAAAGAGCTCCTTGGCAAAGGCGAGGGAAGGGGCATCGACTTCTGATTCCCAAAACCAACGGTCAAAATCGACTTGGGCCCAGTCATAGGCTTCTTTCATAAGAGCGACACTCCACTGCTTTGTCTCAAGCCAGAGGTCGTAGTACTCACCCTTTTGATCATGGAGTTCTTTTAAAATAGCGGTGAGCTCCACTCGATTTTGTTCTTCGTGCTCTGTACCTCGCTGCTCTTCAAGGAGGGTGTTGGCCTTCGTGTACATTTCACCAAGCCACGCTCCTTTATCAGATTGAGGAACTTCTTCTTTGTTGTGTTTTTTAAGGTACCACAGGCACTTGGCCACATGGGTGCCGACATCGCCGGGGTAGGTGACCGCGCTCATATCAACACCTGCATAACGGCACATGCGAACAAGAGCATTGCCAAGGCAGAGGTTTCTCATGTGACCCACATGGAGAATTTTATGGGTATTGGGTTGAGAGTACTCAATCATCCACTTATTATCTTTTCCCGCAGCAATGAGTTTATGCTGAAAGAATTCACCGGTGTTAATAGCACCAATAACCTGATTACCAAGGGCCACCTTATCGAGAAAGAAGTTGAGATAAGGGCCTTGGCTGACGGCGCTTGCGACGACGGCACATTCTTTAATGGCCTTGGCCTCACTAAGCATAGCCGAAATTTGAGGTGGCCCCTTTCTTAAGGCTTTGGCCAGAGGGAAACAGGCAAAGGCCATATGGCCCATTTTTAAATTGGGGGCACTCGTCAGGCCACCGACCAGGTCTTCAAGACTGAGTTCGGTGTCACCAAAAACCTCTTTGATAGCATCGGCCAGTGCTTGGCCAATTTGACGGTGAATATCATTGAATAGATTAAGCTTTACTTGTGTTTCCATGGGACCTCGTTTTGCTCAATAGTATGCTACAATAGGGAAGTATTGTCAGCACAGATTGATGGGAATAGTGGTGTTTAAGATCATTTTAGGGATATTTTTAATTTTTAGTGCCGAGGCCCAAGAGAAGCCCCAAGTGAAGTCTCAAGTGAAGCCTCAAGACGAGGTTCAAGAAGAAAAGCTCGACGACATCGCCCGAAGCAAAGAAGAACCCCGAATTTCTAATAAGTGGTTTCGTGGAAATTACCTCATCTACGATTGTGACGATCAGCACTTTGCTTGTGTGAATGAAATTTCTTATTTGCGCTGTGAGAATCAGCGTAATGAGAGAACTGACGAGCGTGAGCCGAAACTCGGCTGTGCCCCTTTAAAGAAGTTTAAGACCCAGAAAGAGTGCTTCAAAGTGCAGTACCAAAAGCAGCACAATCAGATTCCAAAAACCTTTTGCCTACACCCGCGCTTGCGCTAGATCTTTTTAAACATCAGAACGTGGGGGCCAACGGTCGGAATATCAAATTCTTCCCCAATTTTTTCAAAACCCACATTTTGATAAAAGCCCATGGCACTGGTTCGGGCATTACACCACAAGAGTGAGCAGAGATTTTGCTTGATAATGGGAAAGGCCATTTTGAGAAGAGCACTTGAGAGCCCTTGGTGCTGAAACTCGGGCAGAGTGGCCATTCCACGGAGGCGATACTGATACTCATCGACGAGGTCAGGATGATTTTCAAAGTAGAAGCTTGCGACACTGACGAGTTTACCTTCGATAAAACCACCGAGGTGAAAGGTCTGATCGTCTTCATCGTGAGGGAAGATGGCCTCTTCTCTTGAGCGGCCGTCTCTTAACATTTGATGGCGAATATCTATCGTGTCGCTTGCGCTAATTCTTAATATTTTCAATTTTTGATCCTTTTTGGTCCTATGAGTATAGAACAGCTCAGAGAGTCTGCGATATGCGGAATAATCGTTCAAAAGCAATTTTTCCTAGGGCCTGGGAAAAGAAGCCAAATACTTGATTATTAATGCCACTGTCGGGACCTTCCCAATGGGCTTCGCTGTAAAATAGACAGCGCTCTTTGTGCTTACTAACGTGTATAGCACCTTTTAGCCCTTTCAGAAAGCCTCGATCAAAACGAAAGGGATAGGTCCCTGGACCCTTAATGCGAGGAAGAACAAAATTGAGTCCCATATCAAAGGGCAAGAGGGTGTGAGAGAGTTTGAGTATTATTCTCTGTTTTTGCTCATCATAAGCACTCGTTTTAATAAAACTCAAAAATTTTGAGTAATCTTCGTAGCGGGATAATTTAATCAGGGCAAAGGAGCAGCTCTTTGGGTGCAGGCCCGCTCCGATAAAGTGCAAGGCTTGAGTGGAATCATCCTTTGAGCTCACTCTACTGTGGGTGTAGGGCTCTTCATTGAGGCTTTCTGTCACCTTCTTTCCAAGGGGGAGAGTGTTCCAATTAACAGTTTTTCCCTGCAAAGATGCGCTTAATAAAATGATAATTATTGGAATAATATTAAGCATTTGCTGCATATAGCCTTTTCGTGAGTCCCATGGCCCATTAGTCTAAAAAGGGTGAGCCTGTCTTACAGCAATCTATCATATCAATTCTAAAAGAGGAATGAAGCCCCATGGCCATCGAATCCGTTAAGCGACGCGGAAAAACCAAAGACGCTGTCATTGAGAGTAAAGATCAGCGTTGGCACTGCCGCAATAGAATTACTTTGGTTTTCGGATCAAACGACATTGAAGAGCTCGAAACCTATCTCTACACTGATGGTGGTCTCGACTTTAAAACCGTTAAGTTTCACCAGGCTAAATCAAAGGCCATCGAAGAAATTCTCGATAATAGCATCGATGAGTTCTACCGCGGCCACGTGACAGAGATTCATACCAACCTCAGCGAAGATGGAAGAACAGTCACTGTCACTGATAATGGAATTGGATTTCCTCTTAACAAAGTTAAGCAAGTTTATTCGGAGTTCAGAACCGGCTCTAAATTTAAAGATGAAGAAGTGGATGAGAAGGGTTACTTGCACCGTACACTCGGGCAAAATGGCCTCGGGGCTGCTGCTACTTGCCTGACATCGGATATTTTTAAAGTCACGATCAAGCATTACAACACGAAGAAAGAGCAGACGACCACTTTTAAAGATGGTGCCCTTAAAATCACGCAAACGAGACCTAAGCCCTTTAAGGGACCGTCTGGTGTTAGTGTGACAGTCGAGCTTTCTAAAGAAGTTTATAAGAATGAGTTTATTGATAAAGACCTTCTAAGAAAGAGGATCATTGACCTGGCCTACAACAATCCTGGTCTTACTTTCTACTTCAATAAAGAAAAGTACTCCTACGATAAGGGTCTCTTTGAACTCGCAAAGAGAATTGATGAGGGAAGTGCTCAAAATATCCTCGACGAGGTTTTTACCTACGAAGACACCAATACTAAAGGTAAGAAAGTTAAAGGGAAGATTGATATGCACCTCTCTTTGACGATTGATAATCAAAGTGAAGAGCGTGAGAAATTTGTCTCTTTCGTTAACTCCACTCCTACTTTTGATGGTGGTTTTCATCAGGACCGTTTTAGAAGAATTTTTATTAATGCCATTAAAGAAAAACTAGAGCGTCAAACTAAGAAGGAAAAGGTTAACCTGGTCGACAACGATGTCTTGACCGGTCTTACCTTTGTTCTTGGGGTGACCATGCCTAATCCGCGCTTTGAATCACAAACCAAGAGAAAACTTGTTCGCGACCTCAATCTTGAGAAAGGGATTGAAAAGGTCATGACCAAGGCGATGGAAAAATTTCTAAGAAAGAATAAGGACTATCTTGAGCTTGTAATGGAAAGGGCTAAGAGCCGCCATAAGTTTCAAATGCTCAAAGAAGCCTCAAAGAAGGGGAGAAAGCAGAAGAAGCAAAGAGTGGAGAAGCTCCTTGATGCCAATGAAAGAAAGGACCGCTCTAAGTGCACGCTCTTCATTTGTGAGGGTGACTCGGCCATTGGTGGTCTGCGTTCAGCCCGTAATAAGCTTTACCAAGGGGGCATCGCCCTTAAGGGGAAGCCAATGAATGTCGCCCAGTCCACGATTAAGGATATTCTCAATAACCAGGAATTTTCAGATATTATGAGCTCCATTGGTCTGGTCCTTGGTCAACCAGTGGATTGGGATAACCTGCGCTACTCAACAATTGTCTTCCTCGCGGATTCCGATGTTGATGGGGGGCATATCAATACACTTTTGACCAATTTCTTCTACAGCTTTTGGCCGGAGTTATTTGAAAATGAAGCGATTCAATTGGCGAAAGCTCCGCTCTTTGAAGTCGTGACAGATAAGAATACCATCTATGTTGAGACACCCGGACAACTTGATAACCTCAAGGAGTCGGACACTAAAATTAAGGCCATTCACCGCAACAAAGGATTAGGGGAGATGTCTCCTGAGGCCTGGAAGTATGTGATGAGTAAGGATCAGTACACCAAAATTACTGTTGAACACGCGAGTGAAGCGAAGAAGATGCTCAACGTCTGTTTTGGTAAAGACTCAAACCCTCGTAAGGCCCTCCTTCTTGATGGAAACTCCTCTGGTGAGGAGATTAGCCTTAGCACTGGTCTTGCACCAAAAACAGGGGCCACTAAAAAGAAGGTCGCCAAAAAGGCTGCCAAGAAGGTCGCAAAGAAAGTGACCAAGAAAGTGGCTAAGAAAGTGGCTAAGAAAACCGCTAAGAAAACTGCAAAGAAAGCCGCCAAAAAAGTAACAAAGAAAAAAACGGCCAAGAAAACAGCCAAGAAAGCGGCAAAGAAAACAGCCAAGAAAACAACTAAGAAAAAAACAACCAAGAAAACAACAAAGAAAAAATCTCGCGGCACCCTCGTCGGGCACCTCGAGTACTAGGCAGGTCAGTAAATGGAAGAAAATCTCTTACACGCTCTTGAGTCAGTCCCTCTCTCTGAGGTGGTAAAGGAAGAGTATCGCACTTATCAGATCTATACTTTGATGGATCGTGCTATTCCTTATCTTCAAGATGGTCTCAAGCCCGGACAAAGAAGAATCCTCTACACTCTCTATCGTAACCAAAGTAAGGGGCTCACTAAAGTGAGTAGTGCCACGGGCTTAGTTTTGACTTTGCACCCTCACGGCCCAGCTTCGATTGAGACGGCCATCGTCAATATGGCCCAGGACTTCACATTCTCAAATAATTACCCTCTCATTGATAAGAAGGGTTACTTTGGGGAGAGAATGGAGCCACAGCCAGCGGCCTCAAGATATATTGAGTGTCGTTTGGGAAAGATTGCTGAGTTTCTGCTCTTTGATGATCTTAACCAAGTTGAGATGGTTCCCAATTACGACGAGACTGTGAATGAGCCCGTTCACCTTCTGCCCAAGCTGCCGATTATGTTGCTCAATGGTTCAGAGGGAATTGGTACTGGCTTTTCTTCAGTGATTCCAAGCTTTAGTCACACTGATATCTGTGATTCGATGATTCAGTATGTGGAAACAGGAAAACCCAAGCGTCTGCGTCCATGGGTTAATTACTACAAAGAAAAAATTAACGATGAGAAGACCAAATACACTTTTCCCATGGCCATTGAAGAGATTGAGGGAAAGATCTTTATAACAGAGCTTCCTCGCGGTTATGATGCCAAGAAGATATACCGTCATCTCAATAAGCATATTGAAGCAGATTTCATCAAAGACTATATCGACTCCTCCGTGAGTAATGATATTATGATTGAGCTTATCTTTAAGAGAGGAAAACAACCCTCACTCAAAGAAGTTAAAGAGAAGATGCTCATCACCACATCGATGACACCAAACTACACCCTCATTAGTGAGCGTGGGGTAAGAATTTTTAATCGTCCCGAAGAGATTATTCAAATTTTTACCGACCAAAGAATTGATGTCGTTAAGCGCCGCTACGAACTTCTTTGCGAGGAGTTTGAAAGAAGAATTCGCCAGAATAATGAAATCATTAAATTCATCCGTCAAAAAGAATATGAAGTGGCCACACGTTCAAAGAACAGAAGAAGCTTCGTTGATCATCTGAATAAAAAGAAATTCACTTTTAGCGACTACCTCGCCGACATGCCCATCTACCGTATGACCAAAGAAGAAGTCGAAAAAAGAAAGCTCATGGTAAAAGATGACTCGGCAAAACTAAAAGAGTTTCAAAAAGTCGCAAAATCCGACAAACTCATCCGCGCCAAATTAGTGGAAGAGCTCAAAGAGGTGCGAGTAAAACTTTCTGACTGGCTCAAGGCCCAAGCAAAAGAAAAGAAAGAACTCCAAAAGAAACTCCAAAAGAAATCCCGCCGCCGATAATTTCCTAAAAAAAGTATCCTCCTCCCCTCATTCCAAAGAGGGGAGGCCCATTCCCCCCCAGCAACTTTTCAACACCAACACACAGAAAACAGTTACTGCACCCCCAAACCAGCCAACCCCAACCCCCAACCAAAAAACCATGCTAAAATATCCTTAATTCATTCCTACTAACAGCTTGCAAAGAATAAACCTTGTCGAAAGAAGCGTCCTTTTTCAATTGATGGACCGTAAGGATAAAGGTGGCTCAGGGGAGAGGGCTTATATGTCGGTCAAAAGGAAAGTTTTAATACTCATTACCATTTTGTGTTGTCATTCTTTATTTGCAAAGGAGTGTGGATTAATGCCTTGTGTGGGCACTAGTGTTAAAAAGCTAAAGGAAATGCATTATCGAAGAATAATTACAGTCGCTGAGCTAGAAGGCTTTAAGGAGGGTCTAAGTTCGAAGGAGATTAAAGATAATTTTGGGTTTAGGTCATTTAGAACTAAGAAAAACATTGATGGCTTTAATGTAGAAATTTTTGTTGATCATGATCTCGAAAAGGCATGTAGTCAAAGTATTTATATAGATGGTGTAAAAAGATGGAATAAGGACAAGATTGAAAGTGTATTAAAGAAAATAACGGGATTAAAATTCAAACTACCAACGAAAGAGTTTAACAATCATTTTAAAAAGTCACCTCAGTTAGATAAGGAGCAAGAGGCTAACTACTCACCTCTTGATTTCCTTTATTATGAAAAGGATTCTGGGCGGATAGGCTTACATTTTCGTCAAAGTTCCATCTGTAAACCAATTCCCCCTGGGAGACTTTAAGCATTTCTCTCAGAGTACGATTTGCCTTTATTATTTGTTATTGGAGTGAAAAAACGATTTAGGCAAAGATAGAACTCTTTTGGGGCAGTACTTGTTCCAATCTCTGCGTTCGCTCCATCAGTGACTAAATCAGAAAGAATTAATAAAAGATCGTAAAAATTACATAATAAAAATGAGTGAAAGAAGAAGTAAAAAGAATAAAAGGAAATAGCAAAAAAAAAGAGAGGGGACTAAGCCCCTCCCGTCCTCTGAGCAACCTTCCAAATATAAGCCGCCAACCGATCCACCTGATCTTTATATTTCTCCTCCCCCTGAAGCCGAAACAAAACCTCAACCTCCCGAAGAGAAGCATAACTCGTAAAATAAA
>CATLOT010000012.1 GCA_950054155.1 uncultured Bacteriovoracaceae bacterium
TACAGTATGCATCTTTATCATCTGGAACATAGTCAGGAACGCTAAAGGTTCGTGCTTTTACACCATATTTGAAGTCATCAAACTCACCCTTTTTAACGGCAAGTTGAACATAGTCTTCACCTTCTTCAACTTTTACATTCAGACCTTTTGCATTCATCTCCTTTGCAAGCTCTTCAAGAGAGGGTTTGACCTGTGTTTTGATAAAGTCGAGAACCTGAGACTTTTTTGGATGACTGAGAACAGTGTTGAGGCGCTCTCGCCAGTTACCTTCAATTTTTCCATTAGTGGAAAAACTTGTCCCGCTGTGATTTTGAACGGAGTTTAAAAGAAGGTAGTCAGCCCTTAATGACTTTATGAGAGCAAAGGCTCCAAGTAGAATCATGAAAATCATTGGAAAAGCTGAAGCAATTGTCATTGTCTGAAGGGCATCGAGTCCCCCTGCAAGAAGCAATGTCGCCGCTACGACCCCTTCTAAAACAGCCCAAAATACTCTTTGCCATACCGGAGGTTCTTCCGCACCACCTGAGGCAAGGGTGTCGATAACAAGAGAGCCGGAATCACTAGAGCTAACAAAGAATGTTACCACGAGAATAAGACCTAATCCTGTTAAGACACTTGAAAAAGGGAAGTATTCAAAGAATTTAAAAAGGGCCACGGGCACATTTTCATTCACAACTTGAACGAGCTCTGTCGCATTCTTTTCTAGAACAAGTGCGATCGCGGAATTTCCAAAGACAGTCATCCAAAGAAAAGTAAATGCTGTTGGCACGAAGATGACACCTAGTAAAAATTCGCGAATAGTCCTTCCTCTAGAAATTCGAGCAATAAACATTCCTACGAAAGGTGACCACGAAATCCACCAGCCCCAGTAGAGAAGAGTCCATCCGCCAATCCAGTCGTCTTTCTTTTCATAGGCATATAGATTGAAAGTCTTGTAAGTGATATCAAAAATATAGGCTCCGACGTTTTGCACGTAAGAGCGCATGAGACCACCAACACCTCCTAGAATAAGGACGGCTAATAAGAGAAGAACGGCAATAATGAGATTGGCATTTGAGAGTTTCTTAATACCACCATCAAGACCTAACACTACGGAAACTGTTGCCATGGCCGTAATGATAGCAATTAGCCCTACTTGAATTGCTGGAGATTGAGGGATATCAAAGAGATAGTTTAGTCCCGCATTAACTTGAGCAACACCAAAGCCGAGAGATGTGGCCACCCCGAACATCGTTCCAATAATAGAAAAGGTATCGATCATATCACCAAACTTTCCGTAAATTCTGTCTCCTACAAAAGGATAGAATGCGGATCGAGGAAGGAGCGGAAGGTCTTTTCGATAGCAAAAGTAAGCGAGGATAATTGCCATAAGAGAGTAAATTGCCCAAGCATGAAATCCCCAATGAAAGAAGGTTATTTTCATAGCTTCTCGTGCTGACTCAATACTCATCGCCTCTCCAACAGGAGGGGAACTAAAGTGCATAATCGGTTCAGCGACCCCAAAGAAGAGAAGGCCGATTCCCATTCCCGCACTGAAGAGCATGGCAAACCAGGAGATATTTGTGTATTCAGGAAGGCTATGATCAGGACCTAGCTTGATTTCTCCAAGCCTGCTTAGCATGAGCCAAAGGACAATAAAGGCTATGATGGCAACCGATAAGACATAAATCCAGCTTGTGGAATGCAGGAGCCATTGCTGAATTGAGCTAAAAAAGCTTTCAAAGCTCTTCGGCCAAATTGATGCACCAGCAGTGATGATGAGTATAAAAAAGGCACTTGCGCCAAAGACATTCTTATTAATTTGACTTTCTTTATCAGAGATAAAGCAACTCCTCGTTGAATAAATGGATTTGTATTCAACTTATCGGAATTTAATGGTGTTTCTTTATGGGGCCGTGGTCTTCTCTCTTTGTAGGTGTTTGTCTTGGCGCTCTTTTGTTTGACTAATCAAACAGCATGAACTAGAGTCCTTTCACTTTAAATAATCTTAAAAACAGGACGCACGAATGAAGACTCTACTCTTTACCATTTTTTCACTTTTTCTTATTGATACTCAGGCTGTTAATCATTGTAAGCGTTATGAAAATAGCGAAAATACGGAGCTGGTTATAGCTCTTTCAGAAAAGCTCTTATATGAATATTCAGAGTTTTGTGAACAAGAGAGGATTGCAGACCTTCAAGTCGAAGTGAGAAGATATTATTATAGAGATAGTGATCAGTTTGAGGACCATAAGGTACTTACAGTCCACTACTGGGAATATAGTTGCGAATATCACCTTAATTTAGTTCGTGAAAACTGGCAGGATGAAAGAAACTATTGCTACAGTACTTTTTAGGTTCCTTCTTTAAAGCTGTACTTTAATCTCAGTTTCTTTATTAACGGTAACCGTCTCCCCTTCGATCAGATTTCGAATGGCCATTCGAAAGAAGCCTTTTGTGTCGGGAAGAAAGGGGAGTTTAAGGTCTTTAACTCTAATGGTAAGTAGTTTCTCCTCTTTATCAAATGAGATGGGGCCTGAGAAAGAAACTGATCTTTTCATTCCCATGACTCTTGTAATGAGCTCAACTGATATATAACCATTTCGTATCGAAGCCTTAACGTCCGTTACACCAGCTTTCTTAATCGTATTGCGGACGTTACGAAGAGTTACTCCCTCTTTGAAAACACTTAATTTCGTATCTTGCTCATTTGAATAGAGCTTATCGAGAGTAATAACTCCATTATGAGCACATCCTTCTAATACATCCTGTATTTTAAAAAGGTCGGCTTCGGGCATCTTCTGGCAATCCACTTTTAAGTTTTCAAAAAACTTCACACTCTTGATTGTAAGCATGGTCATGTCAGAAATTGTTCCAGAAACCCTTGTATCGGTGGAAGTAATTTGCTGAGGGACAATCGTAAATAGCATTGGGTCTTCAGGATTCACGTTGTGGAAGACATCAGCATAATCAATATTGATTTGGGCATCATCCTTACATTGGGTGAGGAGTGTATCGACATCAAATTCTCTAAGGCCTGTTTTCTTATTGCAGTTAACATTTACATCGTTAATATTGATATGGAGATCTTTATCTATATTGAGGCTGAATTGAGGGGACTTTAATAATATTCTCTCATTTTCCATATTAAGAGCAGAAATACCACCTGTCAGGTTCAGATAAAAAGCTTCAGCTTCCTCAGTCTTCGGCTCATCAATGGTAAACTCCATATCTATTTTGTTCTTTTCCTTTGAGGAAATTTGGGCTGTTTCTAAGCATGATTGAAAGTAGGATCCCATATCATCTGGAAGGCCATTGGCTTGATCACAGTTAATTCGTGCTGCATTGGTCTTAAAGCTAAGCGTGTCAGTTCTAAAGTCAAAGAAATCGGTGGTGATTGCAATACCTTCTTGGTCATGTGTGAAGTCAGGCTTTAAAAGCGTAATCTTACTATCTTGACTGCCTTCTTCCTCTTCATCAGCTGTAAGGTCTAGCGTGATGGATTTCGTTTTTAGTTTTATGTCTTGAAGACAAGGGTAGAGAAGTTCTTCTTGGCCAATTTTAATAAGGTCTTCATTTTTGGCGCAACTAACAGTGATATCCTCTGCTTGAATTTGAGTTTTTTGCTGAATAATGGAATCAATACGATCTGCCTTGAGACTGAAATGATTTTGGTGACCGCTAAAATGAGTGAATCGCCCACTGAGTTGCGCGAGGTAACCTGCTCCTTCAGCGTTTCTAAGTTTGTAGTCAATATCAAATCCTGCTGAATTTAAGGGAGCAACGACAGAGGAATTCAGACATCCCGCAAGAAAGCCATCCCCATCATTGAGTAAATAATTTGGATGCCTATCACAATCCATATTAAAATTTTGTGCTAAAAGAAATGTTCTAGGCTCTTGCATGGTGAAGCGCTGACCTTGGAGGTGAATGAGGGAGCGGTCCATTTTAAATTCAAGATGATCGAGTTTTAGCCATTCAAAACTATCTAAATATTTGAAGTCCTCTGGTCTTAAGCGGTAGGCAAACTGAGCGAGGGGACCTTGGAAGCCGACTAAGTTTTTTGCTACATAAATTTGAGAATCAAAATATCCATCACTATTATCAAGGTTAACGCTTACACTATCTCCAATCATTTTAAAGCGAGAAAAAGAAAAGAGTCCACTCGGAACGGCGACTTGATCTTGCTTGGTATAGTCTAATTTACGAAGAACGATATCGTATGTTGGAGAGAATTCTTCCTCAAAGAAATCAAAAAAGTTAGTCTGTTGTGCCCCAACGGCATTCATTCCTAAGGCCATTCCAAGTGGGAGAGCAAGTTTGAAGATCTTTGAAATTGTGGGCACAGTGCTGGTCCTTTTAAAGTTTTTAGCTTTATAGCATGCACTGGACCAGGCTTTATCAGGGTCTTCAACACTTACACAGGGGTGTCTAAAAATTAGACACTTAGATCCTTTTTAAAGGTCACAATTTCGGTAAAGGATGATGTTCTTTCTCAGTTCAAGGATCTTACGTATTCTTAGGTTGAGAGGAGGAGTTGCAAGACCTTTCGTTATTTGGCGACTTGAGCCTTGATAGAAGTAGTAGAGATAGTCAGCCCAATTGTTGGAAGTAATATTGGGGTGATTCTTCGCAAAGTGGCGTAAGTAACCAAGCTTTTCTTTCAGAACAAACATTGTCGTTATGGCCGCGTGGGCTGGATCATCGAGGTCAGCGTCTGCGAGGTAAGCATACTCTGTATCTTTAAGAAGGGGACCGGCGTCTTTAATTTGGGTGAGCCCTCGAGAGTTTCTATCCTCACGCCCTTTAAGGTCTTTGAGGGTTCTAATTGCAAGTTGCCCTAAATTAATCTTACCAATTTTAAGATCTTCTTTAATAAAGTATTTAAAGCTTTCTCCCATTTTACTCTCGACTGCAAGGATACCGAGGCTTAAGGCCATGAGCTCATCATAATCATTATTGGAAAGCCTTAGGGTTCTCATGAGCTTCTCTTTGTGATCGATGAGCGTTCTCACAAATACTTTTGGGATTTCATTTGAGCTAAGCGATCTTAAGTAGAGGCGCGTTTCACAGATATTATCGGGACTTTCAAAGCTTTCACCTCTTAACATAGCCTGATGCTTTTCATAGTAGTAGTCTTCCCAATTAGAAAGATTGAGGCCCTCTCCCTTTGGATTGTAATTGATAATATCAATTGCATTGACATCAACGAAGGGGCTAATTTGTTTTGAAAAGTCATCTTTTATAATTTTTAGATGTTGATTACTGAGAATTCTGATTTCTGGTAAGAGGATAATAAAGTCTTCGCTTAACTCTAGAGCCCTCTGACCGTTAAAGAGAGCTAAGGCAAGAGTATCCTCGTCAAAGTAGCGCTTGTAGCGACTTGCTTTTTTTATGACTTCTGAGGAAATCATGTCTTTGTTGAGCTCTAGGCCCCAAATAGTAAAGAATGAATTTTGATGAATGAAGACATGCTCTCCACGTTGATAAGCTGCAAGAATTTCGGGAAGAAGACTTTGCCATTCAGAGAACTCTAAGGCTTTTGCTCTTGTCACATCAATATAAGGGAGGTCACCTTCATGTTTACGTTGGATTTTTGAGCGAATATTTTGAACCTTTCCAAGGTCAATGTCCTGAAGGAGTTTCAAAAGCTTTTCGTTATCAGCCGTGAGATCTTCGAAGGTTCCGAGTCTCTTTGGCTCATGTGAAAGAATATAGCGTGCAGCCTCTGTTTTATAACTATGAAGTAGGGTGAGCTCTGAAATACTGGCTAGCGTTCTTTTTCCTTCAAAGTGGGTACAAGAGGCTAGGAGAAGAAGTGAGGTCAAAAAGAGATTTAGTTTTTTCATACAGTCTTATCGGCTTTTAACCAAAAGAGTTGACTGTCTAAAAACTATACAAAATTTGAGTTTGGGCTTGAAGATCTTCGTCTATAAGCTGAGTCTTAAAGCGTATTCCTGCTGTTTTGGAGAAGTTTAATTGGCCTTTAAGGTGGGCCAATAGTTTTGGCTTTCGGTGCCTATAATTATCCATTGTGGTCCCAAGTCCGACTCTTAGTCTTAGGTGTGAGGAAAAGTTTCTCATTGCTTCTAGGAGAAGGTCTCCAGAATACTTAAAACGATTGTTTTTAACTGAGGGGCTCGAGTAATCCATTTCAAAGGGAAGCACAACTCTAAAGAGGTTCTTAGAGGAACGCCAATTGATCCCTACTAAAGAGCGTACATAGGGGCCAAAATCATAGGCTTGTGTTCTTATATTATCTCTTGCCCCAGCTGAAGCTCCCCAAGTAAGGGCAGCTGTTTCATGGATATTAGCTGTGTTGGCCTCTGCCTTGAAGAGAGTAAACTTTCTCACTTGAAGATTTTTACGGTCGGTATCATAGGCTAGTTTAAAGCTGCCAAGCATAAGTTGAGACCAGTCTGGAGCACCAAGGGCTGGATCATCATATTCATGAAAGCTAAAGCGATAATCAAAGGTGATGGCATTGAAGTCCTTTTCTTCAAAGGAGAAATGATCATAGCCAAAGGAAAAGTAGCGCGGTGGATGGATAAGGTGTGGTCCACCTTCATTGCTAAAAGAGAGAGGTTTTGTGGGATAATTATAGTAACTGGCCCTCTTTGCTTGGAGGCTTCTCTTTTCTTTGACAACTTTCTCTTCTTTTCGTCTTAGTGCACTTCCTTTTTCAAGGTCCATTAAATCGATCTTATAATCGAGGAGATCCGCCTTATCTTGTTCATTCTGAGGGTTACCTTCTTTCGCACTCTTACTTAAGTTTTGATAACGCTTTTGCACTCTCTTAAATTGACTCGGTCTTTGATTGATTTCAGTGACAAGATCATCAGCCTGATTGACAAGAAGAAGGGTTTCACTAGGTAAAACAAAGTAAGGCATTTTCTCAATAAAGTTGAGGGAAGGCCTTATCGTATCGAGAAAATAGAGGAGATGATAGCTACAGTTTTCAGAAAGGTAATAGTAATCAAAGAGCGCTTTATCCATTTCCCAGAGGTGGGCCTGAAAGAGCTCTTTTTCTTCCTCGTTGAAATCTAGCTGGTACTCCCATAAATCTCTTGTTTCGCTGTCATTATATTCAGCAATCTTTATAAAGTAGGGGAGAAGACTAAAGTTACCTTTAAACCCTCCAACGAGTCCAAGAAGAGCATAAAAGAAAGCATTATCAGTGGTGGGTTGAGCTGCGAAATTAACTCCCCACTCCAGAAAATCATTATTGTTATTTTTGCCCTTTATTTTAAAGAGTGTATGACCAAAGGCACTGCTTGGATTGTTAACATAGTAGCTTGCAAATACGATCCATATAGATTCGAGGTTGAGTTTCCTCTTAAAGTAATTATAGTCAGGGCAATTGTCATTAAAGCTTTTGAGATGACCCTTCTTTTGAAGATAAATTGTTCTTGCAGGGTACTTACAGCGGGCCTTTGAATCCTTACTTAGTACTTTAATCGCTTCTTTCATTTCAAGTAGGGGGTTATGCCTCCCCTCGGGATGGAAGAAAAAAGAATCATTGGTGACGAGTGAATCGCTGCCGTCGAGTTGGTAGCGGTATAGATTTAACCATTGGCGGTCAACTTGGGGAGATGCGCCTAATAGAGTTGAATTGAATAGAATACAGAGTAGCAGGGATATGAATTTCATAAAAAACGGAAGGCCTAAGCCTTCCGTCCAAAAAACTTAATTAAATAAGCTCAACAATTTTGTTGTGAATTGCATTTGCATCATTTTCTGTAGCGAAAATTGAAGCAAAGTTCTTTTGAAGCTCAGAAGCTTCTGTTTGAGAAGCATCGATAAGCTTAAGGTAAGCTGAAAGAGTTTCACCTTGACCTCTTGCTACGTCGTTAGCAAGCTTTTCACGGTTGTTTTGAATGAAAGCTGGTCCACTAACTTTTGCTTTGTTAGCATCTTCACATCCAAGAGTACCTGTAGACATACCAAAAGTTTGGTTACCAGAAGTACCGTTTGTAGTAGCAGCAAGAACGTTCATTACTAGACCGTCTTTACCTTTAAGAAGCATAGCTCCAAGTCCACAACCAGCAGGTCCGTGAGCAGCAAATGCATTTCCAACAAGTAAACTTAAAGTAGCTGTAAAAAGAAATTTCTTCATTCATCCTCCTATTTGACTCATAAAAATTTCTAGACTGCTCTCTATTTTCGCAATCCTACCGTCAATGTAAAGAGGAAAAATAGACTTAAAAAATTTAGTCTTGTGAAAGTGTTTCAATAGGTGCAGTTAAAGTTAACCGATGTGTTTGGTCAGATTTTTGATTGCACCTGTTGATGCACTCCTTGGCCACTTTGAGTGAGAGTCCTGAGGTAAATTTTATCTTTAGGGGCTAAATTTAAAAATTCAAATCCAATGGTCACTTTTGTGCCTGACTCTCTTTGACTCTTTGCGAGAACGTCAAAAGAGAGAGGAGTCCCCTGAGGATCAATGAACGAAAGCTTTCCTTTTTTAAAGGGCTGCGGTCCTTTTTCGATAACAAAGCTCACCCCACCTGAAGAAATATTTTCTATCGTACCAATACGGACTTCACTATCTCCCTCGTGAAAGAGGTAGCCTTTGATAGAGCACTCAGTTCTTCCTCGAGCATCCCAGTACTTTCTCATATAGCGGCTTAGAATAAAGCGCTGGATAAGAGGATAGAAGAGGTAGAGAAACATCACGAGATTAAATACTTCAAATAGGATCACACTGGCATGAGGATACTTTGTCATATAAGGCCAGGAGTAGGGAGTGAATGTTAAGAGTTGATAAAACTTAAAGAGGCTAAACATAAAGTAAAGGCCATAGGCAAAGTTGGAGTAGGTAAGCAAAAGAAGACCTGTTAAAGGGCTTATGAGCCAAAAAAGAAAGAAGCGACTAAAGGATTGGCTATTTTCCATTATATTGGACCAGATTAAGCTCCACTCCAGACCAGTTTGAGTTTTAAGAACGAGAACCTTAAGAAGGGGTTCTGTAATGAGAACGATACTGAGAATCGTAATCGCACGAAAGAGTGTCTTTGCCTGACTCATAAATTATCCTTTGGGTTAATTCAGAGCAGGGTATCTCAGCTAAAAAGAGAGTCTAGCTTTTAAATTTTCAGAGGGTTAGGTAAGCAGGAGTTCTTCTTTTTTGCCTATTAATTAGGGCGTCTCTACCTACCTACACGTCTCTACCTACCTACACGTCTTTACAGAGGGCGTTCAATTTCAAGTTCATTGAATACTTCGTGGACTCGAGTGACGATGTCTGTTTCGAAGGCTTTTTCGTATCTCACATCAAGAACATAGCTCTTAACTGAAAACTTTAAAGCAAGCTTCATGGCAATCTCACACTCTTTGACTGTTACGACAACGGGTTTAGCGAGATAGACGTAGCGAGAAGTCACGACCACTTCTCTTAGAATTTCACTCACTTGATCGATATTAACTGAAAGTCCTGTGTGAAAGTTCACAACGACCATCATATCCAGGGCGCCATAGTTTCCTGAGCTCACTTCATCAGAGAGAAGTTTGGTATTTGGAATAGTGACAACATTATCGTCGAGTGTGACAAGTCTAACTGCACGAAGGCCAATCGATTTGACCTCTCCGTAAATATCCCCAATCTGGATGCGGTCGCCAACCTGTGCCGGGCGATCGAAGAGCATAACAATACCACTGACGAAGGAAGCAATGATGTCCTTAATCGCGAAACCGAAAGCGACGGCAATAGAGCCCCCAAGTGCTAAGATGAGTTCTTTTGGAGGGCGAAGTGTAGAGTAGACAAGTAAGGGGAGACCAAGAATGTAGAGGATAAATGTAAGGATCGTTGTGATTTGGAGAATAAAGAGGCGCTTGTGATTAAAGCGCAGACCTAGATTTTCTCCAAGTTTAGCAAGACCTTTTGCAATAAGATAAAGAACGATAATCCCCGAAAAGAGCAAGAAGAGGCTATCAAACTTAAAAAGTTCGAAGAGTTGCCCTAATTGGTCGAGTTGATTTTCATTCATTCTTTAATTCCTAAAAGTAGACGAAGTTTTTAGCTTTGAGGATATTGAGGACATGGTATTGACCTTCGACTAAAAAGCTATATCTCTTTGATGTCTCATCTCTTTTGATGAAATTATTTTCTAATCCAATTCTTAAGCTATGACGGACAAGCCCTTCTTTCATATCTGTCACTTGGATAAATTCATTCGTCGTGAGGTTCTCATGGCGCATGAGTGCTGCGAAGACAAAGAAAGCTTCATCTGCCAGTCCCTTGAGGACAGAGAGGTCATGGGTAAGGGGGAGCCCGACTTTAAGGCGCTTACCATAGAGGGGCTTAAGGGCCCTTAGCCAAAGCTTTTCAGCTAGCTCGGGATTACCTTGAGATTGGTCCCAGAGAAGGCGGAAAAACATATTTTCGACATAAGAAAAGTCGCCGCCAGTTGCACTCTTGGTTTTTACGGCGCGAATAATATCGGCATAGCTTAGTGAGTATCCTGAGCGTTCGTGGCGCTTAAGGATGTATTCTTGAAGCTCTTCATCGTTAAAGCCTTTGAGGCGAAATACCGTGCGGAAGTATTTATTTTTGTGAAAGACTTGCTCAAGGTATGCCCAGCTGTAGGTATTAAAAGCCGCGACCCAGAAGATATTATCAGTTCTGAGATTAAGTGCTTCAAAGAAGGCTTCAATTCCTTTAAGTCCACCGAAATGAGTCAGAAAGAAGTTATGAGCATCATCTAAGATGATGACGAGCTTTTTATCCTCTTCAACGAGTTTTTTATCAAAATCCAATAGTCCAAAGACATCGGCGAGGGCTTCTCCTGCAACAAGATTGCCAAGGAATTTAAAAACTTCATTCTTGCTTGTAATCTTGGGGGGAACAGAGGCAACGATGACTTCGGGTTTGAGCTCATGGCCTTGAAGCTCTTTTTCAAGATGTCTGATAATTTGAGTCTTTCCAATTCCCTTGTCTCCATAGATCGCAAGACTGTGCTCTTCACTAAGATCTTTTAGCCATTCATCGACTTCACTCGTGATTTCATCGAGTCTTTGATTCTTAGATTTAATCCAAAGAGCGTCATCGTCATCCTTACTTAGCCCAAACCATTCCTTATATTCTTCAGGTAGCTTTGCTTCTTCGTGGCCCTTGAGGTTTTCATTGGATTCAAGCTTTCGTTGAAAAACTTTGGAAAAGATCGCCTTTCCAACCCCAACTTCAAGAAACTTCTCCTTGAGTTCACGAAAGAGCGGAAGAAGGAGGAGGTAGAGAAAAGTAATAGTGCGGATAATAAAATTGAGGATGGCTACAGATGTCGCTTTCTCATAGAAAGCTAGAATCTTACCCGTAAAGGCTTTCTTTGCTTGATGATCAATTTCCGGTGACCAAGAACGAACAAGCCATATATACAAAATAGCTCCACAAACCCAAAGGAGCAGATAGAGCTCTTGATAGAGAAGACCTTTGCCTGCAACAGAGCTCACAAGGTGAAGGCTTAAAAGGGCTGCAAAGAAGAAACGCCCAAGAGCTTTTGCTGCGGAATAGATCTTTGCTCTAATTTGTCTTCCTCTATTAAGTTGGAGGTCTTCAGAAAAAACAATGAAGAGATTGAGAACGAGTTGGCGAAAAATTTTATAGTAGAGATAGTAGAGAATAAAAGGAATGAGGAGATCTAGTTCAGCGACAATAGTCTTTCTGATAACACCAGAGAAAACGTTAAGGGCTAAGATGCTTAAAAGAAGAGGGATGAATGGGCCTACTCTTTGAAGAATAATTGCCATTCTTCTTCTTGTTGGAGTGAATCTGTAGGGGTTACTTAGATCTTCTCTGACATTCTCCATTGTCTTTAAGAGGTAGCTATTGAGTTTAAGAACGAGAAGAGGCAAAAGAATGAAAAGAAGAGTCGAAAGAATTTCCGGAAGCAGGGACCTAATGAGGTGATATGTTCCTTTGTTCTCTTTGCCTTTTTCTTGAATCGCTTGATATTTGATTTCAAAAATTCGAATCCATCGTTGAGGAATTATTTTAAGCTCAAAGAGAGAGTCCTGAATGAACTGTGAGGTTGAAAGGCTCAGATAATCGCTCGCAATAACCTGGTAGCGTAGGTTGCCTGCCTTAAAGAGGAGTTCCGTCCGTTTGGATTCCCAGTCAGCACGGGGTCCATTAACCTTACTGTAGGGGATGTTGAAGAGGTCTTTCCAAAGTTTTGTCGTTTGGTGGTAGTCGAGTTGAGCTACAGTGAGTTTATCGAGCGAATGGACTCGCTCCTGTAGCTCGGGAAGTGTTGTGGACTCGCCATCAATTTGGGAGTCCTCAATTGCAAAAGAAGCAAATGAAAAGAGAAAAGCTATCAATATCGTAAAAAGTTTTCCCTTTCTCATTTACCCTTTCTTTCTAAGATCTAAATAGACTCAATGATAGTGTTAAGCTTTTGGCTTGGTCTCATGACTTTGGCCATAAGCTCTACACTTGGGTGGTAGTAGCCACCAATGTCTTGAGCAGAACCTTGGACATTATTAAGTTCTTTAATAATGTCATCTTTAGCTGCATTCATCGTCTTGAAAATACTTTCAAAGCGAGATTTTAACTCCGAATCTTCTGTTTGCTCACTTAGAGCTTGAGCCCAAAAGAGAGAAAGGAAGAAGTGAGTGCCTCTATTATCAAGCTCTCCTGCCTTACGTGAAGGTGACTTATTTTGGAGGAGATACTCAGTATTCGCTTTATCAAGAGCCTTGGCGATAACGGCAAGCTTGTTGTTATTTGTTTTCTCTGCAGTTTCATTGAGAGAGACAGCGAGGGCCAGAAATTCACCAAGAGAGTCCCAGCGAAGGTGATTTTCTTCAAGAACTTGTTCCACATGTTTTGGAGCAGACCCACCAGCACCTGTTTCATAGAGACCACCACCGGCAAGGAGGGGCACGATAGAAAGCATTTTTGCGGAAGTGCCAAGTTCGAGAATTGGGAAAAGGTCTGTAAGGTAGTCACGAAGGACGTTTCCAGTAATTGAAATCGTGTCTTTGCCGGCCTTAATTGTTTCACAACTTAAGCGAGTGGCTTCGGCAGGGGCAAGAATACGAATATCAAGACCTGTTGTATCGTGATCTTTTAGATACGTTTCAACCTTGGTAATTAGGTTTTTGTCGTGAGCTCTATTAGCATCAAGCCAGAAAATCGCAAGGTTCCCTGTGGCCTTTGCTCTGTTTACACCAAGCTTGACCCAGTCGCGGATGGCAATATCTTTAGTTTGGCACATTCTGAAAATGTCACCTTCTTGAACGTCATGCTTCATAAGAACTGTTCCTGAAGCATCGACCACTTGAACATGACCTGCGGCCTTCATCTCAAACGTCTTATCATGAGAGCCGTACTCTTCAGCTTTCTTGGCCATAAGACCAACATTAGAAACATTACCCATTTTAGTAACGTCAAAGGCTCCGTTCTCTTTACAGAAATTAATTGTCTCTTGATAGACAGAAGCGTAGCTACGATCAGGAATCATGGCCTTAGTGTCATGGGTCTTATTATCAGCGCCCCACATCTTACCGCCAGCTCTGATTGCTGCAGGCATAGAAGCATCAATAATGACATCACTTGGAACATGAAGGTTCGTAATACCTTTGTCTGAGTTAACCATTGCTAGGTGAGGTCTCTTTTCATAGTTCGCCTCAATAGCCTTAAGAACAGCTTCTTTCTTGCTGGCCTCTAGCTTATCAAGCTTTGCATAGAGGTCACCAATTCCATTGTTAGGATTAACCCCAATCGCTTCAAAGTCAGCTGCAAACTGTTCAAAAACGTCAGCGTAGTATGTTTTTACGGCGTGACCAAAAATGATGGGGTCACTGACTTTCATCATCGTCGCCTTCATGTGAAGAGAAAGAAGAATGTCCTCTTTTTTGGCGTTTTCAATTTCACGAGCGAAGAAGTCTTTAAGTTTTGCTGCACTCATCACGCCAGAGTCGATAACTTCTCCGGCAAGAATTTTAAAGTTGTCTTTAAGAACTTGCGTGTCTCCCTTTTGAGAAACGAACTCAATTCTAACGTCGCCTTCTGATTCTTTTACGACAGATTGTTCGCTACCAAAGAAGTCTCCTTCATTCATGCTCGCCACATGAGTTTTTGAATCTTTGAGCCATTCTCCCATTGAGTGAGGATTATTCTTTGCAAACTCCTTAACAGCTCCAGCTACACGACGGTCGGAGTTACCTTCTCTAAGCACTGGGTTAACAGCAGAGCCAAGAACTTTAGCGTACTTCTTTTTAATTTCTTCTTGTTCTGCATTGAGGTCTCCTTCCGGAAATTCAGGAAGGTCATAGCCTTGTCCTTGAAGCTCTTTAATACACTCTTTGAGCTGTGGAATAGAGGCTGAGATATTGGGAAGTTTAATAATATTGGCGTTAGGGTCCTGAGTGAGCTGACCGAGTTCTGCAAGATCATCACTTACTTTTTCTTTGAGTCTTTCAGGGAATTGAGCAAGTACTCTAGCCGCAAGAGAGATGTCTCTTGTCTCTACTTCAACACCGCCATGCTTTGAAAAAGCACGAACGATTGGGAGGAAGGATTGAGTCGCTAAAAAAGGAGCTTCGTCCGTAAGAGTGTAGATGATTTTCATTAAATTTCCTTCGTTAAATTTTTGGCTATTATGCCGTAGAGAAGGGGCATTTGGCTATAGGAGCTTATTAATGAAGCGAGGTGTAATCTTTAAGGGCTGTACCAGCAAAGGGGTCTTGCAAGGGAGCCTTGACACGCACCAATATTGGGATTGTCATAGGAGAAATGATCTTTATTGTCGCACTTCATCGCCCTTACCATGGTATCGAAGCGGCATTGAGACTTGGGGTGAGATCTCAGGGTTTGACGTGCTTGGGTTAAATCAGGAGTGTTGATTTGTGGGGGATCGCTCTTTTCTAAAAAAGCATAGTAGGAGGTGAGGCTTTTGATTCCTGAAAGAATCTTGTCATTGCTATGACCTAGTCTTTTTAAGATTCGGTGCATGCACTTCATTGTGGAATAGTAATCAGCTTGTCCTTCGTAACTAATTTCGCTGCCATGGGGGGCTCCTCCTTCGAGATGGCCTAATTCATGGCAAAGCGTGGTGAGAAATCCAAACTCATTAATAAGATGGTAGCGGCTCATACCACCTGGAACTTCAAGCCAAAACTCGTCACCAATTCTCCAGGCCCAAGCATTAACTGCTCCATCACTCCAGTCTCTGAGAATATGAAAAGTTCCCCCTCGCTTTTCGATGTCCGGAGTAAATTCTTCGATAAATTCATTAAGGACCAAATGGTAACGCGATTCAGGATAGCCGTTGTTATAAGGGTCCTTAGTTAAGGGTGCGAATTCATGATCATCGACCAGTTGACACACAGGACTTAACGCAAGAGTAGAATTTATTGTAAAGAGTAATGATAGAAGAAGTTTCATAAATTGATTTTACATAAGATTTTTGACCTTTCTAGAATTGCCGCATGAAAAAATCTGTCATCTCTTTGCTTACGTTTATGCTCGTTCAATCTGCTTTTGCTTTTCCTGTGAGAAGTGATGTGGAACTTCTTATGAATAGGATGTCTTCGGTGAAGAGTCAGAAAAGTCGTGGAACATGCACTATCTTTTCAACCATCGGCCTTATTGAAGCTCTTTTTAAAATATATCGTGAACCATGGTGTAGTGAAAAGTTCTCTTTGCCTCATCACTATCGGTTCCAAGAATTTCTCTTGCGAGAGAAAAACAGTTTTTCGAATGGTCTGAAGCAAGGTTTCTCTCAACACGCAATGAAAGCTGGCTACAGCTTATGAGGAAGAAAGAAGTGATTAGTACCGAAAACTTCATATAACGTTATCGGTACTTAAGAGGTTTCTACTTAATTTTTACAGTGATTAGTTTCAAATTGGATTTCTTCGAGATTTTCTTCAGTGACTGGAACATCTTTAAGGGAAATAACTTCATGACCGCCATCAAAAAGGTAGAGTTTTAGGTCTACAGTTTCTTTGACTTCAACACCGAGAGCGCTCATCGTCTCAACAAAATGCTCAGCCATTTGGCACTTCCATGAATTTCCATAAAGGGCCTTTGCTTCAGAGATAATCTCTTTGTAGCCTTTACCATTTACCTCAATAAGAAAGTGCGTTTTATCTTCGTCAAAGTAGTCCCAGTTTTGAACTTTGATGAAATTTCCCCAGCCTAGGAAGAGACCAAAGTCGATATTCGTAAAGGGTGATCTCTCCTGCGCAAAAGTACTGCTTGCAAGCATAAGAGGAAAGATGAATGAGATAAGTAACTTCTTCATTATTGGACTCCTGTCAGAGGAAATGAGTTGTTTCTGATTGTTATAAGTGATAAAAGTTTGGCATGTCAAACACGTTCGTAAAGATGACAGTCATCCTGAGTTTTTTTCTCGGTTTTAAGGGGCTTATGGCCCAGAATCTCGTAACTACAGAGTTTAGGGACTCTATTGTCGTCACAGGGGAGAGAGAAGTTCAAAGTGGGCTCATCGATGCCCCTGTAAAGGTTGAAGTTCTCAATGAGGAGTATTTTGAGCAGCAGCAGTATCAAGACCTCGCTGAAGGAATCAATGATATTGCAGGCGTGAGTACCCAAGAGTCCTCAAGGAGAGCAGGTTCACAATCGGCGCTTATTCAAGGCTTTGGCGAAAATAGTGTGCTCGTTATGATTGATGGAACGCCTGTTTCTCAAAATAGCAGCTTTGGTGTGGATCTTTCTCAAATCAGTACATCCGATATTAAAAAAGTAGAAGTTATAAAAGGTGGAGCTTCAGCGCTTTATGGCTCTCAGGCTATGGGTGGAGTCATCAATATTGTGACAAAGAGACCGACAAAGAAAACAAAGGCTTCATTACAGGTTTCATCTTTACAGCCTACGGGGACAAGCGAAGGGATCATCGCCAATTTCCAAGGAAATGCTCAAGGGAGTGTGTTTGGGATCGGCGCCAAAATGAGTTTAAGTGTCAGAGACCAAGAGAGCTTAGACCTTGATAAGAATTCTCTCATAAAAGATGATGTAGACTATTCTAAGATTCATGGAAGTCTCTATCTTAAGAAAGATTTTGGCCTTACAAAAGTTTTTGGTCAGTATATTGGTTTATTTGGAAAAACGATATCAGAGTCATCAAGACCAATAAGTTCGAGCTCCTTTGGTGTTTCGAGAAATGTCACGGACTCGACATCTTCAAACATTCGACTTGGGATTGAAAGGGAATTTGAAAATGGTAACCTACGGGCTTTAGTTAATAGAGAAATAACTAAAGATGAGCTCGCTTTAAATGATAATCCTAATACTCCCTATACTGAGACAATTAAAACAACTGATTTTGAAGCAAAGAGATTTGACCTTCTTTATCGAGACTTAAAAGTCGCGGGACAAAATCTAACATTTGGAACTCTTGTTAAAGAAGATGAGGTGAGCCAAGAAACGATCAATGAGGCCGTGGCCGGAACAGTGGTGAGAACTCTTGATATTGATCAGAAAAAGATTCGCTCCTATGAGGCCTTTGTTCAAGATAGTTTCTTCATCGGAAGTTTTGAGGTCGCTCCTGGTGCTCGCTATCAGTATGATGATAACTTCGGATCATATCTCAGCCCAAAAATAAATATTTCTCATTACTATGACTATAAGGACACAAGCTTTAAGACTTGGGCAACTGTTGGTACGGGTTATCGTGCTCCGTCGGTAAAAGAGCGATTCTTTACTTTGGATCACACGAGTGTCGCGAACTATATTGTGCAAGGAAATGAGGGGCTAGAGCCAGAAGAGTCATTGAGCTTTCAACTCGGAGAGGAAGTTCGTTATCGTCAATCATCACTCTATGTGAATTTCTTCCTCAATAGAGTCTCTAATTTAATTAATACTGTTGAAGTTGAGACCAACACTTCGACGAGAATATTCTCTTACGAAAATGTCGAAGAAGTATATAGTCGAGGTCTAGAACTAGGATTAAAGAGTCGTTTTTCTGAGCGTCTTTCTGGTTTGTTGAATTTCTCTTACACCGAGACAGTTGATTCTGAGACTGATCTTTTAATTGCAAATCGTCCGCTTTATCAGGCTATGGGCTCTCTCTCTTATTCATTTCTTCCTAAGTGGAATAGTATTCTACAAGCTCGTTATACAGGTTCGCAGTATAGTGATAATGAAAATTTAAGAACAAGTCCTTCAAGTACAAATGTTGATTTAAAACTTAATTACGATTGGAATAAGAATTTAAGAATCTTCTCAAGTCTAACTAATATCTTTGATAATGCGCGTGAGCCCAGCCAAGATCTCGTGGTACCCAGTACGGATTTTCGCTCGGCACGAGGTAGGGAGATTTTTATTGGTCTTAAAGCGAGTATTCTATGAAATACATCTTGTGCCTTATTTTCATTCTTTCTATTGGTTGCCGTGAGGTTAAAGAAGCACCGGCCAATAGTGAAGCAGATCTCGATCTCCAAAGCTTTATTGTTAAGCCCTCTCCTTACGTGGGGGATGAGTCATTAGATGTTTTCTTAGCTCATCCTTGGTATTCATATGACCAAGCAAACCATATTATTTGGCCTGTCTTTCAGCTTTATTCTTTAAAGACTGATGGTGCTTATTTCAAAATACAGGTAATAGACTACTATGACTCGAATGCAGCACCTGGGAATTATACGATAAGGATTGCCAGAGAAGGTGAGCCTCCCTATGAAGTCTCGCTAAGTGCGCAAGGTTGCGGCAATGTTTTTACTAATCCCGATTATGATTCTTGTACACAAGACCCTAATCGAAATGTTTATACTTACTTTGATGTTTCGACAGGGCAAAGTTGGATAATGTCTGATTTTGAGGCATCTCAAAATACTGAATGGGATATTGCTTTCAACGGTACTTCAGGAAAGATTAACTCTGGGGAAAGTGGCCCTGGAAGTACACGGATAGCTCCTCTTTATCTTTATCAAGGCTTTTTCCCTAATGGTGCTGCCGATTTTCAACGATTGGCTCAAATAAGTTTTGGAGACAAGGGGCGAGAAATCTTTAATCTTGATTTGAATCTTCGAAATATTCCCTTTAGCCTTCCTGCTGGAGTAGAGCGTGTTGTAAATGAGCCAGACTGGTTAATTTCTGAAGACGATGGTTTTTCAGCAAAGAGCTCGAACTGGTGGATCGTTAAAGGGAGTGACGGTAATTCTTATACCAAGTTTAGAGTTTTAAAGATTGAAGAGGAAGAGAGTGGCAATGATATTGAATCAAAAATTACACTCGAATACGCTATCCAAACGAAAAATAGCGTTTCTTTTTCCACTCTCAGAGAATGGACACTCCCTTTGATCTCCTCTGGAACACGTTTGATTCGCTGGTGCTTAGACTTTGATACCGAGTCAGTCATTGAGTGCAGTGAAAGCGGTCACGAATTAAGATTTAGTTCTCTCAGTCGTCGTGGGCGAAGGCAGTGGCGCTTTAATGTGAGCTTAGGCGCCATCGGACCAATTGATAATGAACAAATTATTGACTGGGTAAGTGCACCACAAGATTAAAAAGAGTATCTGACTCGTACACCATAACTAGCAGGTGGACCCACTTGAACAAATCTTTCGTCATTGAAGTTCGGCGGACGGTTTCCAAAAAAGAAAGCCCTTGTTTCGCTTCTGTCATTAAAGATATTTCTCCCCCAAAGGCTCGCCTTTAACTTTTTAAAGGACCATTGTATTTGAAAGTTCGTCATGAACGTCTTAGGGGAGACTTCGTCATGAGAGTTACCAAAATAGAAGCTATCGCGATATTGGTTTTCAATGGAGAAAGATATGTCTCTGTTTATATTAAAGGTATTTGTGAGAAGTAAATCGTATTCTGGTGCATAAGAGAAGGAGCGACCTTTTAGATTACGTGCTCCATATTGGTAGTGGGAATACTCTGATACATTATAGGCTTGTATGAACTTCACATTATACCAATCGGTCGCCTGATAGTTGGCCGTTAGCTCTCCTCCAAAACCTCGCCCTCGGGTTCCGTTGTCTGTATAGAATGTGTAAGAGCTTGGGTCACTTGGATTATCTTGATAAGAGGTTTTGACTTGGATGTTTTCTCTTAGATTGTAAAAGAGATCAGAAGTGAGTGACCATCTCTCTTTATTGAGTTCCATTTTTAAAGCTAACGAGTAGAGGACCTCATCAGAGAAAACTCTTCGGTCAGAGGAAATGGAGGATCCAATATTGACACCTCCTGGTTTGAATCCACGGGAAAGAGAAAGACTATAATTTGCAGATTTAGCTTCTATTGAAGCTCCTAACCTTGCTCCCCAGAGGACCTCGCTAGGGTTATAATAATTGAGATTATTATCTTCATAAGATGAGTTTACAGATTCTGCTCTTACCCCTGAGAAGAGAGTCATACCTGAATTTAAGTCATACTGAGTTTCATGATAAAGTGAGAACTTTTGTCTTTGAAGCTCTGCTTTAACGTCTTTACGAGGTGATTCATTCTTAAATCCCCATTCTCTTGATTTATCGCTGTAGTGCTTAAAGTAGACACCTGTTTGATGAGTGAATCGTCCATTTGACTGGATTAATCGCTCATCTAAGCTTAAGGTCTTAATTTTATGGGTAAACTTTATGTCATAGTCATAGTCTTGATTCCAGCCTGCTAAGCTATTCCAAAAAGGATCATTCCCCCAGTCTTCATCATAAGAATACAGGGTATCTGTAAGATGGCCGCTAGCAATGGATTTGATTTGGAAGGTACTTTTCTTATAGTTATGACTTAAGGAGATTCCATGTGTTCTCTGGTCATCTGAGCCTGGCTTGTCACTCGTTGTGTTTTTAGAGTTGGTGAAGTTAAAGATGTCATAGCCATTATTAAAGTCAAAAGAGTGAAGAGCTAGAGAAAAATCATTAAAATCTATTCTTGATTTGATGCTGAGTTCATCTCGATGATTGGTATCTTCTCTGTTGAGATATGTGTTCGTAAAGTAGCCATCACTTTTGAGATAATTTACAGACAAAAAGGCATTGATATCGGAATAGGATAGGGACTGCTGTAACCCTATGTCAGTAGTATTAAAAGACGATCGCTCTATATGAAATGACGAGCTTTTATTTTTAGGCGATTTTGTGGAGGAGATAATCATTCCAGCGAGTGCCGAAGGGCCAATGAGAGTATTTTGAGGTCCTTTGTAAACTTCTAAACTTTGACTTCCTTGAAGACTTAGAACACCTCCAACGCCGGTATAGTCGATATTATCAATGATGACGGAAACACTCGAGTTAGGCATGCCTTCATAAGCACTCCTTTCCCCAATCCCTCTTAATTGAAAATAGCGTGGTCGATTTGTTCCTCCCGCACTTGTAAGATTAGGCAGATTGAGGTCTTGGATATGATTTCTGTCTTCAAGAAGTTCAGCTTCAACCCTATAAGTGGAGTAATAGCTTTCAAAATTCTTAGAGCTTGATGGTTTGGCCAAAATAACGGATGGGGGAAGTTGTACAGCTGCACCAAGTAAAAGAGGTGTCATGGATACTCCTAATTCCTACGCAGGTCTTAACCCGGTCAGGTTCAAAGGGTTCCAATTATTTGGTCTCAGCTTTTTATAAGCACCCCTTTAGGTTCGGTGCCATTCATCCCAGAAAAGTGTGGTTCTTGTCAAGTTCTGTGAAGGTGGATTTTTTTATCTTCCGACATAGTCTTTTCGAAGATCGTAATAAAGGTATCCTCCAACTGACTGATTGATCGCTTGGATACCCATCGCTTGGGTTAGACCTCGGATGGGTCTGTCTGCATTTCGACAAAGAGTTGCATAGGTCATGTAACCCGCAATCATATTTCGAGGAATTCCGGCAAGAGCATTATAGCCACGGTCATAGAGGTACTTGTCGGCCATCACACTTCCTACGCCATGAACACCCTTTGCGTCTTCATAGAACTCTTTAATAATAGCTTCTCGTATTTGGGCCTTAAGCTCCGGGTCCTGTAGACTCACACTACTGAGGGGGCCAGTAAATGTCTTTCCACCAATGGATATTTCTGTTTGATTAAAGTAGCCTTCCATTTCAGGGGTCGTGAGTGCATGCTCAAATTGGGCCATTAAACTATTCTCTATTCGTTCAACGATCTTCTCTTCTTCAATGTATTTGTCATATTTTTGAAGGGCACTTAATTGATCAGGGTTATTTTGAATACGTTGAATTTGATCTTCGACATCTTCTTCTGAGATGCCATAAACGCTAGAGAAAATAGCGGCATCAAGTCCACCTACGACTGCGCCAACTGCTGTTGCTTGACCATAACGACCTGCAAGTGTGCTTGAGGGAGCAGATTGAATCTTTGCGCCAATTTTACTTAAAATAACTGCTAAAGATAGTTCGTATGTTAAGTCTTTATAAAAATCAAAGTCTTTCGGTCTGTCGTTATTTGCCATCGTAAAGGTCGCGGCCGTACTACTAAGACCAAAGCCCACGGTAAAGTTTGTGAAGACTTTTGCACCTCTTCGATGTTGCTCAGTCACTTTATTGGCCCTACAGCCGTAGACTCTCTCTTGTGTAGCCCTTCTTGCTTCAAGGGCATCATCTGCCGCTCTTGTGTAGGCTTCGTCCTGATCGAGACCTTGTCGTAGATATTTCTCTAGGGAGGCATGATAAGTACCTTCCTCAAGTCTTCTCATATTTTCTTGAGCTTTCTTAAAGCTTCTTTGCATATGTGCCCTTCTTAATTTAACAACAGGGGAACTAGAGCTCGCTTTCGCCAGAGTTTGTGAGCCAGAGAAGGTTTCTAAGAAAAGCTTTTGTTGCTTTGCTGACAATTGATTGAAGTAGACGAGTGTTGTTTCAATCTCTTTTTGAAGTTTTGTCGCTTCCGCTGAGCCCGCAGGAACTGCCTTTATTCTGTCACCATATTTTTGGAGAAGATCAACGAACATTGTCATTTCTTCACTATTAGATTTCGGAAGGGGTTTGGGGGTAATACCAACCCATTCTTGAAGATCACGGGGAATCTTTTTTATTCCAGTAGGTTCGTTTCCTTTTATTCCAAGATTAAGCATTGTATCGATCACGTTTTTATCGAGTTTACCTTCTAGACTAGACTGATTTATTATATCAGTTACTCTTTCAATATTATTTGGCTGATCCTTTAGGGCTACTGAACTTCCTCTAAATCCTTTTACAATGTCTGGTGCTATACCTGCTATCGCACCAACGCTGAGAAAAGCGATGTCTTTGAGGCACTCATTGTATTGATTAGTAACGGTCATTTGAAGATCATCACCATCACAGCTTACTGCTGTTTCAGCCTTGTCAAAGTTTGTTAGGTTTCTTCTCGCCATTCGACAGCTTCTAATGGTGTCAACACCTTGATTGTAAATGGCCGCACCTTCAAGACCTAGTACTGCTGCCGAAGATAAGGCCTTAATGCGTTTACCTCTTACAAAGACCTTTCCTGCAACAGTAGCCAAACGAACAAAGCCTCCGACTCCACCCATTAAGAAACCTGCACCAATTGAGGCAACGTCAATGGCAGCATTTTTATAAGTGTTCACACTATCACTTTTCTCGTCGATGCATTGATTAGCTTTGAGAAGCTTATAGGAGTTAATCATGTCAGGATCATCGTTGTTTTCGTATTCCTCAAGGTTTAAGGGTGGGCTAAGTGAAATGATCTCTTGGAACTTGTTACAGTTTTTCTTCTGATCAAGACAAGCAATGCCTTGGTTAGCATCATCAAATCGCTTAAGAAGTTCTTTTCTATCGGATTTAAATTGCTTGATCATCGAGTGGCCAATGTCCGAGATGAGAGACCTCTTGCGAGCATCTCGAAGAGAAGGATCTTCTTCATTTTCGGCATTATTCTTTATTCTTCGTTTTAATTTTTTAAGGTCCTTTTGAAATTCTTTGCCCTGAATCCAAGGAATAGTAGAGAGAATGTCTTGTTGGTTGGCTTTTAAATCCTCTAGGACTAATCTGAGTTGTTCAATTTGTTCTTGATTGGGTTGAGGTCCCGGTCCAGCACGGCGGTTTCTCATTGACCTAATCTTTCTTTCTGTCTTTTCAATTAAGTCATCTAGTTGAAGAGAGGTTTCTAGGGTGTCATGGGTCATTTTCGCCTGAAAGGCTACGCGACCCCTTCGTTTTGGACAACTTGTGAATGTCTCACAACTTTCTTTCACGAGCCGAGAAATATTGGCATTACAGTGAATTTCTTTTTCGACAATTTCCCTACCTAGAATATTGTCGAGGTTGTTAAGGCCTCGCATAGACTGTAAGGCAATTGACTCGAGCTGTTTTTGACGAAGATTGTGAGCTGCCTGAAGCATTGCTGATTGAAAATGATAGTCATCATCATCCGTACCTAAGGCCTCTTGGCACTGAAAAGCAAAATGCTGGTAAAGGCCGTCCCTGCCGCTTCTTTCAGAGAAACTCTTCTTTACACTCTCGAGTTCTTCGCTAGTAAGAACGAGGTCTTGAGTACATTGATTAAATGGTCGTTCGCTATGAAAGAGTGAGTAAACGCTAAATCTCTGGGTAGATCTAAAGGTTTTTCTAATATCCTCGTTACAAGCTTCATCATTAACAAGAGACAATCTATTACTTAACCTCTCAGCCTGGCAGGGGTCTACACTCGTGGGTTGCATTCCCACTTGGAGGTACTTGTTCATAATTTCTAAGCTCTCACGTTCAGGAGTTTGAGCGAGAGTTACTTGGAAGGTGATAGCACCAATTAATAGAGTAAAAAGGAAAGAAAGCTTCATAAAAACAACAATTACCTCACACTAACGTAGTTTATTTATCGGTTTAATCGATATAATTATTCAATTTTTTTAGAGGGTTAACCTATTAAAATGTGGAAAAAATTTATTTAATTTTTGGGCATAAACATCCGACAAGGGAGCCATGAAATGGTGGACCCTCTTTTTACTCGTAATTCTTTGCTCGAACTCACAAGCTCAGACGGCTACGCCTAGTGCTTCCCAGCCGAGCGCACCTGTCGTTGACTTTGATGACGATAAGCCAATACTGTACCTCTCGGATTTTAGCTTGCTTGTGAATAAAGGAGGGAACAGCGAACTCTCTGATGACGCGAAAAAATTAATAACTGCTGTGGCGAAGAGTGGTCAATTCAATCTTGTCTTCTACAGTGGTTATGGATCTAATACAGGTTTAGAAGAAAAAGTTCGTAAGCATCTAAAGACAATTGATGCAGAAAACTCCTCTATGTTTTACAATTCAGCATCGTCTCAAATTAAAAATAAAATGAGCAATCTCTATGGTGGACCGACAAGTTATAATCTTGAAATGGGGCCAAATGGAATTAGAAATGACTTTTATGCGATAGTTGATAAGTTTCATGCAAGTAAGGGTGATGCGAATAGTTTTGGATATGGTGGGAATGATCCTTTAAGGGGCGTGCCAGAGTCACAAAAAATGTTACTTGATTTAGGTGAAGCTGTCTTTAACGAGAATTTTTCATTCAAAGATCTATCCCCTAAATTGAATTATAATAATACACCAGTTACATGCGAATTTGAGAAAGGTAGCAATACGAAAATCATCCTTGATGTGACAATTTGCTTAAGGGATCTTGAAACAGAATATCGTTGGATAAATGAGAAGAAAAAGGTCTGTGGACTTTATGAACCTAAAAAAGAAAAGGCTGTTAAAAGTGTTGATTATCTCCACTGTGAGCCTCTCTATGTTCAGGAGTTTGAAGAATACAGAGGGTTAAAAATTGGTGAGGTCTGTAATGATGCTAGGGATTGTTTAGGTCGATTCATGAATGATGAGGCCATTGACCTTGTCGACGATTTTGAAAAAATCCTGATCCATGAAAGGGTTCAGGAGCAGCGCCGTAAGGTATATGACTCTGAATCATATGCTTATCAAAATGATATTAATGATATCGTGAAAGATATTAGAGAATTTAAAAACTCCTGTGAAGATAGGTATTTAGAAAAGTGGGTGAGTGAATTCTTTGCTAAAAACCCGGGTGACGAAGAAAAGTTTAAAGATCTGCTTCTTGAGACAAAGAATACTTATATAGAAAATTTAGCACCTTTCTTTTCATCTGAAGAAATCAAAGAAATTATTGAGGATGGAAATAGGAACTTTACAAAATGTATACAGCAAGAATCTGAACGCCATTCTCGCTATGGGGCGAATTTAGACTTTGATAATATTCTAAAAAGCTGTAGTTATTCACGAATGGCAGCCGCTTTAAAGGCCCATAAGGACAAGTTAAGTGCAACTGATAAGGATCCTAATCAGTTCAGACAGTATGTAAATGAGAAACTCAACGGGATTTGTCCCTATAAAGATGACAGTTACTCTTATAATGATTCCTATAATATCCCACGATTTGACCAGAGTTTTGATGCTAAAAGGTGCTTTAAGGCGGTTTCAGATTATCGTGAAAAATTTGATGACCTGATGAAGTATGGTGATGACATCAAGTTAGCGCTCAATCCAGTCCGTGACTTCGGTGGAGATGAAAGAGTATTCACCGAAGCTTTCCATAAGTATAAAGAAGAATGTGGCAGTGACGATGAAGAGAAGTGTCTTGATGAAGCAAAGAGAAAGGCTCAGGCTGAGACGGTCTACCTTTCTCTCTCGCAAAGTGGCATAGATTATAAAAGTGAGGAAGCAGATTTTCGAAGAACGCCTAAGGCGCGAAATACATTTATTGAATCTGCTTCACAGGATGATGAACTTTGGAGTTGCTTGGAGTCCAAAGGAAGACATGAAGAGTGTATGGAAAAAGCGAATTCTCACTTTGTAAGAGAGCGCGAAGGTATACTCGGACGCAGTAAGGCCGTAATTGCTGAGGATGCGTTATATGATGATCTTGAAGGGCTTGTTAAAGAATTAGATAGAGAAATTAGTGTATTTCATTGGGGTTCTGATGAACTGAGTGGCTTTAACGCAGAAGAGCCTGTACCCCTTAATTCTTTGAGAGGGTATTCTTATCTAAGGTTACGTGAGCATATGTTTCACACGGGTCCAATGCTTGATAGGCGTGTTGCTGATCCTGGAAATGGGACTATGGCCGGAAGAGGGCTTTATGCTGCCGCCGATCCGAATTCAACATCGAGTTACGGAGAGACACTTTTTGAAATTAAGATTCCAGAAGGTTCAAAATTTCTCGACTTAAGGGAAAAACGTACTCAAGGTAAAATTCCTCTGTCACGTGATACATTAAGAAAATTAACGGAAGCAGGCTGTGAAATTGATGCCCGTTACATTGACGAATACGAGCGAAGCGAAAGTAATGCCATCCGAAATGATGCAGATCTTAGCCGAGAAGAGCAAAATGCTAAGCGATCAGATCTTCAAGAAGAAGTTAATAGAAGTAGAGAGAGTTCTCGGTTTCTGGTGAGTGACTATTATGATTCTAATTACGTCATGGTCGAGAAAGCGGTATTTGAAAAGTTCAGAGAATGTAATACGGCATTTTCGCGTGTCGTGGATCGATTAGACCTCAACTTTCTTGCCTATGACTATGGTACTGAAAAACCGGAGTTTTGTGATAATGTCTATGACCAAACAGCAGCGTTTGTCATGATTGATACAAATATCCGAGGTCATACAAGACAATACAATCGTAAAGCTATCGCTGATGCAATAGAAGCCTTTGAAGAAAAAGGCACACCGATACCTCAAGATATTAAACGAATACTCCAGATCGGTAATTACGCTCTTGGCGATAGTTACAGTGATACCAACGAAAAGGTAAATGGAGACACAAGTGATAGTGAGATTATTTCTTACTGGAAGGATAGAATTTTTCAATGTAACGCCCTAAATGAAAGTGATCGTGTAGAATCAGCACAGGGACGTTACTGATGAAAAAGCTTCTTTTCTTAGCTTTTTTATGCTCTCACCAAGTCTTTTCCTGTAGTGACTTCTTGAGAAAATATCCTGAAGAATGTCAAATGAGTGATCAGTACCAATCACTTCATAAAGAGATGTATGACACACATGGAGTGAATGTTGAATTTCTAACTGGTTATCGTTCTCGGCGTCTTATCGATAAAAAAGTGTGGGAAGAGGAGCAGGATAGGATTAGGTGCCGGCCAGAAAAGGCTTATTTACCAGACCCTGATGTGTGGGTTAACTGGGAGAAAGGGGCAAGCTTTCTCAGTAATAAGCTACTTGATGAAAGACTTAAGAATGAAACCATTTCAATTGACCGTGACTTTATAAAGGATATTAATATTCAGAGTGTGAATATCGATATTATGGGGCTCATGGCGACCAAGGTTAAAGGAGCGGCTCCCGGCCGGATTCGTCAAAATTTTCATGAGATTCCAGGATTTACTTACAACTGTGTGAGCGGGGCAGTCACTTCTGAGCATATTGAGAATGTTAGTAATGATTATGATCTCTTGGATGACAATGGAAAACCTTTGGTTTCTGTCATAGGACACACCTGTCCCGACTCTGATTATCAACAGGGTGTTTTAAAATACACAGCGACTGCAAATGTAGATAGTGAACTTAAGAAACTACTTTCTTTTATCAAAGTTAATTTAGAGCTTTATCGAAGAGGGGAAAATAGAGCAGATTATGGTCCTCTAAAGTTCATTGCTGATGTACAGAGGTGGTTTGTTGCCATCCATCCTTTTGGAGATGGGAATGGACGAACGAGTCGATTCCTACAAGATTATTTACTTGCAAAGTTTGGACTCCCTTATGCCCCAAGTGGCAACTTACAAAACGATGTCTTAATGAGAAAAGAATCTTATCAAGACCTTTTTGCAAATGAAATGAGGCAAACAATGGATGAAATTAAAGGCTGCAAAAAAGAGATTGGTGACAATGGATTAGATGATCTCGAAAACTTAAGTTGTAATTGCAGGCCTATGTATTTTGATGAAAGACCTTATCCCAAGAGTGTGCGTCTCGCAAAAGACCCCTGTCAAAGTGAGGAGCTTAGCGGCAGCACTCGTTTACTCCAGGATAATGAAGAGTTTATGTTTAATATTATGTTCGCCCTAGAGAATGACTCTTTTTAAGAACCTGAAATGACTTCCAGAGCATGGCTTAGGTCACTCTTAACTTGAGGATCCTTTTCAGCATCCTTTAAAATATTAAGATAATATGTAGCAAAGTCTCTTTCTTCTTCAGTAAGTGCGAGTTCCTCGCCGGCAAGAAGTCTATCAACACAACCGAATACCTGTGCTTGTTTTACTTTTCTCTTCATTGATAAAATTTCTTCCTTAAATCCGTCCTGTAGATGGGTTAAGGCTTGGAGCTTATCCTTTTCTTGTTCTAGGTTTAGGCTTCCACACTCATTAGCAAAAGAGGCGAAAGCAAATAGGGAGCAAAGTAGTAAGGTTAGTTTTTTCATATATGAATTATTCCACGATAACTCTTTGGGAGAAGGCCTATGGAGGGAAAATTACAGAGGGTGTTATTAATTTTTACACTTCATATTCCATTAAAAACAGCTATTTATGCGATTGTTAAATAAAGATTAGTGATATATGATTTTCTCATGTACCACCATATGGAAAGCTTATGAGAAGTAAAACGGAAGACCTTTTTCAAGATCAAAGTCTTTATCGAATGAGCCTGAATGAGATCCGTTCAGAAAAACTGTCCCTCGTTTTACTCTATTTTACATTTATTACTGGTGTTGTTTTTCTCATTAGTGATTACCAAAGTTCAGGTTTTTTAAGTACACAATTTTTAACTCAATTTGTAAGTGTCTCGATCTATTCGATCTGGTTTCTTTTCGATCAGGTTTTTTTTAGAAATAAGGTTAAGGGAAAACATAGAATTTACTTTCTTATCTTTATGGCCTTAGTGCATCTACCTAACCGTTATCTTGTCTTTGATAGTGTGTTCTCACCACCACTTCTTTGGTACCTGATCGTTCCCTGCTTAAGTACTTATTTTCTTAACGGTCGATTTGCTACTGGTATTCAAGCTTTTATTTTTTTTCAGGTCTTTTGTTTGGTCATTATCATTAAAACAGAAAGCTACGACCCTTTTGTGATGAAGGAGTTTTCATCCCTCGAAATTAACGGACTATTTGGCTGGTTCTTCCTTTCCTTCATCTTCGTTTTCTTTTTTAATAAAATTGAAAGCTATCGGATAAAATACGAGAAGATGCTCATAAGGAGAATTCAAGAAGATGTGAATACCGCAAGGCTCAGTTCTCTTGGAGAAATGGCAGGAAGTATTGCTCATGAAATCAATAATCCTCTGCAAGTAATCAAAGGGAACTTAGAAATTATTTCAAGACTTACAGATAAAGAGAACCTCGATGAAAGAGAAACAGGTCGATTACAAAAGTCTCTCCTTCAAAGTAAAAAGACAGTAGATCGAATCAGCTATATGACAAGCACGATGCTTACACTAGGCAAGAGAAATGGTGAGGAGGAACAGCCTATAACCAATTTTGAAGATTCTTTCGAAACTGCATGGACATTTGTTGAGTCTAAGCTTGAAGAATATAATATTTCCTTTGCAGTTGATAAGAATCTCCTTCATCTGAAGGTGAGGGCCCATCCAACAAAATTAGGGCAAGTTCTTATCAACCTATTTAGTAATTCAATTTATGCAACTCAAGTTCTAGGGGAGAGACGAATTTGGATAGAAGGGGAACAAAAAAAGGATAGATTATACCTTTATTTTCGAGACAGCGGAAAAGGCATTGAAGATTCGATTGCTGATAGAATGTTTCAACCTTTCTTTTCTACCAAGCCTGATGGTTATGGCACCGGTTTTGGCCTGGCCATTTGTCGAACTCTACTCCTCTCAATGGGAGGCGATATCAAATACGTAAGAGATGATAGCAATACCTGCTTCTGCTTAGAGATCCCTTTGGGATCAGTTTGAGAGAAATTTGTCTACACTCTCAATTCCTTCATTTCGGTAAATATCACTTTCTTTGTAAATCTCATGAAAGGACCCCTTGAGCTCTTTAAACGTACAGAGCTTTTTGGAGTGGCTATTGTGACGGTTGATTTTTTTGCAGTATTTAATATGACGAGAGAGGTCTGATCCGCCATCTCTTAAGGGTTTGTATGCACGATGATCATTTGATCCAGTGAGAATGAGTAGCGGAACATTAGGAAACCCTTTGATAAATTTCCTCGATCTCATTTTTAAAAGGAATTTAGTCGCAGTATAGGTCCAGCTGAATGTTGTTCCGCCTAGTGCTGGACTGATCCAATTTTCACCTTGGTAGGCTTCATTTATAAGTGCACTCCAATCGTGGGTATCCCAAATATAGGTCTTGAGATCATAGCGGTTCTTAGAGTGAGTCATGAACTTTTCTTGATCGCGGACATTGTCTTCATAAACGAATTGGCGACTTCCTGGAGTGTACGTTCCGAAAGAATCGTTTCGAGCAAAATCATTACACTTGCCTTGAACTTTACAGGCTAATGTTGCTTGAGCAATGACTCCGGCTTCAGAATAAATAGCATTGTTGAGAACAGTGGGCTCCTTATCAATATAGCTTAAATAATTAACTCTAATTTGTGCTCCTAGGATGGCAGCTTTTTTATATGGCACTTTGCCTTTAACTGTACCAAGGTAACCAAGCCAAATGGCTCCACCCATAGAATTTGAGGTGTAATAGAGGTTATCTGTAGCGCTAAAGCCCATTGTTTTTAATTCTTTTTGAATCGCGATCGTTGCTGAGTTGAGATCAGAAGAATAATCCAAAAAGTTTACGACGTGGCCTTTGTAGGTGTTTTCTAAGAGGCGAGGAGAGAATCCTTGGCCGCGGTGGTCAATAACATAGACAGGCGAATAACCTCGTTTGATAAAATCAATGGCCGTTTCATAGTATTCTACAGAGGCTTCAGTTCTTCCTGGGCCAATAACGAGTGCTCCTTTTTTTCCTATTGAGCAGCCAAATTTTGAATACCGTAAATGATACTTTTTCCCTTGTGATTGAAAGGCATAAAAAGGAGTCTTTACAGATTTGAGTTCCCAAAAATCTTGATTAGGATTCCCATCACACTTCTTACCATTTTGGAGGTAATCGACGATTTCAGAATAAGCGTATTTTTCTTCTAGTGCTTGAGAACTAAAGGAAAGTGCAAGTAGGCATAAAGCCAAAGAAATACGACTCATTAAGGGCTCCTTAAAACATGATTTTATTTACCCTCCTAAGCTAACGTAAAAGAGGGTACTAAAGGAGCCTTTGGGTAAAGATTTCAGGGGCGTAATTCGTGGCGGAAAAAGAGACCTACATCCCCGAATTCAGAAGATATAAAGGGGCTTGTTGACACGATATCGGCAATAGGAGTGGATTCCGCTACAAATTCTTTAATATTTTCATCTGTATAGTTGTCATAATTAAACTGATTATACTTCTCTGGGGCTGCGTAAAGGCGATAAATAACAGTTCCTTCTGGGATAGAGTGAAAGTCCTCTCTGATATCGTGTTTAGAGCTTGAGAATTTGAGATTTCCCTGGGGAACAAAAAAGATCTGGCGAGGGCTGACTGGATTGGAATATCTCTCACCTTTAGAGTCTATCGATGCGAGGTGATCGATAAGAATCTCTTCAGGATAATCTGAAACGCGCTTAAATATAGTGTGAACGAGCTTCAAGCCAATGCCATCTCCAATCGGAACAATATTTGAAAGAGGATTTTCAAAAAAGTTATAATTATCACCTTGGCCATCAAGCTTATAGAGAGCTGAAACGTTGGCACTTGGTTCTTTTGAGCGAAAAATTTTCAAGGCCAGACCTGGGGCGAACTTTCTCTTCTTTGTGGGTTTGTAGGTGATGGAGAGGCGAAGTAGCGCACAGGGAGCGCCTTTAAAAATTCCGCTATAGGGTTGGCCTTCAACGGGCACAATTTTGACTTTGGCGATAGATCCTCTGCGATGAAGATATTTCTTCCAACCTTTCGGAGCGACATCTGATTGTCTTGCTTTCTTCTTTGTTAATTCTTGAACTCCCATTGCCATAAGCTGAAGGGCTCCAAAACTTTTGAATTCTGGCAATTCCTTATGTTTTGAAGAGACAATTTTCTTCCATAAAGCTTCTTGTTTTGTGCAGCCATCTAGAGCTTCGTAGCCTTCTGGTAAGTGATAGGTTTTAGCAGAGAGGCAACTTGTGGAGAACAGGCAAAGGCTCGTAAGGATGCTTAGTTTTAGGCTTTTTGAATAGTTCATTACTTTCTCCAATGGATTACTGAATAATTCCTTTATAGGGAGCTATTTTAGTATTAAAGCGAAGTTGTGTTGTTTTTAGGTATGATTCTACTTTTTTATAACTAAAGAGTGGCATGACTTCCATGGGCTCGTTTAAGGGGCGAAAGAAGTTATCATGATGAACAGGTATAATAGCTGTTTTCTGAGTCGCCCCAAGAGTTTTAAGAAATTTGAAGTAGTTTTTAGGTTCATGTCGACCTTGAGCTCCCACGAAGAGGATATCAAATTCTTTATTAAACTTTACACCCTTGTCAGTATCGCCAGGATGAAAGAGGACACTTTGATTTTCAGTTTCTATTGTATAGGTAAAGCATTTATTAGCGAGATAGTCATGAGCATTGGACTCATCACTTATTGGAGTAGTCATTTTTCCATGGGCAAATTGATAATCGAAGATAAGAGGGTTGTGATCTCCGTCGTAGGGTTTGATTGTAAACTTTCCAATTGTGACGGCTTCGCCTTTATTCGCTGAAATAAAGTTCATTTTTTCATTGAGAGTGAAGAAAGGTGTTTCTCTAGGTCCTATGACAGTAGCATTAGGCCAGATCTTTAAGACGCTAGGAAGGTCTAATATGTGGTCATAGTGTGTGTGGCTTATAAGGATAACTTTATTCTTATGAGGCTTGAATTGGTCGAGATACTTCTTTGTAAGCTCATAGTTTGTTCCTATTTTACGAGCAAAGAGGACACTCCAAAGAGAAGGCCGATTAAAGAAGGGGTCGGTAAATATAAGGGTTTCCCCATCAGAAATACTAATGGAGGATGTTCCAAACCAGCCCATCTCAAGGCTATAAGCTTGTTGAGAGAGGCTAGTGATAAAAATAGTCCAGAAAAATAAAATTCTGGACCATTTGAAAGAGCTTAGCTTAGTTTCCTTCGCCATTATCCGGATGCTCATAGTACATTAAGAAGTCTGTTGGATTTTCTGGATCAACAAAGACTAGCTCGACAACATCTTGATTAAGTGACTCAGTGGCGTCGAAGATGTCGATGAAGAGACCAATTCTTTTTGAAAGTGTTTTTGTCGTTGCCGCCTCTGCCTCAATGGGGGTGGCTAGAAACATACCATCATGGGCTTCTCGCGCCTCATAGGCACCTTTCATAAAAGCCGACTTCTTATTTGTAAACATCCTTTCACGTCTTGACTTAGATTTCTTGGCCATCTTTGGATTGATTTTGAATTCCATGAGATGAGCACTTTCTTTGTTGCTAAGGGTAAGAACTTCGTCATCTAAACGACCATAGGCTGAGAGGTAAGGTCCTGGGAGAAATTCCTTTCTCCAAGTCGATTTAAGGGGAACCTTGGTGTAAAGAGTGTTGGTGATTCCATATTGAATACCGTTTCTCTTTTTATCGTCCTTCATGGGGAAGAAGATTTGCTGGAACTTTTTCTCATTTGAAGGACCTGTGATTTTAGCTCCCGAGAGGGGATGCTTGAGGTTACCTTCCTTATTGAGGATGAGTTGGCGCGGGGTTGCCTTCATATTGGCGACGATTTTTTCGCCTTCTACTTTCATGGGATACATATTGAGAGTCCCATCTTTCTCTGAAGGGATCACTTTATAGACAAATATCTTTCTTGTGATTCTCTTCAGGTAACCAATCAGCTTATTGAGGGCTGGAAGTTTCGCTGCTGCGAGATATTCTGGTGCCATATCAATGACATTATAATATTCCAGTAAAACGGCGTGATAGTTTCCGCGTTCACCTTCAACCTCATGGAGATAGAGGCGTGTAGCGGCTTTATTGGGTCCTTTACGACCAAATTTATAATCAGCAACACCAAGATAGGTTCCTGAAAGATCTCGGCCAAAGCTGGCAGGATGGCGCCACTCATTTATTGTTGAGCATGAACTTATAAGGAAGAGAATTCCTATTAGTCCGATTAGTTTTCTCATGTTCTCACCTCACGACGATTAATAATGTTGAGTTTATGTTCTCATGTTTATTTTGGTGGCGTAAGGGGGATAGAGATTCCTCTAGTGTAAGAAACGAGGTTGACTCGCAGCGTTTTATTACCTTTTTACATACTTTTATTAAGCTACTGTTAGGCTTTGGGAAATCTATTTACGAATACTTGAGTAATTAGTTAGACAAGGGGGCATAACCACAAAATTTTAGGACACTCCATGAAAACGAATTTTCTCGCTCCCTTTGCACTTATTCTTGCAATTAACTCTACCTATTCGATGGCCCAAAGCACATCTGAGACAGTCATTCAGTCGACTGACCCTGAGGTCAACAATGCCCCTAAGTATGAGAAAGTGGAAGTTACTGGTTCACACATTCGAAAAATCGATGTTCAGGGAGTAGCCCCGTTAGAAACTATTACGAGCGATGAATTTGTAAAATCTGGAAGTATTGAGATTGGTCAGGTTCTTCGTGAAGATCCGGCTTTTGAAGCAGTATACGGAAATGTCGGCCATATTCGTTTTCGTGGCCAGCATGCTGGAAACGTTCTCATTCTTTTAAATGGATTGAGAATGCCAAAACTCAATGGTGGTTATTACACCTCCATTAGGAATATCCCGACTGCAGCCCTTAATAGAGTTGAGATGCTTAAAGATGGTGGTTCTGCCGTTTATGGTTCTGATGCCATGAGTGGTGTGATGAACTTCATCACAAAGAGTGACTTTGATGGCAGTAATATTGCGATGAGTACTTCTGTCGCTGAAAGTGGTGTTGGAACTCAGAGAAATATCGAAGGGACTTTTGGTAAGAACTTTGCTCGTGGAAATATCATGGGAGTTCTTCAATATGAAAAATCTGATGGATTCTTAGAGACAGAAGTTGGAAGTATCAACAGAGGCGAAAACCTTAGTCCTATTAAGACTTCTAATCTCTCTATTGGTAGTGGAGCCAATGCAATTGATGTTGGTCCGACATGTGGTGGTCAGGTTTGTGAAACTGATAGGCTTATCTATGACCAAGCTCGTCCTGATAACGAAGATATTAGTGCTCTCCTTACCGGGACATATGGATTTGGCGAGACGACTCTCTCATTCTTAGGTCTCTTCAATCAGAAAAATGTAACAAACTTAAAGGGGCCACTTACTCTTGACTGGTCTGATCAAAGATTTAAAGGAGGAGAGGATCTTTCTGTAGACTTCTCCGCTATAGCCAATAGTTCTTATCGCACAGAAATTGATAACGCGGGCGTTGTTGATAATGGACGCTTCACAGTTAGAGGTGAGCTTGTTGATGAGCTTGGTGACTATATTACGGAAGCCACCGAAAATAACTATAACCTTCAGGCATCTGCAAGTGGTTACTTGGGACTTGATTGGGATTGGAAGGTTAAATCAGGATATGCAGTTGCTGATTTTGAAGAAAAAGTGATTAGTGGAGAAGCCGATCAAAACGAATTAAGAAGGCTTTTCCTAAATGGTGACCTCAATCTTCTTGCAGGAATAGGAAACAAAGCTGATGCTGCTAGCGCAAAAATCCAGCCTGTCTACCGAAACAAAGGGGAAATGTTCACCACAAAAGCAGTTCTTGCTGGTGAACTCCTTGATCTTGGCAAGTACTACGGTAATGGCGGTCTCATTTCTATGGCAGTCGGAGCTGAGTATCAGAATGAATCATTTGCCTTTAATAATGATCAGGCCCTTGTTGATGGAACTGCTCTGGGAAGACCAACAAGAAACTTTTCGGGAAGCCGAAATGTGAAATCCGCCTTTCTAGAATTCTCGGCTTTCCCAGTTAAAGAGCTTGAAATCCAGCTTGCTGGGCGTGTTGATAGTTATTCAGATGTTGGGAATACGACGAATCCTAAAATTGCTCTGGCGTATAGACCAATTAAGCAACTCCTTCTAAGAAGTTCTTTTGCGGGTGGCTTTAGGGCTCCTGGTATCACTGATATTTATGCCGGTGAGGAAGGTTCTTTTCAGCGTTTTAGAGATGCTGTCGATTGTAATGTAAATGGTAACTGCGGTTCTAGCTTCTATGATGTTACAACCTACACAACTCCTGAAACTGAATCTGAATCAAGTAAGTCCTATTCTTTTGGAACAGTTATCCAGCCTTTTGAACGCACAACTCTTTCAATCGATCAGTGGAACTTTGAAGGAGAGGGAACTCTTACAGCTCTTAGAGCGGGAGATTATACCGAGCTTGAAAACCGTGTTGGGGCTAGCGCTGTAAATGAACTGGGTGCCCAAATTAATAGAGATGCAAACGGTGAGATCACGAGTGTTAGAATCCCAAGAGTTGTAAACCTTGGTTCTCGTACTCTTAGAGGTGTCGATGCTGTACTTAATACTGATATTCGTCTCAGTAAGGGCTTTGACCTCTTTATGGGATCTGGCTTTTCTTTAATCTTTGAAAGAAGAGAGAAGCGCTTTAGTTTTGAAGAAGAAACAGACCGCATGGATACATGGAAAAATAGAGCCTATGTTGGCTTTAGAAACGCTAACCACTTCATGAGAGTTTCCATGCTTACTGTTAGTAAGCAGCTTGTTGGACGTGGGATTTTTGAAGAAACACTACCTCAGTACACCGAGTATGATTGGTCTTATGGTTACACTGCAGGTTGGGGAGGACGCTTTAATATAAGTGTCAAAAACCTTGCAAATACTCGTCCACCAGCACAGAACGATGATTATCTCACTTTTGGTAGTCCTGATCGAAACTATTCTTCTTTTTCTCCTATGAGAAGAAGACTTTACCTCTCTTATAGCCAGACTTTCTAAGAGATGGGAGTTTAAAATGAAAGTATTAGCCTTAGTTTTTCTTTACGCCTTATCTCGAAAATTTTTCGCTGGAGAAGTGATTGAACTTAAGCTAGAGGGAATGGCCCATAGAAAGACGCAGCAGGTGACGCTACTTGCGAGATGATCTGGGATTTTTAGTAACTCTCTATTGGAGATTGCTCATGGGCCTTAAGGTATTGGGCAATTTCCTTAGCAATTCTTTTATTTAATTGGGCACTAGGATGACCATCATGCTCAATATAATCATCTGTCTTTTTAGTTAGCCCTGATGGAATAAGTTCAATCATCTTTTCTTTTAAGCAAGACTTCAGCTTGGTATTGAGCTCATCGAAAGGATGATCGTAAACGAGAAACCTCCCCTTAGGAAAGCGGCGCTTGTAGATTTGGCGCGCCTTATGAATGAGCTTGCAGGTGTAGTTGTAGTGCTTTGAACCCAGAGGGGGGAAGTTAAGTTTGATATCAAAGAGCTTTAGGCCACTTTGAAGCTTGTGGTAGATCCAAGTTCTTATTGGTTGAGCTTCTTTGAATGTTCCTTGATATTCAAATCCATGTCCTTTATCTTCGTAGACAGGTGTATCCCATAACCATTCTCTTTCCATCGCCAAGGCATTTGAGCGGGGGACATGAAAATTTAATAAAGTATAAATCATAAATCCTTCTTCTTGAGGTATGCTTTCCTTGTCTATGAACTCTTGTGCTTGAGCTGTCATGGAATTTGTTCCTGACCCAGCAAGCCCATAGTTATAGGGAGAGGAATGGGGTATTTCTTTAGCAAGAAAATAGGGGAGGGTTTTATCCGAAGAAAGACCTGTCCCAAAAACAAAAGAACATCCACTGAGAATGAGATGTCTGGTCCCTTGAGAACGAAAAGGAGTCATTCGTCTGCGATACGAATCCATTTCATAAGTTACATCATAGACAGTTTTCTTATTGGTTCTTAATACATGATGAACGGTTTTGTCTTTCACATGGCAGTAACCCATATTGGGACAATGATCATAATCTTCAGGAGCTTTGAAGTGGAAGAGTTCGTGATCATTTTTAACATGAGAGAGGTCTTTCCTTAGAAACTCAAGACGCTGTTCTTTGGGGGATTTTCCCATGGAAGAGAGGGAAGTAAACATTAGAACTAGAAATAAGAGATTCATTCAAGAATGCCTTTTATAGCTTCAAAAATTTCTAGTGAAGGATTTTGTGTAAAGAAGAGCTCACCAGTCTTTTTTAAGATTTCTTTTTTGTTTGTTTGGCTATTTTGATATTCAGATCTTTCTCTCTCGTGAAATTGGGCTAAAACAGTAGTGTCGACTTTTTTAAAATGGTCTCCTTTATTCCATGCGCGCCAGCCAAGTTCAACATCTTCAAACCCATACAGGCAAAAGCTTGGGGAAAATGGACCATGATTTAAAAAAGAATCTCGTTTCATTCCGATACAAAAGGTTGAAAAGTATTTCCACCCATGTGGGATATCCTTCCAATCTTTTGTATTTTCTTGAAAATGCTCAAAGTAGCCACCGGAGCGAGAATAGAAGTTTTCGCTATTAATAAGGAGCTGTTCATGAGGCTGAAGCACGACCTCTTCTTTGAGGTGAAGTCTTTTAAATTGAATGAAGTCAGCTTTCAATAACTCCTTATGGACAATGTCGATGAAGTTAGTAGGCACCAACATGTCGGCATCGAGGAAAACAATATACTTTCCTTTTGAATGGTGAAAACCAATATTTCGTGCAATACCAGCACGATAAGTGTTATCACCCATTTTTCGATAATCTTCCCTTTTTAGCCTAAGTAAGGTGAGATCATAATCAGAAATCTCTAAAGGGGGGGAGGAGCCGTCATCAACGATGATAACTTCCATAGCCCCTTTATTACGAAAGAGCTCTTTTAAGGTACTTTCAATTTCTCTTTGGTGATTGAAGTGGGGAATGATGATACTCACCAAGGGAGAGGTTTTGGTCGTTACTTTTATGATCTCTACTTCTGGTACTCTCTCTTTAAAGTCACTAAGTCGCTTATCGTAATAAAGACCGGAGTAGGTGCTTTTTTCCTCAAGTGTAGAGCACTTTTTTTTAAGATTTTCTCTAAGTCTAAGAACTTCACGAGAGGAGTTTTTTAAAGGATTGATAAGAACAAAGAGTGAGTTTTTAAATTCCTGAAGGAGAGGAGTGATAACATGGATGTCGTCTTCACCTTCGATAAAAAGCTGTAATGAAGACTTCTCAAGCATTTTTACTGTTGGCAGGGGAGTTTCTCTACTCCAGATAATGAGTGGATGAAAGGAGTTGTTCAGAATTTCTTCAAAGCGCTTCAGGTCGTCGCTATGACAGTCATAAACGCCCTGATTTTTGATAGGGTACTTGCAATTGTAGCTCTGTCTTTGAATAGAGTCCTGTGAGAGTGGCCAAGGATTGCATTGGTCTTGGGTGAGACAAAAAGGATGATTACAGTGAGAGAAAACATTACGGCGAGGGATCAAGAAGTGTCCTTTTAAATGTACTTTCTTAGGACCTCACCAATTCTCTTGTCTGAAAAGCGAAAGGCTAGTCTATCGTAATAATAGTAGGCAATACCTAGGCCTATAAAAAAGCCATAGAAGAAAACTCTTAGGGCACTGTCTTTGTCTGTCTGAGGAATGAAACCATCATAGACAAATTTATAGTTCTTATTATCGGTACCGTTTGCAGCAAAGTAAAAATAAATGAGAGAAAAGGCTATGGAGACGAGGGCGAGAATACCATAATGTTTCCAAATGGCTTTTTTAGCTTCAACTTTTTTTGTCTTAATATCGTAGTTTGCCAGAATATGCCCACCAAGCCCGAAAATGCACAGAGCGTTTTGCTTGCTCATGGCGTAGAGGATATTCGGGATAGATGCTCTGTCATTTTTGAGCTCTAAAACAGTATACCAAATAGTAATAGGAACAATAATTGACCATGCTATAGCGTTCCAATTAAGAGCTTCAGTATTGAAGAGCTTTGAGAAAGAATAGTCACTTAGAGAGACCTCATAGAAATTATTCAAAGTGAGAGCTGAAATAGCGAGACTCACAACGAGATGACAAAAAACTCTCTCAAATTTCATATGAAAAGAAGATAAGCGTTGCTTTGCTCTTGATCGATACATAGAAAGAACACCGTAGTGCTGAAGAGCATAACGATAGTAGACATAGGGAAAGGTGAAGAAGACGTATATTTTTAAACGAGACTCTGTATCTTTTGTTATTAGCTTGTAGGCAGGGTAACTAATACCTAGATACATTGAAATATAAATGTGAGACAGCCGAGTCATAATAAGAATTGCTGCAGTTATCGTGAGATAGTGATCATTTCCAAAGAATAAGTAGATGCAAAAAAAGACAGGAAAGATCCAATACCCACTGAGAAGCCACAACCAATCCCAGCTCATGGATTGAAACCATGGTTGGCCTTCTGATTTGATTTGATCTGAAATGCTCTTTACTTGTTCCACATTGAGATTATACGGTTGAGCCAGCTTTCAATCAATGTTCTGAAAGGATCAAAAATATCAGACCATTGGGCCCAGACGGCTTCAAACTTATTAAGTAGCGGAAATTTCTGACCTGAGTAGTCTCGTATTTTGTCCCTGGGAAGGATTACGAGATAAGTCGGTCCAAGAAATGTCAGGAAGTTAATATTCATACCGATTATAGGCGCTCATTAGAGTTCCGTTATAAATGAAGTAACTTAGCATATAGAGTGGAAAGATGACTTTTGGACGCACCCAAAAGAAGAGTCCAAAAAGAATGAAAAAAGATACCACTTATTTTTTGGGGTAAGATAAAGCTGCAGCTGACTGTGGGGGCATTTGTTATAGAAATCCTGACTTTTTTTATCCATAAATGAGTTCTCTCAAATACGATAATAGAAACGGATAAATTAAAAACCTTAAAGTGAAAAAACCGAGGTTGGCAGATCTTGTATGTTTACTCAACAGGATTTGTTGTAGTTGTGTGTCTTTTGCCGATTCGAGGGACGGTGCTTTAAAATAGTAGTGATGGAAAATGAAATTTCTCGCGAGGCGGGACGATATCGATTGAATGAAGAGGATAAGGCTAAGCCCTTTCCTTTAAAACTTCATCAACACTATATCGACAGGCTTAATTATATGCCTGGTAAAAATAATGCGGAAACGATTAGAATTCTTATCGATCGTAGCTTTGAGTGGTCTGAGCGAGAAAGACGACAAGTCAAAGAGATACGAAGGCTCATCAATCCTCTTTACCAGCAGGCAAAGAAGTTGGTGGATCCTGAAATTAAAAAGGATTCGCTGAGCTTTGAAAGGGAGAGGTCTCGGTTTCTCTGCCATCTCAAAACTCTCGAGACACTTCTTGAAGTTATGCATTACGACTTTGCAAGCTTGAAGGGCCATCTTGAAAAGAGGGATATGATCGAGCTTGAAATTATTTTTGCAGCAAAGCAGTCACTTTAAGTGACGAATAGGAGCGTATAGAAAATTTTCTAAGTATTGATCTTAAAAGAGAGAAATCATTTCTTTTTGTATCGTCCCATCGCAATGACGTTTTTTTAGCCTTCCTGACTTAATTATTGGGGGGATCACCTTCTTTTTTATTATTCCAGATGGAATCCTGCCTTGGGACACGAGAACACGCTTCCAGTTTTATTTTTTTGCTGTTCTTCCTATGACCGCTTAGCTTTTCAAATAAAGATATAAGAGAAGTCGCTAAGAAACTGATCTAGTTCCAAGAGCCAGAGTTAAAGTACCTTTCCATTGCTTCACGCGAATTTTTCGATGAGTATAAGTACTCGCATGAGCCATTTTGAAAGAAAGAATGATAGCTGATTTGCGTAATATTCGGTCTCTTGGCAATTTCTGATTGAAACTTTTGAAAATCCCATGATCTTTGTTGGTAAGAGGGGACAAGACTTGCAACCTGAGCTTCTCCTAAGCATAAGCGCTTATTATTAGGCTCGAGGCCTTTCTTTCTTAACCAGTCATGCAACTCTTGAGTGTGTCTTTTGAGATAATTAGGATGGGTAGATGGACCAAGGTAAAGGTCAAATTCTCCCGTAAAATAACGATGGCCATTTATATTTTCGTCTTGAACTATATCATCTTGATCAAAGAAGGCTTCTTGATAAGTTTTCCCTAGTTGGGAATAGTGAATATAAACTGCTCCGAATGTTTTTCTAAGGGAGAAGTACTCCATGTCATTGTCTTCAAGGTCGAAGTGAGGAGCTCCACTAAAAGCAAAATTAAGGGAACTTGGACAGTGACCCCATTTTTTTAAGTTTTCAAAAGAGCGTTTCTTGTATTCATATTCGTGAATAAGATGGTTTAAAAACATAATGGCCACTCTTGTTTTTTGATCAGCTTCTTCAAACCAAGGTGCCGGGGCCCACGTTTGACCCATGAGTATTTCAAATGCGTGGTGAATTTCATTTAAAGTATTTTGCGTCATCTTCTCAGATGCTCGTTTGGAAATATGAAAATCCTTTTTCCACGGAAATCGGTTTATGATCTCTATGCACTCATTAAGCTCATTTGCAATTTCATCCAATCCCCTTAGTGCATCAGGAAAGCCCATATAGGCATAGTGTTTTTCAAGAAATACTTTATTTTCAACCAGCTGATTAAGCTGCTCAGACCAACGTTGGGCAAGTGAATGCTTTAATGGCTTAAGAGTAAGAACAAGAGGAGGGATGTCATTCTTTGTTGCCTCTAGTTTTATTTTGTATTTCATGGATAATAATATACCACAGACCATAAGGAGGCTGGAATGAGTGTATGGCGAAAGTGTGGAGTATGTAAGAAGGATATTTTGTTAGGTGCAACTTATCAGAAATGTAGTATTTCTTCTTGTCGCAAGTTTGCCTTCTGCTCAGTTGACTGCTGGTCCGTTCATGATTCGGTTATGGGTCACAAGAGTGCCTATGCTGAAGAAGAAAGAGCTCCTTTGACATTGAAAGAGGAGAGACCTAGAAGAAGGATTGTTGCAAAGAGCGCGGGTCGATCTCAAGAGGCGTCTCAGAGCGATTTACCGATGGATGTACTCATCGTGGTAAGCAAGTTAAAGGCTTATGTTAAGGCTAAATCTGGAATGAACACTTCTGGCGATGTGGGTGATGAATTATCTAAGTTTGTGCGTGTTCTTGTGGATGAAGCCTGTGAAAATGCTCGAGCCGATGGCCGTAAAACCTTGATGGCCCGAGACTTTTCAACTCTTAAAATCGGATAGAGACTTCTTTACTCGCCTTTAAGGCTTTCTTTCGGGCATTATTTACACTTGAGCCTTTTGCCAAAGCAACCGCCATTCTTCTTCCTTTGTAGGCTTGTGGTTTAGCAAAAATTCTAAGGTCAACATCTTTGACCTCTAATGCCTTGGCAACACCTTTGTATTCTTTAGGAGTTCCCTCTTTCTTAGCGAGGATAACAGCTGAGGCACTTGGCGCGAATAGTTCAATTTTAGGAATAGGAAGGCCTAAAACGGCTCTTAAATGAAGATCAAATTCGGAAAAATTTTGAGAGATGAGAGTAACCATTCCCGTATCATGAGGTCTCGGGGAAAGTTCACTAAAGATAACTTCATCTTTTGTAAGGAAAAACTCCACACCAAAGATACCAGAACCTCCCAAGGCGTCTGTAATAGATTTCGCCATTTTCTTCGCTTGCTTTAAGAGAGTGTCTGACATCTTATAGGGCTGCCATGATTCTCTATAGTCACCACTTTCTTGAATATGACCAATAGGTTCACAAAAGAGAGTTTTCCCCTTTTGCTGTTTAATTGTGAGAAGGGTGATTTCCCCAATAAAGGGGATAAACTCTTCAACGATGACTTTTACTCTCGTCCCTCGTCCTTTCTTTGCAAACTCCCAGGCCTTCTTAAGGTCTTGAGGTTTATCAACCTTACTTTGTCCTTTACCAGAAGAGCTCATGACAGGCTTAATAACTAGGGGAAAGCCTATTTCTTGGGCGACCTCTTTTAATTCTTTAAGTGATTCAGCATAGGCGTATTGAGCTGTCCTTAGTTTTAATTCATTAGCTGCTAGGTCTCGAATAGCATCACGATTCATCGTAAGGTGAGTGGCACGTGCTGTGGGGATAACATTGGTTCCACTTTTTTCTATTTCAGCAAGTGTCTCGGTATGTATTGCTTCAACTTCAGGAATGATAAGATCAGGTTGATGTTTTTTTACAATTCGTTTTAGGGAATTAGCGTTTTGCATGTTAATGACTTCAGCTTCGTCAGCGACTTGCATAGCCGGAGCATTTTTATAGCTGTCGACCGCAATGACTTGGCATCCCAATCGTTTGGCAGAAATAACAAACTCTCTTCCAAGCTCGCCAGATCCGAGTAGCATTAGTTTTTTCAAAGAAATCTCCTGGTTGGGTTTCTTTGATTTTTCTCAAATCTTCTGCAGGACTACAAGATAATTGTCGCTGAAACGAGAGCCTTTTAGCGTCGGAAGAATTTGTCGCCACTTTGTTGAAGATCCAGGAATTCTCCCATTTTGGATAAAATGAACTTCCTTAAGACGCAGATGAGAATCATTTTCATTGACCACATGCAAAAGATCATATGAACTTACGACCGTTATGTGTGCGGGGTAATCCTTAGGGCCAAAGGCACTGTGATACCCCCTTAGGCATAGGCTTATAAGGCTTGTCAGGGAGTCTGGATTGGGAGTAGAGAGGATGATATGTCCTCCGGATGCGGTAATCTTTGAGAGTTGTCGAAGGAAATGACGAGGGTTTTCGAGGTGCTCAATAACTTCCGAGGCGACTGTTAGGTCATAGCGCTGAAATGTGTCTGAGAAGTCTTTATTGCAATCATAAGTGAAGAATTCAAAAGGCTTGTCCCCCTCAAAATGAGTGTAATCGACACCTGTGAGTTTGAGATTCGGTGCTATATCCTTCACTTTTGAAAGCAGATCTCCTTTTCCGCAACCAATATCAATAAGGCTTTGGTCAGTGGATTTTTGGTACCTAGAGATTCTCTCTAAAATTGAATTTAGAATTTCATCCGAAGAGCTTCCTGCAGATTCAAGAGAAGCTTGTTGTCTAAATTTATCTATTTCACTCATAGTAGCTTTCCAAATTCTTAATCATATCGGGCACATTAAATTTTTGACAGATTAGTCGATAACCATTTTCACGAATCTGATGGAAGAGGTGAGGATGTCGGTCCATTAGATTGAAGGCGTGAAGAAGGTTCTCTTCAAGTTCATGGCTTGCACCCTCTCCAATAGAATCAAAGCTAAGACCCGTTACTTTATTTATGAGCATATCGGGAGTACCACCTTTATTTGTTCCAATGACAAAAGCCCTCTGAATCATCGCCTCCGCGACAACAAGTCCAAAGGGCTCAGGTATTTTTGAGGTATGAAGATAAAGATCACAATGATTCATCAAAGTATGAAGATCTTCCCGACGACCAAGATATGTTACATTATTAGAAAGATTAAGGTTTCGTGTTAGGCTTTGAAGATAGTCGTAGTATTTCTGGTCTCTCGCAACTTTTACATCTCCTGCGATATAAAGATGGCAACGACTTTTCTCCAAGGGGTATTTTTTAAAGATGTTACTTAGGGCTTTTAGGCTTGTCTCATACCCTTTCCAAGAGCAAATTCGTCCGGCTGTGAGAATTGTTCTTTGATGTTGTGAAGGAAATGGTGATTCAGTAACATGGACTTCAGTCTTAGGAATACCATAAGGACAAATATAGTGCTTACTTGAGTCACATAAAAATAGGGGCTGGGACTCATGAGTTGACTGGGTATAAGAGCTATTGAAGAGAATTTTGTCGTAGGAAAAAAAAGAGGCTATTAAGTCAAGTACCCCTCCTACTGGACCGTGTTGATACCAAACCTTCTTGAGGGATTCATGAAAAGGGAAGGCTAGAGAAGCAATGATATGGGCGTAAGGCATCGTTGCATTAATTACTTTCCATTGGTGCCTCTTTTGAAGTGTCCTGATCTCTTTTATAGCCTTAAGGAGCTTGAGAGGATGAGTTAATTTAAAGGTATTTTTTAAGACAATACAATTAATACCCTTTTCCTCGAAGATTTCGACACCTGAGCCGTTATTAAAAAAAAGAACAGTCACGTCATACTGACCAAATTCTCTGTGGCCAATAGCTGCTTCGAGAATAAAACGCTCCGCTCCTCCAAGGTATCCATTGGGGCTAAAATAAACGACTTTTCCTTTCAATACTGCCTCAGATTATCTCTTTAAAGAATGAATTAAGTGTTCTTATTTTACACAAAATTTGAAAAGTAATACAATTTTACCATGTCGAATCATTACATCTATGACCCCGATCTAGAGGGCTTTTCAAAAGTTGAATCAGGGGAACATTCTGCCCTTAAGAGGGGAGAGGTTCTCATTAGCGTGAAAGTCGTCGGTATTTGTGGCTCAGATATTAACCGATTGGTTCATAAGATAGATAAGCCTGCAATAGGACATGAGTGGGTTGGTAAAGTTCTTCGCTCTGAAAGTGATAGGTTTAAAAGTGGAGACTGGGTGACAAGCGGTGCTCATGTCGCATGTTTAGAGTGTCCTCAATGTAAAAATGGGATTTATTCGCAATGTACCCAACGTAAGCTTCTTGGTGGCGAGGGTGTTGCGACGATTTTGGCTCAAGAAACGGTCTTACGTGAAGAAGAATTGATACCTCTCCCTACTCCAAGAGATGAGAAAGAGATGAGAAGGATGTCTCTCTTAGAGGTAGCCTTTATTGGTGATTGTGCTTTCAGTCAGGCGAAAAGAATTGGTCTTCAAAAAGAGGATAAAGTCTTGGTTTTTGGAGCAGGTCCAGTAGGACTCTTTAGCGCTCTTGCATTTAAAGAACGAGGATTCGATGTCAAAATTATTGAGCCTAGGAAGGAGCGTCTAGGACTAGCTGAAGAGGTAGATATTGATACAGTTGCTTTCTCTAGAGCTCTTATAGAAGGCAATCATTTTAATAAATATGACGTAGTTGTCGACTGTAGCGGGGATAGCTATGGTGCGGGTGCTATTAGCGTTCTTGGAAAATTTGCAAAAATTTTTGGCAAGGTGGTAATTGTTGGCCGCTATAAGAAAGCAAACTTAATTGAAATGGACTTTTTTGAAAAAAGTCTCGTAGCGGCTTGGGTTAGTAACCATCAACATTCTGAATTTTTAAAGTCTATTGAGTATTGGTTCTCAAGACTAGAGAAAATCCCTGATTCCTGGCAAACAGCTTTTCCTATTGAGCAGATTAATGAAGCTTTTGAAGTAGCAAAAACGAGAAGTCACCTTAAGTGCTGCCTCTATTTAAATAAGAAGGAGGGGGTACATGATGAGTAGGATACCTCGTCATTATCCACTGTGGGATGATTGTAATACAAGTATGAATATACTTTATGAGCGAATAGAAAAGTATTTTCAAGAGCATCATTTCCATTTTAAGAACAGACTCTACAGTGACTTTTACAAGGGCGTTGATCTGTGCTGGGAATCTAATGAAGTTGTTGATGTTATTACTTTCGGAGATACCATTCGTAAGATCTTTCAATCTGGAAACTTAGTTCAAAGTGATCTCAGGTTTTGGAATATTTGTGAAGCCTTTAGAAAACTACAAAATGACTTGATCTACAATGGTCAAAATATTGTTAATGTCATAGAACGAGAGAGTCTTTTTGAAAGTCAAGACTCTACAAATGTCGATCTTTCAAAGCCGATTGATTTGATCTATGCCGGAAGAATCTCTAGACAAAAGAATATTGGGATGCTCATTCGGTTTAACGAACAACTAAACCGTGAAGGAATACCCTCTAGGCTTCACCTTTTCGGGAGTTATGACAATCGTTATCACGAACACCTCGGTCGTCAACGCTATAGTAACTATGAAACGGAATTAGCCTCACTTATTAGTAAATGTCGATATAAACCGCAGTTCTATGGCCGTGTAGGAAAAAATGAATGGCTTGAAAGAGATTACGATCAACCAATTGCTGTTAGCTTAAGTACTTTTATCGGTGAGGATTTTGGGGTTTCTCTTGCACAGGCTAGAGAGAGAGGTTGGCCAGTGCTTTGTAGTTATTTTGGTGGTCACAAAGATATAAGGGGAAATCAAATTGCCCATGTCCCAAGCTTTTATTGCCAGGGAGAGCTTCTTCCTGAACAAATGAAAAATGCTCTGATTGAACGGGCTGTGATGGCTTTTAAAGACGAGGGATTTCGCTTACATGATCCATCCATTGGGCCAAATTACAGTTTAAACCTCTATGAAACAATTTGTTTAGAGGAAATAGATCGATACCGACGAGAGCTTGCGAAAACTATCGGAAGTTCTCTCTATTGGTTAAATTTGGAGTCAATGGATAACTTTGCAGACACTCAGAATGGCTCTCTTTTTATTAGAAAATGCTTATATTATTTGGAAAGTGAAGGTGTTGAGGGGGAGCATGTTTTCGTCTTAAGCCGAAACTTTAGTGACAGTGATAATGAATTCTTAAGAGAACAACTTAAAAAAACTTCATCTAGCGTGAAGTTATATTTTCTGAATGAAGATGAAATAAGCTTTAAAGATAACCTTTTTCTTTTAAAGCGAGCATCGAAGGTTTTGGGAATGCCTTCGGTAACAATGAAAACACAAAAGCTCCTTAAGGAGCTATTTCCTTAAGTACTTCTTTTAAAGTCGTTATACCGTTAGGATTTTCGATAAAGTTAAGTTCAATTCTTATAACCTCTCCTAATAGCTTTATAGTCGTAAGGTAGTCTTGTTTTTTATATATATATTCATGATTGGTTAAGTTATACGGGTTTAGACCATTGACGTAGTAGTGATCCTTTGTCATGCCTTTAAACCACCGCCAGCATGCATGAGCTGGCCGTAAGTAGGGAGGAGATGCTTTGATTCCCCGATCAAGAAAATTCTTACTCTTACTAATAGCAGTCATAGGGTCAGAACAGCTGATATGGAGGATGCTTCCAATATCTCCTTCTTTATCATGGCCCAAATGAACTTTAAGGCCAAGTGATTTTGCAAAATCAATGACATCAGCTTTGGTGTCACGAAGAGATTTTATAATATTTGGGAGTCGAGTCATCTGAACTCTTAGCATCGAAGAATTGATTTCATTTAAACGAGTAGAGAGACCAAAAAAGCTAGGAATTTCAGTGAGTTGGTCCTTAAATGTTTGCCCGAATTGACACGGGGTGTCGTGTGTGGACAGTGCTCTGAGAAAGGTTTTTTTTTGAGAGTTGTCTCCAATTACTAAAAGTCCTCCTTCTCCACAAGTAATGACTTTATCCATATTAAAGCTAAAAGCTCCAAAGGAGCCTATTGTTCCTACTGGTTTTCCTTGGTACGAGCCTCCGCATGCTTGAGCTGCATCTTCAAAAAGAAGGATGTTTTTTTCGTGGCATATCTGAAGAAGGCCATTGAGGTTACATATCAGTCCATCGATATGAACAGCTATTATTCCTTTTGTTCGAGAGGTTATCTTTTTTCGAACATCCTCCAAGTCAATTGTAAGAGTGTCATCAATGTTGGCTATAATGGGAATTGCTCCAACCTGCATAACGGCACTGGCTGTTGCGACAAAAGTATAAGATGGAATTATTATTTCATCACCTGGCCCTATACCAAAACTTGCTAACCCGATGACGAGAGAGTTTGTACCTGACGTGTTGAGAAGTGCATAAGGTACATTGAGAAACTCTTGCCATTCTTTTTCACAAAGAGAGGTTTGAGTTTCTTGCTCTGGACCTTGGTAACGGAAGTATTTTCGTGATTCGATTATGTTATTGATCGCTTCTATTTCTTCTTTTCCGACTTTATACATCAACTATCCCTTGTTTTCTTTCTTGGGTGTCCTTATATAGTAAACTGATAGTATAATGTTCACAATTTTACTCCTCATAAAAATTAGGATCATTGATGTCTGATGAAAAAATTCTAGCTACTGAAGTTTTAAGAGATATTGAAAAAGTGAAAAAAGATTTAGAAGAAGGTCTGCAAAATAAGGATGTTAATATCCTTCAAGAAAAAGTTAAAAATTCTAATATAATCTTGGATGAACTCTCTCAGTACTGTAAAGAAGTTGTAGATGAAGAAAGGGTAGTGACTATGAGCCTTAATGTTTTTTTAAAAAAATGTTTTTCCAGATGGCATAAGAAGTTTTGGAGTATTGACATAATAGGAACATCGAATGCCTCGGTTGATGTGGAGTGCTCTGCCGTAAAGCTTAATCGCGCTTTTGAAAATATCATTTTGAATTCATTGGAAGCAGAAGCAACAGAGATCAAAATTCATGTTGATAAAACCCTTATCTCTTTTATTGATGATGGCAAGGGAATCTCACAAGAGGATATTACTAAAATTAAAGAAACTGGTACCACAAAAGAAAAAGGGCGTGGATATGGCCTTTCAATGGTCAAAAATTATATTTCAAAATTAGGCTGGACTCTTGAGCTTAAGAACAACAAGAAATCTCGGGGGACAACGGTAATTTTTCACCTAAACACTTAGTATTAGTAGTTAGTGCTTGCTTCTTCCGGTGTTGTGATCATTGAACCTATGAGATAAGTCAGAACGCCAGCCATGATGCCTGGTGCTACTTCATAGAAAGCGCCTGATAGCCCCGCAGCCTTCCAGGATAATGTTGAAATTATACCCGCTAGAATCATGGCAATACCCAGGCCTTCTGAGACTTTCTTATCGAGTGTATAGACAAAAAGAAGTGGGCCAAAAGAGGCTGCTAGAATACTCCATGAAAAGACAACAAGCTCAAAGACATTAGATCCTCCATAGAGCGCAACAAAGAGAGCAATGAGAGTGACTCCTGCTGTTGCTAATTTAGTTGAGAGAAGGTCATCTCTTTTCTTTGGCATAAGATCTCGTGTAAAGGCAGCACTACAGCTCAAAATCTGTGAGTCTGCTGTGGACATCGTTGCCGAAAAAAGCCCTGCGAGCACCACGCCAATGAGAACATCTGGGAGTAGCTGTTGGCTCATTGTTGGAAGTGCTAATTCAGCATCAAAAGCCTGAGCCTCAGGAAGAATTACTCTTGAAACAAGACCTACACCATAAGTCAGAATAGTGAAGGCGATATAGAATGAGTAATAATAGATCTGAGTTTTCTTCATATTATTAGTATTATCAATTGTCATAAAGCGGATCATAATATGGGGTTGGCCGATGACGCCAAAGCCAGCAAAAACCCAGCCTAAAATGAAAAAGAAGACGCCTATTCCATTGTCCCAGGGAAGTCCGGTGGGGGCGACACTAAGATAGGTCGGAGACACTTTATCAAGCTGGTTAAAGAGAGAGGAAAGACCACCAGCATCTTGGACACCGACAATAAAGAGGGCGGCCATCGCGATAATCATAACAAAGGATTGGGCAGCATCTGTCCAAATCGAGGCTCGAATTCCACCACTGAGGCAATAGGCAAAGACAATGATGGCACCAATGATAGCGCCTGTGTTGTAGTTCCAATCAAAGAGAACATGAAGTGCTTTAGATCCTGCTTTGAATTGAGCAGCAGCATAAATGCCAAGAAAAAGGACAGTGATGATACCAACGATGAAGCGTAGCTTGCGATAGTCCGTTCCATGCCAGCGTGAAAGGACCCCCCCAAAGGATAACAGATTTTGCTTTTCTGTATTTGCTCTTAATTTCTTATGAACATAGCGGGCCATAATGAGGTCGCCTAAAATCCAACCGACCATAAGCCAAATGGATTGAAGTCCCGAGGTGTAAGTAAAACCAATGAGGCCAATAAACATATAGCCCGAGTTATTGGTGGCCACGGCAGAAAGTGCAGCAAGCCATGGAGGGATATCGTGTCCTGCTAAAAGATAGTCGTTATTGCTGTGCTGGGCTTTCATAGAAGAGGAAACACCAATCAAAACAAAAACACCTAAAAAACATAGAAAACTTATGACAACTGTGGACACGAAGGCCTCCCGTACAATGAATAAAATTTAACATTGTTACTTTAACAAAATGAGTGGGTATTTATTCTGTGCACATCGCTTGTTTAGGAATTACCGAACCGACCGAGTTATTTGATCCTGTATTTTCATAATCTTAAGGTTTATAATAGAAGAAATTACCTAAGGACTTGTCTTGAAAATTGTCTTTCAGCATTTAGGAGTACTGCCTGTTGTTAAATATGGTGGTATCGAGCGAATTCTCTTTTGGCATATGAGGGAATTAGCTTCACGTGGTCACAACGTCGTTCTCATTGGAAATAAGGATTCTGATGTTGAACGCTATGGTATTGAGTTAATTGAAAGTCCCCTAGAGATGGAAGAGGTTGAGGAAGTCATTCCAAAAGATGCAGATCTTCTTCACTTAACATTTAACTATGAACTCAAGAAAAGAGAGATTCCGGTTCTCTATAATATTCAAGGTAATGGTCAGATTGGGGAGAAGTTCTCAAGCAATACTGTATTTGTTTCTCGTCGGCATGCTGAAAATCATGGGGCGGAGTCTTTTATATATAACGCTATTGATTTCGAAGAGTATCCTTACAAAGATCGCCCCTATCGGTTGGATGAGCTTATGTTTTTGGCCAAGGGGTCATGGAGTGTTAAAAATCTCAAGCACTGCGTATGGGCTGCCAAGAAGAGTAAAAAGAAACTCCATATTGCTGGGGGGCGAACACTTTTACCCTCTCGTTATGTTGTCTCTCATGGAATGGTTGGTGGAGATGAGAAATTAGAGATTCTCAAAAAAACAGATGCTCTTCTCTTTCCTGTCAGATGGCATGAGCCTTTTGGAATAGCTATTATTGAAGCAATGGCCATGGGAAGCCCCGTTTTTGGTTCTCCCTATGGGAGTTTACCTGAATTAATTAATGAAGATACTGGCTTCATTTGTCACAACAAGTTTGAGCTTTTGGATAAGATTCTTCTCAATAAGGACTTTAAAAGAAGTTCAATTCGCTCCTATACTCAAGAAAAATTTAGTATTTCACGCCTTACTGATGACTATATTAATGCGTATGAACGCATTATAAATGGTGAGTCTCTTAATAGAGAGATTCCTTCATGGCAGTTAGAGAAGCCTCCTTTAGAGCTTCTAGACTTTTAAAACGTAGGAGAAAGGATATCGAGTGCCCAACGATTCGTGACTTTCAAGAGTTTTTAAAAGAGTACAGTACTAGGCTGGGCAGGTATCAGTACGTAAACCCTATGTATAATAAACGGAAAAAAGCTGCCCCCTATAAATCTGTTTATCTGATGATGGACAATCGCTATAATCTATTTAGTATCTATGAAGATACAGAGATAGAAGCCATTAGCCAGTTGGCGAACTTTCTTGAAGATTATCTTGATGGTTTATACCCAGAGCTTAAGGCCCCTTTCGAGTTAGTTCCGAGCAAAAGAGGGAAGCTTCTTACTCCTAAGTCTTTAAAAAGGATCGCCGGCCTTTACATTGTATGGGTTGGTAAAGCAACCAATCCTGAGAAAGGTCAGTACTAAAAAATGGAAAATGAACAGCTGAGAAAACACATTCATGACATCGTAAATAAGGCCGTTGCTTGCCAAAGCTACTTACGCCTCCTTCAAAAACAAGATCTTCAAGGCAAAGAAAAAGAGTACGCTGACAAAGCCTACGCTAGTATCATGGAAACCCTCGAATCCATCAAAACCCTTCGCTCCGAAGTATAACCAATAGGTGCCAGGTTGAGTTTGGTTAGAGAGCCTCTAAGTAGGGCACGACTTGAGCATTTGCAACCATTGACGAAGCAGGCTTTCTTCGAATTCTTGATCGAAAAAAAGATATGATTCTCGTCTCTGGTTTTAATGTCTTTCCTAATGAAGTTGAGGACGTTCTCCTTGAAATTGAGGGAGTTGATGATGTCGCTGCGATTGGTGTCGATAGTGAAAAGTCTGGCGAGGTTGTTAAAGCCTTTATCGTGGCCAAAAATAAAAACATAACGAAAGATGAAATTACAGATTATGCTCGAAAAAATCTCGCTGGTTATAAAGTTCCAAAGATTATTGAATTCGTTGATGATTTACCCAAAAATAACGTAGGTAAAGGTTCTAAGGCGCGAACTTCGATAAATGACTCTTGAAACTTCGACTCGAGAGATTACTACTTGTTAAGAGTTCCTGGTGTTACTCCAAAGTACCTCTTGAATTCGCGATTAAATTGACTCACGCTCTCGTAGCCGACACTTTCAGCCGTTTCTGAGACAGTCAGTTTTCTTTCAACTAAATACTCTCTTGCTTTGCTCAAACGTACTTTCTTTAAATATTGTATCGGAGACGATGAAGTTACATTTTTAAAGGTTTGGTGAAATGATGAGATGCTCATGTTTACCGATCGTGCTAGAGTTTCAACGTCGAAAGGTTGTGAATAATTAGTTTCGACATCTTTGAGAGCTGCCTCGATTTTAGATAAGTTTGTATTTTTGGTAGCAAGGGCAAATAAAGGTGCCGCTTCCTCTTTTTTTAAGATCAAGTAAATGATTTCTTTGATGATGTCAGGTCCGAAAATTTTCGCTTCTATTTCGTCTCGAAGACAAATAAGTAAACGGCAAAGTGCTGACCTTAACCTCTGATCAACGTCGGAGACAAAAAGTCCCTTGTTTTTATCGCCTTGAGAGATTTTTTTGTACATATTCTTATCTTTAATGATGTCAATTAGGGAGTTAAGAGTCCCGAATTCAATATCCAGTAGCATTGCAATAATGGGCTCTCCATCAATGGAAAAGGCTTGGCATTTTAAGGGCATTGGAACAGTGAGAACGAGAAAGTTATGGGGGTCATAGGAAATAGTGTGAGAGTTTGTATAAATGCATTTATGTCCCTGAAGCATGAATATGACACCCTGTTTGTAGAGTAAGTCTACTTTCTCGGTAGATTCTAAATTCTTGAAAAATCTAACTTGAGGAAGAAATGTTTTGTTGAGTCCACCTGATAACGATAGCTTAGACACTAATTCTTGAAGTTTATTCATTAGCCTCTCCTTTATCGGATTATACATTAATTACTGGTGATTTAATGCCTAAATCTATCCTTTTTGTAGTTTTAGGCATATTCGGTGGAGTTGTGGGTATTAATTTAAAGTAGGGTTAGGCTTAAGATGCAGTAGGTTAATCAATAAGAAAACAGAGGAGTCTTATTTATGCAAAACTTCAATTTTTATAATCCCACTCAAATTATTTTTGGTGCGAATCGCTTAAGTGAACTTGATAGCCACATAGACAAAGGTGCAAAGGTGATGATCGTTTATGGAGGAGGCAGTGCTAAAAAATATGGAACTGTTGACCGTGCCATTGAAGCGTTAGGTGGAAGAAAGGTTATTGAGTTTGGAGGAGTGGAGGCAAACCCCCAGTTTAACACTTTAATGAAGGCTGTTGCTCTTGCAAAAGAAGAGGAAGTTGATTTTCTACTGGCCATCGGTGGTGGATCGGTTATGGATGGAACTAAGTTTATTTCACTGGCAATGCATTACGAAAAAGAGCCAGAGGATCTTCTTTTTCACGGTTTCTCTGGACCTCCAGCAAAAAAGGCAACGGCTTTAGGATGCATAGTTACTCTACCTGCGACAGGATCTGAGAGTAATGCAGGTGGGGTTATCACCTATAAGGATCAAAAGTATCCTGTTATGTGTCCTCTAACATACCCAAAGTTTTCTTTTCTTGATCCAGAACTAACGCAAACTCTTCCTCGGGAGCAAATTGCAAATGGAGTTGCAGACGCCTTTGTTCATGTTATTGAACAATATCTTACTTATCCAGTAGATGCCAAGGTCCAAGACCGAATGGCCGAAGGGATTTTACTTACGTTAATTGAGGATGGACCTAAAACTTATAGCGACTCGGATAACATGGAAGCTCGTAAAAACTTTATGTGGTCTGCCACAAATGCTCTCAATGGAATTATAGGTGTAGGAGTTCCTCAGGACTGGGCTACCCATATGATTGGGCATGAATTAACGGCATCCTATGGGATTGCGCACGGAAGAACTCTTGCCGTAGTTTTGCCCTATTTGCTGAGAGAGAGAAAAGATAAAAAGAAGGCTAAGTTGCTTCAATATGCCAAAAGAGTGTGGAATATTTCTGAAGGTCGTGATGATGAAATCATCAATCAGGCGATTGATAAGACAGAGAACTTCTTTAATTCTTTGGGAATAAATACGAAGCTATCGTCCTATGGTATTGATGAGGCTGGGGTGGATAGAGTAACTGCAAATATGGAAAAAATGGGTCTTACTGCACTCTCTGAAACTCAAGACTTAGGTCTCGATACTGTAAAACGAATTCTAAAAAACGCGATAATTTAAAAGAAAGAAACCCTCCTTATTGATAAAGGAGGGTTTCTACAGTTCTTTTTAGTTGTTCACGTGTATCCTTTTTACTGTCAAAAGCAATTTCTACGGATTCGAAAAACTTAATCATGCAAACAAGGTTAAAAGCATTGTGGATGATGAAAGAAAAAATCACCTGACAAAGCCATAGCGCATCTTCGTGTGAAATTGGATTTTGTCGTTCCTTATTTACAAGTGCAATAAATTTCTCACTTCCGGGATAACCAAATGTCTCATTAACTAATACCTTCTTATGGCGACTTTCTTGATTTTGCTGATCAAGCTGTATGACGAGACGAAGTCCATTAATAACGTTTGGGTTGTTCTCGGTGAGAAGATCATAAATGGAAAGAATGAATGCGACGGGACTATTGTTTTCTTGAATAGAGTTAATTTCATTTCTTAGCACCTCGTAACTGTGAAGAAATGACTCAAAGAGAAGATTTTCTTTTGTCCTGAAATGATAGTTTATTGCAGCAATATTAACATCTGCCTCGGATGCAATTTTTCTAATGGATGCTCCTGCGAATCCTTCATTGGCAAATAGGTTAACTGCAGTTTTAAGAATCCTTGCCTTAGTATCATTAATGATGTCATTCATATCATTCCCTTTATTCTTCTTTTAGGCTAAAGGCCCCTGAAAAGAATTTTTTCGCGCCATATTTGATGTTGTAAATAAGCCTATGGACAGCAGGAACCATTAAATAGGTAAAGAAAACAGAGCCAAGTATCCCTCCAATTACAACACCACCCATTGAAGCCTTGGCTTTGTCGATTTCAAAAACTTGAGGAATAGTACCTGCTACGATAGCAAGGGATGTCATAAGAATCGGCTTAAGCTTATTTTGTAGCGAGACCCAAAGTGCTTCTCCGACCTCTAAACCTTCACTAATTTTTTGCTCTGTAAATTCCACCATAAGAATTGCATTGTTTACCGCAAGGCCAACGACCATAACCATCGCCATCATAGATGCGATATTGATACTGTAGTCTAAGAAAAACATGACTAGAAATACCCCAAGGAAAGATGTGAGGATAGAGGAGGCAATTGATATAGGAAGGATGAACGAGTTGAGAATCGCTACTAAGAGCATGTAGGTCAGTATCACAGCGAGGATGAATGCTTTTCCTAATTCTGAGCCAGCTTCACTAGAGTTCTCGGCTTTTCCTGCAAATCGCCACTTAATGGTGTTTGGGATCTGGGCATTTTTAAACTCTTCGGTGAGTTCTGTCATGACGGCACCGGAGATACCTTTTGCTAGGTAACCATTAAGTTGGATTATTCTAGCTTTATCCCTTCTCTTTAGAGGGGAGTCTGCGACAACATATTCGACTTTACCCAAGTTACTGATTGGAATAAGTCCATCCTTTCCAAGGATGAGAAAGTTGTCAAAGTCTTCAATTGATGTTTTGTATTCTTTGGCGAGTCTGACATTAATATCATATTCTTCACCGCCTTCTTTGTAGATGGCGTCATCGTTCCCGTTCACAAGGGAGCGAATGACTGCTCCCATTCTAACATTGTTAAGGTTTTGGTTTATGATGGCATTTGCATCAGGAGTAAAACGGATTTCCATTTTCGGCTTCTTATAGAAGTTGTCAATTGTTCTAAAGTAGCCAGAATTGGACATGATTTCTTGCATCTTTTTAGATACAGCGATCATTTCACTGTAGTTCTCGCCTTCTATATTTACAGTGATGTCACCGAAGCCATCGGTAGAGCGTTCACCCCCACTAATGATAAAGCTAATTTCTGGAATTTTACTGATAGATTTGAAAATTTGATCCATTAATTCTTTATAAGACTTTATTCTATCACCAGCATCGACGAGATCTACTGTAATTCTAGCCGTTTCCTCTCCGTTAAAGCCAACGTTAGCAAGCACGTTTTCTACTTCAGGATAGGAGAGCAGCTCTTTCTCTATCTTCTGACTTGCTTCACCAGTCCTTTCTACGGGTGTCCCGTCGGGCATCGTAATTTCAATTAAAAATTCACTTCGATCAGACTTTGGAATAAATTCAAATCCTAAACGTGTTGCAGGAAAAATAATGGTTAAAAAGAAAGCTGAGCTTATGATAAGTGATGTAAATGGAAATCGATTCATCTTATCGAAGAAGAACTTATAAAAATTGAGACTCTTCTCTAGGATCTTATCAAGAAAATTAGAGAAAAAGCGAAAGATGCTTTTATTTTCATCAGGGTTTTTTAGAATGAGCGCACATAGCGTTGGGGTAAGAGTGACAGAAGCTAATATTGAAAAGAGAGTCGCAAAAACAACTGTCATTCCAAACTGAAGCATAAATTGACCAACTAATCCTCCCATAAAAGCAAGGGGGGTGAAGACAACAAGGTTGGTACCGGCACCTGCTATTACTGAGAGGAGAACTTCTTGCGTACCATCTTCAGCTGCTGTGACAGGGTCTTTACCCATCGCGAGATGTTTTGAAGTGTTTTCGATAATTAAAAGAGCATTCGCAACAAGGGTACCAAGACTTGTTCCAAAAGCTAGTAGGGTCATAAAGTTGATTGAAAACCCTGATAAGTCCATTAAGAAGAAAGTAGAGACAATTGAAGTCGGTATTACAATTGCCGAAATAAAAGCTCCTCTCCAGTCACCAAGAAAGAAAATTAAAATAAAGACACAAAGTGCAATACCGATTAAAAGACTTTTTGCCGTACTATACGTGTCTTTGAGTGTGATATCTGTTTTATCGATAACTAATTCAAGCTTGGTATCTTTTGGTAGAGTTGGTCTAATCTTATCCATCTCAACCTTAAGAAGGGTAACCACTTTCACTGCGTCTCCATCTGAGAGCTTTTTAATAGAGAGACCTATAACGCTTTCACCATTCACACGTGCGAGTGATTCGATGTCTTTATAGGAGTCCTCTATAGTCGCAATGTCCTTGAGCTTAAACATTTTCCCTTCATGGGAAACAATTTCTATGTTTTTAATCTCTTTTACAGATTGAAATTCTCCAATAAATCGTACTGAAATTTTTGAGTTCTGGCGGTCGATTGACCCTCCAGGTACATTTAGGTTTTTCCTTTTGATACTGTTGATAACATCTTCGATAGATAGAAAATTCTTAATAAGAAGATTGTTATCGAGATTGACGTTGATTTGCCTTTCACGTCCACCATAGATGTCAACCGATGCTACCCCCTCAATCGAGCTTAATTTAGTCGAAAGTTTTTTGTCAGCATATTCCCATAGCTGAGTTTCATTCATGCTTGTGCTCGAAAGAGTGAGCTCCGCGATAGGTTGGATAAGAGGGTCAAACTTTTCAATAATAGGAGCATCTGCATCGGCCGGAAAGTCGTTTAGAATGGCCTCAACTTTGTCTTTAACTTCGATCGATTTAACATTGATATCGGCTTCGATGTTAAACTCTACAAGAGTTGATCCTACTGAGTCTTTGGACGTAGATTTGATACTTTTGATTTCAGAAATTTCAGAAACAACATCTTCAATTTTCTTAGTGATTTGAGTTTCTATTTCTTCAGGTGATGCGCCAGGGTAAATTGTCGTTATATTGACAAGAGGGTAGTCAATCTTTGGATTGTCTTCAATAACGAGGTTGGACATTGATACAAGTCCCATAACCATGAAAAAGAGGATCATAATTATAGTCATTGATGGTCTGGTTATAAATGTCTTAAGCATATTATTTCTCCAGCTTATTGTACGATAAGTACTTTTTCATTTTGATTAAGGTCGCGTTGGTCGCTAATGATTACCTTTTCGTCTTTGCCTATCCCATTAAGGATGGAGACATCTTTACTATTCGATATCCCAATTTTTACGGGCTTTATGGCAACTCGATTATTCTTGTCTACAGTGTAAACCTCTGGTGTTTTTTTGCGAAAAGAGACCGCATCACGAGGAAGTATTATCGTTCTTTTAATAGTTTTGTTCGGAACCTTGACGACAGTGAGCTTTTCCGCCATTTCTAAGGGAATATTCTCAAGTTTAATCGTTATTGGAAGTAGTCCTGTTAAGGGGTTTAGTCGTGTTGCTAGATTTGTGATTTTGCCAATATAATTTTTCCCCTTATATTCGACTTCGGCTTTTGTTCCTTGCTTGAGGCTTCGTGCTATTTCTCGAGCAACCTCTGTTCTTAGATAGCCGTTACTATCTAAAAAACCTGATATGAGGTGATAACTATTTAAGGTACCTACCTTAACATCAATAACGTTAACTGGCGTGCCATTCTCTTTTCGCTCTTGATTCAAGGTTAGAGGAACGATTTTCTTTTCTTCAATGAGCAATTGATCTTTATATAAAAGAGAGCCAGCGTATATGGCAATTATGACGATCACTGCGATGAGGTGTTTCATAGTTAGCTCTCCTTAGTGGACTTAGCCTTTAAGGCTTCAAGTTGTGTATTAATGAGTTGAAGTTCTAGAAAGTTGCTTGCAAGGTTTATTTTGTTTTGAGTGAGCAGAAGTTCACGATCATTGAGCTCCGTCTGTGTAACCGTCCCTGATCGGAAAGCCCTAAGAGCAACGTTGTAAGAACTTTTTGCGACAGAGATTGCTTTCTGATTGGTTGCAATTTGCTTTAGTAATATTTCGTATTTTTGCTGAAGATTAGAGATTTGGGATTCGAGATCTCTTTTTCCATGAGTGAGTGTAAGTTCTGTGATTCTTCTTTTCGTTTCAGCTATAGACTGTTGAAACGATTTCTTTCCTCCTGTTGGCAAGTCAAACGTTAAAAGTAAACCTGCATTTACATTGTCTTGAGTTAAGAAGTTGTTTTCGTCAAACTCACCATAATATCCAACACGGCCATAACTTAATGAAAAACTGAGAGTAGGATAGTAATTTTTTTTCTCTATAGACTCTAAGTTCTTACTCATTTCGAGTTGGTTCTGGAGCAAGTTAATGTGTGCTAATGAATCTAGGTCTAGATGAGATGGGATAGCGCTAGGAGCATTATGAATGTCTCCCATAACACTAATCTCCTCATTTGGACTTAAACCCAGAAAGCTTTTTAATTGTAGTTTCATGGATTGGAGATTCTTTTCAGCTTCAAGGACGACAGGCTCGCGACTTGTGATGTCAGCAGACATCTTAAGGTTTTGATTTTGGCTAATCCTACCGAATGATACACGACCAGTTAGAGCTTTCTTATTCTTGAGAGCATTTTGATAGGAGTCTTTCGCAATATCGATATATTCTTTATAAAACAATATATAGAAGTATAGAGTCTTGGCTGCCTCGACGATTTGTGCGTCAGTAAGATCTTTTTGGTTTTGAGCAAGATCAAGACTACTCTGTGCCAACTTGATGCCTCCTGTGAGTCGACCAAAAGTGAATACGGGTTGAGTTAACCCAATAACAGCTTCTCGGGACCAGTTATTGAAAATGGGTGGCGATCCTGCAGGGAGAGGAAAAAGAGAGGGGGCCTGGCGAGATCTTTTTAGGGCTCCCTGAATTTGAATTGTTGGAAAAAGTTCAGATTGGGCAGATTTAACTGATAGCTGAGCTTCCTTAACTTGAAGTTGAGCAATCTTAGCCTTTTCATTTCTTTCTAACGCAAGCTGATCGATATTTTCTAGAGAAACAATTAGTTTTGCTTGTGTGTTGGCTGAGCAAAAAAGTAATAAGGTTAGAATTAAAGTAGCTTTCATAATTAGTCCTCATTTCTATGGCTTAGGGTATAGAAAAGATTGATGAGATATTTATTAATGATTTCTTTTTCTCTTGGAGGCATTTCTTTAAGATCCTTTGTCATGGCATCTATAAAATGCGGTAGCGTGTCATTGATCTTCTTCTCTCCCTTCTTGGTAATCGTGAGGATATTAGAGCGAAAGTCTTTTGGGTCGGGCTTTTTCTTAATAAAGCCCTTTTCCTCCATTCTTCTGGTTACACCAGTAATATTGGCTTTACTCACTCGCAGAACAGTAGCGAGTTCAGAAGAAGTACAAAATCCTTTTTCATTTATCCGATTAAGGACCTCGAGTTGTATGACTGAAAGTTCAGATTGAATTTTGTGAGAGAGAAGCTTATGAAGTTCCTTTTGCATACTGTAGAGGCCAGCAACAATTGAAAATTCGATGTCGGGGAGGCCTAAATTATTTTCGATCACTTCTGGCCACGTTTTAAACTCTTCACTCATGAGGAAGTCCTTAATGAATATTGGTTAACATGTTAACTAGTGTTGCTCATGATATAGTATTTTAAATTTGAGTCAATTGATTTTTCTCTCATTCGTTTGTTTAAAATTTCTGTATAACCTTTTCTTATACTTTCGCTATGTTGTTCGATTGGTATAAAGTAGGGAGAACGATGAAGAAAACGAGCTCTCTAGCCCTTGCACCCTTATTTGTGTTCTTATGCCTTTTTATAGGTGTTGGAAGCTACTACTCTTATTTAGGAGTGGAATATGCTTTTTACAAATTGCCTGCTCCTGTGGCCATTTTACCTGCGATTATTTTAGCTTTTGTTCTAAATGGTGTTTTAAACAAGGCGAAAGTAAATCAAACGCTTGAAAGTTTTATGAAAGGTGTTGGACATCCTGACATCATTGCGATGTGCTTAATTTATTTGCTGGCCGGAGCCTTTGCGGCTGTCGCTAAAGCGAGCGGGGGAGTAGATGCCACCTTAAACCTGGGGCTCTCCGTTATCCCTTCAAGTTTAATATTACCAGGACTGTTTCTCATTACTGCGTTTATCGCCACGGCGATGGGGACATCCATGGGAACCATTGCTGCGATTTCACCTATCGCTTTCGGACTAGGCGAGACGATGAATCTGCCTCTTGTGGCAGGAGTTGTCTTAAGTGGGGCAATGTTTGGGGACAATCTTTCGATTATCTCAGATACGACAATCGCTGCGACGAGATCGCAAGGCTGTCAGATGAAAGATAAATTTACCGAAAATATAAAAATCGCACTTCCTGCAGCGCTTATTACACTCGTTGTATTCTTTTTTTTAGGACAATTAAAAGAGCTTCCGCCGGTACAATCAATAGAATGGCTCAAGGTTTTACCCTATCTTAGTATTTTAATTTTAGCAGTTCTTGGTGTGAACGTTTTTGTTGTTCTGAGTTTTGGAATTCTCTTTGCTGGTATTGTGGGGATGAGTACCTTGAGTGCCTATGGACTCAGTGAATTTGCAAGCGACATTTATAGTGGTTTTGGAAATATGCAAGAGATCTTTCTTCTTTCGATGCTCATTGGTGGATTGAGTGAGCTTATGAGAAGGCAGGGAGGACTCGATTTTCTTACAGAGCTTGTTAATCGACTAATGAGTGCCGTGAACTCGCATCCTTCTCAGAAGAGCAAACGTTCAGCAGAGATCGGCATTGGTATACTAGTTTCTATTATTAATATTTGTACCGCCAATAACACCGTCGCTATTATTGTTTCAGGGAGTGTGGCGAAAAAGCTGGCTCAAGAAAATCAGATATCTGCAAAACGTTCAGCAAGTCTACTTGATATTTTCTCTTGCGTCTTTCAAGGTGTTCTTCCTTATGGTGCTCAAATCCTTCTGGTAGGGTCAGCATTCAAGCTTGCGCCTTTTGAAATAATCTCTCATTCCTACTATTGTTTTATCTTGGCCATAGTTACTATCGCCTCGATAATTTCAGGTACTTAGCCCCCTGTAAAGAAGCCCATGTGAGCGCCTAATCTTTTTGTTTTGAAGTACGATTGGACTTAGCTCACTCAGTAACGTGAAAACCACATGAAAGTAATCAGTAGGAAGGAGTTCATCAACTCTCTTTTGAACCCATTTGAATCACCACCAGTCTTGGGATTACCACCAGGAAATAAAAGGAATTTTTTGCAGTCATCCGTTTCCTGCCAATACTTTCTCAATTGCCATAAAAAGACTTCAGCGGTCTATACCATTCTTCGAATCTCTCACATGGATCAGCATCCTTTCACTATCAATGTCTTGATAGCGAAGCCTTGAAAGTTCACTCTTTCATCAAATGGAGTTTGTAATCCTGCGCATGAGCCATTTTTAGTCTCATAGGGGGAGCTTTTGTGTAAGTGATAAAGTTACTTACTGCTCGCAAATATGCACTTTGTGTGTGATCAGCAAACTCTCTAAACAAAGGCCTAGATTTAGCGAGTCAATTGGCTCGCTTAATGAATCCAAGGTTTCTGGCAGGGGAGTCTTTAATAGTATTTCTTCTTTTATTGTAGGATTCAGTAGTTTTGACGGAAGAGTGACCAACGTCTTTTGAGACTTTTAAAAGTTCTGCTCCCCCCTGAAGGCTTGAGCCGATATAGGTCGCTCTAGCGGAGTGAGGAGAGACACTTTTCGTTATCCCAGCCAACTTACAGTATTTCTTAAAAATGTAGTCAATCGAACTTGGAACAAGCGGACGTGTTACGTTACTTGGTTCTTTTGGATTTATGCTTGGTTGAAAAATCCAGTCATTATTATCAATCTCTCGCCCTTGAATCTTCATGAATTGGATATAATCATAAATCGCCTTGTGACATTCAGGTATCAAAAATTTAAGAAGTATTTTTCCACCCTTGGCCTTAATTCTTAAAGTCATTTCACCATTAATTTCTTGAAGGTCACTAAGTTTAATTTCAATAAGCTCTGACTTTCTAATTCCTGTCGTAAAGAAGGTAATAAGAATGGCTCGATGTAGGGGAGAAGCGGCCTTTGAGATCACATCAAAAAGCTGAACCACTTCATCATCTGTAAGATCATTCGTCTCTTTTGAGACATTTTGCTTAGGTCTTCTTACACCATCAGCAGGATTAAAGTCTAAAAATCCTTTTTCCATTAAGAATTGAAAATAACTTGAAATGGAACTCATTCTTCTGTTGATTGTTTTAGGAGTGTAGGTTGAGTTTCCCAAATACTCTTTGTAAGCTACTAAATGTAGCCTTGAGCAACTTTTTAAATTATCAAGTCCCAAGACAATTTGAAAAAAGTCTATGAAACTTAAGATATCTCTCTTGTAGGCCTTGCGAGTATGAACCGATTCAAAATTATTTAAAAATTCAAACTCAAGCTCTTTCGAGCTACCTTGTGAAGTTGGTGCTAGCTCTGTTATTGCCAATAGGGTAGTCATTTTAAAATCTCTCTTTTATTGATGATAATTTCTTATCGGCGAGATTTAAAAATTTATTAATTAAAATGACTTAGAAGTTTTAGATAGGGGAGTTATAAGGGATAATTTCTATTATCCCTTATAAAATTTAAATAAAATTTAAAGCAATTTCCTATTCATTTTTAGGCTTAAAATGCCGATTATTTATATATGACATTCCTTATACTTAAAGATGGCAATCCCCATAATCTCCTAAGGGAAAGATATATTTTCCTATGTCTTTTATTTTTATTTTCCATTAATTCTTTTTCTCAAGAAGCGTTTCTATTTGACTCAACAGAGGCTGGTAACAGCTCATTGGCATTTACGAACTGCTCGGAAGAACCTGTTGAATTAGACACTTACAAACTTTTTGAGATCGCTAAAAACAACCCGAATGTGAATCAAGCATTTTTTAGGAAGACTGGTCTTTCCGTACAGGAGGTTCTCGCCGCTTATCACCCAAAACGAAACATTACAAAAGGTGATATCGAATCACTTATCGCAGTCAAGCTAGCCTCTGGATTTCAAGGAAAGATTCAAGAAACAATTGCAAACAAGTATAGCTGTCTATCCGACCCTACTCTGGCCTTGCCTCAGTCGGATTCGCCAATCAACACGAGCCTTTTAAATTTAACAAATATAAACCAAGAGGAAAGAGATCGTTGTACCTTTTGCACCGATATTTCGATTGGAGATGACGATCCTAACGTAAGAGACCGCTACCGCGATATAAGAAATGTAGGAAGAAGAAGAGATCGTACAGACTGGTCTACAATAGGCAAAATCCCTGAGAATTACATGACAACTTTAGTTCCTAGTACAAATTTGAACTATAACCATCCTGAATTTGGAAATGAAATTAAGCATCTTCACGATAAATTAAGAAATGAGTCCGAAATTCACAAAAGAGATCCGATCAGGGCTCAGGCTCGATACGCTGCTGCAAACTTGCTAGCAGGGGCAAATTCTTATGTTGGTCAACCAGACGTAGCTCGTGAGTTTTTAAGGATGGCTGAAGAAATGGCGAACTTTTCGATTGGTCAGGGAAATGCGTGTAATGTCCAGGATATCTTTAGGTCTGTTGCAGGATATGATCCTTTCACTGGAGAAGCTCTAGATGAAGACCAGGTTGCAACAGCAAGCCTAGTATTCCTTCAGCAGCTTTTACAGCGTTACGGACCTCGTCTTGCTAGGACTTCTTTGGCTCAATGGATATCACGAACAGTTACTAAATATGGTAATAGAGCCTATAGACTTGCACAGCGTGGTATAGACAAAGCTGTAAAATTAGCTGACAAATTGAAGTTCTGGAATCGTGGCCGTGTAGACTTACCTCTCAATCATATAATGAGAGGAGAATTTACTAATGGAGGCAAGCTAAGGAAGGGCCTCCACTCTTTGTCCCAAATGCAAAAATACTTGAGAAATAATCCTGATATAGCGAGAAGAACCGTTATTACTAGAAATAATTTCAATGGAGTAGTTCATCATAAGCTTCCTAAAGACGCCTATTATCGAGGAGTCGGCTTTGCTAACGGTAAAACAACATTTCCTTCAAGTTGGGATGCCACAAAAATAACAGATGCTGTCAATAAATTACTTAAGCTAGAAAATATTAATGTACCCGATGTAGTGAGAACCGTTGAACGCACAAGAGTAATTGATGGTGTCCGTATGAGAGTTGTTGTGGCAAATGGACGCATAGTAACCACTTTTCCAGAATGGCCTCAGTAGGATATATCTTATGAATGATTTTAATTTAAAAACAATTAATACATTTTGTAATTTTTTAAATTCAGATGTTGGTGAAGATGCCATGACTGGCATGTATGTTGAAATGAATCTCGTTATTAAAGACATTGGTGAAGAAGAGACCAAAGAATGTATTAAAGGACAGTTAAAAAGTCCTATTTCTTTAGAGAATGCATTTCATATAGTAGAGACCGGAATAAAGCTAAGTAGAGAAGAGATAAAAACTCTTGAAAAAGATGTTAACGATATTTATGATCAATTTCTTCTCAGTATTATATTACTCATTTGTGATTTTGAAGAAGGTAGAGAAGTTTCTTTTCAGGTCTTAAGAAGCGAGGAGGCAAAGGGAAACATAAGTCCCTACGATTATTGGTCGAGTCTTTATTTTCATGACGGTCAACTAGCAAAGGACTTCTCTTACGAAATGGTTCAAAAAATGTCCGACAAGGAAAAACAATACATGTCTAACGAGAAACTTCACTTCTCTGAATTAAAAAAAAATCTCACTGAATTTAGAGAAGCAGTTATCAAGGAAAGAGAGAAGTACAAATTGGGATAACCTTTAGTAGGTTCAAATAGACTATTCCCGTCCCGGAGGGACTTAGTTCAATGATAGTTATCGGGGGTAAAATATAAGAAAGATTGTTCTTTATTTCCCCTCTTTAAATTTGTTTAAGAATTTAAACATCTTCTAAACAGTAAGGTGAAGAATAAAGTGCTCCTTGGAGTGATGATGGATTTGAATGTCAATCCAACCAAAGGAGGAACGAATGGCACAGTCACAAAATCAAAAACCACAAGTTGTTGATTCAAGTCATCTTAATGAGATTGTCAGCACAGTATCTGATGTTTCAGAAAAGGCTATGGAGGAATCTCGTAAGGCCGTGGATAAATCAGTACAAGTGGCTAAGGACTACCCTGTTCACACTGCTATTGGTGCAGGAGTGGTCGGCTTCGTTGCAGGCGTTATCACAAATAAACTCCTCAAATAGGAAAGCCCCACATGAGAACCTCACTTAAAATCTTCATGATCAATTTTATTAAGGGACACCTTAAGCAAGGTGGATCAGAAGAGATGAAAGAGGTTGTCATTAAGAAAGCTCTAGAGGATTCAAAGCCTCTAGGGCTTTCTCTTATCTTAATTAATTGTTCAATTATTGTGGGGGCTGGCGCATTGGCAGCCCTTGCATTCGTGCTTCTTAGAAGTTTCTCACTCCCCTCTACCTTATCCCTACCTCTAGTGGCCATATTATTTTTGGCCCTATCTCTTTTCACACTACTTCGAAGTATTCACTTCATTCAAGAAAAGGTGAGATTCTACCAAAGTCTTTCGCAGACGAAGAAGTCCTTTAATTTTTCATTCTTAAGTCCTCTGCTCCTTGAATTAAAGGAGGAGCAGAGGAGAATGAAGAATCGCTATCAATAGAGAGGTATTCCTAAGCTCTCTCCTATTTTATTAAAATCCCTGCTTTTGTGACTCTTGATATCCTCTGAATAGAGGTATCGATTGAAGAGTCTTACTTTTTTAGATGTAATTTCGCCAAAGTAAATAAAGTGCTCATAAATGATTTCATGAGTGATGAGCATCCCTTTTTGGAAGGCGCTCAGCTTCTCATAAAGATCTTTATTCATAAAAACCTCTGTGTCCTTTGAGAGCATATTCTTTCTTTGATGAGCGACTTGTTTTATCTCACAATTCTTTCCCACCGAAACATGAAAGCTATCTTTTATGTCTCTAAACTCCTGCCCTTTTTTAAACTTAACTTTAAGGCGAAAGTTTTTAAGATCTCGGGTATATTTCTCGTGAAGGCGTGGCGCTATCTTTTCAAGTTTATTGATGGCCTTCAGGGCGACCTGATACTCATCTTCTATGTCGAACTCTTCGATTTTAAATTGATCTTCTTTGCGCTCATAGTAGTCGAGAATGGTATAGGTCTTGTTTTCATCACTTGCCGTGCAAATGACGACATCTCCTCCATTCCCTACTTCATTTCCTGCGGCAAAGGCTTCAAAACCAAAGAGTAAAAAAGTGAAGACTATTAGTTTTTTCATTTCTTACCTCGGCTTGTGTAGCGGGTTACGCCATCGATCTGAACTTTGTAATGAGCCGTTTTTCCGGAAAGGTATTCAACCTCAAATTCAAGAAACTCAATCTCTTTATTTTGGGGAACTTCAAACACGGCCCAACGAGAAATATAAAGCCCTGGTGGAACACTAAAGGGGCGGTAGATATGAGTCGGTGGAACAAGAGCAGACATTTCAAGGCTAGTGGCTTGATCTGCAATAGCATTAATATCCATTACTCCTGCGGTGAAAAGAGCGCCTCCTGCTAATCCTTTGGCAAGATCAAAGTTGCCTTTGCTGCTAGAGACGGCAGCTCCTGCGGCCATAATACCGGCCATGCTTCCCCAGAAGACTTGGCTGTTGTGGTTATCAATGGCGACCTTTCTTCTCACTCCTTCTGACCAATAGAAAAGGTCTGGTCCTACGATGAGGCGAGCACCCTCGATACCACCTATATTCGTGAAGCGGATCTTCTTAATACGTGTCCATCTCTCTGTCGATTTGTTCCCAAAAGTGATGTTAACGTAGACGAAAGGATTTGGACTAAAGTCTGAATTAACATCAGCATTGATGGGAGTGCCGCCTGGATGTTCGCCTTTTAGAACATCTGCATATTTTCCAGGATTATAGCTTGCACAGCTACCAAGCCAAATAAGTTGAACCATTAGTAAAAATTGAATTCCCTTTTTCATTTCTCTTCTCCTCTTGTTAAGGGAAACAATTGAACGGAAAATTGATAGACATTATCTTTTGTTCCGCTTTCCATTGTCTCTGATACAAGATCTTTTAGTTGTTTAATAAGTTTCTTTGCTTTCTTTATTTTCTTAGAGTTACCGGCAAAGGTAAGGCTTCGATATTCACGCTCTTCGACAGGAACCTGCTCAATTCTTAATTGGGCCATACCCAAGAGTCCTTGATGAAATTTTTGGATGGCAACAGAAGGAACTTCATCAGTGGTCGTAATAGGTGGACTGACTTGGCGAAAACTATTGTCGCCGTAAATTTCGATGATACCTAAACGCTCGAGTCTAGAGATTGCGCGATTTGCATCTTCTGCACTAATTCCAAGGCGTGAGCCGATCCAACGAGGATCTGCTTTAGCACCTTTGACTTCACTTAAGCTAAGAATGGCAAAATAGTGCCATTTGGCGATCATCTCAAAAATGTCTTCTTCAAGTTTTAGCTTTGGCTTCTCTACTTCAGGAAGTGAGAGCTCATTTGAACTTACGATACCAAGCTTATCTAAAATTTTTTCTTGGCCTTTACGACCGAGGTGCCTCTTTTCAGAGATAACTTGGCTCAATGTTGCTGGTGAAATATCGAGAAACTTAGCAAAAGCGCGAAGAGAATAGGATGGATTCAGCTCCTTTCTCTTCGCTAATTCACTTTGTAAAATTTCAGGCATTGAGGCCATGACTGCTCCTTGTTCTTAACTAAATTAATTGGTAAGGAATCTCTTGTCATGACCATTTTGAAACACTGTTTCAGTTTATGAAACATGGGAAAATTTTTACTTAAAAATGGCTGACTACTCTGGCCTATGGCCGACAAGATCTTGATAGGAGCTTGTAATTATTACAATTGCAGTGCATTATTTTTTCCTTAGCGTTATTGTTCCCCCATGAAAAAATTAATATCGACCCTCCTTATTAGCTCTACTCTCACTTGTTTGGCAGCAGATCCCGCGACCATTCTAGAAGAGATGTCTCTCACTGAAAAAATTGGCCAAATGTTACTGGTAGGTTTTCGGGGTCAGAGTGTAAGCAGCAGGCATGAAATCGTTCGTGACATTCAAAAGTATAAGATTGGAAGCGTGATTCTCTTTGAATACGATGCGCTTAAGAAGACCCGCGCACGCAATATTGGCTCCCCTTCTCAACTCAGAAAGCTTACTGCTGACTTACAAGCATATGCGCAGATTCCTTTATTCATTAGTATTGATGAAGAAGGTGGTCTCGTTTCACGCCTTAAAAGTCGTTATGGCTTTAAGACGTTTCCCTCTCAAGCTAAGGTTGCTTCTAAAGGTGACCTTTCTTATACCTACGATAATGCTTTAGGGCTTTCCTCACAGCTTTCAGAGCATGGGGTGAATATGAACTTCGCCCCTGTTGTTGATGTTAATGTAAACCCTAAAAATCCAATTATTGGTAAACTTGGGCGAAGCTTTTCTCAGGATGCCGAGAGAGTAACTGATCATGCTCGTGAAGTTATTCATGCTCATCGAGATAATCAGGTTGCTACAGCACTCAAGCATTTTCCTGGTCATGGCTCTTCAACTAAAGATAGTCACCTCTCCCTTGTCGACGTTACAAAAACATGGAGTCAAAAAGAACTCATTCCTTTTACGACGCTAAGTCGCGAAGACAATGTTGATATGATCATGACTGCCCATGTTTTCAATCGTCGTCTTGATCGTCAGTATCCTGCGACACTATCTTCAAAGATTATTGGAAGTCTTTTAAGGGAGAAAATAGGCTTCAATGGCGTAGTGATCAGTGATGACATGAATATGAAGGCGATCGCAAATCACTACTCTCTAGATACTGCGGTTGAGCTTGCGATTAAAGCTGGTGTTGATATTCTACTCTTTGGTAATAATATCGATTACGACAAAAATATCGCTAAGAAAGTTCATAAAATTGTTAAGGGACTCATTCGACAAGGAAAGCTCTCTGAGGAGAGGCTTGATCAATCGGTAATGCGTATTCTTAAGTTGAAAGAAAAGCGTAGCCTACTTTAAGAGGGTCGCCTCTTTGATAAGCAACAAAGGGCGTGAGGGTGACTTGGTGTTTGCTACGATTGAAGAGCTGCTGTTGGAAGAATTCTAAGTGATTGAAACTTAAACCGTTCCTCATATTATTCTCAAAAAAGTTAAGGGACTGCAAAAATAGTTTGACGACTCAAACTAATATACATAGAATAAAACTCAATCATCTCTGGTTCTTTAAGTAGTATTGTGCCACCTAAAGGAGCCTCTTACCTCGGGAGGCTCCTTTTTTCAAAACCCTAGATTCTGTTTGACTAATCAAACTTTAACGCGTTAAACAAGACCTACCGAAAGTCAGGAGCAAAACTTGTTTTACCAGTTCATTATGAACTCCCTTTCAATGCCTTTAAACCCCTCTCAGAGGATTTTTTGGCCCTTTCTTATCAGTAGCGCGCTGGTCGCATTATTATTAGGTTATAAAGAAAGATGGCGCGAGCTTCTTCATCCCAGTTCCCTCATGGACTTTAAGATCATGGGTCTTAACCTTGTTCTTAAGGCCTTTGTTTTTCCCCTCATTCTCTTTTCAAGTTTTAGCGTCTCTGTCGGTGCTTTAAGAGTGATCAGGAGGTGGGTTGATATCACTCCAGCAGCCGATGCCAGCCCTTGGGTACAAAGCTTAACAGCGACTCTCATTGCTTTTATTCTCAATGACTTCCTCCGTTTTCTTCATCACTACTTAATGCACAGAACGCCCTTATTAAGATTACTACACCGTACTCATCATAGTGCTCTTGTTCTCACTCCTTTTACTCTCTTTCGTGCCCACCCCCTTGAGTCTTTGATTGCTGGGGCCCGAAATATCATTTCTCTTGGTCTAACCTTTGCTCTTTATTCTTTTCTCTTTGGAAAGGTCATTAATATTTATGACTTTCTTGGAGTTAATATTTTTGGATTCTTATTTAATGCAACTTTAAGCAATCTTCGCCATAGCCCCGTACCTATTAGCTTTGGCCTTTTAGAATATATCTTTATCTCGCCGCGTATGCATCAGATCCATCACTCAAGTGATCCTCGTCATTGGAATAAGAACTACGGGGTCGCGCTCTCTCTTTGGGATCAATTGGTGGGAAGCTTTTATCGGCCAACTCAAAGAGAAGCACAGTCTCTCTCCTTTGGTCTCCATCAAGAACAAACAAGTGAAACCTATAAAGAGGCGACAACCTGGACAGGAACTCTTGTGCCTCAACTTAAAAATAAAAAGGATGAAATCTATGAAGATCTTAGCTCTTATTCTCTTCAGTAGCTCAGTATTCGCTGCGAGTGACCTTGTAAAGGAATTCACTCGTCGTCGTAAAACAGTTCACACGGCTCAAACGCGTGAGGTTTTTATTGTGCTTCGTGGTTTTGATAAAAGACCAGAAGATATTAGAGAACTCGAAATGCTTAATGACCGCGGGAAATTTGCGGTGAAATTTAACAATGACGATGTTTGTTTTGGAGATACGGAGACGGTCTCGATTGAATGCTACAATGCCATTGGTTTTCGTACTCTCTTCGCTGCTGGTGACACTGACTAGGTTGAGTGAAGGGTTTTTTTAATGCTTATATAGATTAGAAGATTGGTATCAATAACCCCATTGGCGGTGAAAGCGATAGTCGAGAAGTCCCCTTTTGAGAAAGCTAATGAGGTCTTTCTTCTCCTCTTCTGTGAGGTTGATTCCCCTGCGCACTTCACCGATTGATATGAGGTTTACGCGCAGTTTATTTCGTCTTGCATCCCGATCGATAACGAAATTTTGTGCAGGGTACATACTAAGGTCAGCACCCGTTAAGTCATAATTTTCTATGGAAAGGCTCGGGTCATTGTAGTGGTCGATCACATCTTCAAGAGTGCGCAGAGATCCGTTATGCATGTAGGGAGAGGTAAGAGCAACATTGCGAAGGGCAGGTGTTCTAAATTTAAAGAGATCGCTTTTCACACCTGTAACTTCAAATCGGCCTTGATCATAGGGCTCAGGGTAGCCCTCCGGAGTGAGTTGAGGGGTTGCCACTGTTTTAAACTCAAAATTAGAAAGGTGGCGGCCGTTGTGGCATTTGATGCATTTTCCTCGACCGGCAAAAACAATGAGTCCACGCTTTTCACTGGGCTTAAGCGCACTCGAGTCTCCCTTGAGGTAGCGGTCGTAGGGAGTGTCAACAAGAGTAAAGCTATCTTTAAGGAAGCTCCCCAACGCTTCACCAACATGTCCAATGTTGAAGTTCGTTTCACCAGGGTAGGCTTTCTTAAATTGCGCCATATAGCGATCAGAACGAGGATTATTTTTTAAGAGTCGCTTAAGAACTTCCTGCCAGGCCCCAAGATTTCCTTTGGCGTCAGCAATAGGGTTACCCGAGGTGCCTCTCATTTCAAGGTGGTTGGCAATTGGAAAAATCGTCTGGGCTGCGAGGGCACTTGTCATGACTTTTGTGATGTCTTCTCTTTTGGGATTATCTCCGTTAAGAGCTGGCTCAGGAGTCGTAAAAACTTTTGATTCTTTGTCGTAATGAACTCGTCCATCCCAAAACATAAAGGGTATATCATCGTAGCCGAGGTTAAAGACAGGAGGGCTATTCCTCTTGGTAATATTTGGTGTGATATCTGGGTTCGTCTGGGCCTCAACTCCTAGGGAGAAGGCGATTCCGTCTGTTGTTCCAAGGCGTGGGTGATGACAATCGGCACAGCTCTTACTCTCTGGGCCACTTAAAAGCTTGTTGCTAAAAAGCATAGCCCCAAGTCTTGTGAGGTCCTTGGGTGAGCGCGCAGGAGTGTCGAGGGGCTTAAGATCATTCTTAATAATAATCTCTCGCAGCGCCTCATCTAAATCCGATTGGGCGATTGATGGATTTAAGAAATTAAATAAGAGAAGGACTTTTAAAAAGTTTTTCAACATTTCTCCAATTGGGACTTGATAAACGCCTGTGGTTTGGATATTCATACCTCAGTTTGAACAATCAAACAATGATGTTTTCGACTCATTTATTTCATTAAAATATAGGAGAAAGTATGAAAGTGAAAAGCCTGATTTCTATCAGTTTTCTTATGGCCCAAGGGCTTATGGCCCACCCTGTTCCTCTAAAGAGAAATCTCTCTCTTGAGAAGGAAGTTGTTAAAACTTATGCCAAAATTGCTTATGCCAACTATAGAGATTCTCTCGCAGGTGCTGAGATCTTAGAGAAGAACCTTGCGGCCTTTACTGCAGCAGCAGAAAGTGGTGCTTCACAAGCTGATCTTGACGCCCTTTTTGAGACTTCAAAGCTTGCATGGACTTATCAAGCTCGTCTTCCTTATGGACAGTCTGAGATCTTCCGTTTCTACAATGGTCCTGTCGATTTTGAACCAATCAACGACGGTGTTGACACTTATTTAGAGACCATTGGTTTTGAAGGTGTTGAAGGTCTGATGAACGCATGGCCCCTTGATGAAGCTTATATTGATTATGTTCAAGGTGATGCTAACGCTGGGATTATCAATGATCGTTCTATTGAAATTTCACGTGAGCAAATCGAACTTCTTAATGAGAGAGACGGAGAGAAGAATATTTCTGCTGGTTTTCACGCCATTGAATTTCTTCTCTGGGGTCAAGACTTCAATACAGATGGTCCAGGAATGAGACCTGTAAAAGACTTCACTGTTGAGAAAAACGCTGATCGTCGCCGCCTCTACCTCAACACTCTTGGAAGCACACTTGTTTCTCACCTTAAAAAAGTAACGGATCAGTGGACACCACAGTCTGAAAATTTTAGAGAAGAACTTGAAGGTCTTGATACTCATAAAGTTCTTGAGTCTCTCTTCGTTTCAATGACTTCAATGGCCGGTGATGAACTGAAAAGTGAAAGAATTGAAAATGCACTTCTCCTTGAAGATCAAGAAGAAGAGCACAGCTGTTTTTCTGATACAACTGTTAATGATATCTATACTAACTACCTTGGTGTTAAGAATATTTACCTTGGTCAATACACAGCCTTTAACTTTGCTGAAAAAGTAAGCGGAGCAAGCGTTAGTGACCTCGTTGCTGAACTTAATCCTGCTCTTGATAAGAGAATTCGTGAAGCTTTTCTTGAAGTTGAAAAAACGATTGCTCCTTTCTACGGAGTCAATGCTCAAAACCTAGGTCTTGGAAGAAATCAAATCGCTCTTAACTTCGACGTTGCGATTACTTCTGAGCAAGATAGTGTTCAAGCAATGATTGATACTCTTGATGTTCTTGATGGAGCTCTTAGAGATGCTGCTCAAGAATTGGGGATTAGATTATAAGATCCTCACTCAAACTTTTCCTTGGTTTTGTCTTGGTGCTTTCCTTAGTGAAGGCCCAAGGCAGGACTCTTTCGGGAAGCTTCCCGAAAAACTTTGCTAAGCTTGATCCACGCTTAACAAAGAATGAGATGGCCCACCTTAAGGTGGGCTATTCTCTTTTTGCCAAGCCTTGGGTTCAGGCTCCAGCTTCGACAAAGAGAAGAGATGGATTAGGGCCTCACTTCAATGCTGTTAGTTGCATGAGTTGCCACGCTGGGATGGGCCGAGGGGCACCTCCTCAGGTACTGCATGCAAATGATCCTAGTCTCGTTCTCAAGTCAAATACTGACGACCTTTTCAATAAGTTCGGTGATCAAATCACTCCAAAGTCGTTACCGGGATTTCGCCCAGAAATGAACGTCAAGGTTCACTATGAAAAGGTCACAAGATATGGCTTTGACCTAATTAAGCCTATTTTTAAGAATGAAGAGGGAGAAGCTATTGCTGTAGGAACAAGGATCTCTCCTCACCTTGCGGGACTTGGGCTTTTGGAGGCAATTCCAGAAGAAGAAATTATTAAAAACTCTCTCTCCGGGGGAACTGTCTCTCGCTACCAGGGGCGGGTTGCACGCTTTGGTTGGAAGGCATCCCAAGAGGATCTTCGTCACCAGGTTGCCGCAGCTTTCTCAAAAGATATGGGTATCACAAGTAGTCTCTATCCCCATGAGCGGTGTGAATCTGGATGCGCTGGTTATATGAGTGGAGCTGATGAAGAAGGTGTCGAAATTAGAGACGATCACCTTGAAATGGTTGTGACCCTGATGAGAGGGATTGAACCTCCAAAGCCTCTTCATAATGACAAAGAGATGATTGTGAAAGGACAGAAGGTTTTCAAAGAAATAAGCTGCCAAAGCTGTCATCGTATTTCTTATGATCTTAAAGAGTGGGGAACCATAGAACCCTATACGGACTTGCTTCTCCATGACATGGGAGAGGGGCTCGCTGATAAGGGGACACTTAATGGAGACATGAAAAAAATGTGGCGAACAGCACCTTTGTGGGGGCTGGGTTCTCAAAGATTAGTTAATGGCCACACTCGCCTTCTCCATGATGGGCGCGCTCGTAATGTCGAGGAAGCAATCCTTTGGCACGGTGGCGAAGCGACACCATCTGTAAGAAAATTCCTAAAATTAGAGGAAAAACAAAAGAAAACCTTACTTTCCTTCCTGAATAACCTGTAAAGAAGCGCAGGCCCTAAAAAAGAATCTCTTTTTCTGGTAGGTTGAGCTCATCGGTCAAAATATGTGTTTGGAGATAGCACATCCTAGGAGAGAATATGTTGAGAAATACCCTAATTATTACAGCTCTTTTGTCTTTTACTGTTTCAGCTTTCGGCCAGTCTCGTTCAAGCGACATCAAAAAAATTGAGCGTTATGCCAATGAGATTCAAAGCCTTTCCCCTCGCTTTCTTCCTAAATTAAGTGACGCTGAAATCGCAAGCCTTAAAAATACACTAGAACAAGCACGAAACACTCTTCTCGGTCGTGGAGGAAGCACTCCTCCTCAGCGCGTTTGTCTTCATGATCCCTTTGGTGGTTCAGCCGTTGCTCAGAAAACGATTCAAGACGCAGCTCAAGACTACCTTGGTATGTTTAAGTTTGATGCTGAAGATCATGCTCAAGAATGGATGGGGAAATACCCTTGTAGCCTCGCCCAAGATTATGCCGATAATGCTCAAGCCCTTTTTGAGACAGCGAGAGAAGTCTTTGATCTTTTTAAATTTGATGCTGAGAAGTTTGCCCTTGAAAATGTCGAAAAGCTTTGTGACAGCAAAAGTCTAAGAAAAACTGCACAAGGTTATTATGACCTCGGACGCTCTCGTGGTATGTTTTCTAATGAAGCAGAAGAATACGCCCAAACCCGAGTTGCCAAAGATGGTTTCTACACCTGTCAATTTGGAAAGTAAGCGTCCTAAAAAAGGATGAATTGTGAAAGGACTACTTTTAACTTTAAGCCTCGTGCTCTCTCTTTCAACTTTTGGTAACGACCTCTACGGAATCACCCTCAAGCAAACTGATGGAAAAGAGCTTAAACTCTCAAGTCTTAAAGGAAAAGCAGTCCTTTTTGTTAATGTGGCCACTCGTTGTGGTTATACCGGCCAGCTCGATGACCTTGAAAAACTTCATCAAAAATACAAAACAAAGAAGTTTACCGTTGTTGGTATTCCTTCAAATGACTTCAAAGGTCAGACCCCTGAAGGAAATGAAGAAGTCGCAAAGTTTTGTCGTCTTAAATATGGCGTCACTTTTCCCTTAACGGAAAAAGCTCATGTTAAGGGTGACAAAAAAATTGATCTTATAAAAATTCTTCAAAAAGATGAGCATGACATCAAATGGAACTTTGAAAAATTCCTTGTTAATGCAAATGGTGATGTTGTCGCTCGTTTTGGAAGTGGCGTCGAGCCCCTTTCAAAAGAAGTCACCTCAAAAATAGAGTCTATTCTTTAAGAGCTAAAACCTCTTACCGTATCGAGATCAAGGCCTTGGTCTTGGAAGTGTTCCCCTAGGAACACTTCTTTAATTTGAAGCCTGCCTTCATGAGCGACACCGCAGCGAATATCTTTGAGTTTAATAAAGGAGAAGTTCTGGTAGTTGAATTTGTTGAGGGTAATCTTCTTCTTGCCCCCAAAAGCACTATCAAGTAAGCCTGAGGCAATCGTGTCTTCCTGGGGATTATTGAAGTCAATATAGGCCTGTGCTTCTTTAAGCGTATCGAGAGATACTTTTTCAAAGGTTAAAGGATTATTCTTTAGCGTAAATCCGTAGGGACAGTGGAGGCAATTGGTCTTGCAGCAAGACCCTCGATTTTTAAGGAATTTAGAGGTATTAACATTTCTACCCTCTTCGTTTGTATAAAATAGATCACTCATATCTTGCTTCTGGTTTTCTTAGTGTGGCATTATAGGAGAAAGGACATCTATGCCCCTGTTACTCCAGTTAGAAGATTTACAATCCTACGCTTTCTCACCCCTTGAGTCACCTTCAAAGGTTTTGATGGTTCGGCCTGATCACTTCGATGTCGAATACCAGATTAACCCCCATATGAAGGGTGAAAGTCAAGAACTGCCTACAATAGATAAGCAGCGTGCTCTTTTTCAATGGGAAAAGCTTAAAGAGAAGTGTGAGGAAATAGGTCTTTCCGTGACTACCATACCACCCCATGAGGGCTTGCCTGATATGGTTTTTGCCGCCAACCAGAGCTTACCCTTGGACTCAAAGAGAGTTCTCTTGAGTCGAATGGCGCATAAAGAGCGTGCTGAAGAGGTTCAGTATTTTAAAGAATTCTTTGAGAACCATGGCATGACAGCTTTAGAGCTTCCTGAAGAAGTGGGAAAGTTTGAGGGAACGGGAGATGCTATTTGGCACCCTGGAATGGATCTTTTGTGGTGTGGACAAGGCTTTAGAACAGACCGCACGGCCACCACTTATCTCGGTGAAAAACTCGGTCTTGCCCTTGCTCCTTTAACACTGGTTGACCCCTACTTTTATCACCTTGATACTTGCATGTGCATTATTGATGTTCAGACAGTTGTTTGGACGCCAAAAGCTTTTAGCGAGCGCTCACAGCGAATGATTGATGGCTTTTTTAAACGTAAGATTGAAGTCAGCTATGAGGAAGCTAAAACCACTTTTGCGTGTAACTCATGGAGCCCCGATGGCGAGAATGTTTTCCTTCCCTTGGGGGCGAAACAGCTAAAAGCAGATCTCTCTAATCTTGGCTATAAAGTTCATGAACTTGATACGAGCGAATTTATTAAGGCCGGAGGGTCCGTCTTTTGTATGAAGCTCGCTTACTTCTAAGAAATCATAAATCTTGTAAAGAGTACTTGAAGAACCTCATCATCTTTGAGGGCACTATTGATAACTTCTTTGATTTTATTTTTTAAGACAGATCTTCCTTCAAGCTTTAGTACTTCCTCGGGACTCTGATTATTAAAAAGAGCAATAATATCGTCTCGCAAAGAAGGGGCTTTATTGATTATTTCAGTGAGGTCATTCTTGAGAGGAGTTTCAACGAGAAGGGTTATTGTGACTTTAATAAAGCGCTGTGGTCCACTAGGTCTAGCAAGGTTAACGGAGAAGTCTCCAAAAGGATACTCGACGACCTTGTGTTCTGCTTTTGCCTTAGGAATGTGAGGTAAGGTCTTCGGCGAATCAGGACTGGCTCCTTCCTTACTCTTCGTTATTGCTGTGTCCACTTCGCTTTGATAACTAAATTGCTTCTGGAGGAGGTAGAGAGCACCAATGGTATTAACAAGAACGAGAAGGAAAAGAAGAGGATTCTTAGGGGCTTTATTACTCATAGGGCTATTCTAGCCTTAATCAGCTAATTCGCGCAAAATATTCTTAAGACTTCTGGACCTGTATTGGTCGGACAGTTCTCTTCTGTTTTAGGGACTTGTCCGCGTTGAATTGGTGTTCTGAACAATCTGAGCGTTTCTAGTGCTGAAAGCTCAGAGAGGGGGGAAACATTAAGAATAGGGTTACCGCTTAGTTGGAGATAGGAGAGAGCGGGGAAGTTTTCATCCCAAAGCGGACTTAAGTCGTTAATCCGATTAAAGCTGAGGTCGAGCTCTTTAAGAGCAGGCGTACTTTTGAGAAAGGAGATCTGGCTAAGGTCGCAGCGAGTTGCTGTGAGGGTGTGGGTCTTTTCCATATTTTCAGGAAAGATAAGTCCACCCTCGCTAAAGTCCTTTAGGTAGAGCTCTTCAAGATTCATGAGTTCACTCATATCAAGGGGAGAATTGTCCCCTGTGGCCTTAAGGGTTTTAAGACGCTTCATCCGCTTGATGAGCTTAGGATTGCTAAGAACTGTGTTTCTGATGTCCAGGTGAGCCAGATAATAAGAAAGATACTCTAAGCCGAGAACAACAGGAACATTCAAGCCTACGATATTAAGGGTTTCAAGCCTGAAAGAGGCAAGAATACGCAGGTCCTTTACGGCAGTACCTGAAAGAGTAAGAGACCTTACGCCCTTTGCACGCGTTATATTTCTTAATGAGTAGAGAGGGTTTTGCTCAAAGGAAAGATTCGTGACAGTGAGGTCTCTAAGAAAATCAAGATTTTCAAGCCCAATATTTTTGAGAGTGAGCTTTTCAAGAGTTAATCCGTTGAGGCTCTCAAGATTGAGAAAGGCTTTTGGGAAGTTTAAAATTTCAAGCTCTCTTAATTTAGGAAGAAGTCTTAAGGGGGTAAAATCAAGACTAACTTGAGAAACCTCGTTAAAGTTAAGACGCACCTTTGAGACTTTTTCAAGAAAGGGCACGATCACATCACAATCTCTTCTGATGGCAGAGCTTCTTGGTAGATTGAGGACCGTATTTTTATCACCGATAAGAATCTGCAGGAGATTCCATTGAGGAGAGCCATAATTTTCGGACGCGCACCACTCACCCAGTGAATGGGGAGAGCTAAAAGAATTAGCGCTGACCAGAAGAAAAAGGGCCAGAAATATTGCTCTAACAATAATCATTTGAGGTATTTACCAGACTTTGGGGTCAGGTTTCAAGAATGATATATCTTTAATGTAGCTGCGCAGATTACTACGGGTTTTGACCCTTGTCTTCCTCACCAATACCGTATTGAATTTGATCAATATCTGAAGCATCTAGGACAGCATCACCATCTGATCCATCAAAATCTTCTGCAAAACCGCCAACTTGATCAAGTGCGTTACCATCTGCAAAAAGGCCATTATCTTGGGAGCCGTCGTTCGCAACATTACGACCGGGAGCGAAAAAATTATTATCAAGTTCTGTTGCTAAGGCCTTGGTGTTTCTTGAGCTTCCCCCTTCACCAGTAACTTCAATGAAGGATGAAACAACGTTGCCGTAGTGAAAGACTGCTGCAAGGTCCTCGGCATCTTGGGATAATTCGTTTTTCTTAACCTTAAAGATATCTTTAATTTTCTGATCAGGATCTGTTTGAGCATTTTCACTTCTATCAACTTGGGTTTTTTGTAACCTTGCAACAAGACTTTTATGAAGAGCATTTTTTTCATTTTCTTTTTGCATTTTTATGAGGTCTCGTAAGACATCGACAGCTGGCCTATTTTCGTTACCAGGTTTCTTCTTTTCGGCTGCTAAAATCTTTTCAAAATTTTCTTCCACAACCCCTTGATCTAGGAAGTACTTCTTTAATTCATCAGTTTCTTTAGCCTCATCAACCTCTTTTTCTAATTTCTTATAAGCGGCTAAACCTCTGATGTAATTTTCGTTAATCAACTCGCTATCATCTTCCTTATTCGTAAAATACTTTTCACAATCCCCATTAGTTGGATCCTGTTCACATTCCTCCATGGCTAGCTTCTCTTCTTCAAGCGCTTCTTTGTAACCAGAGTCCTCTACCACTTCTTTTGAGCCAATATTAACGACATTATCAACCTTGAACTCTTCATCAGGTCTGTCGACATTTTGGATTCCTAAGACCGCACTATTCTTGGTCTTTCCCGTCTCTTCAATAACATCGTCTAGGGAAGCGATACTCTTTCTTACTCCAGTCATATACTTATTGATCTCACAGGGATGAGGAATACCTCTGTCAGTATCATCCCTCTTTGTATCTTCGCTCTCCTTATAGCTAGGAGTTGTCGCATTAGCCCCCCTACAATGAGCGCCAATATTTATAATACATTTATTAAAACCGTTGAATGCTCCTGAAGCTTCCTCTTCAGTATCAGGTATTTGAACGATGGAATTGAGAGACTCTAAATTTTTTCTTCTTAAAAAATTCGCTTTTATATTCCTCTTCTCGCTATCCACTCCTGGTACAAAGCCTGTTTGTGGATCAGAGTAAATACAATAACCTGAGAGCGTAGAGATTAATGTTCGTCCTAATTGAGATTTATATAATTCGTAGTACTTGTTGTGATCACCGAGATCCTTAATACCATTAGCTTCCCTTTCACCATACATCGCTTTTTCAAGGCGTTTTCCCAAGTAATCTTGAAGAACTTTTGTTGCTTTTGATTGAGCTTGCTTAAAGTTACCCGTGTAATTGGCAGACGTATCGGTAACCTCTTTTCCATCTTTGGTTTGTTCTAGATGTTCTATTATTTTATTTTGAGTTCGCTCATCTAAACTCCCCCAAACACAATCATCCTTATCATTCTTTTCGATGTCTCCCTTCTCTATTTTTTGCTCACACTCTTTTATAACAACACCCACTTCATCAAATTCTTCAATGATATTGGCGAGATTATCGCTTTGGTTTTTGACGATGACCCCGGACTTTTCAATATCGTCGTCAGCGCCAAAGAGGGGTCCGATAAAAGTGAGTAAAATAAGAAAGAGTGGTGATTTCATAGTCTTATTATCCAATGAAGTCCCCTCCCCTCACGGGAGGTTTTACTCTCTTTTCGGTAATTTCATGGGGTTATCTTAGGCTTAAACTGGGCGAGTTGGGTTATAAGGTGCCGAAATCTTTTGGCAAGTGCATAAAAAAAGGGGGGATCACGGCAAATCTCCCCCCTTCATAATAGCTAAAGATCATTCCTCGATCTCGCCTAAACACTTGATTAATTTAATTAGCTTCTTCTATTTTTAACAATGCCCTCTATCTTGGCAAATTTTTATTGTGTTAGGGTCTCTCTTGTTGAGCCCGCAATTCCTTTATAATTCATGATGTCACCACTGAGGTAATCTTCCCGTGCGAGATCTCTCATACGATGCTCTAAACTTAATTTGTACATCATATCCTCTGGGTCTACTCCCTCGGACTCAAGACTTGCACGTGCTTTAGTCTCGAGTGATTTTCGAAAGGACTTATTCTTTGAAATCATGTCGGAATACATTTTATCAAATGACTTCTCAAGCCTTTCAATCTCAACTTTCTTGGCCTCTTCTTTACGGGCAAGCTCCACCTGAATTTTCTCTGTCACTTCTTTCTTGCGCTTTTCATCAGCACGCTTACTCACAAAATGACGGTACTTTTCAGGTAACTCAAGACCACCATTAATCATGCTATTTAAAATGACCTTCGCAAGGGCCTTGAATGATTTCGTGATGTGGTAATTACAGCGTAAAACCTGAAAGAGTGTAATATCTAGGCAAAAGTCAGCGGGATTGATTTCATCCTTACCGTAGGCAAAAGTTTTTTTACCCGCTTCTTTCTCGTACTTAAAGTTGAATTCTCTTCTCATATTCAGGACATCAATTTCCCGAATATCAAGGTCTCTCAAATCCTTCTCACCGTAGTACTCGATTAAGTCTTGATAAAAAGGATCTCTCTCTTCTTTCGCTTCAATTAAACTTCGCCCTTGAAAGGTCACAAAGATATCCCAATCACTTTGGCCACGCTTTTTCTTAATGGTGAATTCAAAGTTCTTTAAGTTATCCTGAACACGGCCTAAGTACTCGCCGATTTGCCGACGACGCTTCTTTGATCCCGTTAGTCCAATAACCTGAGCAAGCTCTTCTAAACTAAAGAGAAACTCATCTCCAAATTTCTTTCTCTTCGAATAAAGAAAAATAAGGACACGACGTTGTGGCCCACTTTTGAGTGACAAGTAAGCATCAGAACTAATTACTGACACATATTCATCATAGAGGTTTTTTACAATATAGCTGTCAAACTCGACAAAGAAGACATCCTGATAATCAGCAAAGTCCACATCTGTTGCGCCCACTCGAACTCGGCCAGACTTTAAAATAATTTTTGTGTCTTCATTGATAAGGCCGATTTGACCAGTATGAGCGTTATAAGCAAAGTTCTTCGTTTGCATACTTTGTGATTTAATTTTACGAATGGCCCTCGCCACTTTATTTCGAGAATTCTCAGACAGGCCTAAACGGCGACAAACCTCTGCAAGGGTGTAGTAAACACGAAAACCATTCATCTTATCGCGAGAGTTACGGTTACGGTCTCTTTGTTCCCAAGCCATTGTCAAAAGCACGAGAAGGACGTCGTTCTCAAAGGCCTGCAGTGGACCTTCGTTTGACTGGGTTGTCACTTCGAGCATGTACACAGAACCACTTTTATCAACAGAGCGAACAATAGCTTTATGTTCTTCAGTCTTGTCGTAATCATCTGTGAGGTAATACTTAAACGGCAGGGCAAGGCCTAGATTAATCTCAACCTTAAAACGATCATCAGCGCTTTCCCCTGCATCCAATGTCCTTGGAGCAAACTCTAAGTCATGATCAACTTTGATGACGGAATCAACCAGCGTGTGGTCAAGGTCTGTATCTTCGATGATATTTCCCTGCATAGCTCTTCCCTGCTACAAAAAATGAAATTAATTCACTCTTTGATTATGAGTCATCATGATGTTCTTGGCCACAAAAATGTCCCTAAAAGTACCGCCCTTGTTGCACCTCCCTATTAGTATCGCTCAAGTATTTTATCCCTCCTGGTACCGGCCAAAATTTTGTCCCTACTAGAACAGGTCTTTGCAATAAAAAGTATCGTAAAAAGAGTGAGCGTCAAAAATTATCCCTATTAGTACAGGGTAACCTTGAATCTCTGTAGTTATTTTCAAAAATGTCCCTAATAGTACAGGCAATAAAAAAAGAAAGCGTCAGAGACTGTACTCGTAGGGACTTTCCCCTGTACCGGTAGGGACATTATTAATTTTTAACATGTACTCATAGGGACTTAAAGAATTCAGGGTGTACTGATAGGGACAAAGGGGTGTACTCGTACGGACAAAGGGGTGTACGATTAGGGACTTTAGACTGTACTAGTAGGGATCTAAACGCTCGTAAGTATTTAAAATCATGTTATTTGTCCCTAGTAGTACAGCCCATATATAAGTAAGTAAGTTTAAATATATATACTCTTACTAGGGTGTACTCGTAGGGACATCTTTTGTGTGTGCGTAGAGATTCCTTAAAATTTCATGGTTTCTTCTATAAATGTCCTTAGTTCACTCTCTGTTTGGATACCTTTAAAATCAATTGTCTCTAATTGATCTTCAATTCTTTCACAAAAGCTTTGAAGGAGGATCCTAAGGACAGTGTTATCAGTCACTCGCTTATTTGACCTGTACTCGTAGGGCACATCTTTCTTTGCGCGCGTAATTTCTGAGCAAAAGACTTTGAGCAGATCAACGTCTTCAGCCCTTAAGCGTGCGCCTTTTTGGATGTACCGATCAAATGTTCGTTCGGGATAACGTTTTTGGGAAAGGGGTGTACTGGTAGGGACTTTTTCTTCAAAGTTTCTTTGAACTTCTTTTCGAACTTGAGGAATTTCTTCGGTCTTTACCTGAGCTTTCTCCCTCTTGGGAGTTTCTTTAGCTCTTCTTCCTGAAGTAAAAAAATCTTCCATTGATCCAGACATTAGGCCTCCTTCCCTGGTGATCTTGTCGTTGCAGACTGACTCTCGTGAGTTTCAATCATTTTAATTCTCTCAAGAACTTCATCTACAAGACCAAGATATTCCTTATGGCCTCTTTCAGATGTCTTCGTGACATCAAAAATAGTTTTACGTTCTCGAGGTAAAAAGGCAAATTTTGAGGAAATTGGTATGATGGTTTCAAAGAAGTGAATACCTGTCTGCTCACTGAGGTCAGTGAGTTCATGAATTGCTTTCTTTGCCATTTTTGGTCTTTTGTCCATCGAAGAGATGAAGAAGCCCAGAGGCTCAAGGTATGGATTTTGAAGTTTTTTCACTTTGAGACCGGCCGTAATTGTGTCGCCAATGGATTCCATTGAGAGATCACTTGTTTGTACGGGAATCAAAAAGTAGTCGGCAGCGAGCAGGGAGCTGACGGTTGTGATTCCTAGAGAAGGTGCATTATCTATGAGAACGAAGTGGCACTCCCCTATTTTTTGACTTTCATCAATGAGTTCCTTTAACAGATTAAACCCTTCTAGGCCTAATTGATTAAGAAGGGCTTCTATATTGTAGTTAGCCCCTCGGCTATCTTTCTTTTCTGAAGGAATAATATAGAGATTTTCTCTGTCTGTTTCATAGAAAACCTCATCAAGACTTCCACCATTGGCCATGACGTCGCAAATTCCCCTCACCTTTTCATCTGACTCCCAAATGGGTCCAATTACCGAGCGTGTGACATTACTTTGTGTGGTATCAAAGTCAATAATACACGTTTTAAATCCCATATCAGCTAAACGACTAGCGATATGAATGGTTGAGGTCGTTTTCCCGATCCCACCTTTTTGTCCTGTGATTGATATAACTCTTGGCATGTATAACCTCTCTTCCTTAAGAGTTTTAAAGTATCTAATTTTAAACTTAGAAGTTTAAGACTTCTTAGATTTTAACTTGAAACTGTAAAGTTTAGAACTGCGCAGCTGAAAACTGTTAAGTTTGTGAGTATTCAATTTTAAAGTTTGCAGGTTTTAAGTTTAAAAGTGGACAGTGTTGAGTTTTAAAGTTTGGAATTAGTAACTTTGAAGGTTGAAAGTTTAAAGGTTGAGAGTTTTGACTTTTAAAGTTTAAACTTTGAAAGTTTTAGACTCTCTGGAGGGTCGATAAATAAAGGCTTTGAAGCTTTTGTAAGGTGCAAATTATAAAAAGAGAGGAGTTCGTTGAAGAGGGGAGTGCTTTTTTCATTAAAAACCATTTCAATTTTAAGGCCTTTATTTGCCTCTGTGAGGTGTTTGGTGGAGAGAGGTGTTTTCGTAAGGGTTAAAACAATCTGAGCAAAGTTTTAAAGTATAAAACTATAAACTTTTAAACTTTTTCCTAAAAGACGAGGAAATTGCTATTTTTTCCTTGCAAAAGGCAAATGAGATACGTCAAACTTTAACTAATTATTTTATGCGTAGATTAGCTAATCATCATAATACGCAATCAAACCATCGATGGAGGAATTCATGGCTAAGAAAAAAGCTACAAAAAAGAAGGCAACTAAAAAAGCAGCACCAAGAAAATCAGCAAAGAGAGAAGTTCTCGTAGTTGGTTCTAAGACAAAAGCTGCTCTTAAGGGTTCTGGAAAAAACACTTTTAACGTTTCTTCTGACGCTCTTGATGCACTTAACGAGCTTATGTATCAAGCTGTTGAGCAAGCACAAAAAAGATGTGCAGCTAACGGACGTAAGACTATCCGTCCTTACGACATCCTTGCTTAATTAGCTCTTAAAAAAGTTAATAAGAGAAAGCCGACTTCTAGAGTCGGCTTTTTTTATTTCTTTGAATCAATAAAAGTATTACTTTTAGAGGGTCTGGGTATTACCGCTACCTTTTATAGTAATAACCACCATAAGAGCCATTTACACAATAGGGAACAGAAGTGTGCATATGGTTTTGATGATTCTTGTCTTCCCAACCAATACTTCCCGTGCGCTGTAAGCTTCCCGCGTAAACTGGACATCCATTATAGGTTACTACCGTTTGGCCCCAGCAATTACGAAAGGCTTCGTAGAAGCTTCGATACTTCTTGTCATTAAACTTCAACGTATGCTCTTCTCCATTATACAGGGTTACCTTAAAGGCCCTGATATCAATGGCACGATTTTCCGCATGCATACTTCGTGGTGAGTGCCTTCTGTCTCCAAGGATGCCATCGTGGATGATATGGAGCTGATCAAGTTCACCCATATTGATCTCATCGAGACCCTCTTGAACACATTGAGACATGTGATCATCCATAAAGCTTTTTAAAATATCCGAAATACCTCTTCTATTTGCACAATTATAGCCAGAGTAGTTTCCTGTGATTACGTCTGTGCATTCTCTCCAGCTTGTCTGCGGGAAACGAAAGTTAAGGATATCAAAGTCGCCCTTTCTCCTTGCTTCCTCATAAAACCTAGCTTCTTCTTCCGGTGTAAAAACATGAGCGTGCTGATGCTCCTCATCCGCAGAAATGAGGTGTGATGACAGCACTAAGCTCAAGAAAATAAGTATTTTCTTTTTCATAGTGAATCCTTGTTAAAAATTTCGTTGCATTTAGTTCTTCGGTAAAAGGAATCAAACTTGAGACATATGAAGATCTCTAAACACTTAGGTGGAAAATTCTTCACTATGGGCAAAACAAGTATGCGCGACTCCTATAATAAGGAGGTAAAGTAAATGTTTTGATAGGATTTTCATGAAAGAAGAAAGTGCTCTTTTAAAAAGGGTTATTAAGGAAGCTTCGAAGGTTATCCTTGGGAAGGAGAAGCAGGTCGAGCTTATCCTTGCCACTTGGTTAGCTCAAGGCCATGTCCTCTTAGAAGATGTTCCAGGTACGGGTAAGACAGTTCTCGCTCGAACTCTTAGTGGACTTATAAAAGCACCTATGGGGAGGATTCAATTTACTCCCGATCTCCTCCCTGGGGATATAACTGGAACAAGTATCTATGATCAAAGTAATCATCAGTTTAAGTTTGAGAAAGGTCCTCTTTTTTGTACCTTTCTTTTAGCTGATGAAATCAATCGGGCAACTCCGAGAACTCAGTCAGCCCTCTTAGAGGCAATGGGGGAGAAGCAGGTTACTGTTGATAAGGAAACATTTCAGCTTGATCGCTTATTCTTTGTTGTGGCGACTCAAAACCCGGTAGAGCATCATGGTACATTCCCTTTGCCTGAGGCACAGTTAGATCGCTTTGCAGTGAAGTTAAGCCTTGGTTTCTTGAGTCCAAAAAGTGAGATCCAGATGGCAAAGGATCGCCTCAATGGTAATCCCTTAGATGACATTAAGCCTGTGATTGATAGAGAAACTTTTTTACAACTTCGCCAAAGACTAAAGAAAATAAATGTGCATGATAAGGTTTTTGAGTATGTCGCCAATATAATTGAGAGAACTCGAAGAGCAAAAGACTTAGAGAGTGGCTGTAGCCCAAGAGCGACTTTGACCTTACTTAATATTGCGCGGGCAATGAGTCTCATTAATGGTGAAGATTTTGTAAGGCCAAAGTATGTCTATGAATTGGTTCCTTTAGTCCTTGGCCATCGTCTTATGCTCACTGCTGAAGCGAAGTTTAAAGGAGTAACTTCCGAGAGCTTTCTTGAGGGACTATTAAAGACAGTACCACCTCCTCATGATGCTTGATGAAAATGCCAAAGAAATGGAGCATTCTTTATAGTCTTCTCATTTGTTTGTGTGCCTTTTTGAGGCAAAAGGCACTTTTCCTTATCCTGTGCGCAGGTGCTGGATACTACCTCTATTTCTTTAATTCCCTCAAAAGACAGGTGAGATCACTTCGTGTGAGAAGGCGTGCTCCTAAGCAAGGACAAGAGAAGGATTCTATCGTTGTGACCTACGAAATTTCGAATTTTAGTCCTTTTGTAATCTTTGACCTAGTCCTCAAAGATAGCTTTTCAGGCTCTGAGAAATTTCAAATTGAAAGAGAAATTAAAATTAAAGCTCATCAAAGAATTAAGGTTAGTGAAGAGTTTGTTCTCAATGCAGGAATGGGGGAGAAGGTCTTTTCTGGCTTGAGTGTACAATTGAGTGATCCTTTAGGATTTCTGAGTGAAGAAAAGGTCTTTGATCATGAGCATCTTTTTGAAGTCTATCCTCTTATTGAAGGCCCTTCGCGAATCAACGCCACAACTAATTCTTACTCCTATCACTTTGGAGAGATTGATATAAGCAAAAAAGGTGAGAGTACAAATTTCATGGGAGTAAGAGAGTACAGACCAGGAGACGCTATTAAGAAGATGAATTGGCGTCAAACCTTTAAGCATCAACGGGCGATTGTTAATGTTTATGAAAAAAATGTGAATAAGACTTTCACTCTTATTCTCAATTGTGATGCTCGTCTTCACTCTGGTGAAGGGGCTCAGAGTACATTTGAGTATCTTAAAGATGAACTTTTAAGCTTAGCCTGTGATCACATTAATAATGGTAATCAAATTAAAATAGTAACGAACACAAAAAAGACACCTCTGGGCTCGGGAGCTGGTTTTATTAAAGAGCTTGAAAAGTTTGTTTACTCACTTGATTTGATAAAAGAGGAATCACCTCAGTACCTTGTTAGGCGCCAAGCAACATCCCTTGAGACCCTTAGTGAAAAAGAAGACTCCTTCATTTATTTTACACCAATTCTTCCTGGACCGCTTTATACCACTAATATGGAAGACCTTGTTGGTTTACGAAAGCAGGGGCGTGAGGTTCATGTGGTATGGGTTAATGCATTTCCCTTCCTTAATCAAACCTTTCCCTTTGGTGGCCAATTCTCTGTATCGGTACAGCTAGAACATACACAAAAGCTCGAGGAAGAATGGAGAAGAATTTGTTTTATCAATCAGATTGAACATCTTTCCTATGAATTAGGAGAGAAAAGTGATTAAGCTAAATAGTGTTCATAATCCACTCTTAAGATTGGCGACCATTATGTGTATGGGTTTCATCGCATGTTTGTTCTTAGGGAGTCGCTTAACGATGATAAGTGGAGTT
>CATLOT010000013.1 GCA_950054155.1 uncultured Bacteriovoracaceae bacterium
GAGCGCGGCATGAAATATTTGCAAGCGGAGGTGTAAAGAAAGAGGCTATTAAATCTGACACTCCTTTTCTTGGAGAATTGCCAATAGATAAAAATCTGAGGATTAATTCTGATACTGGGCAACCCGCATGTATTGCTGATCCCGAAGGAGAAATTGCAAAAATATATTTATCAATAGCAAATAAAATTCATCAAAATTCTAATTAAACATTCATCTCAGCTTTCAATACTGGGTAATGATCATAATTTAAAAGTTTAAAATCATTCACAGAATAAGAAAAAAAATCTTTTATCTGAAATTCTAATTGAGGAAGTTTTTTTGGTTCTCTAGCAAGTTGAGTTTTGACTTGGGAAAAATGCTCATGATAAATATGATAATCTCCTAATGTGAGAATAAATTCTCCCACTTCAAACCCACATTCCTTTGCTAATATATGAGTAAGTAAACTGTAACTAGCAATATTAAAAGGAACGCCTAGAAAGATATCGGCACTTCTTTGATAGAGCTGACACGAAAGCTTCCCATCCTTTGAAACATAGAATTGCATTAGGGTGTGACAAGGAGGTAAGGCCATATCTTTAATGTCAGCAGGATTCCACGCCGAGACAATGTGACGACGAGACTGAGGATTGTTGCGAAGGCCTTCAACAAGATCGGCGATCTGATCAATGATCTGCTCCTTGGCCTCCCAGCGGCGCCACTGCTTACCATAGACAGGACCAAGGTCACCATTTTCATCGGCCCACTCATCCCAGATGCGAACTTTATTTTCTTTGAGATACTGAATATTAGTATCCCCTTTTAAGAACCAAAGAAGCTCATGAATAATGGAGCGAAGATGAAGCTTCTTTGTCGTAACAAGGGGAAATCCCTCAGAGAGATCATAGCGAGCCTGATAACCAAAGACCGAGAGAGTCCCAGTTCCGGTGCGGTCCATTCTTTCCTCACCGTTTTTGAGGACGTGTTTCATTAGGTCAAGGTATTGCTTCATACTTGTCTCCTGAGTCTGATGCGAGTGTGCTGTCAATTTTCGCGTGTTGTGTGTGTCTTAGAAAATTGTACTGAAAACTATCAAAAGTCCAAAATCTTTTTGGAAAATATTTTCTTACGGCCTAGCGCTTGCAAGCGGCGTGTATGTTTCGGCATCCCACTTCATTAGGCTTAAAAGCTCATCTAACATGGTTTGAAGACCAGGACGCAGAGGGTTATTGTGCTCATTCGCTCTCTTCTCTACGGCCTCAAGAAAATCGACGGGCCATGAAGTCTGATAGAAATTAATGAGCCAGCTAGGAATGCTGCCTCGCGGATCAATAAAGGCCGTTAACTCCACATAAGTTTTATTGCGACTCACTGGCCGAAAACCCATATTGGAATAGCCGACAAAGGCTTCAATTGTGCGCTCAGGTTGGGGTGCTTTTTTATGGGGCACAGTTTTACTGAGGACAAAGAGAAGTTTTCTCTCTTTATCAAGGTGAAGCTTGTTGTGAAGAATAAGAGTTCTGTCATAGACAGGCCACGACATATCAGTGAGGCTATAAGTGATCGCCTCTCGTGGTCCTAGGTCTTTAAGAGTTGTTTTCTTAAGAAGATCAGGAGTCCAGTCTTCGCTCCCCTCCACCGTGCGCAGGTTTTCCATGATGGAAGCGATTGGCGCATTGATGATTCCCTCTACTTTAATAGGAAGAATATCACTCTTTGCTGCTTCTCGGTCACGCACATAAATCGTAAAGCCCCTGCGAATTCTCGATTTTTCCCATTTGCCGTCATCACCAATATTAGTGCTTTGGTGCACGCTATCGGCGAGAGCAAAAGGACTAAGGCCAACGACCAGTAAAGTGTACAGAGAGAGAAGAAGCTTAAAATTATTTTTCATGAAGAAAATTATAATAGAAAACTCGCCAAAGTGCCTTGTTAAGATACAATTAAGATCATTCAAAGGAGAGGAAATGGTGGAAATTGGCTTAGATAGGCTCATTAATAACGAAAGTCTGCAAAACTTGTGTCCGGGAAAAATTGCCTACTTAGGCCATAGCGCGGCCCTCACCTCTAAGCTTGAGCTTGGACTAAGTGCGGTGAAAAAAATCTTCTCCGAGCGTCTTATTAAAGTTTTCGGTCCTCAACATGGCTTTGTCACCGATGTTCAAGATAATATGGTGGAAACGGAAAGTTATCATCATCCCTATTTTGATCTGCCACTTTATAGTCTCTACGGCGAGCATAGGCGCCCCACTAATGAAATGCTTGAAGGTGTCGACACTCTTATTATCGATCTTCAAGACGTGGGCACTCGCGTTTACACCTATATTACAACCCTCTCCTACTGCATGGAAAAGTGTGAGGAGCTTGGAATCAAAGTGGTGGTCCTTGATCGCCCCAATCCCGTAGGAGGGGAATTAATAGAGGGACCAGTTCTTCAAAAAGAATGGCGCTCTTTTGTGGGGCACCATCCTATCCCTCAGCGCCACTCCCTCACTATCGGGGAAGTCGCTAAGCTCCAACAGAAAATTCACTCTCCCCGTTGCGAGCTTGAAGTGATCACCATGAATGAATGGAAGCGCTCCCATCACTGGCGCGATACGGGCCTAACTTGGGTCAACCCAAGCCCCAACCTTGCCACCCCCGAATCAGCCCTCACCTTCTGTGGCACCGTCTTATATGAAGGCACCAATATCAGTGAAGGTCGGGGAACGACGCGAAGCTTGGAGGTTTTAGGGGCCCATGGACTTGAGCCCTTTAGTTTTACCGACCTGGTCAAAGAGGAGCTTAAGGATCTTCCCCTAGGGGACTACACCCTGCGCCCCCTCCAATTCTTTCCCATGTTTCAAAAATTTAAAGGCGAGGCCTGTGGGGGCTTTCATATCCACCCCACAAATCCCGCAAACTTTCAATCCTGGATGCTAGGCGCTTACCTTCTTAAACTCTTTCATAAGCACACCGACTTTGAATGGAATCAAAAGACCTATGAATACGAAGAAGGCTTCGCCATCAACTACATCAATGGCGGCGATGAGCTAAAGAATTGGGTCGAAAAGCAGGGCAGCTTTGAGGAACTCACTCACCTCTCACAATTTGGACATGACGAATTTCGAAATTTAAGAGAAGATATCCTCATCTACTCATAAAATTAAAGGAATAAGAATGGATCTCAATGAAGCTATCGAGCTTGTAAAGAATGCTGTTAAGGAATCCCATATCGATGGTCAAAAGCATGTGGACCTCAGTCTAGTTGATGCCAGCGAAAGACCTGATTACGAAAAAGCTCTTCTTATTTGCCGTGCTCATGTGGCCCAAGGCCACCTCTCAGAAGAGGACCTCAGAACGCGTTTAGGCCTCATTTAGTGAAGAGGCTCGCGTTTTCTTTAATACTAACCCTTCTAGGAATCTGCGAAGCATACTCCCAGTATGATTTGCGCTTTGAAGGATTCGCGCGCTCCTTGCCATTAGGGGCCTATGCTCGCGTAGAGGCCGGCTATTCTTTTCCTTTGTGGAAGTCTAAAGGTCCCCTCTATGGATTCATAAGACCCTACACTCAATTTCAAACCAGTGGTCTCATTAATTCCCTTCATGCGGGGGTGGAAATTTTTCCCGTCTCTTTCTGGGGAATTTACGCTGGCCGCACGCAAATGATCCGCTCTCTTAAAAAGCTCGACCAAGTGGATTGTGACCGCACTGATATTACCTGTGAATCCAATAATATTGGAAGAAACCGCTTTGGTACCAAGCTCGCTCTCAAGTTTGGAAGTGTCTTCACTCTCACTCGCCTGCAGTGGCACAAAACATTTATTCGCGACAATGAAAACCAATTCTTCTTTGATGAACAAGGCACTCTTCTCGGTCTTGGAAATGAGGACACCCTCTTTCAGGCCATCCAAATCATCGGCATGGACTTTGATAATACCCATGGTGTTGCCGCCCTTCATAAGAGGAATCTGATGCAAAAGAGTGGGCAGGACTCAAGCATGAGTGTTCTTCTTTATAAGAGAAATTTTAAGTCTGAATTTAAGAATCCCTACACCCTTCTCATAGGTCCTGGAGTCTTTCACACGCGAACCAATAGTGATCACTTAATGCTCTTTGCACTCCTCCAGTTTAGCTATGAAAAAGGTCTCACTCTCTTTTAAGAACTTTACTAAGAGATAAGGCGATAGACTTCTTTGCTATTATTAATGCCCTCAGCAAGGGCCTTAGCACTACCACTAGTTAAAAGCTTTTGACTCGCAAGCTTAGCGGCTTCATGGGCCATATCCGCATCCTCTAACTTAGAGCGAGTGGCCTCATGGTTAATGACATTTGTTTCAAGATTATTTTGTGCATGACTCAGGCGACTTTGCGTAGCGCCCAAGGAGCTGCGTTTTTCGGCGATCTTATTAAGAGCGCTATCAATGGCCTCAATATTTTCAAGGGCCTCTTCTTTATCTGCGACACCTGCACCTGCTATTCCTAATTCAGAGGTGTCAGCGTAATTTTCATCGGTATCAAACTTAATAATATTCTCACTACCGGCATTGGCCCCAACGTGAAACTCAAGAATTCCTTTTCCATCGCCATTAATAACATTGGTGCCATTAAAAGAAGTGACTTCAGCAATTCGGTCCACTTCTTCTTTGAGGCTTTGAAATTCAGTATCAAGAAACCCTCTCTCCGTTTCCCCAACCGTATCAGAGCCCGACTGAACAGACAGCTCGCGCAGGCGGGTCAGGACATTACTCATTTCAGAGAGACCACCTTCGGCGGTTTGAACAAAACTTATTCCGTCGTTGGCATTACGAATGGCCTGGCGCTGCGAGAGAATATGAGCGTCAAGCCTCTTAGAAAGAGAAAGGGAGGCCGCATCGTCAGCCGCTTTTTCCACTCTTTTACCACTAGAGAGCTTAGAGAGGGTCTGGCCCTGCTCTTTAGAGTGTGATCTCAAATTAGAGATGAGTGAATTTAAAGTGGAGCGTGCCGCTACCCTCATAAAACCTCACTTTTTGAGCGTATCGGCACAAACCAAAACTACTTGAGCTTTTTGATATACTATTAGGCAGCGACAATATCTTTCGTTAGCTGGCAGTCAATCTTAAAGCGCTTATAGGCCTTCCAAGATGCCTGTGCGAGCCGTGCTGAAATATCGGCTTTATCAAGAAAGCAGCAGCTAAATTGATCGAGATCACCCACCATGCGCTCATCATCACTTCCCCGAAGCATGACAATAGGCATAGAGTCACCAAGCAGCTTGGTTATGGAGATTCCATCATTTTCAGGCATGGTGAGATCAGTGACTAGGACGTTAAAGGTTTGGTGTTCGAGGGCCTTAAGGGCCTCGTCTTTGGTATGCACCATGTGAACCGTAAAACCTTGATCAATCAAGCAATCGGCCATGGTCTTTAAGAGATTGGGATCCTCATTTAACAGCAAGACGTTCAATCTAAGGATATCCATAAACTACCTCCTTTTGGGAGTTTGACCCTATTATCCAACAGAAATGATAGGGGCAAAAAGGATTCTCCAAAAATCTTAAAAAAGTGAATTATTATGGGAGTTTACAGATTTTTCTTAAAGCCTTCTAAAGTCAGCTTCGACCACATCTTCTTGCTTTTTTGCCTGTCCAGCGGGACGCTTTACCCTCTGAGCACTCTCAGAAGCACCAGAGCTATCCTTGACCCCTTTAAAGAAGCTGCGAACAAAGAGGAAGAGAAAATAGAAAAAGAGACCTTTTAAAATAAACTGAACAATCATGGTGCCATCCTTAAAGGTTATCTTATCTCATTCGCAGGCCCTAGGCGAGGGCCTCAAGCCCTGCTAATATGGGGTTTTTATTAAACATCCGTAAGGAAATCCGGCATTACTAGCGCCAATTAAAGGAAATCATCCCAATGAGCGAAACACCAAAACTAATCCACTGGGCCGATATGACTGCTGACCGCATTATTAGACAACTTGGAGACAAGGAGTCTTATACCGTAGCCAGTGGCATCACCCCTTCTGGAACAGTACACTTTGGAAACTTTAGAGAAGTGATCACCGTTGATCTTGTGGCCCGTGCCCTGAGAAAACGAGGAAAGAAGGTGCGCTTTATTTTTAGTTGGGATGACTATGATACCTTCAGAAAGATTCCGGCCAATATGCCTAAGCAAAACGTTCTTGAAACCTTCATGTTTCAACCTATCGTCGACACTCCCGATCCTTACGATAAAGAGAAGTCCTATGCTGCTCACCACGAAAGTGCCTTTGAGTCTCAACTTGAAAAGGTCGGCATCGAAGTGGAGCCTCTCTACCAAGCGACCAAGTATCGCGCTGGTGAATATAAAGACGGAATTAAGAAAGCTCTTGATGGAGTGGAAACCATCAAAGAAATTCTTAACCAATACAGAAAGGAGCCCCTTGCAAGTGATTGGCTGCCCATTTCTGTCTACTGTGAAAAATGTAATACCGACAACAAGATCAAGGATAAGGCCTGGGATGGCGAAAAGCTGAGCTACGCTTGTGATAATTGCGGCCATCAGGGAAGCGAAGAGCTTGCCACCACAAGCCGCCTCAAACTTCCCTGGCGTGTTGACTGGCCTATGAGATGGGCCTTTGAAAAAGTTGACTTTGAACCAGGTGGGAAAGATCACTCTTCTCAAGGGGGCTCTTACTCAACGGCCAAGGACATTGTTAAACTCTTTGACTGGCAAGCTCCCATTTATCTGCAGTATGACTTTGTCTCTATTAAAGGTCGCGGCGGTAAAATGAGTTCCTCTTCCGGTGATGTCGTCACTGTAAATGATGTCCTCAATGTCTATGAGCCAGAGATGGTGCGTTGGATTTTTGCAAGCTACAAATCCAATGTCGACTTTGCGGTAAGCTTTGATCTTGATGCCATTAAAACCTATGAAGACTTTGATCGTCAGGAGCGCCTCGCCTTTGGAGTCGAAACAGGAAACGAAAAGAAAGTGGCCATGGCCAAGAGAGTTTACGAACTCAGTCAAGTCGGCGACATGCCCAAGGAAATGCCTTTTCAGCCAAGTTTTCGCCACCTCACTAACGTCCTTCAAATTCATGACGGCGATACTAAGGCCGCGAGAAGCTACTACGATGGTGACATTAAAAATGAAAGAGATGAGCGCCGCTTTAAAGAGCGTGCCCACTGTGCTCTTTACTGGCTTGAAAACTACGCTCCAGAAGACTTTAAGTTCGCGATCAATAAAGAGACCCCAAAAGCTCTTGATATGAATGAAGCGCAAAAGAACTACCTCACTGACATTGTGAGCCTCCTTCAAGAGAAGAGCTTTGAAAGTGACAATGAACTTCATGAAGGCATGTATGAAGTTATGCACAAGCATGAGCTTAAGCCCATGGATATTTTCCCCCTCTTTTACACCATTCTCATTAGCAAACCCAAAGGGCCAAAGCTTGCTGGCTTCATGAGAACCATTGGTCTAGAAAGAGTAAAAGGATTATTAGAAGGAGCCCTCTAAAATGGTAACCGACTTTAAAAGCAGACAAGAGAAACTTCTCGGGCGCATCGATCATGGCGCCTTCATTATTCCTAGTGCTAAGCTTAAAACAAAGAGTAATGATACTGAGTTTCCCTTTCGTCAAAATAGCTTCTTTAAGTACTTTGTGGGCTTCGAAGAAGATAATGCTCTCTTAGTTCTTAAGAAAGAGCGCGATGGTTCGATAAGACGTTTTCTCTTTGTTGAACCCAAGGACCCTACCCTTGAGATGTGGGCGGGAATACGTCTAGGAAAAGAGCGCGCTTTAGAACTCCTTGAAGTCGATGAAACCTACAATAATACTGACATTGAAGAAAAACTTCCCCACATCCTAAGCGGTGTGAGTGAACTCTATTTCAATCATTACGATCCTGAAAGTCGTGAGATGGTCCTTAAGGCCTCTCAAACCCTCAGTCGTCAGCGAAAGAATAAAAGCCCAAAGCCTCATAGCTGGAAACACTCTCTTCCCTTAATGGGCGAGCTAAGACTCGTAAAAGATCAAAGTGAAATTCAGGCCATGAAGAAAGCAGCTAAACTAACAGACGTTGGCATGCGCGCGGCCATGGCCTTAAGCCGACCAGGGGTCAATGAAAAAGAAATCAACACTCTCCTCACCTACCTCTTTAACCAAGAACAAGGCGAGGGTCCGGCCTATGATTCCATTGTCGCTGGTGGAGAAAATGCCCTCATTCTTCACTACATTAACAACAATATGACCCTCAAAGAGGGAGACCTTCTTTTGATTGATGCCGGCGCTCAGGTCAATACCTATGCAAGTGATGTGACCAGAACATTTCCCGTAAATGGAAAATTTACTGAGGCACAGGCAGAGCTCTACTCCCTTGTCCTTGACTCTCAAAAAGCGGCCATGGCCCACATGAAGATTGGAAATACCCTTGGCAGCATTCATCTTGAGACGTCAAAAGCGCTTGCTACCTCTCTAAAAGACGCTGGTATCCTGAGTGGCAGTCTCGATGAGATCATGGAAACAGGAAGCTATCGAACCTACTACCCTCACGGCACCGGCCACTGGCTAGGTCTTGATGTCCATGACGAATCCCCTTATCTCATTGATGAAGGCAATGACACCCTTAGTGATGTCTGTCTTGAAGAGGGAATGGCCTTTACTTGTGAACCAGGACTTTATTTTCCTGCTGATGATAAAAATGTCCCCAGTAAATGGCGTGGCATTGGTATCCGTATTGAAGACGACCTCATTATGAATGAAAGTGGCTTCACCAATATCACAAGTAGTATTCCAAAAGAAATCAAAGAGGTGGAAGAGGCCTGTCAGGGAGATCTTAAGAGTATCCTAAACAAACTTGAAACTCTCCCCTTGATGGCCAAATAGGAAAAGTATGAAGACTCTCCTCACTACTCTCATTTGCGTTTTCTTAACTCCTCTTCACGCTCAAAGTTTCACCTTTGAGCATAGAGACTGCCAAATTAGGGTTAAGGAAGAAGGAAGTGATAAGGAGATGACCCACCTTCTCTCTCTTGCCAAAAATCTTCTTGAGCAGAGAAATTATAACGTTCTTCCTTTCATGGATAATAAAAGAGTTCTTCCAGGAGAGCTCTACTTCACCCTCAAGGTCACACGTTCAAAAGAGAGCATCTACAAACCTTGCTTTGTCTCCTTTGATGTCAAACTTAGCACAGGTAATCTTCCTAAAGAGGCAGATAAAAAGCTCTTCAGTAAAGAGATCAAGCGCTCCCTTCCTCGCATAACATTTAGTGGTTCTGAGCGCTGTAGAATGGCCTTAGAGGACAGTTTTATTCATGTACCCACGTGCGTAGCCCAGAACTAGTAGCTTCTTGTTTCCAGAAATTTAAGAATAAACTCAAAAGTAGCACGAGACTTCTTAAGGTGCTCCTTACTCAGTCGTGCTTCAAGGATGGCATCCATTTGATCAAGAAGAGAGCGGCAGTGATCTAATTTTTCACAAGCTTCTTTTCTTATCTTTTCAATGGCCTTTTCAATATGGGTGAAGTCGGTTTGTTCATCGAGCTCACCTTTTTCAAACTTAGCTTTCATATCAGGCTGATCCATAAGCCATTCATAGAGAACCGCATTGACCTGGCCGTTTTTAAGATCGAGAAAGGCATCTTTTTCACTCTCACCATTAAAGTCGAAAGTATCATCAAGATATTGAAAGGCGATTCCAAGGGAGCGTCCAAAATCATGACAAAGCTCATAGAGCTCTTTCGCCTCAGGACTTTTAAGCGCAGGGGCAACAGCACACCAACTCATCACACTTGAAGTTTTCTTAAGGGCAATCTCTTCAATGGCCTCACGCGTATAAGCGCGGCTAACAACAAGATCGGCCTGAAGCCATTCACCCTGACTTAATAATTCAATGACCTTGGCCATTTCTTTGACGAGCTCCAGATCTCCCTCGCGCGAGAGTTCTCCGATCACGCTGGCCAAGAGATAATCCCCGGCCAAAACGGCTTTCTTATTAGTCGCCTGAATATTAATGCTCTCTCTTCCTCTTCTGGTACTTGCCCCATCAATGACATCATCGTGGGCCAGTGAAGCGGCATGAACCATTTCAATGGCGCGGGCACAAACATCCACTTCTTTGAGGTCAACACCAAAATATTGGGCAAAGAGATAAGTGAGCATTGGTCTAAGACGCTTTCCGCCCTTGAGCACACTCTTTTGCAAAAGTTCGTCCATCGCCTTTTGGCCATAGGTACTAGGAACACTGACATCAAAGGTGCTTATTCGGGAAGTTATCCCAGGTGGAATATGTCTTAGAAATTTTACGTTCATTTGTGTAAGTCCTAGTTATCACTTTGGTGAATATACTGTAAACTTGAAACTAAAGAAGACACAGCGAATAAAGCTACCTAAACACTAGGCAAAGGACCTCCCATGACTCAGTCGGATCAAAATTCATCAAATGAGCAACACCTTGCGCTCAAAGAGCGTAAGAATGAAAGCTATAAAATCTTTGATGATATCGCGACAACCTATGATCCTCTTAATCGCTTCCTAAGCCTTGGGATCGATGTAAGGTGGCGTCATCGCATGAGAAAGGAGTTACCGCAAAAGCCCAATCTTGAAATCTTGGACCTGGCCACGGGTACCGCTGATGTTCCCCTTATCCTCATTAAGAACTCTAATATCTCAAAAATTAGAGGGCTTGATATGTCTAAGAATATGATCGCTATTGGAGATCAAAAAATCCTTAAGGCCAACCTTGAAGAGAAGATCACTCTTGGGATTGGCGATGGTTGTGCTTTACCTGAGAAGGATAACACTTGGGATGTGACAACGGTGAGCTTTGGTATTCGAAACTTTCCCGACTACTTTAAAGGTCTCCAGGAAATGTTTCGTGTTCTCAAACCCGGAGGCCAAATCATGGTGATGGAATTTAGCCTTCCCACCAACTTTTTGATTCGTGCCATCTACCTCTTCTATTTTAGAAAGGTCCTTCCCTTTATTGGCAATATTTTTAGTGGCCACGGTGATGCCTATAGTTACCTCAACAAAACGGTTGAGGACTTCCCCTATGGCGAGGACTTCATCAATAAAATGAAAGAAGCGAAATTTATTGAAACACGGGCAATCCCTCTCACCTTTGGGATAGCCACTCTCTATATTGGAACAAAACCTCAAGTCGTCAAACCATGATAAAAGTTGAAAGAGAGAACCTTTCCCTTTATCGCCAAAGCTACGAGGGCCCCCTTAATTTACACGCCTTCACAGGCCTTGAAGGTCTCCTTTATTGGAAGAATAAGGAGGGCACCCAATATATTGGCCTTGGTCGCTGCGAGAAAATACTAAATGAAGAAATGCCCTTCTTCCACTACGCAAGTTTTGAAGGAGAACACACTCTCCTCTTTTGCCCTTTAGTTTTTAAAATCACAAACACTGAAATCGTCGTCTTTGAGCAAAGCGGTCATGACCCTCTCTCCATTCTTGGTGTTAATGTCTCTGACTTTATAAAAAAGCTCTCTCTTTCCAAAGAAGAGGTGGCCACAGCAAGTTTTAAACTTGCAGAACTCTCTCCCTCCTTTGAAAGATGGCAGGAGAGAGTTAATGTAAGTCTAGAAACTGAGGGACTTAAAAAAAGCGTGCTCTGTCGTAAGTTTACCTATGAAGGTCATGGCCCTAAAAATAGCTTTGACTTCTTCCTTGACCTTAAGACCAAGAATGCAGCAGATCTCTTTCATTGCTACTTTGATGACTTTATGAGCTTTACTCCAGAGTCCCTTATAAAATTAGAGGGAAGTCAATGCAGCCTTGAGGCCATAGCCGGAACCCATAAGAATGATGGCCAAGAAGAAGAGCTTCTTCATGATCCTAAAGAGAGGCGTGAACACCTTGAGGTCATCTCCTCTCTTGAAGAGCTCGCAAGTAAAGTGGGAAAAGTAAGAAAGGGAGAAACGGCACTTTTAAAACTTAAAACCCTTAGTCATCTTCGAACCCCACTAAGCCTTGAATTAGAAGAGGGCTTTGATCGTCAAAAGCTCTACTCTCTCATTCTTAGCCTCCATCCCACACCGGCGGTTGGGGGGACTCCTAAAGAGATGGCCCTTGAATTTATCAAGAAAGAAGAAGGCGAGAGAGGTCCCTACGCGGGCTTCTTTGGAGTTGAAGAACAGGACTATCTTGAGCTCAGTGTCCTCATTCGCTCCCTTCACTACCACTGCCAAAAAGTCGTGGCCTATGGGGGAGCAGGAATCGTTGAAGGCAGTAGTGCAAAAGGAGAATGGCAGGAAACCTTTAATAAAGTGCAATCCTTTCTCCCCTGTCTCTACTTTGATCATGAGCTTCCCAAAGGAAATTAGATGAATAATCCAAGCGAAGTGTGGTCGACTCTAGTTATTGACCAATTTGTAAAATCAGAGGTCACCCACTTTTTCTGCTGCCCCGGCATGCGAAATGCCCCTCTCCTTAAAGCGATCTCTAAGAATAAATTGGCCCACGCTCACCCAGGCATTGATGAGCGCGCCCAAAGTTTTCGCGCCCTCGCCTTTATGAAAGCCCACAAGGTCCCCGTCGCCCTCGTCTGTACCAGTGGCACAGCATTGGCCAATTTCTTGCCGGCGATTATTGAAGCCCAGAAGACTCACCTTCCCCTTATGGTCATTAGTGCCGATCGCCCAGGTGAGCTCAATGCCACTGATGCCAACCAAACGATTAATCAAATAGAGGTTCTTCGCGATTACACCAAAGAGTTTTGGTGTGCGAGTGAGCCTCAATCCTCCTTTGCACCAGAGGCACTCGCAGCAAAGATCTGTTTTCTTATTTCACAATCCCTCACCAAACCAAGAGGTCCCTTTCATCTCAATCTCCCGCTGCGCGAGCCCCTTGATCATCAGACGGCTCCTCTCGAAGAGGCATGGCTTTCAAGCGCCAAGGCCATCCTTGAGCAAGAGCTCCCCCAGCTTCGAATCCCTAAGACCTCCTCTGTTATTGAGGACTCCGTCATAACAGAGCTCTTCGCTAAACTTGAAAGAGCGAGCAGACCTCTTATCGTCTTTGGTCCTCTCGGGGCGTATGACTCCTATAAAGACCATCAGAAAGTAGTTAAAGAATTTATCGAAAACTATCGGGGTAGCTTTAGCTTTGATGTGACGACCGGACTTAAGTTTGAGTTTGGCAGCACAGAGGGACTCGTTCCAAGCCTCGACCATCCAGAGGTCCTTGCCCAACTTGAAGACAAGGAGCCTGACCTCATTATTCACTTTGGCCACCGCCTCACCAGCAAACACTACTATGGACTGCTGGCGCGTCTTAAGGCCAAGAAAAGACCCATCGTTCATATTGCCATGGGGGCCTTTCACGAGGACCCGGGCTTTAGCTTTAATGAACGCTGGCCTTTAAATCCTATTGATGCGCTCAAGGCCTTTAATAAGAAATTTAATAAGAGCACAAACTTCTCTCCTCTTGTTAACTGGCAAACCCTCATTCAGAGAAAGAGGGATCTTATTGAAGAAGGCCCTCTCTCTTATCCCTATCTCACAAAGAAAGCGGTTGACCTCTTAAAAGGCCCCTATCAGGTCTTCATAGGCAACTCCACTTTTATCCGAAGCTTTGATAGCTACGCCTGTCATGAAAGTCCAAAAGCCCAGTGGCACGTCCTCACCAACCGTGGGGCCAGTGGTATTGAGGGGCATGTGGCCATGGCCCACGGTATGGGGCTCCAAAAGAAAGCCCCCTATCTTGCTTTCATTGGAGACGTGAGCTTTCTTCATGATCAGGCTTCCTTACAGTACTTCAAGGGAGATGAGCAGGCCTTAGTGGTCATAGCAAATAATCAAACTGGGGGCATCTTCAATCTTCTGCCCATCGGTTCAGACCCAGAGGCGAAGGACTATCTTCCTCTTATGACTACCGATCACAATCATGACCTCACAAAGATTATTTCAGCTTATAATATTCCTGTAAAAGAGATCTCCACTAAAGAGCAGTACTGTGAGGAGCTTAAAAAGTGGATTGCAGCGCCATCCCTTCTCTTTTTAAATACTCGCTTTAGTGATGCTGATAATATTAAAATTTATAAAGAACTCAAGACTCTTAAATTATGAATCCATGGATCATGGCCGCCAGGCCTAAAACACTTCCCGCAGGCATGGCCCCCGTTCTCTTGGGACTGGCCCTTCACCTCTCATTAGGGGGAAGCCTTAATGTCCCGATTGCCCTTATCACTCTTCTTTGTACCCTCCTTCTTCAAATCTCAAGTAACCTGATAAACGATTACTACGATGGTGTTAAGGGGACGGATACTGAAGAGCGCTTGGGACCACCAAGGGCAACCGCCTTAGGTCTCTTAAGTCCAAAGCAAGTTAAAAAGGGCTTCCTAAGCACCATGCTTGCCGCCTTCTTCTTAGGTCTCATTCTCATGGCCCATGGAGGCCTCCCCATAATTGTCATCGGCCTAAGCTCACTCTTCTTTGCTTGGGCCTACACAGGAGGTCCCTTCCCCTTGAGTTACTTTGGTCTTGGTGAAATCTTCGCCTTTATTTTCTTTGGCCCCGTTGCCGTGACCGGAACATGGTATCTTCAGGCGCCAGGGGTTACGAGCGTCCCCACAGAAGTTCTCCTTGTCGGCAGTGCCGTTGGTCTGATTAGTGCGGCCTTAATGGGCGTTAATAATCTGCGCGATATTGACAGTGACAAAAAAGCGGGAAAAACAACGCTAGCAACTCTTGTCGGTGACTGGTCTATGAGAAAGATCATTGTCCTCTTTCTTATTGTCAGCCAACTCATCATGCTTTCTCTCTTTAAAGACAGACCCCTTAGTATCTTGATCGGTCTTATTCCCTTAGGCCTTTTCTATAAGTACTGGTGGCAACTCTTAGGAACCGTAAGAGGAAAGGATCTTAATAATACTCTGGCCACTGTAGGAAAGTACCTCTTCCTCTTTGGTCTCTTCTATTCAAGTCAACTGATATGGAAGATCTAGTTGTTTTTCCCTACAAAGCGAAACTTCCCTTTGCTCAAATCGTAGCAGGAAAGAAAGTGACAACCAAAGAGGGTGCCCTTATCAAGGTTGGGGATCAGGCCCTCCTTGACCTTTCTCCCTTTCCTGGATTTTCCCCCTATTCCCTGAAGGAGACAGTAAAAGAATTTAAGAGTGCTTTTCAAAAGGGACTCAAGGACCACAGAAATCCTCATGTGGACTTTGCCCTTTATCAACTACAGCTGCAAAGAGACGGACTAACTTCAAAGGTGAATATCCCTCCTCATAATATTCTCCTCGATCCCCTCGCTTTAAGAGAGAGTAAGAATCTTAAAGGGGTTATCAAAACCAAGCTTCGAAAGGATACCTTTGGCATAATTTTAAAGGCCATTAAAGACCATCCCAAAGTGCTCTGGCGCCTCGATGGGAATGCGAAATTTAAAAGAGATGACTATTTAAGAATGGAAGAAAAGCTCATGCGCTTTCAGGAGAGAATCGATTATATCGAAGAGCCACTTCGTGACTTTAAAGACTATGAAGCCTGTACTCTGAGCTATGCTCATGAAGAGCATTGGAAGCTCTATCTTAAGGAGAGGACAAAGGCCTGCGCAGTTGTCGTTAAACCTTCTCAGGTGGGAATGAGTTCCCTCAAGAAGATAAAAGCTCGTCTCATTCTAAGCAGCTGCTTTGAAACTCCGCCAGCTCTCCACGCTCTCTATTACTTGGCAAAAAAAAATGCCCCAGAAACACATGGTCTTGGGGCATTCACGACATTTGATAATTTAAACTGGATTTAGAGCTTAATGATCTCTCCATTTCCAGCGACGTGAAATGATTCGCTAGAAGAGATTTCTCTAAAGACACTTGAGGCTTTGTAGTCAATCTTAACTGTTGCGCCTGCGATAGGATTGGCGACACTTCCACGGTTACTGATTGTTTCAAGTCCACTTGAAGCATTGAATTCAAAGCCCCAGCTCACAGCTACACTTGCAGCTCTTACTGTGACGCCAGTGAGGTACTGGCCTTTTCCTTCATAGTTGCCACCATATTGAAAGTATACAATGTAATCAAAAGAGATCACATTCATACCAAAGCCATTCTTGTAAGCAACACGATACTTACGTGCTCTTGGTGCTGCCCATCCCCCCATTTGAGTGAAAGCAAAGCGTGCATCTTCTGTTTCAGGAAGAACAGATATAGGTTTACCCATATTAATATTGGTAACAGGCTTACCTTTTTTAATGATCTCCCAAACCTTTGTACCAAAAGCGATAAGCTTTTCAGCATTCATGATCCAGGTTCCAAGGTCCTTAGCAAAGGCCTCGGGAGAAATTGTTTTAAAGTTTTTGTGAGGAGAGAAGGTTTCCTCTTCCGCGATAAAAGGAGAAACTTCCTCGTTTAAGTCAGTAACGGTGATTTCTTCGATTTCAAAGTAGGGGTCATTCCCAAGAACTTCATCAAATTTTACGCTCTTTTGTGCTTTTTCTGTCTCAGTGAATTCAAGAAAACGAGTAGAATTACTTGCCCAAGAAGACACTGTAAATGCTGCGAGTAAAAATAAAAGTGATAAATTTTTCATTGGCTCCCCCTTGCCTAAGCTTTGCCTGAGCCCTTTTTAGGAAACCCAATACTTACCGTCAACTAAAAACAACTGTCTTTTTAAGCCCTAACTGATTCCTGTTATTAGTTCAAGCTTAAGAAGATTTAGTTAATTGATTGATTTCACATAACTATAAAGACTATAGGCGCCCTTTTAACGCATCACAGCTTGTGCTAAAAAAAGTCATGCGAATTCTGATACTTACCCTTTTTCTAACATTAAAGAGCGTCTATGGTGCTGGCGTTGGTCAGGCCATTGCAAATGGTCTTGGGAGTCTGTCTTCAGGAATTAGCGAAATTAACCTTGAAAGTGATGCTCTTGGAATTGATAAAGGCATCGTTGCGGGAACAATTATTGGTCTTTCAAGAACAGTTGAAAAGAATCCATTTCCTACCTCTAAAGAGGATCAGTTCCTCGTCAAAGATTATATGAAGATTGGCTATCAATTGGGCGCGGGCTTTGTTGTCAGTGGTATCGTCAGCTACGTGCAGGAGTGGACCTTAGTCTATCCCGTGGCAACCAATATGAAAGGGACCCTCAGTCGCAAGTTTATCGTGGATCTTTTCCTTCCCGTGCGCGTCGCTGGTTATGAAGACAGTGCCATTATTAATAAACTGCCCCAGGACTATAGTTTAATACGAGAAGTAAGTCTTCAAGGACATGGACGCATTAAACTTGGTGGTGGCGTCCCCTTTCTTATCGGCATTGAAGGCAGGGCCGGAAAGGTTCTCTTTAACCGTCATCTTCTTAAAAGAAGACCTCAAGAAGGTCTTAGTGTTATGAGAGAGACCGGAGACTATTGGCATCTTGCGAGTGAATTATGGATGAACCTCGCTCTCTTTAATCTCCCCATCGCCGACAATGAAATGAAAATAGGTGATTCCACAAGAGTCTATTTAAAGATACCTGAGCGTGACTATAGAAATGAAAGGACGGCCCAACTCGCGCGCTCTTTACTAAGTGGCAAGGCCAATGAACAACTTGAAGACCTTATAAGAGACGAAGGTGTGAGTCGAGTCATTAAGACTCAGTTTAAAGAGTCCTATGCAGGCCTTAATTTCATCGCTCTCTTTAATAGAGAAACCTTTACTCGAGAGGACTATGTAACAGACACTCTTTATAACGAAGGAAACCCACCGACAGAGAGTGAGTGGTGGGTTTATCAAGATCGTCATATTCAAGAGTGGACCACGGGACTTCAAAGCGAGACGATGAAAAGTCAGGTCTTTCTTGAAGGCCAGTGGCAAGAGGATGGTCTTAGAAATCCACTTCTCTCCCTTCATATTAGCGCCCATGACTTTGAGACCACTCAGGAGGAGTATGATTCTGTTTACTATCCTCTCTTAAGAAAATTTGAAAGTGGTGCTCAGGGAATTATTCCCTCCCATGAAACAAGACTCCCTTTAGAGGACCTACCCTATTCTCAAACTCAGCTAATATTTCGCTACGATGAGAGCGACCTTTTAAAACTCCTCGCTCTCTCCGAACGCGACTGGTTCGACGCCCTAGAGACGGTAACAGGCAAGAAGAGTTCCTTTTGGAAGCAAACGGCAAAGACAGGCTTTCATGGCCGTGAACGCTCACGCTTGCGCCAAAATCGGATGACCTTACGGGATCTTCAAATGGCCAAAAAAGTCATGAGCATTCTTCGCCTATGGAAGAAAGCACAGAAGCTTAAAAAGAACTCTTCAAGAAAGGATCAAACGGCCGCTCTTAGGATCATTGGTTATGCCATGAGAAGAAGCCTGATGATAGGGGATCGCGCTTGGAATACCAAACTCTTAGAGGCCCTAGAGATCATGGTGCCAGCAAGCCAAAAGGTCCTTGGCTTTACCTTATATCCTCAAGACATCAATCGTTTGTCGGGGACGCCTCTTGCTGTAAAAGAGGTCCATCGCCTCGTTAGGGATAAGAACGTCGATCACTTAAGTCAGGAAACAGTAAAAAATCTTTTGACCTTTTTAAGACCGCGCTACAATATGCTCTTAGATGATCCTAGCGAGATTTATCATCACTTTCGCACCTTTGCCCCTTGACTTACGCATTTCTTACGCCATAATAGTTTTATGGGATTAACAAAGAAACAACACGAAGTTTATCAGTATATTAAAACCTATAGCGAAGAAAAGGGCTATGCTCCTACTCAGCGCGAGATTAAAGAGCATTTTGGTCTTAAGAGCTACGGCTCCGTTCAGCGCTACCTCAAGTATCTTAAAGATGCTGATCTTCTCTCCACCGATTGGAATGCCAAACGTGGCCTTACTCTGACAGAGAGTGAAAAAACAGATCAGGGGGCTTCCTTTGAAAGTGAGATCCCCCTTCTCGGTGATGTTGCCGCTGGTAATCCCATTGAGGCCCTTGAAAACCCTACGGAGAACATCATGGTTCCCACTCATCTTCTTAATCCAGGCTCACAGCATTTTGCTCTGCGAGTGCGAGGTGACTCCATGATTGAAGATGGTATTCTCGATGGGGACCTTGCCATTCTTAAGCATGTTCAAAATGCCCATGCAGGAGAGACTATTGTTGCCGTTATCGACGGAGAGGCGACCCTTAAGAAATTCTATAAGAAGAAGAATCATATCGAGCTTCATCCTGCCAATGCAACGATGGTTCCCATTATCGTCGACTCTCAACAAGACTGTAAGATTGTCGGTCGTCTGATTGGGCTTTTTCGCTCCTATTAAAAACTATGGGCGCTCCACATCTCAATCTAGATAGTGAAAAGAGAAAGATAATTCACGTCGATATGGACTGCTTCTTTGCCGCCGTTGAAGAACTTGATAATCCTTCTTTAAAAGGCAAGGCCGTCGCCGTTGGGGGCAGCCCTTCAGGTCGTGGGGTTCTTTGTACGGCGAATTATGAAGCGAGAAAATTTGGAGTAAGAAGTGCGATGAGCTCTGCCCATGCTCTAAAAAAGTGCCCGCATCTTATTTTCATTCGTCCACGCTCTTCTCGCTATAAGGAATTTGCCCTCAAGATAAGAGAGATCTTTTCTCGTTACACCGACCTTATCGAACCCCTTAGTCTTGATGAAGCCTATCTTGATGTCACTCATTGTGAGCGCCATCAGGGAAGTGCCACACTTATTGCCCAAGAAATTAAGGACACCATCTTTAAAGAAACGGGATTAACGGCCAGTGCTGGGGTAGCCCCCAATAAATTTCTCGCAAAAGTGGCGAGTGATTGGAAGAAACCCAATGGCCTCTTCACCGTAAGCCCCGATCAGGCCAAAGACTTTGCCATGAATTTATCCCTCAAGAAAGTTCCCGGTGTAGGGGACGTCACTTTTAGGAAGTGTGTCGCTCTAGGGCTGCATACGTTAAAAGATATTCAGGAGAAACCCATCGGATGGCTTGAGATAAAGCTTGGAAAGCTTGGTCCAAGCCTTTTAAGGAAAAGCTTTGGAATAGACAACCGCCCCGTTTCAACGGGTCGACCAGCAAAGAGCATCAGCACCGAAGAGACTTACAATAAGGATTTAGAAACATTTTCAGAAATTGAAGAGCGTATCCCCTTCCTTGCTGAAGAAGCCCTTGAGCGCCTTTCTCGCCACCTCAAAAAGAAGAGTGATTGCCCAAGCCCCCACAAAATTTTTATAAAAATTAAAACCTGTCAATTCAACTCTCACACCCACGAGGGCATTCTGCGCCACCTTGACGTTCACCTCAACGAAGAGACTCTTCGAAACACTCCTCATCTTTATCAGGACCTAATCGCTAAGGTTGTCACCCCAATGTATAAGGAGTTGTATGATCAGTGCGCTCAGACACCCTTGCGCCTTTTAGGTTTGGGATTTAGACTCAATGTGAGCTCAAGTTATGAACTTGAACGCTTGGGACAGCTGCGCTTACTCTAAACGAGTGAAAGGATAATTTTGACTTCTTGGCAATTCATCACTCTCCCCTCTCGACCCGACTCAGATGAGCACAGGTCTCTGGCACGAGATTCTTTTGAACGCGGATATAGTATTTTTGCCAATCATGAGCTTCACGGTGAGCTCTTTGAACTTTTTAACCTTGATCTCTTAAATCAATCTCAAGATTTTAATGACTGTGTAGGATTTCTCTCCAGTGGCTCTACAGGACTTCCCAAGATTGTCCTCCACAAGAAGAGCTCACTAGTAAGTTCAGCTGAAGTATCCCTCAAGCATCTTCTTAAATACTTTCCCGCTTATAAGAAAGAAGAGGTCTCTCTTTATAGCTCTCTCCCCTTATTTCATGTGGGCGGTTTTCTCAATCTCTTAAGGGATTGTCCCTTTCACCACCTCTCCTTTCGCGCTCTCTGTGAAGAAGTATCAAAAAAGAACTCCCCTGCAATCATTATTGGAGTTCCCACGATGCTCTCTGACCTTGTTTCAAGAGAGGAGCAACATACTGATCTTCTCTTTTACTGCGGGGGCGGCCACTGTAGTGATGACCTTGTTAAAAAGGCCAATGCTCAGGGTATTGAGGTTATTCGCACCTATGGACAAACAGAAAGTTGTGGCGCCATTATTCATGCCCACAATCTTTTTGAGCCTGAAGTTTATGAAGATTGTATCGTTACCATCAAAGAAGGCCTTCTTCACTACGAGACGAAGAGGCAGGCTCGCGCTTACCTTACAACAGAAGGCCTCATTCCTCTTGAAGGCCCCATACAAACACAGGATCTCGCCACCAGAGAAGGTGGCCTTAAAATTCTAGGGCGTGCTGATCAGTTGATTATTTGTGGGGGAGAAAATATTGACCTTTTCGAACTCCAAAAAAAACTCGCTCTCCATATCCCCTATCCTTTTACCTTAAAAGGACTTAAAGATTCACGCCTCGGTGAAGTCCCCATCGCCTTTGTTGAAGCAAGTCCTCTAGAAATCGCGCAAATGCTCCAAAAGGAAGAACTCCACAAAGGGCTTGATCGCGCTCGCGCTTTCTTAACACCACCAGATTTTAAAGGGATTAAACCCAATCTCGCTGATTACCAAAGAAAGTATGATCACTCCAAACGAATCCCTAAGAAGATACTCTTTATTCCTGGCTTTATGGGGCTGAGAGAAGAGGGAGACTTTTTAAAGACTCTTTATAATGACTATCGCAATTTTCACTATCAAGATCTCACCAGTGATCCAACCTCACCAAAGTTTTTAGAAACTTCCCTCAAAGAACTTAAAGACTATATTGAGTATGAGAGGCCTGATCATATCTATGCCTACTCTATGGGAGCGCGGCTTTTAAATGCCATCTATAATGATCTCACCCATAGGCCACTAACTCTTTTTATTGAAAGTTCAAAGCTTCTCCCTTCCTCTGAAGGGAAAGCGCGCCTCAAACTCGACCAAGAGCGGGCCGAAATGATTAAAGATGACTTCGAAAGCTTTCTGCACTCCTGGTATCAAGCACCTCTCTGGGCGCTTTCCCCCTCTGAACAAGAGCATATGCGGGAGCTGAAATTTAATGGCTGGAAGGATCACACCGAGCTTCTCTGTGCGCTCCTCACTCACTTTGGCCCGGCCCATTTGCTTGCTCCAGAGCCCTCTCAAAGCGACCTTCTCAAGGAAGGCCCTAAGGTGCACTACTTTTATGGGGCCAAGGACCTCAAATATGCTCAAGAGGCAAAGCATCTTCAAAGCTTTGGTCTCAATATCTTTGAAGTGACTGGAGCAGGCCATAATATCCACTTTCAAAAGCCTCAAAGGCAACTTATGACCATAAAGGCCCTTAATTCTCTCTAAAGCAGTGCCAACCCCAATGGTCACTGGTTTTCAGACTCTTTTCTTTCCTAAAAAGACGTAACTCCCTGATATCCTTGGGAATGGTCCCTAAGTCTCCTTGCCAAACAACTTTTTTTCACAAAGGAAGCTTATAATTTAAGGGAAGGTCATTGAAATTACGATAAGTCACTATGATCTCAATTAAAACCGGAGACTCGTTATGAGACGGACAACTAAAAACTCTTCTCTTATGTGGACCCTCAAACTCTTAAGGAGTGGATTCCTCTGCTACTTTCTCGCCATTGGTTTTTCACCAGTAGTAAACGCCAATGATAATCTTCAAAGGAATGCTCCGACAACAGCGGTATCTGGTGGACATGGAGCTGCGACAAGTACCCCTGTTGAAAATATTGATGCCAATGGTGATGGTAAGGCAAACGAAATTAAAGTTGAAGGGAATGATCTTAAGGCCGGCTCTAAGTTTCTTTTTTCCAATATTGCTCTCTTTGCTAGTGGCTTCTTTGCACCAACTCTTATTAAAGCTTGTCCCAAAACACCCTCTGTTTGGATTTTTGCGGGCTCAGCTCTCCTCTATGTTGCTAACGAGATCGGTCTTTTCACTGGGTTTAATAAAGCGATTAACAGAGAAATGGTTGCTTATCTTGGCCGAGGTGATGAAGATCGACAAATTGATTCTCTAGAAGCTGCTTCAAAACAAACACGTGAAGCTCAAAAAGCCGCTAAGAAAAGAGCGATGATCTCTAAGATTACGGCGGCTGGTTTTGCTGCGGCCTCGGCCATGGCCTTTGCCGAAAGAGCAGACCTCTTTGGCCTTACGGGATGCAAGCCCGCGACTGGCTCCTATTTTAATCCACAACCAAAGAATCTTCTTCTTATTAATCCCCAAAGGTTTGCAATGGCTGAGTATTATTTCTCACAGCAACCAATGGAAAGATTTGTATCCGAACTCTCCAATGACATTAGCCTTTATCAAAGTCAGCCTACCCCTCATTTTAAGGAGAATGGTCTAGGCCAAAAAATGATGAATTACCTTATAGGAAATACTTACGCTCAAGTCGGAACTGACAAGGATGCCAAAATTGTTGAAGATAAGGATGGAGAGAAAACCATCGTTGTAAACTCCGTTGGCGCCAAACTGGCCGCAACTGGTCTTGGTGTAGCCGGTGGTCTTGCCGTCATGAAATACGCCAAAACAGCAGGGCCTGCTGTTAAAAAATTTGTTAAAGAACCTATCACTCGTGGCATAGGTTTTGGTGTTTTTTCTGCAACTGCCTTTATGGCAGCGAAAGAATCTGAAGAAGCGGCCCAAAAACTTGATACTCGTGCGAAGGAATATGACCGTCTTGCCGATAGCCTCAGAAGTCAAACAAGTCAGGATATTGGTCTTGAAACAGGAGCGACACATAGTCTAATCGATGGATCTATTCAAGGCATTGATAATGGCTCCAATAAAGGTATATCAAATAATGACGCTTGCTTCACAGGCGGAGCAGGACAAATTGTTGTTGATAGTAACTGTTCTTGTTCACAGAATAACTCTTGTAAGAAGCCAGAGATACCTAACCTAACGAAGCTTCCTGACTTTGGAGGACAAAGCCTTCTCTCTGATTCCATGAAATCTCTGAGTGCAGCGGGTAGCAACCTCTACTCTGGGCGCCTCAAAGCCGGTAGCACAGAAGGTAATAAGCTTGTTAATAGCGCCGCTCGTATCACCAAGCTTCGTGATGCGCTTAAAGACAAAATTAATAAAGATCGTCTCGCCAAAGGAAATGATGCCATTGACTTTGCCAAAGCGGAAAAAGGTATGGAGGGCTTTCTCAAAAGAGAACTTGATGGTGCCTTTAATAGGCTCACACCTGCTGAACAAAGAACACTTGCAAATCTCAGTGGCGGAATTGGTAGAGGTAGCGATGATGACGCCAATGAGGAGAAAGAAGATAAAGAAGGAGAAGGTACAGGAAGTGGCACAACAGCTGTTGCCGCTACCGATATCAATCCTAATCCTGGCAAGGCCAATGCGAATGCAGATGGAGGCACATGGGACTTTGACTTTGGTGAAGAGGCCCAAGGAAGTGCTGAGCAAGATGCTATGGCCCAGGCCCTAGAAGCTGAAGAAGATCAGGACTATGTTGTTAAGGGTGATATTAATGATGATCGTCATAAGAACCTCTTTAATATCATTACAAGACGCTACTTAAAGTCAGCTTATCCCGTTATTTTTGAAGAAAAATAAGAACCCTATTCACTAGGGGCTAAGCCCCTAGTGTTCTAATATACGTCAGATAATTCACATCTTTTTTAAACGACTTAAGAGAAAGCCAGGCAAAGAGAAGGCTTATAATAAAGGGTATGAAAAAGCTTGTGAGCACTCCAAAGAGCGTCATTTGAACAGGTATTTTTCGATCCACAAAGACGTCAGGCATGACATTGATTCCATAGTGATCAAGTCCTACCAGAAGGACCGTGGCAAGAATAAGCCCCATGGCCACACTTAAGAAAGTAAGAAGAGAGAGGAAGACCTTTGTGGAAGTGAAAACATTTTCCTCTGACACTCCTAGAACCCAAAAGCTTGCGAGATCCGTTTTAATTTTACTAAAGAAAATAAGAAGCCCACTAGTGATGGCCAGGCTCACTAAGAGGGTCATGGCACTAAAGAGGAAGACCATCACAATGGTTTCAAGGTTAAGCGCCCAAACAAGAGTCGAATTAACCTCTTCCCAGCTCTTATAGACACTCCCCTTTGGCCCATACTGAGTAAGAAGCTCTTCGACAGCGCTCCTATCATAATCTCCGTAAAGGCGAATTTTATTGACGACCTTCTTTCCAATAATTGCTTGCACCCTAATCATCTTCGCCCAACCGTGAAAGTCATCTATTTCAGGCACATCTGTATTAATGAGGTAATCAATATTGAGAGAGGCCATCCGCGGGATGCCACCAATAAAGCTATCAAGATGGGCTGGGCTCATGAGGCGCACGAGATCACCGCTACCACTATTGAGCTTATAGGCTAGAGGCCTAGGCAAGACGAGTTCTTTTAGACCATTCGTCTTTAAAGGTGCCGGAAGTTGGTCCTCTTTAAGACCGTGGATAATAATGGGGGCGTAGAATTGACCGTATTTCACCAAGAGTTCAAGTTCTAGTTCCGTAAGAGGAGTGGCTTCAATTTTCTGCAGGTTTTCAAAAAGAGGAGCTATCTCTTCTTCTTTCACAAGGGGAAAACTAATAACACCACTGCCACTTACAACTTTTGAGCGGTTAATAAGCTTTTCTTGAAGGCCTCCCATTGTACTTTGAAGGACAAAGAGAGCAAAACTAGAGATGACAAGGCCAAAAATTGCGATAAAGAGCAATTTTTGGCGTGTCTTAGCATGCAGTAAATAGCTAAAGAAATAGCGTATGAACGGCCAGTTCAAAGGACCTCCTTAGAGGTCATAGAACTTCTTCTTATCGGCGACGAGGCCCTTAAGAAATTCGGCTGGTTCATAACGGTCCTTATCAACACTACTTGAGAATTTTTCAATGGCTGAGAGAATTCTCTCTAATCCTTCACTATCAGCGTAACGAAGGAGCCCGCCTCTAAAGGGAGGAAAGCCAATACCAAAGATAAGTCCAAGATCAACATCCGCAGGTGTTTCAACGATCTTTTCATCGAGAATAATTGCGGCCTCATTAATCATGGGAAGAATCACTCTCATTTGAATTTCACTCTCACTCATTGTCTTCTGAGAAGAAGGCAGGAGTGCCTGAGCTTCCTCGTTGGCGCCTGTTGGCTTTCCTGATTCATCGTAATTATAAAAGCCTTTATTGGTTTTGCGGCCAAGAAGACCTTTTTCCACCATTTTTGCCGATAGCCCAGAGGACTTCGCACGATCTCCAAGGCCATCATGAAGAATCTTGGCAACCTTCACTCCAACATCAATCCCTACTTCATCAAGCAGGCGACAAGGACCCATGGGCATACCAAAGTTGATACAGGCCTCATCAAGATCTTTCATGCTCACCCCTTCTTCAAGCAGATAGCCCGCTTCATTGAGAAAAGGCATAAGGATTCTGTTCACGAGAAAACCAGGGCCATCTTTAACAACGACTGGAGTTTTCTTGGTTTTAAGAACCCAATTATAAAGTGCTTCCACTGTTTCAGGAGCAACCTTAGAGTGAGTGATAATTTCCACAAGGGGCATTCGATGAACAGGGTTAAAAAAGTGTAGACCGGCAAAGCGCTCAGACTTCTCAAGTGCCTTGGCCATCTCTTCCACACTTAACGAGGAAGTGTTTGAAGTGATGAGGGCATCATCTCTCATATACTTTTCCGTTTCGGAGAAGACACTCTTTTTAATATCCATATTTTCAACAATGGCCTCAATAAGAAGATCAACTTTCTTAAAGCCTGTGAAATCTGTTTGACAGTGAATAGAGCGCATCTTTCTTTCAAAGTCATCACGACTTAACTTCTTTCTCTTAAGAGCGCCTTGAAAATTACTTGAAGCTTGTTTAAGACCAAGCTCTAGGGCTTCTGTATTAAGGTCTTTCATCAAAGGGGCCATCCCATTGCTCGCCATCAGCCAAGCAATACCACCACCCATGGTTCCAGCTCCTAAACAAGCTCCTCTTTTAAGGCTAGGAATCTCTCCCTCACCCTTTGGTCCAGGAAACTTCTTAACCTTCTCTGTCATCCAGTAGATATGCTGAAGATTCTTAGATTGCTCAGAAACACAGAGTTCTCCAAAGGCCTGCGCTTCGCTCGCAAGATAGCTTGAGCGGCTCTTCATCATCCCCGCTTCCATGGTATCAAGAATTTTAAGGGGGGCCTGATAGAAGCCCTTGGTCTTTTTAAGGACACTTTCACGGGCCTTTTGGAAGATCACTTTGCGGCTTAAAAAATTATCTTGAGCGAAGTCAGTGAGAGACTCTTTGAGGTTGGCCTTCTTTTGAGAGCGGCCAATATGTTTCTTTGCCATCTCAACAATGCGCTCTTTAGGATACACTTCTGTGGCGAGCCCCATTTTCTTACCCTTTCTCGCGTTCACGGTCTTTCCGCTGAGAATCAGGTCAAGAGCATTGGGGAGCCCAATTTTCTTTGGCATACGATAGGTGCCACCAAAGCCTGGGATAAGACCTAACTTAACTTCAGGCAGACCCATGATGGTTGATTTATCATCACTCATGAGAATGGTCTTACAGCTTAAACTAAATTCAGTCCCACCCCCAAGACAGACACCGTGAACACAGGCAATCGTTTGAAAAGGAAGGTCTTCAATTTTATTGAAAATCCCCTGACCCGCTTCAGCGCCTTGAGCACCATCAGCTTCTGTTTTCATGGCAGAGATTAAGGAGATATCCGCCCCCGCTAAAAAGCAGCGCTCTTTATGGGTGAAAAAGATCGCGGCCTCTAAATTCTTGCGCTCACTCTTTAACTGATCAGCAATAGCATCAAGTTCTTTAAGGGTGTCTTCATCAAGAACGGTCATCGATTTGTCGTTATTATAACCAAAGCCGATATAAGCGATCTTCTCTTTTACTTCATAACTAATTTTCTTATATACACTCACGACCACTCTCCTACTTCACTAGATTTTCAATGATGATAGCGCCACCTTGACCGCCACCAATACAAAGGGAGGCCACACCATACTTGGCCTTTCTTCTTTTGAGTTCATGGGCCATGGTCACAACAAGGCGACTTCCCGTAGAACCAACGGGGTGACCAAGGGCAATGGCTCCACCGTTAACATTGAATTTTTCATCAGGAATTTCTCCCCATGCTTTTTCAACACCAAAGCGAGAAGCAGCTTCTTTATCCACAAGAGTTTTTTGAACAGCGATAACCTGAGCGGCAAAGGCTTCATTGATTTCAACTAAGTCCATATCCTCTAACGTCATCCCCGTTCTTTTAAAAACACCATCCATTGCTAAAAGGGGTCCCATCCCCATTCTCTCAGGCTCTAGCCCATGAAAATGGTAATCAACAATCTTTGCCATAGGCTCAAGATCATATTTCTTAAGGGCCTCTTCACTTACAAGAAGAAGAGCGGAGCCTCCATCTGTAATAGGACAGGCATTACCAACAGTTACTGTTCCACTCTTGCGATCAAAGTAAGGCTTAAGCTTAGCGAGCTTTTCAACACTACTACCCGCTCTTGGACCTACGTCAGTAGAGAGAAGCTTATTAAGTTTTGATCCAACAGCAAGAGGAAGAATCTCCTCGGCTAGGCGACCTTCTTCTTGCGCCTTAAGAGCAAGGTTATGAGAGCGCACAGCAAAGGCATCTTGCTCTTCTCTACTGATATTAAATTCACGTGCTAGAATTTCAGCCGTCTGACCCATATTAAGACCACAGAAGGGATCAGTAAGACCTTGTTCAAGTGCAATAATGGGACTGAGGTAGGGTGGACGAAATTGAGTAATCGCCTTAAGTTTGTCCCCGACACTCTTAGCCTTCATGACATCAATAAAGAGCTCAGTCATTTCCTCTGAATAAATAAGAGGAATTTGACTCATATTTTCAACACCACCCACAGCGATAATCTCACTGCGACCACTTGCGACTTTTAAAAAGCCCTGGCTCACGGCCTCAAGCCCTGAAGCACAGTTGCGGTGAACAGTATAGCCACTTGTTTGCTTATCAAGGCCTGCTTCTAGAGCAATGACTCGACCGATATTGGGATACTTTGCAGGATTACCAACGTTACCAATAATCACCTCATCCACATCAGTATTGGAAATACCAGCAGCATCAAGAAGATGGCGAATAAGGTAAGAACCAAGATAAGGGGCGGCGACATCTTTAAGATCGGTGCCGGCCTTGGCATGAGGACTTCGCTTTGCCCCCACAATATAGACAGGTTTCATTGTTGCACTCCTTTGCAATAAATAATACCCGTCTATGATAGTCTAAGCCGTTAGCTTTTCAAAGAACAACCGTTCTTAAAAATGCAAAAGGGCCTCAACAAGGAGGCCCAATTTGTGCAAGGAATTATTATCTCTTCTTAGAACTTAATGAGGAAGCCAATATTAAGGGCGGCCACATTACTTTCTTCAAGAGCATTACCATAGTTTTCAAGACGGTCTTCAAGATTATCTCTTGTGATGAAAGTCCCAGTTCCTACAGTGTCGTTCTCATCAAACCCTGAAGTGAGGGCACGTGAGTAAGTGAAGTCAATATTAAGACCAAGGTTCTTAGCGAAGGCAAACTCAACCCCAACGGAACCAGAACCATTAACGTTACTACCAGAGGCCTCTAGCTTCTCACCAGAAAGCTCTGTGTCATACTCAAGGTTCATACGGTTATAACCTAGACCAAGTCCAAGATAGGGACGAATCGAAGACTCTGTCGCTAAGAAGAACTTACCTGTGAGGTTAAGGTTGATATTTCTGGTGCTAATTTCTTCGTCAAAGAAAGTATCTGTAAAATCGAGAGTGGTATAAGTCGCTCCAATACCGATTCTAAAACGATTTGAAATTTCATTTTCAAAGGTAATACCGGCATTCATCTCTGACTCAAAGCCGTCGATATCATCGCCTTCATATTGTTTAATACCAAGAAAAGGAATAATCGCATTCTTATAATCAGCTTCTTCGATAATAGGAGCAGGTGCGATGATGGTCTGAGGAGCTGCTTGAACAGTCTCAACAGTGTCCACTTCCTGGTCAGTTCCAATGGCCTGGCCATTAAAGGCACCCTTAAGATCAGTGGCAAGCTTTTGCTCATTCTTAATACGGATGTCTTCAATTTTCTTTTGCACCATTTCTTCGTTTTGCTTTTCAAGGCGCTTTCTCATTTTTTCGACCTTGTCAGCAGCACTTTCGCGTCTGAACTGACCATCAATATCAATTTGCTCTGAATTGAGGATCTCTTCAGTTTCCGAGACAAGATAGTCTTGAGCGAAGGCACTTGAGCTTACAACGGCCAATGTCGCGACTAGAATTTTCATTTCATGAGTCATCAATGCTTTCATTTTAATCTCCTTGCGGGCCTGTTAAATCTCAAAGGATTCCTTTTCAGCACAGGCACGAATAGCAATAATTCACATTTCTTATAACAAATGATTCAATGCGGCGGGCAAAAAATAGCGCAACGTGTAAGGATTACAAGGGAAAGGTTCTAAGTCTTTGAATTTATTTTTATTTTCGCAGGGTAAAGTAGCGAAAATTGGGGTCGGTTGTCCCAAAACCATCAATCACACGGCTCAAAGAACAGCCAAGAGAAGTGTCTTCAGGCGGACAGGGGTTCTGATCAGCTAGGATTCTATCCCTCACATTTCCAAGCACCGTAAAGATCACAAAGGCCATAACACCCACGAGGAGAATATACTCAACACTCGTTTGAGCAGATTCACTCTTTCGAATCCTTTTAATAAAGACAATGAGTTCTTGGAAAAGATCCTTTTTCATACCCCTAATTTTAACACGAGACTTTAAGCCTGTTTAGAGTGGTCCCTTAGTTCCAGGAGTTGACCAAAGAGTCCCAGAGGACATCCCTTAAGGGGCCCAAAATAACTCACATTCTTAAGGCGAGAGCGCAAAAAGGGACTAGAGTAGTCATAGAGCTTCACTTCTTTCAAGCGTGGCAAGGCCTGGGTCTTAAAGATTGAGCTTTGATCAAGGTAGACCTCTTTTCCACTGCTAAAGTGAATATTGCCACACTTTTGGGTGATATCGGGCATCCACTCTTCAAGGCCTGCACTGATTTTCTTATTTAAGTACTGGTGAAAGAACTTGAGTTTGCTGCCTGACTTTTCTCTGTAGAGGATTTGACCAGTGATCTTCTCCTCTCCCACTTCAAAGCGCCACATAGGGATATCAGTGGCCATATTTTTAAGCTCACTCCAAAAGAACCACTCATCCTTTAATTTACTGAGGCGATGGTCTTGGCACTGCACTTCAAAATGAAAGGAGCGAAAACGGCGCCAGGAATGATTAATTTTGAGAGGTAGGCCTTGGGGGCTTGAGCCGAGAAAGGAAATTTTATGGGGGTGAATAATGCCTTCGTAACTGGCAAGTTCCATTGACCAGGGCAGACTCTTATAGAACTTCCACTCCCTAACTTGGGTCTTTTTAAAATGCCCGCCTTTTTCCATAAAGACCTGACTAAGCTCTTCACTTAATTTTGACTCATCGAGAATATAATGAGGGCTCAGAAGACAGAGAAAGAAATGAAAGAGCTCTACATTAGAGAAGCTTGAGCTTAACCTCTTATGAAAGAGGCTGCGGCTAAAATAGAGAAATGGCCAACTCTCCTTCTTATTCTTTTTAATCGCATTATTAAAGAGATGATAAGCATCCTTAAAAAGTTCGGGACTTTGACCAAGGAGAAAATCAATGGTCGAGTTCTCAAGACCTTTAAAACGAAATCCATTAACGCCTAAGCGTCTGGTCATCTCTTGATAGTCACTCATGAATTGATCTTTAAGACCTTCATCGGTGAAGAAATTTTCAAAGGGAAAAAACTCTGGAAACTTACGATAGAGTTCACGAAGATTTGACCAACAATCACTTCCTAAGCGCAGATAGCGCCCGCCAATCACCAGAGTATAGGGCTTAGGGGCCACATAATCTCGAATAGATGTGAGGCATTGGATGGAGCGGTCTTCGCCCCAGGTTTCAAAGAAGGCAATATCAAGATCCGTGAGAGCATAACTAAAGAGGTCACCGTATTCGAGGCGTTCATCATCTAAGACCAAAACGCTGTTCTTTTCTCTTAAGAGCTCAATGCCATAGAGAAAGCTCAAATAACTGCGGCCTATCACCGCTCGACTATAGTTCTTTTGTAACATCAGTTAACCTAGCTTGTATGACTTAAGACTTCCAGATGGCGTGAGTGTTCTGTAAGGATCTGCGTTCTTAGAGACACACAATCCCTTGCCTTGGCGTCACAATTCTTCTGATAAATAGAATAGAAGGAGCTAAGCTCTCTGACAATGTGCAAATATTCAGGGCACTGATCCTGAACAAAGTCTGCTTCTGTTGAGCGATGAGTCTTAGGGCCACAGTAAATATGGTCACAACCCCAAAAGGGCTCAAGCAGACTATGCACACTACGCCCATGGCCACCGCCAACAAAGGCGTGACCAAAGTAGGGGTAGAGTTCACAGAGTAACCCTGGCACCTTACAGAGAATTATATTTCCCTCACCTCTGATCCCCATCTGGTCCCAATACGTGATCTCAAGTCCCTTCTCTTGCCACTCTTTGGCTTTAGTAAAGAGGGCATCCCATTGCTCACCTTTAAGGTGATGAGGCGCAAGAAAGACAAAGACTTCTTTTCTCTTCATGGCCTCAATAAAATCCTCATTAAATAGCTCTAGCTCAAGCTCCCAAAGGCTTCCAAAAATAAGACGCTTCTCGCGAGCATAGGGCTTGAGGATTTTTTCTAAACTCTGACAACAATGGGTTCTATGGAGATTTTCTTTAAGGTCTTGCCTTTTTAAGATCTGGCCATGGCGAAAGTCAAATTGCTCAAGTTTTTGATAGGACTTAAGGCCAAAGTCTTCAAAGCGCTCAAGGTCTATAGGGCTCGCAGCATAAATCTTATTAAAGGTGCCATAGATAAGATTAAAAATAAGTTTCTTAAATCCATGCCCTTTAAAGTTCTTGCCTTTTAAAGTGGCGCTCAGAAGTACTGAATTTTCGCAGCGAAAAGCGGCAATCATGAGCTCAATAAAGAAATCATAGCGAACCATATAGAAGCTCTTTGGAACTTTTAAAGAGAAAAGACTCTTGCTGCCAAAGGGAAAAAACAGATTGAGGGGAAGGACCGCTACTTCACGATAATCACTTTCGCTTAAGTCTTTAAGCTTCTTCTCTAAACTCGGGCTGGTCACAAGAAGAAGGGTGAGCACTTTTCTCGCTTCAAGAGCATCAATAAGAGGCACTAATTGCTCAAGCTCCCCTTCACTACTCGCGTGAAGCCAGACCTCATAGTCCCTTTGAACGAGGGGCCAACGCCTCTCATAGGCACGCCTTTTCCTGATTCTTTTGCTCAGAAAAAAGAGGAAGAACAATAATAATGAGCCAAGCGTATAGCGGGCCAGTGCAAGGAGATACCAAAACATGGAGGAATTCTATCACCTATGGGCAAGAATTGCAGCAGCAACGCTCCAATAGCCCCCCTACTCAAAGGGATGGCAAACAACTCCGATATTTAAAGGGAAGAAGGCCTTAAGAATGCCCATGGAGTTAAGAAATGGAAGAATTAACACAATGGAATGACGACCATATTATTGAGTTAGAGCTCATCAAAGCCCCTCAGAACTGGGGTGAAATGACAGGGCCCTTCTTTCACCTTCACCTTCCCGATCACGAACCCCTCGGACCCTTTCACGCCCATGAGCTCAAAGAGTTTACAGAAGGTATAGAACTGCCTGAAGGCAGCCTCGTGCGTGATGCTAAGGGTTTTGGTGAATGGGTTAACTTCTATGAGCATCCCTTCTTTCAACGAAGAAAGCCCCAAATTCTTGATGAACAAAATCCTATGGCCCAGAATAGTTTTCACATCATCACTGATGGCATAAAGCTAGGCCCTCTTGGTCCAGATGAGCTGATGAAGCTCGTGAATCAAAAAGAGGTCCTTCTGACAGATCAGGCCAGTAGTGATGGTGGCCACACTTGGCACAAACTCTATGAATTTTCTCAATTTGATAGAAGAAATTTTTCGCAAGGTCCTCTCCCTGAATCTCCAGGATGGGAGGTCTTTAAGGGCAGCAACGAAGAGATGAAAGAATCTCTCCACGCCGATGACGAAACAGGGGCGTTAGCGAGTCTTGCCTTTTTAGAGAATATTAAAAGTGGCAAGGCCCATCTTCCTCAAGAAGAAAATAATCAAGGCCAAGGCGAGATTCCTACAGAGGAGACAAGTGCCAAGGTTCTTGAGTTTCAGGCACCCGAGAAAGCCACTGAAACTGAATCTTCAACCCTTCGCTATGGCACCTATGCTCTTATTAGCTTTTTTATGTTGGGCTCACTCTTTTTCTTTTTTAATGAAAATAAGAATCCCGCTCGTGTGACTCAGAAGAACTCTCGCTCTAGTGCCAGTGAAACCACAGACGCTCCGACATTAAAGCCCGTGAAGGAGCGCGGAAATTATCAACCCACTCGCTTTAAGGCAAAGAACTCTCCGCGCTCGCGTAAACCCGCGAGCATCACAACCACCAACTCTTTTGAACCAAGCAATAGAAGAGAACTGCGTGACAGCGCCTATGATGACTCCTACCCTGAGGATAATTACGACAATGCTTATCAAGACGACTATGCCTACGATAATGGTGACACTCCCGTGGAACAAGATCCCGTGAGAAGCCGCCTCGATAAGAAGATCATCGATTCAGAAAATAATTATTATGATGAAGAAGAGCGTTATGATTATGACGCGAATTATGAAGAGGAAGTCCCGGTCGACGCACCCACAATTGAAGCCAGTGAGGTATGGGGCGCCGGTAAAACACAAGGACGCCTCCCAGCAGCTGAGGAAGACTATCAGGACGAATTTCTCGATGGTGAGGCCTTAGAAGAAAACTACTAAAAATTCCTAGTCAAAGGCGCCTAAGGTTGTCTAATCTAGTGATATGACAACTATAGAACTAGCAAAGAACTTCAGATCCCCGGCCTTTCCAGGCTCTTATTTTCTCTCCTTTGAGGGAATTGAGGGAGCGGGAAAATCAACTCAAATAGTGAAAGTGAGAGACTTTCTTGAAGACAAAGGTTTTCGAGTTATCGTCCTACGTGAACCAGGTGGCACAACTTTTGGCGAGAAGCTCCGTCAGGCCATCCTCAACTCCACTCACCCGATTCACCCGGTGGCGGAACTTCACCTCTTTGCAAGCTCCAGGGCCCAGCTCCTGACCGAGGTCACTCTTAAAGAACTTGAAACGCCCAATACTGTGGTTATTTATGACCGCTACCTTGATAGCACCCTTGCTTACCAAGGAAAGGCGAGAAATCTAGGTTTTGATACCATTTTAAAGACCCACCAAAGCTTCCCGCTTAATCTCACCCCCCATTTAACCTTTTACTTGCGTATTCCAGCGGACCTGAGCCATTCGCGCCAAAAGATGAGAAATGCGCCCAAGGATTACTTTGAAAAGCAAGGACAAGGCTTCTATGACAATCTCGTCGCAGGCTATGACGAAGCGGCTGAGCTCTTTAGTGATCGAATCCTTACCCTCAATGGCAACCAATCCGTTGATAAGGTCTTTGAAGAAATTAAAGCTCCTCTTGAAAACCTTATTCTGGATCAAAATCAGAGACCTGAAAATTGAGCCAGACTCCTAGTGCCAAGGATATCCTCTTTGAACGCTTCTCTAAGCAGAAGCTTGCCCCACTCTATATCATCAGAGGACCCATTAGCGCTGAAAACCCAAAAGAACTCTTTGAGGAGTGGGTTGAGGAGTTTTGTGAAGAAATCATAAAAGCTGAAAAAGGTTGCTCCTTAGAGCAAGCCCAGGAAATGCGCACTTTAGGCCACAGTGATATCGTGGTCATCAGAAAAGAAGAAGATGCCCGTGAATACAGAGTCAAAGATGAGAGCATCACTGAATTTAATAAGGCCCATAGCTATCCCCCATTAGAATTTAAAGCAAAACTAGTCTTTGTCATGGAGGCCCAGCTCATAAGCCAGATTATTGCTAACAAATGGCTTAAGACACTAGAAGAGCCCCTTGAAAATGTTGTCACTTTTCTCGTCGTTGATGAGCAAACTCCTCTTCTGCAAACGATTGAGAGTCGGGCCATAACACTGAGGCTCAAAGCAAAGAGTCCTCTTGAAAGCTGGAGCCCTTTAGAGGGTCATGCCTTTAGCCAATATCTTTCAAAGACCTTAGAGAGTGGTCATGACTTTAAAAAGAGTGAACTCAAAGAGCTTAATAACTATATCAATAACCCGCGCTCCTTTCACCTTATAGAGTTTATCAAAGGAGGTCTACGCCAACGTGAATTCCTCTACGATGCCCTTACAAGTTTTATGGAGCGGGCCTCAACCCCACTGCACCTCAAGGAACAATGGCTTAAACAATTGCAATGGTTTGAAAAAGCACAGGCCTTTAATAACGCCCCAGCACAGAGATTTATGGGCTTAATTCAAGTCATTGAGCAATGCTCCTAGACAGGAGCCAATGTGTTCGCCATAATTACACATTGCATATAAGACAGAGCACAAAATACTATGACAGAACAAATAAATGAGACAAGTTCAGCTGAACTTGAAGAAAATACAACAGCATATGACCAAGAAAGCGCCGAAGAGGGATCAAGTCCCGACTCTACTGATGATCGTGGCGATACCCGCTGGCAAGAAGGCGATGAAGTCACGCTCGTGCGTGTGCGCTTTCCTGGAAACTCGCGCAGTTTTCCCTTTCTCGTAGGAAAACGCCACTTTCGCTACGGCCAGAAAGTTGTCGCCATGAGTGACCGCGGAATGGATGTCGGCTATATCAACTCCTTTCCTTATACGGTTAAGTTTAAAAAATCGATGCTCCCCATTCGCTCCATCAACAAAGTTGCCGAGCAAAGTGATATCGAAGAAATGCAAGGCAACCTTGCTAAGCAAAAAGAAGCGCAAGGCACGGCCTCAAAGCTTGTGAGTGACCTTGGCCTTGATATGCAAATCACCCATGTTGAGATCATTCAATTTGGTAAGAAGATGGTCTTCTATTTTACCGCTCCTGCGCGCGTTGATTTTCGCGATCTCGTTAAGCGCTTGGTAAGTGAATTAAAAATGCGCATTGAACTGCGCCAAATTACGGTACGTGATCGTGCCGCTGCTCTTGGTTCTATTGGGGCTTGTGGCCAGGCGACCTGCTGCTCAACCTTTCTTAAGAACTATGGAAATGTCTCCATTAAAATGGCAAAGAATCAAAACCTCGCCCTTATCCCTTCAAAGATTAATGGCGTCTGTGGACAGATCAAATGCTGTATAAAATATGAAGACGACGTCTATGCTGATAAGAGAAAGCTTCTTCCTCGTGAGGGCAATTATCTTAAAACCCTCAATGGTGATATTGGCAAAGTGACCAAGCTTCATATCCTCGTTGAGCAGTTTGATATGATCACTGAAAAGGGACAAATCAGACGCTACACCAAATCACAATTTCATGAAGGTAAGAAATTACCTAAGGATCACCCATTTCCCGACCGCTTTCAACATGTGGTCAATGAAACGAGTAATATCATAGGCCTTGATGATGCTGCCTCTGAGATGGCCAAGAACTTCAATCACGGTCTCTCTGAAGACGAGATTGCACAGAAAAACTTAGCAAGTCTCTCTGAAAACTCAGATGACACTTTCTTTGAACATGCCCGCGATAAGATGGGTGATATCTCTCAGCCAGAACAACCTGCTAAGGATAGCTCTAATGAAGAAGACAAGACAGAGTCTTCAGAGCCGAGAAAGAAGAGTAAGGGCCGGCGTAATAATAACAGAAGAAGACGTCCAAAGAGCGATGACAAGGAAGCCTCCTCACAAAACCCAAAAGATTCTCAAAAGGGATCTGGAGAAAAATCGGGAGAACCTTCCAAGAAGCCTCAAAATAAGAGAAGACGCAATCGTCGCCCTAAGAAAAAGCCTGACGGCCAACAGAAGAAGCCCCAAGACAATAGCTAATGCTTAAGATCCTGCACACCTCAGACTGGCACCTTGGAAAGAAGCTCTTTAAGCGCGAGCGCCATGAGGAGCAGGAAATCTTTCTTGAAAGTATTCGCCAGAAGATAAGAGATGAGAATATTACCATCCTCATTATTGCTGGTGATATTTTTGACTCTCCCATTCCCCCCACTAAATCTTTACGGCTCTTCTTTGAGTTCCTTGGATTCTTAGAAAGCGATGACAATAGTCTTGAGCATATCTTTGCCATTGGTGGTAACCACGATAACGGTGCTCTACTTGAATCACCACGTCCCTTTCTTAATCCCGATTTCTTCAAAATCGTGGGGACGATGGACCATGAAGAGTACCTAAACTATGGACTTGTCACAAAAGAAGGAGTCCTACTGTGTGGACTTCCCTTTTTTAGACCACGAGACTTATTTCGTCTTGAAATTCCACAGGCCCCTTCCTTTGACTCCCTCCAGGAAGACCTTCTCTATCGGCTTCAGTGGTGGTTAGAAAACTTAAAGAAGAGTTTTAACTCTCCCGATGCTCCCAGCATTCTTATAGGTCATCATCTCTTTGGCAGTTTTCAGGTGAGCGGTAGCGAACTTGGCGTAGGTCTCTCTGGGCTTGAAACACTCCCCCTTAGTTACTTTAGTGATTGGGATATTTTAGCCCTTGGCCATATCCATAAACCTCAATGTGTAAAAAAAGAAGGCCCAAGTGCCTACTATAGTGGAAGCCCCTATCCTTTGCGCTTTAGTGAGAGCAATGAAAAGAAGATGCTTCTTTACACCTGGCAAGAGAATGAAGGCTGGACCATAGAGTGGCAGGACATTCCTATCATCAGACCCCTCCTGCGCCTTAAAGGCACAGAGAGCGAACTCATTCAAATGGCCAAAGACTTAACACCACAGGGAGTGCTTTCCCCCTTTGTTGAGATCACCCTAAACGAAGCTGATCTCTCCCCCGCAAAAATTGAAGAGTTAAGAACTCACTTTCTTAAGTTTAATTTTGAGGTAATCAATATTTTTTCAAAAAGTGAACTTCGCTTTGAAGAAGAAAGTGAGCATGGGGAGCATATTCAAAATCTCTCCACCGAAGAGCTCTTTCAACTCTTCTTAAAAGAATATGATCTTGCAAAGGAAGAAGAGAAAAACCTTCTCGATAGTTTCACTGAACTTCAAGAAGTCCTAAGGGATAGTGATGCGCTTTCTTAATATTAAAATCACCAATATTAATAGCCTCAAAGGAACCCATGAAATTTCCTTTAGAGAGCTTGCGAAGGAAAGTGATCTCTTTGCCATCACCGGCCCAACGGGTAGCGGTAAGTCGACAATACTTCACTCTCTTTGCATGGCCCTCTATGGCAGTCACCCTAAGGGATTAAGCGCCAAAGATATTGTCACGATGGGGACAGCGAAAGGCAGAATAGAGCTTGAATTTGAAAACGCCTCTAAGACTTATCAAATCATCTGGGAGTGTCAGGTCCTTAAAAAGGACGGCACCCCAAGGAAGACACCTGCTATTAATCGCGTTATTAGTGACAGCACAGGCCCCCTTGAAAAGAGCACCGAAGAAATCCTTGGCCTCTCTTACGATCAGTTCACCAAGGTCTGCATCCTTAATCAAGGGCAGTTCTCGCAATTTCTTACGGCAAGTTTTAAAGACAGAAAAGACCTCCTTGAAAAGCTCTTAGAAGATAAAAACCTAAAAGAGTTGGCAATCGCCCTAAGAAGAAGCCTTAAAGAAATTGGCTCAGAAATAGAACACCTTAAAAGTCTTTCTCAGAGTACTCAACTTCTAAGTGAAGACGAAGTCAAATCCCATCAACTCCAGTTTAAAACTCTTAATAAAGAGATCACCGAGCTCTCCAATCAAACGGACAACCTCACAGAGATCACGGAGCTTCTCACTAAACTCCTTGAAACTCTTCAGTCGCTTCTCACAAACCAAGAGCGTGAGAAAAAAGAAAGAGAAAGTCTTGAGAGGATAAGAAAAGAAAAAGAGATTATTTTAAAAGAATACGGCCCTCTCACTAAGAGTAACAACACTTTGAAGGAAGACTACAAGGCCAGGCTCATCATTCTTGAAGAGGCCATTGAAGCCCTTCAAAAGTTAACTCACTTAGAAAAAGATATTTCTGAAGGCCAAAATCGCTTAGCTCGTCTCAAAGAAGACATTAAAGAGCAAAAGAATCTTAGAGAAAAGACTGCTACTCTTATCAATGAGGTCACGCCACAAAAGAGTGCCTTAGAAGAGACCCTTAAAGACTACAAGGATGAAGACCTCAAGAGACAAAGTGAAATCCAACAAAAAATTGATAAGGAAGAATCACAGGGACAGCTAGCAAAGCTAGAGCTTGGCCATGCCACTGGAGAACTCAAACGCATTGAGGATGGGGCTAACAAAATCAAAGAAGAAATGGCGCCACTTCAAAAGATCACGGCATCGCACTCCCTTGAAGAGATCAAAGAAGATATTGATAACCTCAAAAAGAAAAGAGACCACTTTCAAAGAGACGCACTAAGGGAAGAGAGTCTCATCAAAGAGGTCGAGGACCTTCATAAGAAGATTAAAGTCATTAAAGACACCATCGCAGGTGACGAAGAAGAATTTAAACTCCTCTTAAAAAAGCACCAAGAAACTCAAGAAAATCTCGAGAACCTGAGAAATCAAGGGAGCCTCTATCTTTTTCAAACCCAGGGCATAGAATTAATTAACGATGAATATTGTCCTCTTTGTGAGCAAAGTCACCCCTCTCTTAAAGAGACCCTCTTAGAGAAAACTCAAACAAATCGCTATGTTTTAGAGGAATTTAAGGACGCTGAAAAAGAAGAGGAAATCCTAAAAAACCAATCCATTCTCTTTAAGGAGCGCCTTCAAAGCCAGGAAAATAATCTTAAAGAGCAAATTAAGAAGAAAGAGGGCACTGAGGAAGAACTGACGCAAGTTCAATCGAGAATAAAAGGCCTAACCCAAGATAAAATTGATAAGGAAATTAAAGAAAAGGAAGATCTGATCTCCTCCTTAAAAGAAAAGCTGTCCTTACTCACAGAGAAACAAAAAACACTCTCCCTGCAAAGAGAGGCGTGGAAAGAAGCCTCCTTAAGTGTCAAAAGGTCGACTTCTAAGCTTCAAGAGCACGACTGTACCCTTGCCCATCTCAAAGAAGCTCTTCCCTACCCCAACCTTGCGCCAAAGGAATGCGCCAATCTTAGTGAGAAGGTTTCACAGCTTTTACAATTAAAGAAAGAAGAAGACTCTCTTAAGAATTCTTTACTTGAGTCTGAGAATGCGCTCAATAAGAGTGAGAAGTATTTCAATGAAGAAGAGCAAAAGTTAAAGGAACTCAATACTCAGCTTAGTGCCCTTACTAACCTTCAAGCTCATAATAATCACCCTGAGGAGCCCAAGAAAGAGCGCGACCAATGGATGGAAAGAATAGAGAGATCTGATCAGGACCTCTCTAACCTATCCCGCTCCCTCCAGGAAAAAGAAGTTGAATATTCAAAGAAGGAATCCTCACTGAATCATTTAAGGGAGCAAAGAGAGGACGACCTTCGCCTCACTAACCTCTATGCCCCTAAGCTTATTTCTCAATATGAAGCTGCCCTTACGGCACCCTTTAATCAATCTCTCAAAACCTCTTTTTCTAAGGCCATCACTTACCTCAGAGAGGAATTAAAAGAAGGGAGCTATCCCATTGAACTTCTTAAAGGACTCAATAATGATGTCTTTCTCAAAGAACTGGGTCTCCTCAAGAAGAGTTTAGAGGAAAAGAAGGTTGAAGTTATCGTCATCAAAACTAAACTTGATGAAAATGACAAACTCTCACAAAAACGTCTCGAACTTGATAAATTAAGAAATGACCTTGAAAAGCGCTATCAAAAACTCTCGGCCCTCACACCCTATATTGATAAAGATAAGTTTCGTGACTTCGCTTTAGAAATGATGGAGGTCCAACTCCTAAAACTCGCTAATGCGGAACTTCTCTCTTTAGCGGAAGGCCGCTATCAGCTTCTTCACGCCAAAGAGGGAAAAAATAGTGAACTTCTCGTTCTTGACCTTTGGAATAGTGGATCGCAACGAAAGGTCTCTACGCTTAGCGGAGGCGAGACCTTTTTATTAAGCCTTGGTCTTGCTCTAGGCTTGAGCGAGCTCACAAGAGGTCAAACCCAGATAGATAGCTTCTTTATTGATGAGGGTTTTGGGACCTTAGATGATGAAAGTCTAGGCCAAGTTCTTGACTGTCTTTTAAAGATGGAAAGTAAGGGAAAACAAATTGGCATTATCAGCCACGTAACAGGCCTCACTCAGCAGATTCCCTTAAGACTTAATCTTAAAAAGAACCACTTTGGTGAGGCCCAAATATCTCTTAATTAAGTGAGGCCGCTTCTTCAGTGTACTCAGGAGTAAAACTTTGATGATGGCCAGAGAAGTCTTCTGCCAAAAGAGAGTTCATTTTCTCTTTAAGACCGTCCCAGTAGCGCTGAATATCTTTTCTTAAAGGCCCTTCAATTTCAATGCCTTCAATTTCTAAAGCTTCAGCAATCTTATAGCCCTTTTTAAAGCTCTTAAGAAGCTCATTATACTCGCGAGCATGGGGATTTACTTCACTCTTTCTGATGGCCTCTTCTACACCGACAGTTTTGGCCTCTTTCACAAGCTTTCTGAGTTCGCCAACTGTGCGTCCTGCAATATGAGGGATGAGTTCCTCTTGATCTTTCTCATCAAGTTTAATAATTTCGTTGGCCTGGCTAACATTCACCTCACCACGCTTACGAGCTTCTTTAAGGCTTTCACCAGACTTCTCTTCGCGCTCCATGGCCTTAATGACCTGACTCTTTGAGAGACCAGATTTTAAAGAAACATCATTAGCAAACTCTTCTGTTGCCACTTCTTTAATGTCAGTGATTTCCTCAACAGGAGCTTCTTCAGGATTTTCTTCAAGGCGGGCCTTTCTTTTTTCAAAGAGTGTCGCTTTAAAGCTTTCATCCTTCTCTGCCATTTCACAGTAAATCTCGCGTGCACGCAGAAGATGCCCCTCAACCTCTGGGTTCGTAAGGGACTTTCTTACAAGATTCTCATCAATTGAAATCAACTCTTGCTCTAAGTTTGACTTACTTACGCGAATGACCGGAACCTCAGTTTCACCGAGATTCTTAAGGGCCTGCCAACGGCGGGCACCGGCCAAGAGCACATTTTCATCATTCACAATCAAAGGCGCAATAAGGCCGATGGTTTGAATACTTTTTTCGAGAGTTGAAACATCAGTTCCAAGCCTCAAGTAGGGGTTCTCCATCTTGATAGCATCAAGATTGAGGACTTCATGTCTTCCTGTTGTCATGTGTTGTCTCCTTAGAAGTCACAATTCTTGGGTGTGCGTGGAAAGGGAATCACATCCCTAATATTCTTCATTCCTGTTATGTAGCGAATAGCTCTTTCAAAACCTAAACCAAATCCACTGTGGGGGGCTGAACCAAACTTTCTAAGTTCGAGGTACCACCAAAGAGGCTCCTTCTCCATTCCCATCTCATCCATTCTGGCGACGAGTTTATCGTAATCCTCTTCTCTTTGAGAGCCACCAATAATTTCACCAACTCCTGGCACAAGAACATCCATAGCGCGAACAGTTTTACCATCCTCGTTTTGTTTCATGTAAAAGGCCTTACAGTCCTTAGGATAATCAGTAACGGTAACGGGACCATTAAAGTGCTCTTCGGCGAGATAACGCTCATGTTCCGTTTGCAATTCAATGCCCCATTCTGGTTTAAATTCAAAATTCTTTCCTGATTGTGAAAGAATGTCGATGGCCTCAGTGTACGTGATTTTCTTAAACTCTGAATCCATCACCTTTCTTAAAACCTCAAGATGATTGACATATTTTTCATTCGTCCCTTTTGCAGCAAATTGATGGTACTTTTGAAGGGCATTGAGCTCATCCTCAGCATGCTCAAAAGCATACTTAATGAGATACTTGACGTAATCGGCAGCGAGTTCAGCATTTCCTTCAAGATCCATAAAGGCCACTTCGGGTTCAATCATCCAAAACTCACTTAAGTGGCGTGGCGTATTGGAGTTTTCTGCTCTAAAAGTTGGCCCAAAGGTGTAAACACTCCCCATGCCCATCGCAAAGCACTCGCCTTCAAGCTGCCCAGTAACACAGAGACTTGTCGGTTTGCCAAAGTAATCACGAGAGTAATCAACCGAGTCAAACTTCCCCTTCGCCATTTTTTCTAGATCAAAGGTCGTAACATTAAACATCTCACCCGCACCTTCAGCATCGACGGCGGTAAGAATAGGACTATTAAGATAATAGAAACCACGATCACTAAAGAATTGATGAGTCGCCATGGCCAATTGGTGGCGCACTCTAAAGACCGCACCAAAGAGATTCGTTCGTGGTCTCAGGTGCGCTTGTTCCCTTAAGAACTCAAGACTTGTGGCCTTCTTTTGAAGAGGATAATTTTCATCTGTCTTTCCATAAATATGAACAGACTCCGCTTGCATTTCTACCGACTGACCTTTCCCTTGAGAGGCAACAAGTTTACCGGTGAACTCAACACAAGAGCCAACAAGGAGGGTTGAAGCTTCTTCATAGCCAGGCATATCAGCATTCATCACCACCTGAAGAGTTCCCTGGCATGAGCCATCATTGAGAACAACAAAACTAAAGGCCTTTGAATTTCGCACACTGCGAATCCAGCCCGCGGCTTTTACTATTTGCTCTTTTGGTTCTTCTTTTAAGATCTCAACAATACGCATTTTCATCCCTTTTAGTAGAGTTTCTTATAAATTTCAGTGGTGACACCTGCTTCAAGTCGAGGACCAAAGTGAGTCACAAGTTCAGAACTACAGGCGCAGGCAAGTTTGCCACTCTCAGCAAAGGTGTGACCGTGAGTAAGACCATAGAGAAAAGCTCCAGCAAAGAGATCCCCAGCACCATTAGTATCGACGGCCTCAACCTCACGAGTGAGAATATCAATTTCTTTTTCTCCGTCCCATAAGAGAGCGCCCTTTGGGCCTTGAGTGATCGCAATTTGACGGCTTACTTTCTTAAGTTCTTCTAAAGCTTCACTAAGATTGTCTTTACCACTGTAACTTAGCGCTTCAGCTTCATTACAAAAGAGAAGATCAATGCCATCACCAATCATCTCACCAAAACCGTCTTTAAAAAAGCCAACAACACCGGGGTCACTAAAAGTGAGCGCTGTTTTAACACCATTTTCTTTGGCAAATTCACGGGCCTTAATAGCGGCAGCTTTCCCTGTTGGGCTTGTAACAAGGTAGCCTTCCATATAGAGGTATTCGCTATCTTTAAGTTCTTCAAAATCTAGTTCTTCTTCACTAAAGGTTTCTGTAATCCCGAGAAAGGTATTCATGGTGCGGTCAGCATCAGGCGTGATAAAGACCATGCACTTTCCAGTAACACCCTCTTTTCTTTCACCATGAAGATTGGTTTGCACTCCATGCTCTACAAGGTTAGAAAAATAGAACTCACCCGTCTCATCATTGGCAACTTTACAGGAATAGAATGTTCTTGCCCCAAGCTGGCGGGCACCAATAATCGTATTAGCTGCACTTCCCCCGCAGGAGCGCTTATGAATATTACCCTTTACCTGAGTAAGAAGCTCATTTTGTCTCTCCTGATCCACAAGAGTCATCAGACCTTTTTCCACAGAATTTTCCTTAAGAAACTCTGTGCTCACTTCAATTTCCATATCCACTAAGGCATTACCGATTCCGTAAACATGATGCTTTTTCATTGTTCTCCCATTGTATAAAATTGCGCAATAAGCCGACGCCCATCATAGCGAAAAGACATTAAAAAGTCAGGGAAACAGTTGTTAAAACTTTAGGAACTTAGCTATCATTTAGGGAATAATTGTTGATGAGGAGAACATCATGGCACTTCCAGAATTTTTAAAAAATAAGAAGAACAAAGACGGCGCTAAAAAAGGCAAAAAGCGCAAACTCGACTTCAAGGACAAGTGCCTCGAGCTGCTTGAAAAAATCAAGGACCTCAACGAAGAGCGTTACCAACAACTTCAACGCACCTTCAAAAGTAAATATGACAAGGTGAATATTTCAAAGAAGCTGATCTCGGGTTTCTACGCTCAGCTCGTCCAGGAGTACAACTCACTGCGTGAAAACGCTGAAGACACCATCATCAAAACCACTAAGCGTGTGGCCAATCATCATCGCGTCAAAGATATCCAAGAAAAACTTAAAGATCGCATCCCACCTGAAGCGAAGAAGGCCGCTGAAAAAATAACAAAGAAAATCAGTGAGAAAGTAGAAAAGAAAGTCGCCAAAAAGACTGCAAAGAAAACAGCTAAAAAGACGGCAAAGAAAGCAGCAAAGAAAACAGAGAAGAAAGTCGCCAAAAAGACGGCAAAGAAAACGGCAAAGAAGACAGAAAAAAAGGTTGCTAAAAAAGCCGCTAAGAAAACGGCCAAGAAGACAGATAAAAAGGTCGCCAAAAAAGCTGCAAAGAAAGTGACAAAGAAAGCGGCTAAAAAGACTGCAAAGAAAACAGTCAAGAAAACAACAAAGAAGAAAGCCTAACCCCCTCAAAAAGCACGAACGTGCACTACTAAAGCAGCTTCATTTGCCCCCCATTGGGCAAATGAGGTTTTTTTGATTAAAATTTATCTATGCTTAAATCAACACTCCTCTGCTTTGTGCTCGTCCTTGGCCTGACCTCTTGTGATAAAGGCTCGCCCCAAGTCGATGATCCCTTTAAGCCCGTTGCTCCCCCTACGACAGGAGGAGATATTGATGACAATGATGATTTAAACCCAGCACCTACTCCTACGCCTGATCCCCTTCCCACGGCAGTTGTCCTTATTGAGCCAAGTGACGTGAACCCTGATGACATTATTCTTACTTATAAGAAGCGAAAAGCGCGCCCTTTACCTCTAGGGGAAAGCAAGGATGAAAAAGAATGCCATCCCCAGTTTAAGCACTACTGTATGGTCGATGGCCAAGTCCTCTTTCAATTTCCCCTTGAAGATCTCAACACACGGTATCCAAAAGAAATTTGGGCCGTCACCAATGTCACTCTTACGAGTGACTTTTATAGCCTGCGCTATGATGATCTCGCTGACATCATCTGTATTTCTAATTCAAGACTCTGTAGCGGTGTGAGCCTAAAGAATCATCGCGAGCGAAAGTTTTGGCGCAATGATGTCACTGACTATCTTAAGAGTAATCACTTTTCAGAAGGAATTACGAGAGGCCTCACCTTTGACGACCTCAAAATTGTTAAAGACTTTAAAATTATTCTGACTCGCTTCTTCTCACTGACAAGCCCGGAGCTTCAAACCCTCATCAGAAAGAATAATGACCTTATCTTTAATGTGGCCAAGGATATCTATGTGGATTCTCCTCAGCTTAAGATAGAACTCAAGCGAAGAGTTCCCCGTTCAACAAACTAGGCAGCTTTTTACTCAGTCTGTTTAATCTTTAGACACTTTCCCCTTTTTTCAAACGTAATTAGGTCTACTTAGAGAACAACCTTTTTGGCCTCTTCTTTGCAGCCTAATAACTTGAATAAATCAACGATTAAGGAAAGTACTATGAGTTCAAGAAACTTTATTCTCATGATTCTCACATTGGCGCTCAGCACGTCATGCTTTAATAGTGCGACGACAAGTAAGTCTGAAGAAAGCGCTGGAACAGAGAGTTCAAGTGTGGAATCACCGACCCTTGAGGTGCCAGCGAACCTTGGACCGACAGGCAATCCTGACCCCGTCAATGAAGACAATATCGTTGATGATAGCAATGATGTCGTTTACTACGATGATCCCGATCCAACACCATCGCCCACGTTACCGGGGACTCCTGCAGAGAAGTGTGGAGTTGTTTATAAGCAGTTCAACAATCCCCAAGTTTTCCTCAATGAAAATGGAACACTTTATACTCTTCAAGAGTTTAGCTATGATAGCTTGCCCTTTCTTTCAAGCGTCAGTTTTCCTAATGACAGTTACACGGCTTGTGTCGATGGCTACGTTAATGGCAGTAATTTCTACGTTAATACGGCAACAAACAAAGTAGCCACTGAACACCCGTTAAAGAGCTATAAATCAAGTTATTCCTTTGAGTACTGTGGCCAACTCGCCTACGTCACAAACTACGCGGGAAATACCACTCTTAACCTGCAAATTAACCAATACTACTATATTGTGAATAATAAAGGCTCTTTGAACCTTTCAGGCATCCCCACGATTTCAGAGTCCATCACACCGCAAAACAGTATTGAAGCCTGCATTTACTCCAATAAAGCCGCTTTTAAGGATTACAATGTAAGCTTTAAATCACAGATTGATGGTCGTGCTATCGACAAGGGTGCGCTTAATTAATCGAGATCAATAATATCAAAAGACTGTGGTTCATCATCGAGCCACAGTTCAAATTGAGGAAAGCACTTCTTATAGAGTTCCTTATCCACAACCCTTCTCAGCTGATCACCACTAAAGACCTCAGGAAATTCAATATGCTTTAAAAAGAGGCCATGACCTGGAACAATATAGCCTGGTTTTCTATAGTCACAATCATCAGATTTCCCTAATAGAGCCGTTTTAATGTCATCTAGAGAACATTCACCTATTCCACACTTTATCAAAGTCCCCATCATGAGGCGGACCATTTGCTTAAGAAATCCCTCACCTCTGACAAAGAAACAATAGATCGGATAGTCCTGAAAAGGACCTTCATTAAAGATCTCACTTGCTTTGACAATTTTACTTTCAAGAATATTTCTCACCATATCTCCGCCCACTTGAGAGCGATGTTGAAAGTAGGTGAAGTCATGTTTGCCACAATAAAGCTTTGCCGCTTCCTTAACCTTTTCTAAATCAAAACGAGGATCATCAATATGACCCACAAAATTAAAAGGCACCTTCTCTGGACTGAAGAAATAGACGTATTCCTTGTACAGACTCAAGTAGGTTACTTTAAAGCTCTTATTAATGCGCTCAAGCTGGCTAAAATGGAGATTAGAGGGCAGGGCCTCGTTAATCTTTAGGCGTACTTCTTCAGCGTCCACTCTCCTTGGGAGCAGAAACTTCACCACTTGGGCCAGAGCATGGACATTTCGGTCCGTTCGACTGGTCGCCTTGACGTCGATTCTCCCTAACGGATAGAGCTCACGAAAGGTGTTAAAGAGCGTTTCTTGAATGGTGGGGACATCGGCCTGCTTTTGCCAGCCGTAGTAATCAGTGCCCTTGTAGCACAGGTGACCTATATAGAATTTTCCCAAGGGGCGTTCCGTTTCTTAGTGTAGTGAGTTTTGTAGCTCTGAACTTTCTAACTTCTTGCCGTTAATGTCAATCATCGTCAGGTCTTCATCACCTTCTAAGAGGGTCATAATCTCTGCTGGAACACGAGTTGCCTTATACTTCTTGCCACTGACCATGCGAATCCAGTAGCCCTTGATAATATTGCCCTTATGCATGATATTGATGCGTTTAACGGAGGCAATTTGGTTACAGTTTAAAAGAATGGGATAATCAATACCTTCTAGATTTTGATCGTTCTCACTATTTAAAACACTAAAGCGCATAAGCATGATTTACCTCACAGGACTTCATTAATAGCGCTCATCATAGGCCCTAGGTACTCTTTCAAACAAGCAGGCCAGTACTAATTACCAAGGCCCTTTTTGGCACCTGACCATAGTTTTTACACTTTGAACGGACCTTTACACCACCACAGGCCTTGGCCCGTGCTTATCAGCCCAAAAAGCAAAAGAATTCAACTACTTACCTCCTTAAATGAGAGGCTTCCTTGGCATGTTTTTTGCTTATATTAGGGTTAGTAAATATAAAAATGGGATAACTTATGAATTTTATGGAATTCTTTTCATCTGCTAGAAGACTCTCCTTATTAGGCGCTGTCATGCTAAGCCTGTTGATGAGTTGTAAGAGTGATGTGGAAGATCAAACTCACCTGGTCTCACAGAACACGATCAACGTCGACAGTCTTGCCATTCAAAACCAGCAGGCCATTCGTGAGCAAAACGCCCAAACATCAGTTATTAAGAAAAAGTACTACGCCATCAAAGCTTGTTTAAGTGAGAACGCCCTCGGAACAAAACTCGACCGAAGACGTATCGAGGCCACTGGTGCTCCACTTTTAAATAACCTCACCGATGCCGGAGGGTGTATTTTCTGGGAACACACTTTTGATCTCGATTACTCAGGCGCTGAGCGCTGTAAGGTCATCTCTAAAACAATTAAAGTTCCCAGTACCGGAATCCAAAAAGAGCTGCGCTATGCTATCGACACCATTACTGATGATATTACGGACCTAAGTCGAGGACGCGGCTGTCTTATTCAGGCAGAGGAAAATGTAAGCGCAAATGTAAAAAATGACGGTGGAAAACTAATTCTTGATAAAGTTTATCTCACTTGGACTGGTGAAACTCAGGAAAAGAGGTCTGATGTTGCGACCCTTGAGTACCAAACCAGAGTCGAGTCTTGTGTTAAGGCCCGAGTTACAGGTGACCCCCTTTCTTTTACGGCAGTTGAAATCACCATTAAAGCAAAAGATGAAAAACTTCATGGCCCTTTAACTATTCCCGTAACAACAAACGATAAGGGCTGTTTTATTGCCACTTACCTCTCTCCTTATCATCAATTTGAGCACAGCCACTGGCTTGAAAAAGACTTTTCTATTGAGATTAAATCTGGTCCCCTTAAAGATACAAGAACCGGAACGACTCTCTATGTAAATCCTTATGAGCCAAGTCGCCTCTTCTTTGGTAATGACAAAGCTTGGGACCCCCCTCCACTAGAGAACCCCCTTCCTTATAATAATAGAATTCATATTGATGGGGTTATGTACGTTCAAATTGGTAACGATCAAAATGAATTCAAGGTGAATGATTACCTTGGTCTCACTGTTTCAAAATCTTATCAGGTGGTCCTGACACCACGCCTTGACCTCGGTCACCGCTTTCAAAAAGATAAGCCTCGCTATGTTAAGATGCATGATGGAAAGTTTCGCCTCAAGTTCATGCTCTTAGCCCCTAATAAGGCAGACATTGATATTAATGAAGGCAATTTTTCTAATTACACCTATATTACGGGTGCTGAGAAGATTGTTGATCTTAAAGATGGGGTTATTAACTCACGCATGAATATCCCTGTACGCTTAAGTGATCTTCCAAGACTTGCCGTAAGGGCCGTTACCGTCTTTAAACTTGAGCCCATCGATGAAAATATCGGTCTAAGAGAAACTCTCGTCACCGGTTACTTTAAAGCAAAGATTGCCTGGATTAAGACCAATGTTTTCCAATCCGAAGTACTTCAAGAGAAAGAAGAGAGCTTAGAAGACAAGTACCTTAGCCACCTCCCAGAAGCCAAGAGACAAGAGCTTCTTGATCAAAGAGCAAAAGGAGACCGAGATATTGTTGAGGGTCTAACACCTGAACAAGGACAGGCCTTTATTCTTGATGGTGAGGGAGAGGAAGACCTTAAAAAGCTTGAATATAAACGCTTTATTGAAAATCTCTTCTCTCAAATTGGAAACTATGAAAAAACAGAGATCTACGGCAACCCCAAGATCTTTGAAGAAGATAGCCCCAAGGGCATCTTTGTCCGTCACCTCAAACACACTTATCCAGAAATCCTCGTGGGCAAAACAAAGTACGAGGCCGATGAGTATGCGATGGAAATGATTAATGATGATGTTGAGCTTCCTAAAGGAATTATTAATAAGCTCTATGACTCCAATAAAGCAAAAAAACTTAAAAAGAAAGAGGACCGCTACTACAAGGCCCTTATGGCAAAACTTTGTCGAAGAAGTTTTCCTAAACCCGAAAAGAAAGAGGGTTGGCTAGGTAGTGTTTTTGGACCGACGGAACACCCTGAATACAATCGCTGTATCAAGAACCCTGAGAGCTTCTTTGAAACGAGCTTTATTATGCACGCCCATAAAGTTGATAAGGCCACCACAAAGAATTCAAATGGCCTCAGAATTCATGTGGGAAGTACATTCGCCACATCAAGCTCCGTTGGTGAAACCGAATATCTTTCTAAGCGAGTTGGCGTTGACGGCGGACTGAAGTTTCCTTTTGGAGAATTCTTTGGTCTCGGTGTTCGCCTCTTTGATGTCAGTTATACTTGGAGTGAGAGTGAATCCTATAATGCTAACAATAGCGATAATGTAGGCTTCTCTAAAGAAATCATTGGTGAATCCTTTACTCTTGAAGTTAAAGGACTCTTTGAGAAATGTGCACTGGTCAGAGGAAAAGAATACTTACCCTTAGATGCTCTTAATAACTCCGCTATTCTAGCAGGAGGCATGGCCGGTGGAGGTATGATCATCCCCCGCCAGCTTCAACGTTATAATAAGAAACTCGAGGCTAATTACTACATCTGTGACGAACCCGTTAAAACGGCCTTTGATGAAAAGTGGTACTACATCCAAGATTATGTACCCAGCGCCACTCTTCTTCGTGATGCTTACGGACCAACTGAGATTAAACTCATCAAAGTCTTTAGAGGCGAATCAACCCTTAGAGAGCTCAAGAAAATCTTTGAGGATGAGACGAAGGTCTATATGGCGACCAGAACTAATAATGTCGACACACCTGATGTCAAACTCTATGAGAACTGGGGTCACCTCTTAAAGGATCCGCCACCACCGTCAGTGGCCAATAAACTTCTGATCAATAACTTTGAGGGAAGCTTTCCGGGGACTGTTCAGTAAAAAGGGAGCTCTATTTAAAAGCGGTAACTAAGGCCTGCAAAGGCTTTAGTTACACTCATGCTTGAGAGCTTAAGACTAACATCATCATCAACATTTTCAATATTCTCAAGCCCATCAATACGGTAATAGCTCTGCCCTACACCAATAAAAGCACCGAACTTACTGGCCGGAAAAAGACGAACCTTAGTTCCGAGATCAAGCCCATACATATTACCTTTATAGACGCCAATCCCTTGAGACTCGACCTGAAAAGCTCCCGAGAGCAAGACACTGCCATAGAGCTCAACATTAATATACTTCAAATGGAGAGGGACATAGGCCATTCCCCCTTTAAAGCTTAAACTTTGAAATTGATAAAGCCCATCAAGTTCGGCACTTAACAACTCAACACCAATACCCCAATTATAGGGAAGATGTGGGTTGCGGTGCTCAAACATCAGCGTTGTCTCTGTCCCCGCCTCAAGGTCAGCATTAACCTCGCCCTGAGTGCTTGAAATTAAGGAGAGATTCATTTGAGAAGGGCCCGTTTTTAAACTGATAAAGTTATTTTGATTCAATGGATCTTTCACCTTTTCTTCAATAATAACTTCATGCTCCGTTATCTTCTTATTTTGATCAAAGGACTTATCTTCAGCGGGAAGATAGAGATTCTTCGTTTCAATCCATGCTATTTTTCCATTCACATTAATGGGAAGTAATTCACCTTGACGGCGTTTTACTTCTCCAACCGGAACTTGCTTACCTTTTTTAACGAAACCGATAGGTACTTTACGTTCAAGATCTGCATAAATAATAGCGCGCTTATTTACGACTATACCCACTTGAGCGGCAAAGCTAAGCGGCATAAGAAATGTCAAAAGAAGAATTCTAAGTATCACTCTTAAATTATAACCAAATTAGTCAAAATGGGGAGCGTAAAGAAAATTAATCCAGTAAAGAGAGGATCAGGTCCCGTTGCAACCTATCTTTATCGGCCCGAATACTAATACTAGGCGGAGATACCCGCTCGTTACAGTCAGATATCGTGCACCTTTCACAAGTTCTTCCGACAACTTTCTTCTCTATTCCTTCATAATAATCTACACCAACAACACTATTTAAACTCTCATTAATGGCAAGACCTAAGGTATAGCAGGTTCGCTTTCCTTGATAGAGTGTATTGTGATGAGCAAAGCTTAGGAGAAAATACGGACTTCCCTTCTCGCCCATCTGGCTCACCTGGGTTCCTATAAGCCGGGATGAATCTTCTAATCCGGCAAGAAGCTCAATGGTTACCCAGCGTCTACAGTAATGCTCCCTAAGGCTGACTCCATGAGGGTGGTGAAGTTGACCGAGGTGAAGCTCCTGATCAATATAATAACGTCCAGGACTCTCTAAAACCTCTTCGTTACAACGTAAAAAGAAGAGTTGATTCAGGCCAAAGTGATGGGGCAGGACTTGAGTTAAACGTTCAATAATAAATTCTGGTGGCGCGAGATACTTATCAAAGACTTTACTAAAGAGCTCCTGATCAAAGGCGTTTAATGAAAAGAACCTCTTAAGATCAGCAATAAGCTCATTCTCTGGCACCAAAAGAGCACCTGCAAAATACTCTGTTTGATACTCTAAAAGAAGGTCTGAGAAATGAGTTTTAAGAGGATCTCTATTCTTTAGAGAGTCATCACTTATAAGATGCTGGGCCCCGAGCTCTTTGACCAAGGCAAATATTTTTTGTCTGATATCAAGGGAGGGATTGAGATAGAGAATCCCCCCTTTATCAGCACGTTTAAAAAGAGAGATTAGGCCATCACTTCCCTCTTTTTGCCCTATTTTTTCATCATCGACTTTGATCCCAAAGTCACCCTCTAACTTCTTTTTAAAATACTGATAGGTCTGAAGAGGATTAAGTTCAGTAATATCATTTCTAAGTTGACGGCCCATCGTGGAGCCGAGCTCTTCAAGATAGGGAAAGTGATTATTATTCACTTCAAGATAGGCCCTTAATGCGGCCTTATTCAAATCATCCACGTTAACGTCGAAGCTTTTTGCCAATTCGGAGACTGTCATTAAGAAGCTCGTAAACTTCTCTGGTGAGTGGCTCATGAGATCATAGACATCTTGCTCACCGATCCCAAAGGCACTCAGAGGAAGACTTGTGGCGAGATCCGACTCAAGAAAGCTTAAAAGGGGGTGGAGTTGCCGCCCCATTTTAGCAGAGACCAACTCATCTACAGCGACACCAAGAGCATCCGCTAATTTTTGAAGCTTCTCAAGTTTGGGATACTTCTTTCCCTTTTCAATTTCATTGAGGTAACTGTGACTAAGTCCACTCTCCTGAGAGAGGTCCTTTAAGCTAAAGCCCATTTTCTGGCGCAGCCTTCTAATCTTAAGACTTAAGACGAATTTTAGTACATTTTTATTCAACGCAATGCCTCTATGTGGTAGCTTAGTGCCCAATTTACCGTATTAGTTGAAGACTTTGAACTAAAAACTGAAGCGCTCTAGGATTGCGATCAGCTCTGTCTTATTGATGGGCTTACCTAAGAAGGCATTCATTCCCACCTCAAAGCACATCTCTTGATCCTCCTTCTGGACATTGGCCGTCATGGCCACAATAGGAGTGCTGAGGTCGTTTTCACGAATAAGTTTGGTGGCACCAAAACCATCTAAAATAGGCATTTGAATGTCCATAAAGATGATTTGATACTTATGCTCGCGGGCCATGGCCACGGCCTCTTCCCCATTTCGAGCGACATCAAATTGAACACTAAGGCGCTCAAGCCGCTTACTAATGACCTTTATATTGATTTCATTATCTTCGACCACAAGGATCTTAGTATTCTCAAATGAGTGGTCTTTTTCCACTTTCTCTTCAAGCTTTTCAGGACTGGCCTCTTCACAGATTAAAGAAAAACTAAAGACGGACCCTTCATTAAGAATACTCTTACAGATGATTTCACTCTCCATAAGATGGGCAAGTTTTTGACTAATCGTAAGGCCCAGACCGGTACCTCCAAACTTACGAGTCGTAGATGAGTCGGATTGGCTAAAGACTTCAAAGATTTTAGATATATTCTCTGGAGCAATACCAACGCCCGTATCTCTAACCTTAAAAGTAGTTTCTACCATAGGTCCCTTACGATTGGCCTCGATAAGGACATCCACATCACCATTTTGAGTAAACTTAAGAGCATTACTAATAAGGTTTATGAGGATTTGTTTGATTCTCGTTTCATCACCAAGGATAAAGGGTGTGTCACCCTTGAGCTCAACAGTGAGAGTGTTCTTATTCTTTTTGGCGACTTCTTTAAAGAGAAACTCCACTTCCTTTCTAAGGCCATGAAGGTCAATGGGAAGCTTTTCAAACTCAACGGCCCCACTTTCAACTTTACTCAGATCAAGAATATCATTGAGAATGGTCAAGAGACCCTCCCCACAATTATTAATAGTCTCAATCATTTCCTTTTGTTCAGAAGTAAGCTTACTTTCACCAAGGAGAGAGGTCATCCCTAAAATACCATTCATCGGAGTTCTAATTTCGTGACTCATATTTGCAAGGAAGTCCGCCTTAGTTTTAGCGAGCTTTTGCGCATTTTCTTTTTCTTCTTCAAGATTGGCGCTAAGAACTTTAAATCTCTCTGCGGCCAAGGCTAATTGACCAATTTCATCTTTTCTCTCTTTGCCAGGAACCGATTGAGAGAAATCATTCTTAAGAAAATCATTGAAAGTTTCAGTAATCTGCGAAATAGCTCGGCCGATATTACGATTGTAGATAAAGATAATAAAAATCAGAAAGGGCACGAGAAAGGCAAGAACAAGATTGGCCTGAAGAGAGCTCTTCTCAATAGTCTCTCTACTTTGCTCTTTGGTCTCTTGAAGCCTTCTCAGAAAGAGAGACTCCAACTTATCGGCAAGAGTGGAGAGCTCTGTGGCATCACCACTCATCACCACATTAACAAGGGTGAGGTAATTTCTATTGGCAATCACTGCTTTATCAAAAATAAGGAGGTATTGATTAATGATTTTATGTTGGAGAAGCTTATCAAGCTCTCTAAAAGAGTTCATGGCCTCGCGCTTAGAGGAGAAATTTCGTTTAATAAGATAGTTGAGAGAATGGTAGTGTATTTGATTCCAAAGGGCGAGAAAACGGGAGAGCTTTGAGGAGGAGATCTTTTTGTTCTTAATAAAATCGAGTCCTCTATAGTAATTTTCTTTAAGTTTCACATCAATAAGTTGATCTTTCTTGCGGTGAAGTTCTTTAAGATTATTAATACTTTCTTCATAGCGTTTAAAGACCGCTTCGATATCACTAAAGATAATCTTGCTCTGCTCTTCTTGATTATCCTCTCTAAGTTCAGAGAAAGTTATCCTTATCTCTTTAAATTGCTTTTCAAGCTTTCTTAAAATAGCTTCTCCACCAGTTTGGCTATAAGCAAGAACGAGACGTTGAATATCAGATATACCCCGATTAATTTGCAAGGCCCGTGAGGAGGAACTTGAAGTATCAGTGAGAATGCCGACATTGCGGTCAATGGAAAGAAGCGCACTCTTCATCGAAAAGTACTGCAAGAGAAAGAGTGAAGCGACAAATCCAAGACCTAAAATGATCTTAAGTTTGATTGATAAATTAGGCATTTAACAACTCATACCACTTATCGAGGCTATAGTCATAATTATCCATCACCGTATTCCAAACAGCGATATTATTAAAACGCTGAACATAGCTCCCACCATCGCGAAAGGTTCCCTTAAGGGCGCACACTTTATCATCCGTTCCTCTGAGATTCTTTTGCGCCACTTTTCCTTCATACCAGTAATCCCACTCTTCCTTACTCATAAGAGCGCGACTACGCTCAGGATTTGAAATATAGTATCCCTGTCTCGCGATAAAAGCTCCTGGTTGTCCCGACAACCACCAGTTCATATATTTATAGGCAGCTTCTTTAGCTTCATTAGAGATTTTTGAAGACATACACATGACACCATACCAAGCACGATACCCTTCTTTTGGAGCGGCATAAGTAACAGGAACCCCACGGCCATTAATCGCCGAAACGCCCGGAGAGAACATACTTTGCAGCCACACTCAATCACTGGCCATATACTCTACACTCTGAGGCACGCTAGTCCAAAAGCCACTAAAGTGACCTTCTTGCTTTTTCTTTTTGAGGATCGAAAAAAGCTTATCAATTTCAGCCACTGTCATATTGCCGATATCCTGAAACTCCATAAGCCCCGCGCCCTGCGCGGCTAAGGCAGCATCAAAAACACCGATAGTGGGTGCGTTGACAAGCCCGACCTTCCCTTTATATTTCTCATCAAGGAGCCACGCCCAACTTTCTGTTTCATAGGCAACACCCTTTGGGATCTTTTGCGTGTTATAACCAAAGCTGTCCGTATTGTGAACGTAAGGCATAAAGCTGATCTTACCAGTATCTTTAAGACCAAGTGAACCATCCTCTTGAACGAAGAGAATTTTATTAGGACTATCCCCTGCCCCTATTTTAGCTTTAGGAGAGATCTTTCCCGTTTTAGGCAATTCATTAATCTCAGACCAGTATTTAAGTTCTTTTACATCAATGGGCTGAATGGCCTTGGCCTGCCACAGAACATTAATACTGTCACTCCACTGCTCATAAAGATCAAAGGACTTGGGATTAGCCGCAGCCTTTTGAAGAACGGCGGCACTTCCTTGGGCCTCAAACTGAAGTTCGATATTAAGGTCTTTCATCGCCATTTGGCGTAGTTTCTCTTGTAAAGTAACGTGAGTTCCAAGCACTCTGAGAACAGGTTTTTTCGCCCCTAAAATAAAAGGAGCAGACAGGCCCGCCAGTGAGCCTTTAATGAATTTTCTTCTATCAAATTCCGTCATGGTAAATCCCAAAAAAGTTATGGATTTATGATAACCGAAAATTAAAGGAAGTTTTAAATATGAAGAAAATTTAATTTTTTAGGCAGCTTTCTTGGCAGGTTTCTTGGTGAGAAACTCAATAACAGAGTCTTTACTCATGGGCTTACTGAAGAGATAACCCTGAGCATACTTACAGCCCATCTTCTTTAGGAGATTAAGTTGCTCGGTTGTTTCAATTCCTTCGGCAATAACTGTCTTATTAAGACCTCTGGCCATATCAACAATACTCTTAACGATCACATAAGTATTATGGTCGTGCTCCATCGCCTGGACAAAGCTCTTATCAACTTTAAGATTATTAGCGTCAATTTTATGAAGAGAACTCAATGATGAGTATCCCGTCCCAAAATCATCAAGTGCTACAGAGTAGCCTTTATTGCGGCATTTTGAGATCCAATCAAAGACGAAGTTGCCATCGACAAAGACACGCTCCGTAATTTCTAGTTTTATCTGCTTGGGGTGAATCTTATTAAGCCACGTCGATTTTTGAAGAATTTCAAAAAGTTTGGGATCTTGCATCTGACGCCCACTCACATTAATAGAGCAAAAGAGTTTAGGAATTTTTCCCATCTCATCACTTAGAGCTTTTTGAATTTCGCCAAATTCGTGACAAGCAGTCTCTGTAATCCAGTGACCTAAAGGAACTATAAGAGATGTCTCTTCAGCAATTCCCATAAAGATATCCGGTCTTACAAGACCATGCTCAGGACTATTCCAACGCGTAAGCGCTTCAAAGCCCACAACATTTTGAGTCTCGATACTTACGATCGGCTGAAAATGAATCATGAATTCATTATTCTCAAGAGCTTCATGAAGCTCCTTTTCGTAGCGAATTTTTTGAATAACATCGAGACCAAGATTAATATCTGTAATTTCAGTATTCGTATTAGTCGACTCTTTGATTTTTAGTTTCTTCTTTTGAGTAATACTCTTATTTACTTTAAGAGTTTCCCTGGTCCTCTTCGCCATCATTGTGATGAGGAGGCGAACGATGGGGTCTGCTTCATCAATACGCTCCGAAAGAGCTTCTTTAGAAACAACAGAGAGGACAACCTCTGTATTGGCCTTAGCTGAAGCTTCTCTTCGAGAACCGTCAAGCATCGCCATTTCTCCAAAAATTTCTCCAGGTCCCAAGAGAGAGAGAGGTGTGCACTCATCTTTTGAGGTCACAAAGAGTTCCACCTGGCCGCTCTCAATAAGATACGCGCAGTCACCAGTTTGACCTTCTTTATAAATCACTTCACCCTTGGGGATGACCTTTGAAAATTCGGAACCCATGTTCTTTTTATCCATACCAATTTATTTATCGGCACAACCATGGGTAAAGCTTGAGCTTTTTGCGTATTTTTTTTGGCAAAAATAAGAAAGGGGCTCTAAAGCCCCTTTAAGTAATTGATTTTAATGGATATTATAGCTCATCAAAGCTCTGTAATTTTTGACTCCCGGCCCCTTTGAGCCAATCACCATACATGGGATTGGGGAGAATAATAAACTTACGTCCCCATTCTTTTGAGAAACTCTCCACTCCCTGATGGCGAAGATCATAGCTTCCTTCAAAAACCGGATCAAAGTCAGCGAGGCTATCCCCTATTAACATGGCAACTTCACACCCTTTTGAGAGATCTTTTCTTCTTTCAACCTTACTTGAAGTCGTGGTTCTGCCAATAATATCTTGGGGATTAACTTTAAGTCCGAGATGACTGAGATTATTAAGAGTCGCTTCAACAAGATGTTGCTTTCGATTGGTCACGTAGAGCACACGTACCCCTTTCTTCATGGCAAGCTTTATAAACTCGAGTGAGCCTGGGAGTGCCTTTGCTTTTTCAAGCATCACCCACTTCTCCCAAGTCTTACTTCTATAATTTTCTTGATTCTTATAAAGCCATCCCTGGTAGGGAGAATTATCAAGAACCGTTTCATCAATATCAAGAACAATACATTGCTTTGATTTCTTTCTCACAACATTTTTAAGAAGATAGTCAGTGGCACTATTATAGGCTTGCCTAGAGAGAGCTTTAACTTCAGGTGCTTTTTGATAATAGAGATTCCCCATGAGAAACTTTTCTTGAGGATTGTGCGCACAACTCACGCCAAATAATACACTAAGAATTAAGAAGTATTTCATATGTCACTACCTTCACTTAAGGGCCAAAAGCCTTCACAATACTGGCCTATTTTCTCTTGAAACTCGCGAGCTGTAAAACCCTTTAGTTTCTTATTATTATTTTCACTAATCTCTTCACCGATCCTCTCCCCATACTTTTCCATGACCTTCGCAACTTCTTGAAAGTTTAAAAGATGAACCAAGGGAAAGGGCGAGCGGTTCACATAATTTCCAACAGCTGAAGACTTTTCTCCTTCAAATCGAAAAGAAGGATGAAAGGTAACAACTTGAATATCTTGAGCGAGCCCTCGGGCTGCAACTTCTTCTTCAATAAGAGCACTAAAATTAAAGAATTGAATGAAGTTATCGCGAAGCTCAGGAAAGACGATCAAATAACCCTTCTCACTATCGCCTGCGAACTCTTTAATAAGCTCTTCACTGCGCTTAAGCGCATAGGAGTGATCACTCCCCTCAACGATTATCGTTTTATAGGTTTCCCCCTTAGCAAAGGGACAAATATTTTGACCAATAACTACCTTCTCTACCCATTGAGTGACAATATCTGTGATGCGATTAGAATCCATAGAAGAATCCCCCATGATCCTTGGCCAGCTCCTGGAGAAAAACATAGGCCTTTGAGCCGCGATTCTTAACAAAACTAGAACCAACGCCAATAGTATTGATCCTCACCTTTTGACTATTCTTTCTATTAATATCCATAAGAAGTTTAGAAATCGATGCCTCTTTACTTGAGTTTCCATTCGTAGGAGCGCCATCAGTGAGAAGGACAATATCAGTAAGATCTTTATACTTTGAAAGAGCGTACATCAAAGCACTTCTGGTTGGCGTATAACCTCGTGCCTGAAGACTTAATAAGAAGCGATAGACCTCATCCTTTTGATAGGACTCAAGATTCTTAAGATAACCCCATAGAGGTCTAAACAGTTCTCGATTGCGGCCAGGAAATTGCACCACATCTAAGGCATAGTCCTTGGGCATGGAAGTAATCAGCATTTTTAAACCGGCCTTAACCTGCCCTATACGATCCTCACGCACCATTGAGCCGGAGACATCAATTATAAAAACAATCTTCTTTCCCTTAAACTTAAAACCGACATCAACAGGGAGCCCTTTACCTCGGTATTGATTTTCTTCTGGTGGTTGCACCTCAAGGCTTCCGGCAGCTTTGCGCTTTTCAAGTTCTTTTCGTAAAGATTCAATCTCTTCGTTCTTTTCTGACACTGTTTCAGAGAGCAACTGATTCTTTTTTTCCGTCTCTTCTACTTGTTTGGCAATTTTTTTGGCAGCTGCTTTTAGGTTTTCATAATTCTTTTCAAGCGCCTCTACAGACTGGGGAGAAGGTGCACTTACCTCTTGAACGGAAGGACTCCCCTTAGGTACCGCAACATACAAAATAATCACGGCCCCCAAGGCACCCGTTAAGATATCAAGAAGAGCAATATTTAAACCAGCGACCTCTCTTTTTTTCATCTGTTATCCGAGAGAAAGGTCTTAATCTCTAACTTATTCACAAAGTGGGAGACGATATATTCTTTTAATGAGGCATGTAAGGTATCCATTTCCTCCTGGAGGCGATGATAAAGTCCCGTGATAAGAGCACTCAGGATAAGGGCGATCAACGTGGTATCAAAGGCTAGGCCCAAAGAAGTAGAGATCAATTTCATATCCCCCTCATGAGCAACCCCCAAAGATTGACTTAGTCCTACCACTGTCCCCATGAAACCAAGACTTGGTATAAGCCACAAGAGATAGCGAATATTACTTTGGCTCGCCTCATGAATTTCCTTTTGAAGATCACTTTGAATATTGATCACATCAATCGTCTCTCCCATGGAGTGGGTCGCCTTAAATTTAGTAAGAGCTGAAAGGAGCACTCGAGCGACGAGAAGGCGTTTACGACTATCCTTGAGGGCAGCAATCCGCTCCTCAACTTGAGGAAGATCCATTGGAAGAAGCACATGCTTATCCTTGGTTGATAATAGTCCGAGAGAAAGCCCACTCAATTCAGCCCTCACGACCTTTCTTTGTTTCCTAATGTCAAAAAAGGCCCAAAGAGTGGAGAAGACAATCAGGCCTTGAAAGAAGCCACCGGTAAAGAAATTGCCCCCTAAAAGCATTAAGGTTCGCCCAAATAAGCTCTCTTTATCAGACAATGAATAAAAGATGATAGAGACAAAGAGCTGGTAGCCACTAGCGAGCACAAGTGCCTTAAAGTAGTGTTTTTTTAAAAGAGAACCCATCCTTAGGGACTGCTTTTTCATAGAAATTCCTTAATCAAGAGAGCTTTCCTATTATAGCGTAAATTTATTAAGCTTTATAGTTTCAAAAATTATTGCAAATAATCATATTCGCTTTAAAATAACTCTATGCTTGAAATCCATGACGAAAAATACTTAGCTTATGACGAAGATGAACTCTTTATGCCAAGAGACCTCAATTTTCTCATCGTCGATGACGAAAATGATGTCTCTGAACTTTTGGCCACGGCCCTTAAAGAGTTTGGCTTCACCGGTAATTTTATCTTTGCTTCAAGCACGGAAGAGGCCATAAGCATTTGCAATAGAATCAACAAAGAGGAGAAGCCTCCCTTTGACTTTATTCTGTGTGACTGGAATCTCACAGGATTAAGTGGTCTTGATCTTCTTATGATGGTGAGAAGCTATACTGTCCTTCATGACACACCCTTTGTTATGGTTACGGCCAATGACAATGTTAGCGGAATGCTCGTGGCCACTAAGAAGGGTTGCTCAGACTATCTGGTCAAACCCTTCACCATGGAAGAGCTTCAACTTAAACTTGCCATCTCTTGGGAAAAGCATCGAAAGGCTTCTAGCGCTTCACTTAAAGAGGCATAATTCCACTGGGGCCTTTGATCTTTATCAATAAGCAGTGCTCTTACCCCTTCAGAGAAATCACCCCCGCGATGACAGCAATAGGCATAGAAGAGGTCTCTTTTAAAAGCCTCACTTATACTAAGGCCTGGCATCTTTTGAAGTTGGTCCCAAATAACAACCTTACTTAAAGGTGAACCTGAAAGATAAAAGCTTAAACTCTTTTGGATAAACTTATTCTCTCCCTGATAATGATGGGCCCACTCATCAAACTGACTTAATTCTTCAAAGTCTAAAAGAATCTTAAGTTCATTGTCGGTGTGATCAAAATCTTCGCAGGCCCTCTGCTCACTTTCCTCAACCTCACCTATCGGACTTAGATTGCGCGCCTTTTCCCGCAGGTTAAAGAGATCCTCAGCTCTTATACATTTATCCACAAGACCAATTTCTCGCGCCCAAAGCGCAGGCACACGCGCTCCGGTCAAGGCCATAAAGATCTGCCAGTGCCGGGGTGCCTTTTGTAAGAAGTAACTTGCACCCACATCCGGGAAGAACCCAATGATGATCTCTGGCATACTAAGAAGAGCATCATCACTAGCAATACGCTCATCACAGGCCTGAAAAATTCCCATTCCTCCGCCCATTATGATTCCATGAGCGAAGGCCTGTGTTTTTGCGCTAAATTGATGGAGCCTTTGATCAAATTCATACTCTTTTTTAAAAAAGAAGTCCCAATCGCGACCTTCCCGCACCTTTGAGACCACGTCGACCACATCTCCACCCGCACAAAAGGCCCTCTCCCCCTCAGCGAAGATGACAATCTTATCGCCTTTAAAGCGGTGAAGTTCTTCTAAACCCTGGTCGATGATGGCATCGTTAAGGACATTGAGTTTACGGGGTCTATTGAGACTAAGAAAGAGTCTCTCATTATTGGAGGCTGCGATTAAATCACTCATAAGGAAATCCTTCCCATAAAAAAGGCCCTCATCAGAGGGCCTTAGGTCACATATAAAGAAATGCGTCTTACTTTTTCTTTTCTTCTGCTTTTACAATCTTAAGAAGTTCAACTTCAAAGACAAGAGTAGCACCACCAGGAATTTTTGGAGGAGCACCATTTGTACCGTAAGCAAGATCAGAAGGGATCACAAGTTTAATCTTGCCACCTTCTTTTACCTTTTGAACACCTTCAGTCCATCCCTTAATCACTTGATTAAGAGGAAAAGTAACTGGCTTGCCTCTTTGAAGAGAAGAGTCAAAGATTTCACCATTGATAAGTTTACCTTCGTAGTGAACTTCTACTGTATCCGTTGCCTTAGGCATTGCCCCTGTTCCTTCTTTGAGAACTTTATAAACGAGACCAGATTCAGTTTTTTGGGCGCCTTCTTCTTTAGCGGCCTTTGCGAGAAAGTCTTCACCTTGTTTCTTTTCAGACTCAGCTGCTTTTTCAATTCTTCCCTTGAAAAGAGCCTGAATTTTCATACGAAATTCATCAACATTAACTTCTGCCTTTTTCCCAGCAGCGGCATCTCTAAGGCCCATAGTAACGGCAGAGATTTCCTCATCACTAAGTTTCAGGTTTTGCATTCTTTGACCCATAGTGTGGCCAACTGAATAAAATGTTTTAAGATCGTCATTGCTCAGGCTGACACGCTTTTCCTTATTACAGGAGACAAGGGCAACAAAAGCAACAAGTAGAATTGCTGACTTTTTCATAAACCTTCCTTTTTGGTTTCTTGATATTATCAATAGGTTACCTAGAAGAAGTTGGGTAATCAACCCCTAAACACTAGAATTCATTGACGCTTGGAAGAAGCAGTGCCCAGTCCTTAGGGCCAAGCCTTGGACCAGCCCCCCCTAATTGAAACCAGTTCTTCTTCCAGCCCTGCCAAAATTGGGAGTGATTTTCAACGTCACGAAAAAGGGGTTCATCGGGTGAAATGACCATGAGAGGCTCCACTCGGATGAGCCCTTTAACAAAATTATCGTGTAAGAAACGGGTGCGCTTCTTAAGCTTTGGCGTCATATTCTCTTTAAAGAGTTCGCAGTCTAGCCTATTGCGACAAAGGACTGTGAGTGGAAGATTGAGGGCCCTAATATTATCAAAGAGTGTGTAGAGCTCAGGCAAAATTTGACCATGCAACTTGGCAAGCTCTGGTGTCGACCACTGAGTTGTCTCGTCATAAATATAGAGATGGCGGCTATCGAGAACAACTTCCTTTCCTTGGTAGCGCCCAGGCTTAGAAAAGCGTAATTCGAGAAGAGCTATGCGAAGACCTTGCTTCGTTTGCAGCACTCCTTGCTTGGCGTCCTCAAGTTTTTGAGTTTCATTTTTTGCGTTGGTATCAACCTTGATAACCTCAGCCCTACGATCAAGGTGAGAACAGGAACAAAGGCAAAAGAGGATTAGTAAACTAGAAACCAGCTTCATCTAAGGCCTTATTTGCCAGTTGGTCACAGTGCTCATTTTGAGGGTGACCTGCATGTCCCTTAACCCAGTGAAGCTTAAGCTCACTAAATTGAGCGGCGAGATGATCAAGCTCTTGCCAGTACTCAACATTCTCGGGCACTTTCTTGTCGGCCTTCTTCCAACCACGCTTCTTCCAGCCACTCACCCATTTGGTAAGACCATCTACAACGTATTTAGAATCACTGTAGAGAATGACCCTTTGGCCATCTTCATAGAGGCCCTCATTCAGAAGAAATTTTAAAACTTCAATAGCTCCTTGAAGCTCCATGCGATTATTGGTGGTCTGAACTTCAACACCACTGCCTTCAAAGATAACTTCCTCATTGGGGCGTTGAATGACGGAGCCCCATGCTCCCGGACCGGGGTTACCCCGACAGGCCCCATCACTGAAACCAAACCAGTCGTAACGCTCTTTAAACTTTGGGTCGAGAGAGAACTCTCCTCCAGAAGAATCCTCTGCGCTGGCCTCAATTGAGACGAGTTCCTCAAGCAAAGTCTCCAAGGCTCCCTGAGCCTTTGAATTCCCGGCAAAGAGGCCTTTCATTTTCTCGAGGCTCTTTTTCAATTGTTTTTTTTGAGCGACACTTATGCGCAAGGTCATTCCTTTCTTAAAGGGGCAAAAAGTCGAAGCTATCATAGACTAAGTCCGATCATTTGAATAGAATCTTTTATTCAAATGAGCTCAGTCAACGAGGAACAATTGCAGTACTCAATCAAAGTTTATAAGCAGTATTTTAATTTTGCTTCATCACATTTTCTCATCTTTAAAGACGGTACCCGTGAACCTTTACATGGTCACAACTATCGTGTCCAACTCAAAGGTGAAGCCTGTGAACTCGATGCGGATATGGTTTTTGACTTTCTTGATATCAAACCTATTGTAAGAGAAGTCTGTGATTCCCTTGATCACAAGCTCCTTCTTCCTGGGGAAAATAAGCTTCTCCAAATTGAAAAAAGAGAGACCTCACTCCATGTGCAAACACCGGATGGTGACCAATTTGTCTTTCCTGAAAAAGATGTTCTTATTCTGCCACTCCCTAATACAAGTGCAGAGAGACTGGCCATTTACCTGGCCCACGAAATCCATGGCCTGGTCAGAGAGCGCTTTAACTTTAGTTTTCCAAAACTTGAAATTGAAGTAGAAGAAACTCCCGGTCAGTGTGCCGTTTATCAATTTGAAGCCTAATTTAATAAGGATCACAGCATAATGAATTTTCTAGAAGTAAAACCTGGCACTAGCGTAGAGGGCGACACTATTAAAGCCTATCGTAGTGAGAAGAAAGCTCCGACCTACACCTACATCATGGCCGGGGTCCATGGAGATGAAGTTGAAGGAGTCTATGTTCTGGACGAGCTCTTTAAGTGGCTTCAAAGCGTTGATGAAACCCCCTGCAGCTACATCATTATTCCCATCCTCAATGTCGACGGTTACCGTGCGGGCACCAGAGTTAATAGCCATGGCGTCGATCTTAATCGCAACTACCCTACGGATAGCTGGACAAGTGATGTGCGCGAACCTAAGTATCATCCGGGAAGTGCCCCCCTTAGTGAGCCAGAAAATAAGTTCCTTGATAAACTCTTTAATAAATACCCACCTCACTTTATTCTCACCCTTCACTCTTGGAAGCCCATTGTGAATTTTAACGGTGACTGTGAAGAGGCGGCCGAATTTATCGCCAAGTATAATGGCTATAAAGTTGCCGGGGATATCGGATACCCCACACCAGGAAGCCTTGGTGAGTACGCTCCGACCAAATTCAATAGCCCCGTGATCACTTTTGAGTGTCCGGTGCTCGCTGAAGGGAAGAACTTAAAAGAAATTTGGGAAGAGAATGAGGAAGGTTTAAAGAACTTTCTTCTAAGCCCTTACGTAGCCCCTAAGAACTAGGGGTCCTCCACCTTAAAAAAAAGCCCAAAAAAAAGGAGCTTCATCGAGCTCCTTTTTTTATGCATAAAGTTTCTTAACGTTATTTATTAAACTTGATGACCTCAACAGGACAGGCCTCTGCAGCTTCTTGGATAAGAAGTCCATTATCAAGAGGGGCCTCAGGTCTAATAAGACAAGTATCATCTGTCACTTCAAAGACTTCAGGATAAATGGCCTCACAAGCATTACAAACAATACAGCCTGGATCGATCCATACTTTAGAAACAGTAAAGTTCTCCTGTGCCTCTGCTCCTGCTCCACCGGCTGCAGCGAAGTCACCCGCAAATTCAGGGTTCGTGGCAATCTTAAGGGCCTTAGCACTCTCTGGCATTGGCTCAGCAATAAAGCTTCTTTGAACAGTCGCGTAGAGTGGTTTTCCCGGTGCTGCAGGAAGAGCTTCTTCAAAAGTCTTCACTGTTTCACGGGCCTGTGAAAGTTGCTCAAGAAATTTCTTTCCTTTAAACATAAAGGACTGAGTGAGGTTATCACTTGTTGAAATAAGCTCTACTTCTACTGAAGCTTCTTCAATTCCTTGCGCCTCAAGAAGCTTCTTCATTCCGGCACCCATATAAGAGTCACGAGCAAAGTCGCTTGAGCCAGCGCTAAACTTCTTGCTGACTTCAACTTGAGTAGGACTTCCAAAGGGATTAAAAAGACGAACCTTAACGATATCAAATTTTCCTGGCTCACGAGCGGCATTCCAGCTAAAAGAAAACGCGAAGCCATGATCACCAAACTCTGATTTAAGAATTTCAAGACGAGGTCTTGCAAAGAGGAAGTGAAAGCTTCCTGACAAGAGACTTACAGCTCCCACTGTAATAACAAGTCCGATGGCCAAAAGTCCTGCAATTCCCATTGCAATTAACGTTGTATTCACTCAGGTTCTCCCGATTCATTTAATTTTAAGTATAACTATTTATAGGGTATTCCACTCAAATAGCCAAGTATTTCAAGATGTTAAACTGACTTTATTCAACTTTCAACAAGACTTACTGAGACTTTTAAATAAGGGGCACCCCCTTCATTTTCAATGACACCTAGGCCTAAAAGAGTCCCCTCCCGACTGTAGACCCAGCCCAAGGACTGCCAATCTTCAGGAATCTGATCGTCTTTAAGAGCATCATTTAAAAAGAGAAATTGTCCTTGTCTAAACTTTGTAGCATTGGCGTCTTCGAGAATAAGCGAGGGAAGCTTCCAAAGCTTATCAGGCCGCTTGAGGCCTTCACGCACCTTAGCCCCTAGGGCCTCACTATCATCAAGCTCAGAGAGCTTAATACAGTCCTTTACTTCAATATCTCCCCAATGGGTACGAATGAGAGAGGTCAGGTGACCAAAATATCCCATCTGGTGCGCTACATCCGACCAAAGTCCTCGTATATAAGTGCCGCTACTAACCTGACAAAGAAAACGATACTGCTGATCTTCGCTCTTGAGGAACTCGCAGCGATGAACAAAGCGGCGAACAGGCTCCTTATCAATAAAGTGTCCCTCTCGCGCCCACTCGTAAAGAGGTCTTCCCTGATGCTTAACTGCACTAAAGTAAGGAGGCCTTTGAAGATACTCCCCCTCAAAGCTTTTAAGCGCGTGAGAAATATCTTCCTCACCAACTTCAAGCTCCTCACTTTCCTTTAAAAGCGCGCCATCACAATCACCGGTATCCGTAGAAAACTTAAGAGAGCCCACCCCTTCATAGACTTTGACCATGTCCTCTTGAAAGAACTTCATCAACTTCAAAGCTTTACCCGTGCCGACAAGGAGCACTCCTTCAGCAAAGGGATCAAGAGTTCCAAAATGACCTATTTTTAATTTGCGTCTGCCCTTTCCTTTTCCAAGAATAGAAAAGAGGGAGCGCTTAAGCGCACGGATACAATCGAAGGAACTTATCCCTCGCGGCTTATAGACTGCTAGAATATAGGGAGAATTATCAAAGGGTAGCCCACCCGTCGACTCCTTAGGAGTCGCCGTCATTAAGCTTCTTGGCCTCTGCCCCTAAGATCTCACTAATATACTGCTCAGACTCATACTGAGTGTCGTACTTAAGTTTAATATCAGGGGTGTGGCGAACTCTGAGTACCTGAGAAAGAGTGGCACGCAGTTTATTTTCCGCACTCTTAAAGGCCTTCGCTATATCGTCTTTCTTTGAGCTATCAAAGGTGTCCCAATAGACGAGGGCCTCAGAGAAATCATTTGAAAGCTCCACCTTAGTAAGGCTTGCAAATTGAAGACGGGTGTCACTTAGTTCTTGCCTAAGAATAAGGTTGAGTTCGTTAAGAATCTTCTCTTCAAACTTCGCCTTTTTAACACCCTTTTGGTTCTTCATACTTTTCCTTAAAGCTGGTTCTCGCTCATAGAACTTTCTTCTTTTTGAGCTTCTTTTTCAGCCTCTTTCTTGGCGTCTTCTTTATTGACGTCTTCAAGTGAGCGCTTCTTTTCTTCCATTAGATAAGCTTCAAAGAGGTCACCCGTTTTGACGTCATTAAAGCCTTCAAGTCCAACACCACATTCGTAGCCACTTTTAACTTCTTTAACATCATCTTTAAATCTCTTGAGACTAGACATTTTCCCATCAAAGAGAATTTTACCATTTCTCAGAAGACGTACCTGACAACCAACCTGAATACTGCCGTCAATAACAACAGATCCTGCAATAGTTCCCACTTTAGGCACAGAGAAGGTCTCTTTAACCTCAGCACGACCAATATATTTCTCAATCGTTTCAGGATCAAGCATCCCTTCAAGGGCCAGAGTCACATCATCAAGAAGTTGGTAAATAATAGAGTAGGTTCTCACCTCAACACCCTTCTCTTCAGAGAGGCGTCTTGCTGAAGTGGCCGGTCTCATATTAAAGCCCATGATAATGGCGCCAGAGGCATCAGCAAGCTGAACGTCACTATCACTGATGGGACCAACACCGCCGCCAATAACCTTAACTTCGACTTCACTATTGGAAAGCGTATGAAGAGATGACTTAATAGCCTCAAAAGAGCCTTGAACATCACTTCTGACAATAATATTGAGCGTTTTCTTTTCAGCACCTTCACCCGTTGCCTGCGCAAAGAAGTCCTCAAGACTTACAGTGTTCTTAACAGGAGCAGCTTCAAGCTTCTTACGCTCATCAATTCTGTTTTGAACAATCTTCTTAGCCTCTCTCTCGTTCTTCACAACATTGAGGCTATCACCTGGACTTGGGGCTTCGTTAAGACCAAGAATTTGGACAGGAGTACTTGGTCCTGCAGACTTAAGTTCCTTACCTGTATGATCAGTGAGTGAACGAGCGCGGCCGAAACACTCGCCAACAACAATGGAGTCACCTTTTTTAAGTGTTCCACTTTGCACGAGGATTGTGGCCACAGGCCCACGTCCTGCTTCAACCTTAGATTCAATGGTCACACCTTCAGCATTACCTTTAGGATCTTCTCTAAGCTCCATCATTTCAGCTTGAAGGGCTACTGCCTCAAGAAGGTCATCAACTCCATCTCCTTTAAGAGCAGAGATAGGAACCATTTGAGTCTCACCACCCCATTCTTCAGGAGTAATGTGAAATTCCGTAAGTTCATTCTTAACGCGATCAGGGTTCGCCCCTTCCTTGTCCATTTTGTTGATGGCAACAATAAGGGGCACATCTGCATTTTGAACAAAGCGCACAGACTCTTTAGTTTGTGGCATCACACCATCATCAGCTGCAACCACAAGGATCACAACGTCCGTCACATTAGCCCCACGCTGTCTCATGCTAGCGAAGGCCGCGTGACCGGGAGTATCGAGGAAAGTTAGTTTCTTTCCACTCTTTGTCGTTACCGAGTAAGCACCAATATGCTGGGTGATTCCACCGGCTTCACCTGCTGCAACTTTGGCGTTTCTAATATAATCAAGCAGAGTCGTCTTTCCGTGATCAACGTGGCCCATGATCGTAATAATGGGATCACGAAGGGGAAGCTTCTCTTTAGCTTTTTCATCTAATTCATCTTTACCAATTACTTCATCTTCATTGAAGCTGATATCCTCTACACGATAGTCATAAAGCGCGGCAATTTCAGCGGCTAGACTCATTCCGATGTAGTCGTCTTGTCCAACAAGGAGGTTGAGATCAAGACAGGCATCAACCATTTCTTTAAACTTAACTTTAAGTTTCTTAGCAAGCTCGACACCTGTGGCACCGTTATGAAGCTTAACAACTCTCTTACTCTCTTTAACTTCCGTAATCTCTGTATCTTTCGTAGGTCCAGAGTAAGATCTCTTTCTCTTCACTTGAGTGTAGATCGGGCGACCCGTTCCACTAAGAGCAGCGTATGACTTAAGTTCGTTATCGGCACGCACCTGATTAAGAACCTGAGACTTAGAGCCACCTTTCTTCGTGGACATCATTGTCGCGAGTCCACCTAGGCGCTTCTTAGAGTCTTTCTCTTTTTTATCGGCGTCACTTCCTTCTTCAGAAGAACCACTTGTGGACTCTCCCTCAGAGGTCTCTTCCTTCTTTTCAGGAATAAAAACGGGCGTAAACTTATGAACTTTTTCTTTATAAAGTTTAGGCTCATCACTCTTTTGCTCGGCAGCGGCTTGCTCTTGCGCTTCAGCAGGTTTTTCTTCACTTGCTTGTGCCGCTTTTTCAGCTTCAGGTCTTGAAACCACTCGCAGACCAAAAGCTTCACCAAGAGTTTCACTTTTACTTTCTGCCTGAGGATCTTCACCCGTAACTTTCTTCTCACCGGACTTCTTAACAACGACCGTTTTAGGAGTTGGGCTAGCAGCTGGAGGAGTTTGTTCAGCTTCAGGAGTTTTAGCTTCTGCGACTTCGACCGGCTCGGCTTCTTTTTCCTCACCTTTCTTGCGAATCACAGTCTTTTTAACTGTGGTCGTTTTCTTCTTCGTCGTTTTAGCCGTCCCCGCTTTAGAAGTCTTTTTGGCGACCTTTTTCTTAACGACTTTCTTCTTGGTCTTTTTCTTCGCCGGGGCTTGCTCAGCAGCTTCTGCAGCAAAGGAGGCCATCACCTTCTCTACTTCATCATCTGTAAGTGAGTTCATATGGTTTCTCACGTTGTAGCCTTGGTCTTTTAGCTTCTCAACTAAATCAAGGGCTCCCATATCAAGCTCTTTCGCAAGTTCAAAAATCTTCTTAGGCATGAATTACCTCTTCCTTATCTTTTCCTATTAATAGGTCATTACTTTAATTTAAAAGCTGCAAGCTCTTCGCGCAGTCTTCTTTCTGCATCAGAGAACTTATCAGGGTTAGCTTCATCATCATCGCTACCCTCTCCAGCAAGAATCCCAACATATTGGGGAGTCGCTGAAGCACTAACAAGCTCTTCTTCCTCTTCTGGCTGAAGGCTGATTTCTCCACCTTCGATGGCCTTAAGAGTATTATCGATAATTGTCTGAGCTTCACTCTCTTCAATTTCAAGAATACCTGCGATTTGCGCTGGTTCCATAACAGAGAGATCGCCAAGGGCCGTCACGCCACCTTGAACGAGAACCTGTGCTCTTGCATCAGTGATTCCCTCAATCTGAAGAAGGTTTTCAACAGACTTAAGAATTTTCTCTTGGAGCTTAGACTTAGAAATAATATTAACTTTATAACCAGAGAGCATCGCTGCCAGACGGACGTTTTGTCCGCGACGGCCGATAGCGAGAGAGAGTTGATCTTCCTCAACAACAACATCAAGTTGCTTCTCTTCGTGGTCAATCATGATATTGCCAATCTCTGCCGGAGCAAGGGCTGCGCGAGCAAAAGTATCAAGATCATCAGACCACTTCACAATATCAATTTTCTCACCTTGAAGTTCATTTACAACATTTTGAACACGTGAGCCTTTCATACCAACACAGGCACCAACGGGATCAATATCTTTATCAGCAGAGATCACGGCGATCTTCGCTCTTTGCCCAGGCTCACGAGCAGCTGATTTAATAACGATTGTTCCGTCTTGAATTTCAGGAACTTCAATTTCAAAGAGCTTAACAAGGAACATCGGTGATGTTCTTGAGAGACGAATCTCAGGTCCACGATTAGTCATGACCACGTCAGAAAGATAGGCCTGAATACGGTCACCCGTTTTAAAAGCTTCCCCAGGAATGATCTCACGACGAGAAAGAACAGCATCGGCCTTACCAAGGTCAACGATAATATTTCCTCTCTCATAACGACGAGCAATACCAGTGATGAGCTCACCAACTTTATCTTTGTACTCAGAGAAAAGAATTTCTCTTTCAGCATCACGAACTTTTTGGAAAATAATTTGACGAGCTGTCTGCACATCAACACGTGTAAAGTTAGGGTTCTCAATACGAATACCAAGTTGGTCGCCAACTTCTACATCTTCGTCAAGCTGACGAGCATCGGTAAGGTTAATTTCCGTAATCTTATCTCTTACTTCTTCAACAACATTCTTATATTGATAGATTTCAATCTCATCTTCTTCATTGTTGTAGCGAGTTTCATACTCCCCTTGAATTCCGTATTTCTTTCTAGCAGTGACTAAGAAAGCCTGCTCAATTGCCTTTACGACAATATCCTTTTCAATTCCACGGTCCTTACCAAGTGCTTCAATAACTCTGCCGATTTCAGAAAAGTTCATAATCCTTCCTTCCTTCCTTAAGTGTCCTTGAGGTCTTCCCACAAAGGCTCTACATTAGCTTTTTTTATATTTGTAATATTAATCTTAATTTCTTTTGCACCCTCTTTCTCACGGGAAAGGAAGAGGTCTTCTCCTTCCATGGCCACGAGGTAGAGCATAACTTTCTTGGTGCTCATGATTTTCTTATCTGCTTGAGCACCTTCAATGAAATCCTCATGCTGAAGCTTTTCATTTAAAGTAAGCTGCAGTCTCTCGCCACACACTTCAGAAAACTTCTTTGCTTCTTTAATGTCGCGATAGATTCCGGGGCTACTTACTTCTAGAGTCAACTCTTCAGGCATCCAATCCAGCTCTTCCACATAGGGAGTCATCGCGCGATCAACGCGGGCACAGTCTTCAAGTTGTGCTGTCTTACTTTCTTTATCTTGAATAAAGAGGCGAAGCATTTGCTGACCATTAATATAGTCCATGGCATAGAGCTCAAGGCCCTCTTTAGCGACAATCTCTTGCACCAATTCGTAAAATTTCTTTTCAATGCCCGTGCGAACAATCTCTAGTTCCACAACACCTCTTAGCCTTCAATAGGCCCCATAATAAAAAAAAAGGGCGGAAAAAAGATCCACCCTAACCTAGATTCGAGTATTTATGTCAAAAAGACATCGTATTTTTATCAAAATTAAATGATTTATGCAATACCTCCGCCCATAGAGATTCCATGTCTTCCTGGGCCATAGAAATGGCGAAGCTCGCGGTAACGCTTAAAGCCAAGAGATTCGTAGAAACGCAGAGCTGCCTGGTTATCATGCTCCACCTCCAGATAGAGGGAGCGAAAGCTCCTTTCATGCTGCGAAGCAAAGGCGAATTCAAGAAGCTTTCGGGCTAAGCCCTGTTGGCGCGCTGATGACCTGGTGACCACCTTTAAAAGATGCACTGTTTCATCTCCTGGCAGCTCGCGAAATAAAGCAAAGCCCTGTAGCGACTTCTCCTGATCACCACTCTCAAAAGATCCATAGAGCCCATAGTGCTCAAAGGTTAGCTGGTGCCAATCTTCAACCCGCCAGGGCTGGGGGAAGTCATCATGATCAACTTGAATAAGAGACTTCAGCAGTTTGTCCTCTTTAAGAGAAGGACCAAAGGAATTTCTATCAAAGGCTATAAAATTCATTTGAGCTCTTTTCGGGCCCGCAAACGAAAGAACTCGTGTCGATCTTTGACGTCAAGGGAGTTGCGATAATCAAGAATCTCACCTTCCCCCTTTTTAAAGCGCTGACGCAAGAAGTTCTCGCTTATAAAGAGTGATTTTTCAAAACGATTGAGAGTATCCCAGCGGTATTGGGAGCAACCCTTACCCAACAGAGAGAGTTCACGCTCACTTACCCGATCCTTGCCCCGAGACACAGCAGTGAGCTTAAGTTTTTCAAGATACATAAAAGGAGTGACAGCTTTTAAAAGCTCCCCTTCGTCCTGGTCACTGGCAAAGAGCTTAGGAAGTGAATTCTTTTGTAAAAGAGATAAGTCAGACTCTAAGTAAGTTTCAAGGTGGGATTTCCCTTTAACACAATTAAAGACTTTGAGGGCCAGGCGCTGTTTTTCAAGATCACTCACAAAGTAAACACGACCAGGCAGTCTAAAGACCGCCACATCAGCTTGAGAGTTTGCGCTTATATTAAACGGGAGAACTAAGCTCGATATTGCCAATAGTTCTTTGGCCTTCGTTCTTACTCTCCATATGGAAGCGGATTTTAGCTTGAGGATTAAAGGTGTAACCATCTTTTCCACGAATAATATACTTTCTCTTCTCACCACGATCATTCTTTGGCTCAATTAATTTTCTTAGACGACTAACAGACGTATAAATAAGCTTATCATGAATGAGAGGATTGTACTCGTCTTTCCAAATTTGCTTAGCAAGCTCTTCCTTATCGTAGTAAGAACCTGGGTTTCTCGCCAGAAGAAAGAGAATCTCAAGAAGAACAAAGCGATGTTTAAAATCGATTGTTCCAAGAGTTCTCTCTTTAATTTTTCTATTTGTCTTATCAAGGTAAAGGTCGACACTATTGTCGTTCACATCTTCAACCTCTTGCTCAATAAGATCACTTAGGCGACGAAAGGTAACTTTATCAATAGACTCGCGCGCGAGAAGAAAGTAATCGAGAGCTTTCTCGTAATTTCCACTTCTCTTATAGACAACACCCTTACCAAGAAGAACGTAACCATAGAGGTTCCAACACTTCTTGTCCTGAAGGACTTGGTTAGCGAGACTAAAGTGCTCAAGGGCCTTGTCATACATTTCCATCTCGGTAAGAACCTTAGCCGAAAAGAGAAACATCGCTCCTGAGAGGTAATTCTTTTTGATAATCTTTAACAACTGATTGAGCTGATTAAGGTAGTCGAGGGCCTTTTCAAAGTTTCTAAGGTTGTACCCATTTTGCGCGAGGGCAAGAAGGGTCTTAGCCAGTAACTCGGGCTCATTCTCTTCTTTAGACTTCTTGTAAGCAAGCTCGTAATTCATACGCGCTTCTTCAAAGTCACCTTTATATGTTTTAAGGGTGCCGACATTATAAAAATATTCTGCGTTGAGGCTTCCTAGAATTTGAGTAATCTCTTCAACAATCACTTCAGCTTCAGCGATGTAAGTTGTGGCCTTATCGTCTTCAAGTTTCTCTGAAGCGATTCTGATGAGGAAACCAAGAATTTTAAGAATACTAAAAGTATCGCGGGGTCTCTCTGTACATTGATAGGCTTTAATGAAGTTCTCTTCTGCTTGAACGAGGTCAGATTTATCGTAGTGAAGCTTTCCTAATTGATAGAAGGCGCGACCGATTTCGTATTGATTCATCTTAGATTCGGGAATCAGTAAATCATCTTCCGCCATATAACCCATGGCCGCGAAGGGTTTACTAGAATCAACATTAATTTCTGTTCCATAGTTTTCATTCATAGAAAATCTCCATTTCAATGAAAGTGCTCAAATAGCTGATATTCCAAACACTCTGTAACGTCATACCATGTCAAAGTGAATTTGGTCAAAAATTTGCGAGGACATTGTAAAATTTAGCACTTAAATCGTTGATTTCGTTTGCTTTAATTGCTATGTTAAGGGGTTAAATCGTCCTCATTTCAATAAGTTGGAGTTATTTTTCATGGCAAGCTTTGATCTCGACACAATTCGCCATTCAAGCGCACACCTCATGGCCCAGGCCATTTCTCGTATCTGGCCAGACTCGGATGTTCAATTCGGTGTGGGTCCTGTCATTGAAAATGGCTTCTATTATGACGTCCAAATGGAGCATAAGCTGACGGAAGAGGATCTTGCCACCATTGAAAATGAGATGAAGAAGATTATTAAAGAGCGCCTGCCCATCGAGAGAAAAGTGATGGAAAAGCAAGAGGCCATCGACTTCTTTAAAGAGCAGGGACAAGAACTCAAAGTCGAACTCATCAACAGCTTCGCTGAAGGCGAAGAGATTTCTTGCTATGGTCAAGGTGAATTTATTGACCTTTGTCGCGGTCCCCACGTGGAATCAACTGGCAATCTTCCCATGGCCTTTAAACTCCTTCATGTGGCCGGTGCCTACTGGCGCGGGGATGAAAAACGTCAAATGCTCCAGCGTGTTTATGCGGCCTGCTTTAAAGACAAGAAGGATCTCAAGCAACACCTTCACTTTCTTGAAGAAGCAAAGAAGCGGGATCACAGAAAACTTGGAAAAGAGCTCGAGCTCTTTCACTTTGAGCGTGTGGCACCAGCGTCACCTTTCTTCATGCCAAAGGGTGCTAAGGTTTACAACGAGCTTGTGGACTTTATGAGAAGAATTTATCGCCACTATGAATATGATGAAGTGATTACTCCTCAGATTCTTGACTCCGACCTTTGGCACACCTCAGGTCACTACGAGCACTATCAAGAAAATATGTATTTTAGCCGCATTGATGAGAGGGAATATGCCGTCAAGCCCATGAACTGCCCCTGTCACATGCTTATGTTTGCTCACTATAAATACTCTTATCGCGACTTGCCTCTGCGCTATGCGGATTTTGGCCGTCTTCACCGCTATGAGAAGGCGGGCGCCGTGGCCGGACTGACGCGAGTAAGGACCTTCTGTCAGGATGATGCCCATATCTTTATCGATGTCGATGGCATTCAAGAAGAGATTCAAAAACTCATGGAGATGTTCTTTATCTGTTATGAGCACTTTGACTTTAACAATATAAAAGTTAACCTCTCGACTCGCCCTGAGAAGAAAGCAGGAGACGATGAGACCTGGGATAAGGCGGAAGATGCGCTTAAGAAGGCCCTCGATCAAAGTGGTCACGAATACCATATTAAAGAAGGCGACGGTGCTTTTTACGGACCAAAAATTGACGTTGAAATAGCCGATGCCCTTAATCGCTACCATCAGCTAGGAACGATTCAGCTCGATTTTCAACTACCTGAGCGCTTTAACCTCACTTACACCAATTCTAATAGTGAAGAAGTAAGACCTGTCGTTATTCACAGGGCCCTTCTTGGTTCACTTGAAAGATTCATCGGCGTCTACCTAGAGCACGTCGGAGGGGCCTTTCCTTTTTGGCTCGCACCTGAGCAGGCCGTCATTGTGCCCGTGAATAATGCGAACCATCTTGAGTTTGCTCAAAAGCTGCAAAAAGAGCTCTTTGATCAAGGCTTTCGTGTTCGCGTTGACGATCGTAATGAATCGATGGGTTATAAAACACGCCAGACTCAAAAGGCTAAGATCCCTTATATGCTCGTGGTCGGAGACAAGGAGATGGAAAGCGAGAGTATTAGTGTAAGAAGCTATGGGGCTAAGTTTTCAAAGACAATGCCTATCTCTGAACTTAAGGAGCAGTTTGCAACTCTTAATTTAGAGCGCATGCCTGCTAAGCTCAGAGCGTCTAACTAATAGCGAATCTTCTCATCAATTCCCCTATCCCAAAGGTGTTAAAACCTTTAAAATAGGGGCCATGAAAAAGACGAAAAATATCCTCCTCCTCTGCGGTGGTGGGGGAACAGAACATGATGTCTCTAAGATTAGTGCTCAGTACTTTTTGGGCATTCTAGAAAAGATCTCTGACGTTAAAGCCCACTATCTTTGCATTGAAAGAGATGGCTCCAGACGCAATCTGCTCGGGGAAGACTGTGAGCTGAGAAAGGCCGGTGAAATCTTTAATCGCCACACTCAAGAGACCATCTCCCTTGATTACGCCATTCCCTGTATTCACGGTCCACCGGGTGAAAACGGTCTTATTCAATCAGTTTTTGAACTTATGGGACTTCCCTACTTTGGCGCAAGCCCAGAGGGTTCACTCAATTGCTTTAATAAGGTCTCGACTAAAATTTGGCTCGATCACCTAAAGATCCCCAATAGCCCCTATACTTTTCTCGGCTCAAAACACCAAGACAGATCAGAGGTCTATGCCTTCTTTGATTCTCATCAGGATATTTTTGTTAAGGCCTCTCATCAAGGAAGCAGTGTGGGCTGCTATCACGTCACAAAGAAAGAAGAACTTGATCAGGCGATCGATGAAGCCTTCACCTTGAGCCCCTACGTCCTCTTTGAGAAGACTCTTATAGGACGTGAACTTGAAGTTGCCGTTTTCACTCATCAAGAGAAACTTATCGCCACTTTACCTGGTGAAATCGTCTGCCCACAGAAATTCTACACCTATGAAGAAAAATACAGCAAAGAGAGTGGGACAAAGACCCTCACTATTGCTCCTGATATCAGCGAAGAAGTTGGTCAAAGGATTCAGGCCTTTGCTCGAGATGCCTTTACCCTTCTTCAGCTCAAAGATCTGGCTCGAGTGGATTTCTTTCTCACCCAAGAGGGAGAGATTTTTCTCAATGAGATAAATACCTTTCCTGGTCATACCCCCATTTCGATGTTTCCTATGATGCTAGAAAATACGGGACTAAGCTATCAGGACTTTTTACAGACAAAGATAAGAGAAGCAACACAGAACTCCTAATTAACTTATTTTAAAATTTTATATTTAAAGAGAGGCCCCATGGAAATCACCCTAATCAATCAACAAGATGAAGCTTATGCAAAAGAGAAGCTGACTCAGTATTATGAAGATAATCTTATCCCAGCAGAGAAGAAGGCCTACCTCACAGAGCTGGATCATAATGCCGGTCCTTACATGGGTATTGAGTCACAAAGTGGCGAGACCCACTACCTCATGGATGCCGCCAGCCAAATTGCGACCCTTGGCCTTGGCTTTAGTCCCAGTGTTTTTATGGGAGTGGCCCATCACCTGGCGAGTTGGACTAATAATCCTCACAATCCTCAATTTTTAAAAATCAAAGACGCTCTTCATAGCTTCTTAATGCGCAAAACGGGGTGGTCTAAGCTTGATTTAACCCTCTGTAATAGTGGCGCTGAAAGTAATGAGATTGCTCTTGGTTATGCCTATAGAAGACGCCAAAATAAAGAGGCGACGAAGGTTCTTGCTTTTGAAGGCTCTTTTCATGGCCGCATGCTGATCAGCCTTTTTTCTACTTGGAATAAAACTAAGCGTGAGCCCTTTCAAAGAACAGGTTATGAAACCCTCTTTAATGACTACCCTGAACTGAGTGGCGCCGACATTAATAAGGAATGCCCAAAAGAATGGAAGTCCCTATGGGATCAGGCCCCCCTTAAAGAGTTTGCGCCTTTAAAAGAGTGGAGCGAAAGTGGCGACGCTGTTTTAAAGAGTGAAGTTGATTGCCTTATGCAAATGCGTGAAAAACTTCTTAAAGGCGATATCTTTGCTGTCATCATCGAACCCATGCAATGTGAGGGTGGGGACCGCTACGCTAGTGACCGCTTTCACACGGCCCTTCTCTTAATGGCGCGTTCATTTGGCGTAAGTGTCATTTACGATGAGGTGCAAACGGGGTTTCACCTTGGTCGCGAATTCTTTTGGCACCGTCACTTTAAACTTGAAGATAGTAAAGGCCGTAGCCTCGTGCCTGATTACCTGATCTGTGCCAAGAAGGCCCAAGTCGGAATGGTTTTAAGCCCACGAGATCTTCAAAGAACCACTCTAGAAAAGAGAGAACAATTTCAAGTCGCAAGTGCCATTAGAGGATACTATCATGGTCTTGCCCTTGATCAGTCGCGCGATAAAATCATCGCCATAGAAGAGTATGTGGCAAAGAAGCTCGATTCCCTCTTAAGCTCTTTTAGTGAACACCTTAGTCGCCCACGCGTTCTCGGACTTAGTTTTGCCTTTGAAGTTGATAGCGCCGAAAATGTGATGACTTATATTTCAAAGCGCTTTAATCACGGTCTCCTTTACTATCCTGCAGGGGCTAAGACTCTACGCTTTCGCCTTAATACAAGCTATACATTTGAGGACATCGATTTTCTCTTTGAACGCCTCAATGCTATTTCTGAAGAAATCTATAAAGGCGCTTCGTTTGACTTTAATGGCAAGGCGAAGACCAAAGCGCGTAACCTTGATAATATTACCCGCTGGCAACATATTCTTCTTGAACAACGCCTTAAGGAAAAAGATCACAAGAGTTCAAGTGAAGAAGAACTTATCTCTACGTGGAAGAGCGCTCTTAAAGAAGCTGTTAGCCAGGAGCTCAAAGATAAGATTGACCTCATTGCTATCACGAAAGAGAATTTCGCCACCTATAAAGAAAATGTTGATCGTATTCAAAAAGAAGTCTACGAACCCACTCGCCAAACAAGTATTGAGCGCTTTGAAAAATGCGCCCACTCAGATTTTGGAATCAACCTTGGAATTCTCATTGAGGGTAAACTTGAGGCCATTGCCTTTGCTTCTAGCTTAAAGGATCACCCCCTCGAGCGCGGTATTCGCCAGGACCCCGACTTCACTAACCCCAAAGCCCTCTATATGATCGACACTACGGTCACCAAAGAACTTCAATCCTTTGGAATGGGCCGTCTTCTTAAGTATGCCCTAACAAGCATTGCCGTTAATCGCGGTTACGATTTTATCAAAGGTAGAAATCGCGACAAGCTAGCGGCTGCGATGCTTAATATTAACTTAAGTCTTGGCTCTTTCGAGCAGTTCTTCCTAAGAGAAGATTATCCAGACTTTGAAGAGTATCGTGATGTCCTCTATTACGACTGCCCCCTTTCATGGGAAAAAGGGACGGCTGAACTAGGAAATCGTATCAATGGCCTCATCGCCAATAGTGATATTGATAGCGCCTTCATGAAGGCCCAGCTCCCCTACCTCACCAACAAAGTTTGCCTCTCTAACTTTGTGAGTGAAACCTTTCTCTCTCATGTTAAAGCGATTCTCTCTCAACTCCCAAGCGCTATTCGCCACGGCTACACGGCCTCAGGTCAAAGTGAGTGTGTTGATAAGATCTTTAAGTCGTTCATGTACAATAATAAAGAGCGCTTTGATAATAAGAAGGCCTTCCTTACTTTTGAAGGCCATTACTTTGGCCAGGGAAGCTTTCTTAGTCGCTCCATTTCTCATGGTGAAGATAGCCCTTACTTTCCCGTTGAGAAACTTCCCCATCCCACGAAAGAAAATAAGAAGTCGGTTCTTTCGGCAATGGAAGTGCTCTTTAAGAATGATCAAGTGAGCTCTCTGTGGTTAGAGCCTTTATGCCAACTCACTTATGAGCGCATCGAAGACGACCTTCTCACAGAGATTAAGGCGCTTTGTGAAAAGTACTCCATCGCCCTCGTCTTTAATGAGACCGCTTCACAGGCTTACTCTCACCATGACGACGCCTACTTTGTGAGTTCTCTTATTACGCCAGATGCGACCATGGCCTTTCTCGGTGGTCAGGCAGCTATTGTCGGACTCAAGGAAGAGCACTTTGTGGCCAAACCTCTTATGATGATTTCAACATGGGATGGTGATGAGCACGCCTTTGCAAGTTACCATAAGGGAATGAATCAAATTCTTGAGCACAAAGAAGAATTCATCTCTCTTAAAGAGAAGTTCAATGACAAGATCATCTCACAAGTCAGTAAGTTTTCTGGAGTCTCTCACAATATAAGAAAAGGGAAAGGTCTTATCACGGGTAATCTTTCTCAAGAGCTCAAAGACAAACTTCAAGAGACACCTGAGGGTTATGTGGTGGATGCAACATTTTCTAATATGAAGGCCTACTGTGAATGATCAAGGCTTTCCCCACATTAAGTACCAAGAAGGTCTAACCCCCAAGCAGTGGGGGGAATCTCACGGTGAAGAATTTAAAGAGGGTATTCATGAACTCGCAAGTATTCGTCGCGATCTCATGATTAAGAAAAGCCCCCATTTAAGAGAGGAGATTACAAGACTTGCGCGTGAGCAATTTGAAATCACTCGTGATTACAGCAAAGATCTCGCGACAGAGCTTGAAGGGATCTCAATGGGCGCAAATTGTAGTGTTGAGGATCTGATTATCCTTAATAACTACACTGATTTTAGAGATATCAACTTACCTGATGAGGGTTGCACCAGCCTCTCTTTCTTTGATTCATCAATGGTGAGCGCTCAAACATGGGATATGCACTCTAGTGCCAAAAACTATATTTGCTCCCTTGAGCTTCCTAATGGCACCATCCTCTTTTCTTTAGTCGGCTGTCTAGGGATGATGGGTGTAAACTCTCAGGGTCTCTTTATTGGTGTGAATAATATCAACACTAAAGATGCGCGCGCAGGAGTCATCTGGTCGGCATTTGTGAGATCCATCCTGAAAAGAAAGTCTCTTAATGAAGCCCGTGAGCTTATGAAGGCCACGCCCTTTACGAGTGGCCACAACTATCTCTTAAGTGATCAAAACACGGCGGAGCACTGGGAAGCGAGCCCTACAAAAATAGCCAAGGCCTCTTCTTTGACAGAAAAAAGTGTCATTTACCACACCAATCATTGCCTCACTTCAGAGCTACGCTCAGTTGAAGAAACTCTTTCTCAAAATTCCACGAGTAACGAGAGATTTGCTCTTATTGAAAAGAAGAAAGACTCACTAAAAAGTGCTCAAGATGTTTTTGAACTTCTTCATGATCATGAAGGGTATCCTAAAAGTCTATGCGGCCACTTTCAATCAGGCGCCACTGACCCTTCTATTACTTGTGGAGGGGCTCTCTATGATTACCAGGAGCGGGAATTCACCCTGTGGCGCGGGTGCCGCATGTATGATGACAACTACAAGGTCAGGAGCTACAAAGTTTGAACACCTTCTTTACTTGGACCAAACAAGATAAAGCCCTAAGTCTTGATCTTGATCACTGCGAAGATCACTACTTTGTAAGTGGCGACCAACGCTGGCTCAATCTTTCAAGTATTAGTTATCAGACCCACTTTGGTCTTAAGAATAAATTTATTTTAAAGGCCATTAAAGAGCAGATGAATGCCTTTTCTATGGCCTCTCCTAAACACAACTTCAAACTCAAGGAAGCTGTATCCGAAGAGCTCATTAAACGAACTCCTTCGCAACAATATAAGGCCTTCTACACCCTTAGTGGCGCCGAAGGGATAGAAAATGCCCTCAAGATGGCAAGGCAAATCACAGGTAAGAAGAAAATTCTCGCGCTTAAAAATAGCTATCATGGGGCAACCATGGGCGCCTTAAGTATTACAGGCGACTGGAGAAATGATCCTCACCTTCTTCCGCGCCAATGGACGATGCGCTTACCTGAACATCATGGCGACCCCGAGGCGATTAAACTTCAGAAATACCTCGCAAAACTCAAAGACTCTAAAGCGATTAATGATATTGCGGCCATTTGTCTTGAAACCATTACCGGGGGTAATGGTGTTTTCATTCCCTCGCAAAAGTGGATGAAGACTATCTCTACCTTTTGTCGTCAAAATAATATCCTTCTCATTCTTGATGAGGTGGTCTGTGCAGCCCATCGTACAGGTCCTTTCTTTGGTTTTGAACACTACCCTTTCTTGAAACCCGACTTCATCGTCATGGCCAAGGGGATTAGTGGTGGCTACATTCCCTTTGGTGCCGTCCTTGTTTCAAAAAAGTGCGCTAAGTATTATGATAAGAATGTTCTCGCTTGTGGTCTCACCAATTACGCTCACCCCCTAGGGCTAGCGGCGACAAAGGCTATCCTAGAACTTACGACCCAAGAACCCTTTATCAAAAAGAAAGAGAGTAACGAAGAAACCCTGGTTAAGTGGAGTCAAAAGCTCTCTCTTCTTGGCTACACAACACGCCTCAAGGGCTCACTTATGGCCGTTGAAAATGTCCCCTTTGAACTTAAAGACCTCTTTCAAAAAGGTGTCTTCGGTGCCATTCAAAAGGGAACTCTTATCATGGCGCCTCCCCTCACTCTCCCTAAGAAACACCTTGAAAACGGTCTATTGACCATAGAAGAATTATTATGAGCAAAGTCTATAAGAATGCCACTGAGGCGACCCAAGATATCCACGATAAGGCCACTCTCATGTCAGGAGGCTTTGGCCTTTGTGGAATACCGGAAAATAGTATTGAGGCCATCGCGAAACTTCCCATTAAAAACCTTACGGTCATTAGCAATAATATTGGCAATAGTGGTCGTGGTCTCGTCGCTCTTCTAAAGGAAAAAATGATCGCCAAAGCAATATGTAGTTATGTAGGTGGTAATCCCGACCTTGAAGAACAAATGCTCGCTAAAAGTGTCGAAGTGGAACTCGTTCCCCAGGGCACTTTTAGTGAGAGAATTAGGGCCGCCGGTATGGGTGTGCGCGCCTTTTATACGCCAACAGGTTACGGCACTCTCGTAGCCGAGGGAAAGGAAACTAAGAACTTTGATGTTCCTTGTATTTTAGAGAGTGCCCTTCATGCGGACTTTGCCATTATTAAGGCCCAAAAAGGTGACCGTTACGGCAACCTTTGGTTTAAGGAAACGGCAAGAAATTTCTCCCCCCTTATGGCCATGGCCGCAAAGACCACTATCGTTGAAGTCGAAGAACTCGTTGAACTTGGGGATATCCCTGCAGAGGATATTCACCTCCCAGGACTCTTTGTGCAAAGGATCTACCAAGGTGTCCATTATAAGAATGATATTGAATTTAGGGTAACCCAGTAGAGAATGGAGCAGAGATGAGTTGGACTAAAGAGGAAATGGCCCAGAGAGTGGCGGAACTTTTTCCAAAGAATGTCAGCGTCAATTTAGGGATTGGCCTTCCCAGTATGGTCGCATCCTTTATTAAAGAAGAAGACGGTATCATGATCCATTCTGAAAATGGTGTTCTTGGCGTGAGTGGAAAACCCAAAGAAGAGGAAGTCAGCCCCACCCTTATCAATGCTGGAAAACAAACTATTACCATCAAGGCCGGTGCCAGCTTCTTTGATTCCGCCTTAAGTTTTGGCATGATTCGCGGCGGGCATATTGATTACTGTGTCCTGGGGGCCATGGAAGTCGATGCGGAGGGAAATCTTGCCAACTGGATGATCCCTGGAAAAAAAGTAACAGGAATGGGGGGCGCCATGGACCTTGTTAATGGTGCCAAGAATGTTGTTATTATGATGTCTCACTTTACAAAGACGGGTGAAGCGAAACTCTTAAAGAAGACCAATCTCCCTTTAACGGGTATGAAATGTGTTCATGAGATTATTACAGAGCTTGGTCACTTCAGACCTAATGGTGAGAGTTTTGATATTATCAAGCTTGCGCCTGAAGTTACAGAAAAGGACTGTGCCCTTCCTAATTAGCGTATTTTTTAAAGTTTTGCCAGGCCTCTTCTAAGCTTGGCATATCCTCTTTAAAGCCCGGAAGAACCTTAAAGTCGGAAGGATTCTCTTTTATAAAGCTGATTATTTGTTCGATCTTCTCCCATTCATAGATTTCCTGTGTGGAGGAAAGCTTTTCTCTTAGGAGTTTAGCCCATTGAAACTCAACAAAAGCAATATCCGTCTCATCAAAGACACCCGCCTTTTTGAGAATCCACGCGACTCCTCGGTAGTAGTCCTCACTCATCGCCAAAAAGGAAGTGGGAAGCTGATCCCAAGAAACAGATCTTCCCTGACTCTCAAGGTGAATCAATTTATTTTCTTCAAGCCACTTTCTGAACTTCTTTGTTTTCTTACCTTCAAAGGACTTTAAAAACTTGTAGCTAATCTTAAGCTCTTGATCAGGAAAGCGTCTTTTAAAGATCTCTTGTGCCTGAGAGAGAGCGATAAAGAGGTGGTGACGATCACTAATCATTCGCTTGCCCTTTGGAGTCACCACATAGGGAAGAGGCCTCTTACTCAAATAATGTTGAATGCTTTGAAAATCATCATTTTCAAACTTTTTAAGAAGATACTTGATACGGGGAACACCATAATTAACCTGACCAGGGACCGTCATTGAGATGGCCTCTCCTAAGGTTAAAACCTTCTTCTCATTCCACCCTAAAATACGGGCATACTTTTTAAGATTCTTTCTCGCGACCTCAATGCTAACGGCCTCTTCTTTAAAGCCCGCAAGAGAGCGAAAGTCATCAGGATGATCTTGAATAAATTTAACCGCAGCCTCAATACTTGCCCAACTCCACTCAGTCTTTAACTCTGGAAAACTCTCTCTTAAGCGATCCGCCCATTGAAACTCAGCAAAGGCAATACCTGTATCATCCATGACCTCTGCCTTTTTTAAGACCCAGGCCATTCCTCGAAAGTAATCCTGCTTCATTTGATCAAAGTGAGAGGGGAGCTCACTCCAACCAATTTGTTGTCCACTACTTCTTAAAAAGACGAGATTATTTTCTTCAAGGAAGCGTTGAAACTCACGAAGGTCGCGTCCTGTAAAATCCTCCCCCAGGGAATAGCTTATTTTTAAATGCTTTCCTGGAAAACGAGTTTTGAGAATAGACTGACCCTTAAGAAAGCCCAAAAACATATGGTGCCGATCACTAATAAGCCTTCTCCCATTAGGGTCAAGGACATAGGGAATTGGTCTTTCATCGAGGTATTTTTGAAGTTTTCTAAAGCTATCACTGCGGATTTTATCAAGGAGGTAATCAACCCGAGGCGTGCCGTAATCAGACTGGCCAGGACGTAACTGTGCTGCCGATTGACTAATGCTTAGGCGTGATTCTTGAAGGCGTAAGAGCCTCGCCATCTCAAGGTGATAAGGCCTTAAACTTTCACCAAAACTTGGGGTGAAACCTAAGAAGGTCACTAAGAAGATAAGTAATAGTCTTGCTGCCATATCCACTAATCGTATCGTAAAGCCCACCCTTCGTCTTATGGAAAATTGCACACTTTTTAGGTCATTTCCAAAAAGGAAGCAAATCACAAAGCCTAAAATTTATAAGGACTTACAAGATAAAAAAGTTGACCTCAAAACTACAGGATAAAATAAAAACTACCGATAAACAGTGAGTAAAATGAAAAGTATTCTCCCCTGCCTCCTGGCCCTATTTATCTTTGCCGCCTGTTCTCCAAAGTCTGAGAAGTCGGCAACCTCTATTGTCATCAATGCGGGCTTTCTCGGTGGAGGTGGCTTTTCTGGAGGCGCTGTTATTTATGGAAAGGGTCCAGAAGGACAAAACTTCTCTTTAGTCGTTGCCGGTGGAGATACCAGTGAGAGTATTGAACTTGATGAGGGTGAGTGGAATATCGCGGCGATTGGCTGGAATGGGAGTAACCCCCTCACAGGCTCAGTCGAGTGCGGACTTTCTAATGTTACGGTTCAAGGGGTTGATACCCTTATTGATGTTGTCGTAAGACCTGAAAACTGCACTAATATTCTCTTTAGTCCAGCCGCCTTTAGAAATGGTAACAGCTTTAAAAATCTAGAGCTCATTGGTTGTGATGATAATAGCGGCAAATCAGCAGGCGATAATTGTGATGGGGCTCAAAAAGGCGGTGTTCGCTCTTTTCAAGTGGTCCTTCCAAGTTATCGCAATGGTACGGTTACCTCTTCAAGACTCGCCAGTACTTGCTATAGTGACTCTGGCACGACGGACTCGACTATAAGCTCTAACCTTACTATTCCCGTGAGTCGCAGTGGCGCTGGTTATATCAAAACGCGTATTCGCGCTTATAGTGGAGCTGATTGCACAGGTGGTATTCGTCTCTTAGATTTTGAAAATGGCCTAATTAATGGGGCTTCCTTAGGCACTCCCCTACTTTATCCCTCCGGGACAAAAACTCAGCTCTTTGTGAGACTTCCCAAAGTCCCCCCTCTTTTAGCAGGGTATGATGTCAATTCCATGATTCTTAATCAGGGAAAATTTCTTATTAGTAATTTTCCCATCAACCAAGGTGGTGAGGTCACGGCCTTCACTATTGCCCCAGCTCTTCCAGTAGGAATTACATTAAATACAACAACCGGGGAAATTTCAGGCACGCCAACGGTCACCTCCGCGAGCACAACCTATACCATTACGGCCACTGGTCCCGAAGGCTCAGACTCCACAACGATCTCTATGGTTGTTGATGGACCTGTCCCCAGTATCACAGCCTACACAGAATCGCCTGCTGTTCATATCGTAGGAGAAACACTCTCCCCCAATAACCCAACGACTTCAGGTCCCCCGGCCACTTACTTTAGTATTACGCCAGCGCCCCCAGCAGGAATCAGTTTTAATCCAGCGACTGGCTCCCTTAGTGGCTCTCCCACAAATCAGGCACCTAATCGTGACCACAGAATTATTGCTCACAACGCTAACGGAGAAAGTCATCCCTACCTTCTGAATCTGGAGGTGAATACACCTGCTAATATAGAAGTGAACTTCCCTAGTGTTTCCTATGGAAATATTATTATCGGAAACAGTATTGATGCCAACCTAACCTATACAAATACGGGGGGAACCCAAGCGACCGCCTTTAGTGCTACTTTTAGTAACGCAGACTTTAGCGGTTCAACAACCTGTACAGCAATACTCGCTCCTGGAGCCAGCTGTACCTATACAGTAACCTTCGCTCCGACTACGAATTCACTTTATACTGACACTCTTGACATTAATTACCATAATGGCCTTTCGACTCAAACCACCACTACAACCTTAACAGGACAGGGTTTATTACCGGCTAACCTAACCATAAGCGAAGCAGACCCCTATAATTTTGGAACCTTTGCGACTTTCTGATAATGATCGAACCCAATCCTTTACGGTAACCAACACAGGAGAGGTCGCTGCTACATCAATTAGTGAATCCGGCCTTAGCACAGCCTTTTCTTTTACAGGAGGAAGTTTCCCAGGAACTGGGGGCACCTGTTCCTCTAGCCTCGCAGCAGGTAGCAGCTGTACCCTAAATGTGAGTTTTGACACAGCTTCGGCTGCAGCCTACTCAAGCTCAATCACGCTTGATTATGATAATGGAGTCACAACCACTTCAAGTATTCGATCTTTGACTGGAACTATTCTCACTCCGGCCCAACTCACGATAAACGCTGGTAGTAATCTTTATCTTGGAGTTGTGCCTGCTTACCCGACAAGTCCTAATAGTAATTTAGGGGCATGGGATGCCAGCTCCAACACACCAACCCTCACTGATGGTTCAGGAAGTGATGGTCAATACTATACAAACTCTGGTGCAGGAACAGTTGACTTTGGTAATGGCGACATTGACTTTGCTATCGGTGATCTTGTTCTATACCATCAAGGTAAATGGCATCGCGTTGGCGCCATTCCGGATCAGGCCTTAACCGTGACAAATAACGGTGAGTATACGGCAAGCAATATTAGTGTCCTCACTCTTGCCGCGCCATACTCTATTAAATCAAATAGCTGTGGAGCAACCTTAGCGGGTAGTGCCAGCTGTACAATTACCATCGAGACAAAAGGTCTTGAAGTTGAAAAGGCCATCGAGAATATCACCCTTAATTATCAAAAAGATTTTGATGGTAATTTTGAAGCTTCACAAATTTCCCTCAGTGCAAAAGTTGGGAGAATTTTAAAGATTGTAGCCGGAGATAATCATAAGTGTGCTCTCTTTGAACTTGGAAAGGTGAAATGCTGGGGCAACAATAGTTTTGGTCAACTTGGTCTTGAAAACACGACTGCCTTTGAAGCAAATCCAGGCACCCTCGGAGGAAATATTCCCCTCGTCGACTTAGGTTCAGGAATCAAGGCAAAGGATATCACTGCTGGTAAAGATCATAATTGTATCCTGACAACAGGAAACGAGATTAAATGTTGGGGTGCTAATGGTAATGGTCAATTAGGTATAGGCTCCTTAACAGGGAGGGGTGCAATTACTGGAGACATGGGTGACAATCTTCCCTTCGTTGATTTTCCAGCGAACTCAGTTCGAGGGGTATATGCCGGTGGCAACACGACCTGCGCCTTACTTGTAGGACCAGAGCTTAAGTGCTGGGGCTATAATAATAGAGGCCAACTTGGCCTTGGTGACACCTCTATGAGAGGCCATAACCCAGCTAATTTACCAAAGGACTTAACGGCGCTTCCCTTGGGTTCAAAATCATTCAAAGGAATCTCTGTTGGTGATACCCATATTTGTATTAATCAGGAAACTGATGATGTACGCTGCTGGGGTGAAAACACTCATGGCCAACTTGGTCAGGAAAACTCCAGTCATATTGGAAATCTTGGGGAGCAAATGAGCTCGCTTACGAAAGTCGAGCTTGGAGGATTACCCCTGGATTTTGTCAGTGCGGGGTATCGAACAAGTTGTGCGATTGCTGAAAATGAAAAAGCAAAGTGCTGGGGTCTTGGTGAAAAAGGACAACTTGGACAGGAAAGCACCGCTAATATTGGCGACCAGGCTTTAGAAATGGGAGTGAACCTATCAAAGATCAATATTCCTGGAGTGCATAAAGCTGTGAGCCAGACTTATGAGCAAGTCACCTGTATTCTCAATGATAG